>JACMLM010000070.1 GCA_014379595.1 Anaerolineales bacterium
AGTGGAAGTACCGAGTCATGCCACGCCTGAAACTGAGTGGCAGGTAACGAGGCTTTCGCGTCACCGATACTATCAACCCGTCGCCGCTGAGAGAGCCTCCTGGGATCTACCTGGCTTGATCACATACAAAGAAGCTGCCATGCTCGAGCAGGAAGGTGAGGACACGGATGTATATGTTTTACGAAAAAAGAAAATGGTTGCGGTCACGCCGTTGAATTTGGATATGACAGCACGTATTCCGCTAAATGACTTTGATAAATTCTTGCGTGAGTAATAAAACGGAGAGCATTGTTAGTTTTGTATGCAGTTGCACTGCATACATCCCACTCGCAGTTCAACTGCTCGCAAACAAAAGATTACAACTTAGCATTTTCCTCGGGTGGTTTTACAGAACGAAATTCTCTAAACAGAAGAAGATCATAAATAATCTTGAGTCCGCCTGCGAGAAAAAAGGGGAAACTAAATAACGCAGGAATGCTAAACAAGATACCTGTCAGTGTGGGAGAGAGGGCTGCGCCCACAGAACGGGCAATGGCAGTCACACCCGAAGCGGCGGATCGTTCGTCTGGGGCAACAACAGCCATCGTGTAGGATTGGCGCGTGGGCACATCCATTTGTGAAATGCTAAATCGGATGAGTAGAAGCCCAATGGCGAGAGGGAGAGTTGGCATTAATGGAACGAGCATCAATAAAATATTCGATGGAATATGTGTGAAGACCATTGTGTTGATCAAGCCGATTTTATTAGCAAGCGGAACAGCCAATAAAGCAGAAATGCCTGCGAGAATATTTGCGCCAAAAAAGATACTGCCAAGGACACCCGAGTCGATTCCAAATTTTATGTGAAACCAATACGCGATCATACTTTGCACGATCAATCCGCCAGCAAAGGCATCCAACGCGAAGAGTGCACTCAGCTTGAAAACTACATTTCGTGACTGATGCAGGCCGAGTGTATGTTTAACTTCCGATGTTCTATTTGTCACTTCGATTGCAGGGGATAATCCCAGGAATAAAAGAACAAGCAAAATCCCGCCAAGTCCGTAGCCCATCAACACGATGCGATATGACTCTAGCTGAGTCCAGCCATTCCCTTGCAAAATTTGCGCCAACCATCCACCCGCGAGTGCGCCCGTTGCAGTTGCAAATGAGCCAACCGTGTTGTACCACGCAAATATTTTTGTGCGTCTTTCGTTTGATATCAATTCGGTCAATCCCGCCTGTTCCACAGAAAGAAATGGGCCGATCTCATTTCCGCTCGGGCTGATGACCCCAATAATAGCCGCTACTATCAAAATAATTATGTTATTGGTAAGAATAAAAATAATCCCCGCCCCCAGCATTAACAACGCACCAATAAGTAAAGTTTGTTTACGCCCCAATCGGTCTGCGCTGGTAGTGAGCCATAACGAAATGCCCGCGTCGCCAGCTAAGGTAAATGTGAAGAGCAATCCAATTTGTTTTTCATCAAGGCCTGTTTCGGCAAGATACAAAACGAGAATAACAGACAGAAACCCATAGCAAAACAGGCGGATGATGCGCGTGGAAAAGAGCAGGGTGATATCGCGCTTTGCAAATATTTGATCCATTTTGCGTATCCTGAATGAATATATTTTACAGAAGATGAATTAATAAACCAATTATTCCCGCTCCCAAAACAATTCCTGCAACGGCAACTTTTGCTTTCCATTGATAAAGCAAAATCAATGCACCGATAAATATTCCAAGTGCAGGCAGGTCAATGATCGCGGCGCGGAATAATCCGATTGTGGTTGCAGCGATCAACCCAACTACGCCCGCTGTAATACCGTCAAGAAATGCGTGAGCGGATCTATTCTCAATAAGTTTTTCAAAATAATTATGACCAATAAGTGTAAATGCGAATGCAGGCAGAAAAATACCAGCAGTAAGTGCCAACGCGCCGAACGGGCCGCCGCCTACGTAGCCTACAAAAGTTGAAAATATAATTAAAGGCGCTGGAAGAATGCTCGACAATGCCAACCCATCCATAAACTGCTGATTGGTCATCCATTGACCCGTGATAACAGCATCATGCTGCAGGAAGGGAATGGCTGTATATGCGCCGCCGAAAGTAAGCAGGCCGCTTCTTAATCCATATATAAATAGATTAAATACAGTTGGTGCAGCTATTGAAACCACGACAGGTATAAAAACTAGTGGCCATAAAACCATCATATGAGTTGACATGGATGGAAGTTGCCGTTTGATCAGCGCATAAAATATCCCCGAGACCAAAAGTGTCAGGAAAAAATTTACCCCCAGCAATTGGGCAACTCCACTAAAAATAGCGATTGCCCACAGCCAACGGTCTGTAAGCGCGTGCCCGCCAATACGGTGCACTGCACGGACAATTAATGCGGCGACTGCGGCTTGAAACCCATAAAACACACCTGCAAAAAATGGAGAGTTGATTCCATAGGTCACATAGAACCATGAAAGAAGAAACATGAGCACAAAACCAGGCAGCATAAACCCAAGCCCAGCCAGGATCGCTCCAATACGTCCGCGAGAGATCATGCCAAAATAAACGCACAGTTCATGCGCTTCAGGACCAGGCAACGCTTGATAAATGGCAAGCACACGATTGAAACGCTCGCGAGAGATCCAATGTTCTTCTTCAACCAGTTCCTGACGAAGCATGGCGATCTGAGCTGCGGGTCCGCCCCAGGCTAGGAAGCCGAATCTCAAAAAGCGTAAAAATAACTGTAAATAAGATTCGCGCGGAGGCGAAAAGGAATCGTCACTTTGTAAATTGATCATTACAATCGCTTTAATATCTCCAGCGTTTCGGCTTTTCCCCCCACTCCATTTTCACCACCTGGCCCCACACATGATGGACAGCCATCTTCACATTCACATTGACTTACCAATTCAAGCGCTCGTTGAATTAACTCATTATGTATTTCAAATAACTTTTGACTAAATCCGATCCCAGCAGGGACATGGTCATATAAAACAACGGTTGGCATATTGTTCGCAGGTTTCCAAGCTGGGTCAGTGTGGACGCCGAGGTCTCGCGCATCACACATCAGGAAGAGCGGTGCGAGGTTACCAAGAACGAATCCCAGGCCCGCGAGTCCACTTCTCATGCGGACATTTTGTTCCACTTTTTGATGACAGGTTCTGCATAATGTGGTTAAATTTTCGAGTCGATTCGCATCTTCAAAAGAAACAAAAGCGCGAAATGGGGTTTTATGATGGACATCATGCTGGCGATTCGTTTCAACGGCTCCACATACCTGACACGTAAACTGATCCCGCTTACGGACACGTTCGCGGATTTGAGTCCAGTCAGGGCCGTAATTGTTTGCGTCGTTGGACCAGGCTCCAGCGTCACGTAGATGCGAGACTGTATCTTCAGAAAGAGAAAGCCAATAGCCTGTCGTCTGCAATTCGGACGGAGGCATGTCCAGCAATTCTTCCCCTAAGTTTTCATAGGTGAACCAGCGTAATTTTTTAAATCCCACAACTTGCGTGGTTACTTGAATTTCGCCATATGCTTTTTCTCCACCGGGGACGGTGGAGTGAGCATTTGTAGATAGCACTTCGATCTCGGAATTTCTTTGCGCTTCGGTATAGTAATCAAGGCCTACAGGAATTAATTGCGCGAGATGATTTTCAAGATTATATTCCTGCACAAAATATTGCTGACCTTCGTGCATGTAGATCGCACCGGGATGAACCATCCATGCCGCACTTTCACCGTCCACTGTGCCAATGGTCGTTGGCCTGCCATCATCTGCAGTGGATTGCAAAACAATACTTTGAGGCGAGGCGGAACGTAACGAAATATTCGCAGCGGGATATTGATCCTTCATCCAGTAATATTTTTCATTGGAGAAATGCGCATCTTGATTTGCAACAAGGAATTCAAGATATTCATCCAATAGTTCATCGGAAATACTTCCAAAGCCATCGCCTTTTTGGAAAGGCAATTCAAACATCGCGCAGCGCAAATGTTCCAGTAGGATCAACAAATGATTGGGGTTCACCAAAGCCATCTCTGGCGAACGGCCAAAGAAATATTCAGGATGATGTGCAAGAAACTGATCCAGCGGATTGGGTGACGCAACCAATATTGATACAGCAGGATCATCTCCGCGTCCTGCCCGACCTGCCTGCTGCCTCGCGCTTGCAATCGTACCTGGATACCCAACGAGAATCGCTGCGCCGAGACCGCCAATGTCTATACCTAACTCGAGGGCATTCGTGGCTACAACAGTTCTTACTGAACCATCACGCAGACCTTGTTCTATCTCGCGGCGTTGCAAAGGAAGATAGCCGCTGCGATAGCCGCGGATGGAAGAACCGATATTCGACAATTCGGTATTCGATTTTCGATTTTCGAGTATCGTATTTTGATTTCCACCCTGAAGATAAGTAAGGATAATTTCAACACTTCGCCTTGTACGTGCAAAAACCACACTTTGAATATGACGTGTAAACAAGTCATTTGCGAGTCTTACACCTTCAAGCAGACTGCTTTTTCTTAAACCAAGTGTGGGGTCGGTGACAGGGGGATTGTAAATAATAAAATGACGTTCGCCGCGTGAAGAGCCGTCATTATCAACTAATTCCACTGGCGCTTCAATAAGTTTTTCTGCAAGTTCTTTTGGGTTGCCAATGGTGGCAGATGCAAGGATAAATTGTGGTTTTGCGCCATAGAAATTTGCAATACGTTTGAGTCTGCGAATTACATTGGCGACATGGGAGCCAAAGACTCCGCGATACGTGTGAGCTTCGTCAATGATAATGAATTTTAAGTTGCCGAAGAAATCACTCCAGTTGGAGTGATGAGGCAAAATTCCTGTATGAAGCATATCTGGGTTGCTCAATACAATGCGTGCGTTCTTGCGAATGAGTGATCTGGAAGATTGAGGTGTATCACCATCATAAATTGCAGCTTTCAAGTTCCAAGTTTCAAGGGTCAGGTTTGCAAGTGTGGAAAATTGATCCTGTGCAAGCGCTTTGGTTGGGAACAGATAAAGCGCACGAGCTTCTGTGTTTTGAAGCATGGCTGCAAGCACGGGCAGGTTATATGCAAGAGTCTTTCCACTGGCCGTACTAGTAGCTAAGATAATATTTTTATTTGCGCGTGCATTTATCCATGCAGAAAGTTGGTGTGAGTAGAGTTGGTCAATGCCGCGGGAAGATAATGCTGTTCGAAGTGAATCAGGCAGATCGTTTGGGAAAGGATGCGTTTGTGCGGGACGCGGAGGTGTTGTCTGCCAGGCAGAAAAATTAGGTGCGGTATCTGCATCCTGTTTCCAGAAATCTAGTAGAGATTGAATGGTATTCAAGAGGTTACTTTTTCGGCTACTGGTTCTTCCCCACCTGTATGTAATGAACGGAATGCCCATGCGCCTATTCCGAATGGAATCCAAAACGTGACTGTACGGTAGGTAAGCGTAATAACGACTGCCTGACTCCAAACCACGCCAAGCGAGGTAAGTGCAAGCGGCATTAGTCCCTCCACAATTCCGATTCCCGAAGGCGTTGGTGAAACGATCAGAAAAAGATACGCAATTGAAAATCCTGCTATGATCGTTTCTGCTGAAAAAGGAACTTCAAAAGATAGAAATGAACAAACAAGAACACCCATCAATAAAACTTTATCTAAAACTCCCCACAGAATAGGTCTTAACAAACTGGAAGGCTTTTCAGTGAGCCCGGAAAAACCTTCAGATATTTCATGAGAAAATTCATAAGCGCGGGCTTCGCTTAAGTATTCTTCCTTACGAAAGAATTTTACAAACCGGTTGATCCCGCGCACCATTTTTGCCAAAAGCTTTGCCAATTTTTCTTCTGAACGATATCCAATGTAAAGAATAAGAGCATAAACGACGGCAATGCAAAGCAAAAAGAATGAGGCGGAGATCTCACCTGCATCCAGGTCATTACGGCGTGCAAGCACGATCAAGCCCAATGCCAATACACACAAAAATGCGGCCTGATCAAGCAGAAGGAATAACGCTGCAGCCACAGTCACTTTGCCGGCGGGATGCCCACGCCTGCGCGCTTCTGCAGCGAAGAGTGCCACTCCTCCTATGCCCGCAGTGGGCGCAACCACATTAACAAAGTTCGCGGCTGTGGCAATACGACTTAATGCAAGTATGGATTCATGTACTCCAAGCAAATGAAAAATGGACTGATACATGCGTGCCGTTGTAATGAACCATATCAACTGTATGATGATCGCAAGGAAAAAATATCTTAAGTGCGATTTTTGCAAAGTGAGCATGATGGTTTCAAGTTCGCTGAAACTGATGGCCACCACTGCAATACCAAGAAATAGAATGACAACGACGAATAATTTCTTCATTAGAATGATTATACACGTCAGGTGTGAAAACAAAAAAGGCAGGCTTGAAGCCTGCCTTTTTTGTTTTTTTAAACTTGTATGCTAATCTCTTCGTCGTCCTGAACCGCTCACAAGAGAAACATAATAAAGCAAGTTCAAAACAGCTGTGATCAAACCTGCAACATAGGTCAACGCTGCTGCATTGAGCACAGTGTTCATACCGCGTCTCTCTTCGTCAGTTTGGATAATGCCTGCCTGCTGAAGCAGTTCCTTCGCGCGTACTGATGCGTTAAGTTCCACCGGTAGGGTAGCCAATGCAAAAAGTGCTCCACCTGCAAAGATAAATACACCTAACCATGCCAACTGGGTAAACTGGATGACCACGCCGATAATGATAAGGATCGGGCCAAGGTTTGAACCAATACTGACAGCCGGGACAAGCGCAGAGCGAATCTTCATGGGGAAGTAACCTTCTGCATCCTGCACCGCGTGACCAAGTTCATGCGCAGCGATCGCAACCGATGCCACAGACGCAACATTGGCAACACCCTCTGAAAGATAAAGCGTCTTGTTGCGAGGGTCATAATGATCGCTCAAATTTCCGGGTGTGCCTTGCACCTGCAAGCCCTGTATTCCGCTGATGGAAATGAGTCTTTGCGCGGCTTGCGCCCCGGTCAGCCTGCTTAGGGATTGTACACGGCTCCATTTATTGTAGGAGGATTTCACATACCAGGATGTAAGCCCCATAATAATAAAGGCGGGAATCATGTAAATTAGGTAATCCATACTGAAAAACATTTTTGCTCCTTTTCATTGTTTCGTCATTGCGAGGCGGTTGTACTTCCGCCGAAGCAATCCCCGTCAAAATATAGGAGATTGCTTCGGCAAAAACAAGGACGCCTCGCAATGACGTTTAGTTTCCGATCATCTCCAGTAATACTTCCACAGCTTTATCGAGCTGCGGGTCAAGCCCGGCTTGCCGATCTTCAATAGTCATATCCATTGCAACATCCGGGGTGAGGCCAACTTGATGAATTGTGTTCTCATTTGGTGTCAGCCATTTTGCAATCGTAATGCGGACCGCGCCATTTTCTCCACTAAGCGGAATCCAGTTTTGTACAGAACCTTTGCCATAAGAAACGGTACCTACAAGTTTTGCACGGCCCAGGTCTTGTAATGCGCCAGCCACTATCTCAGAAGCAGAAGCCGAGCCTTCATTGATCAGAACAACCATGGGGATCGTTTTGTCGGTGGCCAGGCCGCCCGCAAGAACTTCATATGTCTCACGGCTGCCGTTACCATATTGTTCATATAGTACAACGCCTTCGTCAACAAATTGTGACGTGACTTCTACAGATGTGGACAAAAATCCGCCGCCATTGTTGCGCAAGTCAAGAATAATGCCTTTTGGATTTTGAGCCATTAGGGTAGCAAGAGTATCCAGTAATTCAGGCGTAGTCTTTGTGCCGAAAGTAGTCACCTGAATATAGGCGATATCATTTTCTAGCATTTCGCCTGAGGATGATTTCAAGACGATCTTTTCGCGCGTTACATCAAACTCAAGCAGTTCCGCTTCGCCCTCGCGGAGAATTGTCAGATGAACCGTGGAGCCTTCCGGACCGATGACTTTTGTACGCGCAACTTCAGCATCAATACCAGTCATATCCACACCATCAATAGCGACAACCTGATCGCCGGGCAAAAGTCCAGCACGTTCGGCAGGAGAACCCGGCATTGGACTGGTAATGGTAAGAAACTCAGTAGTGGTATCTACATATGCGCCGATACCTTCATATTCACCTTCAAGGCTGGCGTTAGCTTGTTCGTAACTCAGCGGATCCATATAAGATGAATGTTCGTCGCCCAGCGCTTGCATCATGCCATTGATCGCACCGCGCATCAGCGCCAAATCGTCCACAGGCTGATCTACATAATTTTCATGGACAAGCGTCCAAGCTTCCCAAAAAGGTACGAAGAGGGTTTGAAATTCTTCAGGAGTGGCTGATTGCTGTTCAGGAGATGTTGTAGGGGGTGCAGTCACAACCGGCGACTCTAGTCCGGGGATTCCTGCGAATGGCAACATATGCCCGGCGACAAATCCGCCTGCAAATGAACCTAGCACAAGGACAATTACAACAAGTCCGGCAAAAATATACTTTAAAGTTTTATTCACACGAGCCTCCAATTGGCTTAACTGTAGGAAAAGATACCATTCAGGCATTAAAGTTTGCTGAATTCTTTGTACGATTTGTATAAGAATACCCGATCATTAATTAAGAGTGGCCCGCAGCCTCTTTCTTACCCTATTCAAGTGCTATTGACTCTCAAGAATTCCCATTAATTCCTGCCAATTTAAAAAGCTCGCGTCTGCGTCGCCGTTGGCAACCTCCCCGCCATATAAAATACTGAATATCCCCGCCTCTTTTGCTGCACGTGTTGTGCGATTGATATCATCGATCATCACACAACGTGACGGCTCAGTTTCACCTGCAAGTTGCATGGCAATCTCAAATGATCCTGGCATCGGCTTGCAATGAGGAGCAACAGCATTTACATCCACGATGGTGGAGAAGAGGTCACTGAGATTCAATACTGTCAGAGCTCTTTGAGCGTGATGAATGTCTGCGTTTGTAAAGATCAGGTTGCGGGTTGGGAGCGACGCGATGATCGAGCGTAGATCAGAGTTTGGCAGCAGATAATCTTTCAGCGGCAGGTCATGCACATAAGCCAGGTATTCATCCGTATCGATCTTGTGATGCGCCTGCAAGCCGCGCAAGGTTGTGCCGTATTGCAAAAAATATTTTTCACGCAGTTGCGGAATTTCTTTTTCATCAAAACCCATATGGTCGCGCATGTAATCATTCATGCGCCCCTTGATGGCTTTCCATAGCCCGGTGTTGGATGGATACAATGTGTCATCAAGGTCAAAGAAAATAGTAGTGAATCGCATTGCGCGATTATATAATACCCGGCTCACAAATTGCGCTTCAATTTGTGAGCGTCGTGGGTATAATCTGCACATGCCCATTCGTCTTTTATCTTCTGAAGTCTCTTCGCAAATCGCCGCAGGTGAAGTTGTTGAACGCCCATCTTCTGTTGTTAAAGAATTAACTGAAAATGCGTTGGATGCAGGTGCAAAAAATATTTCAATTTCCATTACAGATGCAGGCAGGACTCTGATCGAAGTTGCGGATGATGGATTTGGGATTCCAGCCGACGAATTGGAGTTAGCCGCCGCGCGTCATGCGACCTCAAAACTGATTCAGTCCGATGACTTGTTCCACATTTCGACATTAGGCTTCCGAGGCGAAGCACTAGCATCTATTGGTTCTGTCTCATGCATGACGATTACGTCACGAGTGGAATCTGCAAAAGAAGGCGCGCGATTAAAAGTAGAAGGTGGCAGTGCAGGTAAAGTGGAAAAAATTGGCGCACCCGTTGGGACAGTATTGCGCGTGGAAGATCTTTTTTATAACGTTCCAGCTCGTTTAAAATTTTTGAAGACTGATACAACGGAGCGACGTGCGATTGATTCTTTGGTCACGCGTTACGCGCTGGCATATCCAAATGTGCGTTTTAAAGTGACAGACGGCAAGCAGGCCACACTTCAAACGGCTGGTGATGGTGACAGGCGTGCAATCCTTGCTGCGCTTTATGGCGTGGATGTAGCCAAGCAAATGCTTGAGGTGATGGCACAGGAGGAAGGCTTATCACTAACTGGTTTTATCAGCCCCACCTCTGTAACACGTTCAAACCGCAAAGAGATCACTTTTTTTGTGAATGGGCGTTGGGTACAGGAATTCTCTCTGACGGCTGCTTTATTGCAGGCTTATCACACACTATTAATGGTGGGACGTTATCCGCTTACAGCTTTGTTCTTAGAGGTTACACCCGAAGATGTGGATGTAAATGTTCATCCAACTAAAGCGGAAGTACGATTTAGAACGCAGGATAAAGTCTTTAGTTTTATACAGCGTTCCACACGCAAAGCGTTGCTTGCATATACACCCGTCCCTTCTGTCTCGCCGCAGTTGTGGGGATCGCGTCCGCAACAAAGTGAAATGCCAAGCAGACAAGTTGGTATTGACTGGTCTATTGCGCATGATGAAAATATTGACAATGGACCAGAGACAATTGACCATGTAGACAATGATGAAGCAAATCGTCCGTCGTCTGTTGTTCATGGTCAAGAATCTTTTTCAGGCGTTCCCCTTCTCCGCCTGATTGGCCAGATCGGCGCGACATATCTAGTAGCCGAAGGACCTGATGGACTGTATCTCATTGACCAACACGCTGCACACGAACGCGTTTTATTTGAAAAATTAATGGCTCAGCGTGATGGAAAAAATATTCCATCACAGTCCTTGCTCACGCCAGAGGTTGTGACTTTGCCGCCACAATCTGCAAAAATACTAGAATCACAATTGCCATTCCTAAATCACTTTGGTTTTGAAGTGGAAGGATTTGGCACAAATACATTTCAAGTGCGCGCCATGCCTGTATTATTTTCGGGCGGCGATCCATCGTCAGCGCTGCGCGCATTGGTTGAGGATTTTGAAGAGGATGAAGCACCGTTGCAAGCTGAGGTGGAAGCGAGACTCGCTGCACGCGTCTGCAAACGGTTGGCAGTCAAAGGCGGTCAGAGTCTGACCAATGATGAGCAACGTGCTTTGTTACATGATCTCGAAGCCTGTCAATCACCGCGCACTTGTCCGCATGGCAGGCCGACCATGATCCATTTGTCAGTAGATACGCTTGAAAAACAATTCGGCAGAAAAGGACCGCGATAGATTTATCCTTTCCGTAATGAAAAGAAGTAACTTCTAAAATTGTAAGGTGGGTGAAAAAGCTCAATGAATGGGCTAAAATCCAAACATGGAAAATCTGGCACAATTGCTCTCAACACAGGATATGGGAATATTACTTGAACATACGCACGCCATGGTCGTGCTTGTAGAAAATGACGGCATATTGGTCTCATGGAATCCCGCTTTTGACTCATATAAAAAAATATTTCCATCAGCGAAAAAACTGGAGGATTTCTTCTCCCAATACGATAAAGAAGTGATCCTCTCAAAATTATCTGAAAAGACAAAACACTCGTGGGTTACAGATATTCTGCTGAATGAAGAGGATGAAACTTTATCTTTCGGTTGCGTGCTTGTTCCAGTATCAAATGAACGGATGCTCTTTATTGCCGAACAAATTACGTCGGGACCTGTCGGCCCTGAAAATGTTGAGCGTTTGAATCGGCAGATAAAGCTCTTCCGCATTGAAAGTGAATTCACAAAAAAATTAGCCCGCAACAAACAGATCGAGCTGGAATCAGTCATGGTTCAAGCCAGTGAAGTAGCTCAAATTGATGCACTTACCTTTCTTGTAAACAGACGAATGATCGTGAGAGAACTTCAAAGCGAGGTAATACGTGCCCAGCGATATGACAGTCCGTTCTCGATCTCTGTTGTGGATATAGATCATTTTAAAAACGTAAACGATACCTATGGACATCAAATAGGGGACGAAACTTTAAGACAGGTTGCTCATCAATTGCGCGATCATATCCGCCACCCTGATATGGCCGGGCGATATGGCGGCGAGGAGTTTCTCATCCTGCTGCCGAACTCAGATGCAAAAGCGGCCTCAGAGCAGGCATCTCGTCTTTGCAAGCAGGTACGCGAAAATGTAATTGAAGTGGAGTATCATACGCTGAACATTACCATTAGTATCGGCGTCGCCCAATTTCGAAATGGCGAGGATACATGGGAAACCCTGCTCAACCGTGCGGATAATGCCATGTACGAAGCGAAGAATAATGGACGTGACCGCTGGGTTGCAGCAGCCGATTAAATATAAACATGAATCACCCCGAAATTAATCTTTCATAGGTGATTTTTTAAGAACAAAACGGGACGCTGAAAAACGCAGAAAACGCTGATTCTTGCTTTGTTATCAGCGTAAATCAGCGTTCATCTGCGTCCAGATTAAATTTGGGGTTAATTATATTTTATCGATATATTCCCAGTGGATTGTAATTCCCTGAAAAGCCTGGGAACACTGACTCAATATTTGGGTTTCCCAAACGGGCCGTCATCAATTCACTCAATACCTGACGGTAATCTGTCGTTACAGCTAAGTCGGCATGATCATATAACTGGTCATTGTTTAAGCCAGGCCAGTTGCCAAAGACCTGTCCGCCGTTGACATTGCCGCCAAGCGTGAACATTACGCTGCCATGACCATGATCGGTGCCATAGGATTCATTTTGCACGAGCCGCCGTCCAAATTCACTGATGACGACAACTGACAAACGATTTGTGTACCCAGAGTCCAGGTCCAGATAAAAGTTCGAAAGGCCAGAAGCGAGATTGCCAAGCAGCTCGGCGATATATCCGCCATTGCCGTCAGTTTCATATTCGTGTGTATCCCAGCCGCCATAGTCCACGGCTGCTACTCGTAAGCCTGTTTCCAATTTGATCATCTGTGCAACAGTTTTCAACTGCTGACCAAATTCATCATCGTTATAGGATGCGCCATTCGAAGGTTGATATTCAGCCTCAACAAGTGGGCTGACAACATTCAATGCATCCAGTGTGCGTGTACCTGCGCGATGCAGCAAACTATCTCCGCTGTACAGTTGACGTAACGCCTTTTGTTGAGATGCAACCAGGCCGTTATCCCATTGTGAAAAATCTTCTGGCGTACTCAAACTAACTGTTGGCGTGAAATTAAGTAATGATGTCGGCTGGCCCGAAGTAGAAAGAACTGGAAGAATTGACGAAGCTCCAACTCCCTGCAAGTACCGTGTGATCCAGCCTGAAGTTGTGCTCTTTGAACCGGGTGTGCCCAGCTCAATAAATTCCTGTGCATCAAAGTGACTGCGCGTATCGTGATCCAAACCAACTGCGTGCACAATTCCCATATTGCCTGCTTGATATAAATCATGCAAAGGTGCAAGTGCGGGATGAAGACCGAACTGGTCATTGAGTTGGAGCAGCTCAGATATCTTTATATCAGGACGGGCCTGTTCGTAGATGCCGCGGTCATCGCCTTGAAGCGGCGGAACCACATTGAGCGCGTCCCAGCCGCCCCGCAGAAAGACAACGACCATCGTATCCGCTGAATTGTTCTGTTCAGCAAAAGAAAGGTTTGTCAGGCGTGCACCAGCCATTGAAGCAATTGCATACGAACAACCCTGTAGAAAATTACGTCGCGGTAGTATGGGTGTAGGCATTAAAAATCTCCAAAATTATTTCCATTGAAAGTCCGGGCTCATCAAGATCACTTCGATCATGCCAGGTAAAACATATTGAACATGGTCATCTGACAATTGCTCTTGTATTCCATATTCCTGCGCCATGACTTCTATGATAGCGTTGCGGTCCACATCAGCCATAGTTCGACCCAACAAACGATTGATCCAAAAATCAGCAAGGCCTTCCGCGGTGCGGATCTCAGCTGGCGTTTGACTGTACACATCGGTTAAGACAGTAGCTCCGGTATCGTCATCATTTAGCCAATTTTCGGCAATGCCTACTGCAAAGTTCCAGCGATATAAAATTGACATTGAATTCGCCCACGCTTCCTTTGTATCTGGATACCCATCTGGAGAGCGGCGTTCAAAGATTGGCTGCCCCATCATGCCGATCATCCATGAGATGCCGCTGGGGACCCGTGTAAATTCTGAATTCAAGGCGCGCATGATGGATACGCCTGCTTCAAACGGACGCTTGATCTTTTGTCCCCAACTCTGTTTAAATTCATCTGACAGGAGAATCGTTTCCATCACGCGTTTCAACTGATCGGGCGCATCGTGGTTTTCTGTAAAAGTGGCAGCAGCTGCCTGCACAACAGAATCAGGCGGCGTGTCAGAAATGAAGCGTCGGCATAATTTACGCGCAATATGACGTGCCGTGCCCGGGTGATAAGCGAGCAAGTCCAATACGTCGCGTCCATCCTGCATGTCAGATTGATCGGCAACAATATACTTACCAAGCACAAGTTTATTGAAACGATCATGCCAGGGCCGGTAATAAATGAAGTTCCCTGTTATTTCGATGCCGTCCTGCCATTCACCGAGATCATCATCGACGCGCCAACCTGTGAAACAACGTGCGGCTTCATAAACATCATTATCCACATAGCCTACTGAAATGCCGCTCGCATCTTTCTCAACTGTATTCGGGTCGCGGACACCCAGATAATTTTCTGCGCCGAGGGTGTGCAGTTCAAATAACTCGCGCGCAAAATTTTCATTCGGGCCAGCATCGGAACTATTATTTTGATTCAGGTAATACAACATGGATGGATGTGTTGCAACTGCTTCGAGCATCTGACGGAAGTTACTGAACATATGACTGCGCAGCACATCGCGGTTATAGGATGCGACCAAAGGCACACCATCATCCTGCCAAAAATAAATATTGAAATGATTGTGCCAGAAATCTGCAAGCATTTCAGTTAGCTGCTTTTTGCTATACACCGCGCGCAGGAGAGTTGCATCCACCAATTCGTGAGCGGGCTTGCTATACCACTGCCAATAATCATCATTGTTTGAATCATACGGATTGCTTGCAATATGATCTGCATAAAGTTGTTCGTGTGATTTATACAGAGTTTCAAAGGCAGCTGCGCTATAGTGTGCTTCAAAATCGCTGTCGTCAATTGAATCGGGATTCAATTGCTGCTGCACATACGCACGCAAACGTTCATCATCATTGCCGCCTAAAGCGAGAAATGATTCGATGTCGCCAGGGCGCATTCCAAAACTCATGCGGCTTAATGCAATGATGGCAAGTTGAACTGCAGGCAATGGAGTTGGGGTCTCATTGGCTACGAATGGTTCGCTCTCAGTAGTGGGCAGGCTCACAACAGGTGTTTCCTGCTCTGGCTGGCATGCAGCCAGCAGTGATGCTGTGGCAAGGGTTCCGCTCAGTTTAAGAAAATCCCTGCGCGTAAGTCTCGTAAGTTGAGAAGTCATACAAACTCCTTTTTTGATTGGGTCTGATTGTATATGATGAATGATTGTTTACCTATCAGACGAAAGTCCACTTCCCCTTGTATATTTTTAATGCTGGGTTTATGTATCAAGCTCAAACACTTCACGAAATGCAGAGCTAATCTCTTTTTTTACATCATCCATCGAAGGAACAATTGGGAGTAAGTCTGCCAGTGAAACAACGGGTTCGCTTAATCCGCAGGCAATGATGCCATCCCAATATTCCATATCTGGATTCACATTCAACGCGAACCCATGCCGGGAGACCCCGCGTGCATCCACCTTCACGCCAATCGCAGCGATCTTGGCTGGCTTTTCTTTATCTTCAGGGTGACATCGTTGACAACGGGAATGGACATCTGGCTGTACCCACACACCGGTCAAACCTGACCTTTGACCTGCTACAACACCGAGGCGCATTAACGCCACGATTAGAGTTTTCTCCAACTTACGAACATAACCTACATAATCCGCTTGAGGTAATTTATTTTCAGTGTTTAATTTTCCAAGAGGTAACAAGGGATAACCTACCAATTGCCCGGGGCCATGATAGGTCACGTCACCGCCGCGATCAACCCAATGAACAGCAATTCCTTTTTTCTTTAACTGCTCTTCACCCCATAATAAATTTTCGGCATGGCCTTTTCGTCCAAAAGTATAAACGTGAGGGTGCTGCAATAAAAGTAGTGTAGGCGGGCGTTTTCCATCTGCAATTTCAGCTGCATACTCACCCTGCAACTTCCAAGCCTTTTCGTATTCGATCAAACCGAGGTCGCTAATCACATATTGCTGCATAAATATTTACTTAATATATTCGTACAGCGACAAGTCACTACCGGTTGCTAAAACTAGGAATCGACCAGTATTTGAAAATCCAAATGCTCTAATCTCGGTGATTGGTTTATCAATAAAAACATCAATATTTGATTCTTTTTGTGCTATATAAGCAAATTCTGTTTGGTCTTCGTACCTAACATTTACTGACCAACCAGTTGAGCAGTGGGTATTTAAAGAACCACCCCATAATCCAACTACTTGAATCCATTCATCACACAATATATCAATCCCGCGAACTGCTTTTTGCAATAAATCTATCCAATCTGCATTATAAGATGGCTGCTCATGATCACGGGCGATAATTTCCCTGCTCGCTAGTGATATCACGCTACGTCCAGATGAAGAAAGAATCAAAATATAGTCTTCCCCGGATGAAAAGCCAATTTCTGTCAACCCACCTATCGCGTAGGTCAAAACAAAGCGCCAAGGTCCAATTTGAGATTTACTCATCACCCTCCAAATATGTCCTGATACAAATCTGATACCACGAACTATTTTTTATTCGCTTCAAGCCATTTTTCATAATTTCCGAGCCCATCATAGGCGGCATACTGATATGAATCCGATAAAGTGGGGTAGTTATACACAGCCTCGATAAACGCGTCAATCGGACCGTTCGCCAACATCACATGCGAAGCGATATGAATCAACTCAGAAGCCTGTTCGCCGATGATATGCGTTCCGAGCAGTTTCTTATCTATGGGCGAGAAAACCAGTTTGATCATCCCACCCAGATCACCGATGATCTGACCGCGCGCATTCTCTTCATAATATGCACGCCCGATCAGATAGGGAATATTCATCTTTTTGCATTCATCCTCGGTCAGCCCAATGGATGAAAGCTCAGGAATCGCATAGACTGCTAATGGTAGAAATGGAGCCAGCTTTTCCTTATATTCCAGATCGAATGCATGCACAATTGCGGCCCGCGCCTGTTCCATGGAGGTGGAAGCCAGGGCAGGAAAACCGATCACATCACCCACAGCGAAAATATTAGAAATGTTGGTCTTAAAATTCTCGTCAACGAGTATCAATCCGCGCTCCCCCATCTTTATACCAACTTGCTCCAGCCCCAACCCTTCGACATTACTTTGTCTGCCTGCGGCGATCAATGCAACTTCAAAGTCCAGCGAACCGCCTTTTTCAAGAGTCAGATGAATATGATCACCACGTGGTTCAATTGCAGTCATGCGGTCACCAAAAATGAAATTGAGGCCGAGCTTTGTAAGTTGCTCCATCAAGCGTTCGGCGATCTCGGAATCAACGAACGACACAATACGTCCACGAGGCTCGATCAATGTGACCTGTATGCCAAGTGCTGTAAAAATGGATGCATATTCAGTGCCGATCACTCCTCCACCCACAACCACCATTGTTTTGGGAATATGATCCATATTCAGAATGGAATCAGAATCGTAAATCATTTTATGGTCAAAAGGGATTTCGATAGGATGATGTGGAGAGGAACCAGTAGCAATCAAAATGATCTCCCCAGATATATCTTTGTCACCATCGGGAGAATTTACATGGACCGTGTGAGCATCTTTTAGGGAAGCATTTCCGTGAATGACAGAAATATTATGACGCTTAACAGTTTGCTCAATCATCTTCCTTTCATTATCGACTACAGCCCGTTCATGATACATAAAGTCCTTGATAGACAAATTTTCCTTGAGCGAATAGTCGATACCGTATAGGCCTCGTTGCTGTAACCCGGAGAAATACAAGGCAGATTCACGAAGTGTTTTTGATGGAACTGTTCCAGTATTGATCCCTGCCCCTCCCAGATATGGTTCGCGTTCGATCAACGCAACGCGTTTTCCATAATAAGCGGCTTTTGAAGCACCTTTTTCCCCTGCTGGTCCGGCACCAATCACAATCAAATCATATTTTTCCATGACATAGTTATCCAAATATTCTTCTATATAAATCGGATTCCAACAAATGATGCGGATCGCATCTTTTTTTAAGTTGCTTGAATCTTGCAATTGCTTCTGCGCCCAGAAATGTACGTGCGGTTTCAGCAGATGTTTCGCTATTTTTGGCAAAATAAAAACGGCCGCCTGCTGCAAGAACAATACGATCAAAATCCTGTAACATCCTGCTTAACGTTGCGCGGTTACGATCTGTCACTTTGAAATCCATTGCGAGTGAAAAGCCATCCACTGCGTGGGTCAATAAAAATTTGTCAGGACGGTGACGTTTGGTTACACCAAGGTAAGAAGGCAGGCGATTCTTATGTGAAAGTTTAATGATTTCGGTCCACGCGGCTTCAGCAGTTTCCTTAGGAACAAAAGATTGATATTGGATCAATCCTCCACGCCCGGATGCACGCTCCCAATTGGGGACATAATCCAACAAAAAGTGAAAGGCTCCATGTGATTGACGAAAGATATGCTTTCGTAATGAAGCGGCATATTTTCCGGTGTTGATTACCCGCCACCCTGTATTATTCACAAACGGCGACATGAAATAATGCATCATGGACTTGGGGAACACACCAAACATATATGATGAGACAATTTGTTTTTCAAGTTTCATCGTCTCTTGCGGATTTTGATCTTCGCTTTCGTGCAGATAACGAGCACCGTGGATCTGTCCGCGGCCTAGAGTTTTGCCACCTGCAATGGCGTCCATCCAGCCGACAATGTAATCGTAATTAGGAGCATTATCGAGCAAGCTGGTAATGTGTCCGTGTAGATTCTGCACGGGCCACGCGTTCACAGTCATAAGTCCAGAGTGGATGCGTTTCATTTGTAAAGTGATGGATGTGAATATTCCAAGCATCCCCAATCCGCTGATCATGGCGTAAAACAAATCCGCATTCTTTTTTGGAGAACATGTGACTTCCGCGCCTGTGGGCAATACGGACGTGAATTCAAGGACATGTTCGCCAATCGGACCCATCTTGAAATTATTTTTGCCGTGAATGTTCGTGCTGAGGCAGCCGCCCAAAGTTGTTTTCATAGTGCCAGAAACGACGGGAGGCCACCAACCATCAGGCTCCACCTTTTGCCAAAGCTGTTCAAGGGTGACGCCGGGCTGTGCTGTGACTTCCCCTGTGGATTTATTCCATCTCGTAATCGCGTTCATGCCGCGCATATCCAAGGCAATACCACCACCATTGAGCGATGCGTCGTTATAACTGCGGCCGGCACCACGCGCAGTAACGGTAAGCCCTATTTTCTTTGCGAGATGAAATGTTTCCGAAATTTCTTCAGGGATATTGGTTTTGATCAGATAAGATGGGGCACGAAGAGAGTGACCGAAATTTTCAAGTTGAGTAAATTTTTTTTGCATGGAATGACAACAGAAAGCGAAAGATTTCTAAAAAGACATACGACGGAAGATAACCGATGGTATATATTGAATGACGAGCATGATCCAGCGCCAAATGGATGCGGTGTAGATCAACTGCTTGCGCTTGCTCATGGCTTTATAGATATCGTCTGCAGCTTTTTCAGGCTCGATTGCAAAAGGTGTTGAACCTTGTGCAGCTTTCATCATTTCGGTTTTGACAAAACCGGGTTTTACAGTTAATACATTCACACCGTGACGCGTAAGTCTGTTACGAAGCGCTTCAAGATATGTGGTGAGCGCCGCTTTAGATGTGTTGTAACCGGGGTTACCAATACGCCCTCTGTCACCCGCCACGGAAGAGATTCCGACGATTTGTCCCGCTTTTGCATTTTGAAACATCTCTGACACAGGGTTGAGCCAGGCCATTGCACCAATGACATTCACTTCGATCATCTGGCGGTCACCCTCAAAGTTATAGTTATTCAAACCAGGCGGAAAGTTTACGCCTGCCATGAAAACAACCAGATCGAGTCCACCCAGGTCTGCAACGATCTTTGAAAGCAGTGCAGGAACTTCAGCATAATTTGATACATCATGCACATACGCAAGTGTACGAGTATCATTCACAGAAGAATTGATCTCCGTGGACAAAGCATTAAGCTTATCTTTACTACGTGCGACCAACGCCAGTGTATATCCTTCTTTTGCAAGTTTACGGGCAAGAGCAGCGCCGATGCCATCAGATGCGCCAACGATGATGCCCCGTCGGCGTGGATTCAGTGGTGTTGCTTGAGCAGGTTTGGGTGAGTCAGACACGTGAGTCCCTTAAAAAAAGAATTTGAATGTCATTCTAACACAGTCAAATTATGAAGAAAATAGCCGTATAATGAGTTACCTCTCTCTGTAATAGTACAAATAGAGAGTTGCTTCTTGTCAAATGATATGATAAAAAGGCTCATATGAAAGATAAAAATGAGGATCAAGGCGGCGTTTTTCAGCGTGCCTGGGAAATTATCATTAATGATACTTCTATCCCATCTCAAGAAAAAAAAGGGGTCTTAAAATTGATTCAGGTGCTAATTGAGGCCGCTGAATCATCCCCCTATCCACGCGAAAAAGACAATCAAGTTAAAACTTTTACTCAAGAGATCATTTCCAAGCACTCATTGATGACCTTGGTGAAACAACAAGCCGATGAACTGGATGCTTTGAAAAATCTGAGTCTTAACCTGACGTCCAGTCTTAATCAACAAACTGTGTTGGATGCAGTTGTAAATGAAGCTATGAGGCTGGTAAAGAATGCGCGTGCGGTGCATATTTTTTTATACGTGCATGGGACGCTGAATTTTGGAGCATCACTTAGTTCCGATGGATCGAGAAACAAACCTCTTGCCATGCCGCGCAAGGAAGGCCTCACTTATTCTGTAGCAAACAGCAGAAAACAGATCATTATCGAAGATATGGCAAGCCATTCAATTTACAAGGGTTTGGATAGAAATTGGATGGGCTCGGTTATCGGGGCACCATTGATGTTTAACAATAATATTGTCGGCGTTATGAACCTTTCACGGTCTACAGTTGGAGGTTTTTCGCGCGCTGAACTGCGGTTGATCGGGCTGCTTGCAGACCAGGCTGCTGTTGCAATATCCAATGCAAGCATTTATAAACAGATGACTGAGCAAGCCAACACAGACAGTGTTACGGGGCTTCCCAACCGCCGTGCCTTAGACGAACGACTTGAAGAAGATATACGCCACGCGAAGCGGATGAGTTCCAATTTCTCGGTTGTCATGATGGACCTGGATGGATTTAAGAATGTAAATGATACACACGGACATGTCATTGGTGATGAAGTCTTGCATTCACTTTTCAACTATCTGGCCGAAAATATCCGCCCAACAGATTTTCTTGCACGCTATGGCGGCGATGAACTGACTCTGATCATACGCGAGGCTGATCAAGCCGTTGCTGAAATAGTTACCCAAAAGATCATAGATCTGGTCAAGGAATACGACCCTCCCATTCCAGGAAATAAGCATATCAAATTGGGCATCACAGCTGGCATCGCCATCTATCCACTCCATTCAAAGAATGCAGGCGATCTTTTGCGTGCAGCCGATGCGGCTTTATATCAAGCCAAGAAACATCATCGTGGTTCGTTCAGTATTGCAAAAGGAGCCACAGGCGAATTGCACCCGATCACACTTCCGCGAAAAAAATAAAGCATCACAACAATGCTGCAAGATTGAAGCATTGTTTGTAACCAAATAGACATTCATGGGGTTGTATCAATACAAATCCAAATTCGGGAGCCAACATGCCTCGTAAAGTAAAGCTTATTCTTAATCCAATGGCAGATATGGGACGTGCGTGGAAAACCGCCAATGACCTGCGCCCCATAGCACAAGAATTCAAAGGTGAGTTGACTTGGAGCGGAACAGTTTATCCAACACACGCAATTGAACTTGCCAAACAAGCGGCAGAAGAAGGTTGTGACCTGGTCATTGCCATGGGTGGAGACGGTACGGCTCACGAAGTAATGAATGGCCTTATGCAAATTCCAGAAAACAAACGCCCGATCATGGGTATTGTACCGATCGGTTCAGGAAATGATTTTGCATATTCCATGGGGATCACACAAAAATCAGCACATGCTCTTGCACACGCACTCAAAGCGGAAAATATTAAATCTGTAGATATAGGCGTAATGACCGATGAACATGGTCGCAAGGAATATTTCGATAACACGGTCGGTATCGGCTTCGACGCCATTGTTACTATTCGTTCGCATAAACTGCCTATTGTCAAAGGTTTCCTCATGTATCTTACAGCGGTGATTCAAACGATCTTCCTGAATCATCATCCCGCCAAAGTGCAAATAGAAACTGAAACTGAAAAATGGGAGGATCAAGTTTTGATGGTCACATTATGCAACGGTCCACGTGAAGGCGGGGGCTTTATGCTTTCTCCTGATTCAAAAAACGACGATGGCAAAATGGAATTTCTCACCGTTAAAAAAGTTTCACGTGCCACAATGTTTCGCCTCGTGCCTGAATTTATGAATGGCACTCACAGGCGCTTCAAACAGATACGCATGGGTGAATTCAAAAAATTTAATCTCACATCTGATATTCCACTTTATATTCATGCAGATGGCGAAATCTTTACAACTTTTGGAAGTAATTTGAAAAGAGTAACCTTTGAAATTTTGCCACAGGCATTGAGAGTCGTTAAAGGGTAAAACATAAATAAGTAGACACGTAAACAGGTAGACAGGTACAATACGCGTACTTGTTTACCTGTTTATATTTATACCCATCCCATGCCTGATCTTTATCACACTCTTCTCAAATACGATATCGGACATCTTCGCATCATCGCAGAATCATGGGGACTCGAATTAGAGTCGAACGACGTGAATTCTGCCAGCGAAGAACTCGTCGCATCTGTTCTGGACCCTGAACCTGTTCGCGAAACAATAGACATTCTCTCCGCCGATTCACGTGCCGCATTAAATTCGCTGATCGGGTCAAACGGCAAAGTGGAATGGGTGAAATTTACACGCCAGTTCGGTGACATCCGCGAGATGGGAGAAGCTAAACGTGACCGTGAACGCCCGCATCTCAAACCCATTTCATCCACGGAGACTCTTTTCTATCACGGTCTGCTTGCCAAAGCCTTCTTTGATACAGATAAAGGCGCGCAGGAATTTGCATATATTCCCGAAGACTTGTTTGAATTAATTAAACTGGAAACGCAGGAAGAATCATTTGAAGAAAAGGGAGAACCATTAGGACGCCCTGCGACTCCAGTTGAAAAATCATTTGAGATTCCTGCATCAGACCGTGTACTTGATGACGCTACAACATTGCTCGCTGCGTTACGTGTGGGTAATATGGAGTCCGACAGCTCACCTGCCCTGCGGGTGCTGTCGAAGCAGGAGCAAGCTCCTGCACTCCAAATTTTATTAACAACAGCAGGGATACTTAAAAAAGGTGAGCCACAGGCAGAGAAAGTGAAATCCTTTCTAGAAGCTTCTCGAACAGATGCATTGGAATTAATAATAAAAGCCTGGCAATCTTCACACACATTTGATGAATTACGTTTAATACCGAACATCATTTGTGAAGGCGAGTGGAAGAATCAACCACTTATCACGCGCGAATTCCTGCTTAATTTAGTGGATGCGATTCCATCAGGCAAATGGTGGAGCATTCCTGCGTTTATTCGTACCATCAAGGAAAAATTTCCAGATTATCAACGCCCTGCAGGTGACTATGACTCATGGTTCATTAAACGTGAATCTGATGGACAGTATCTGCGTGGGTTTGCATATTGGGATCAAGTAGATGGTGCGTTGGTCAAGTACTTCATCCAAACTTTACACTGGCTCGGCATGGTAGATCTGGCTTCGCCTGAAGATGGAAAAGATACAACAGCGTTTCGAGTGAACGGGTTGAAAGATCAAAGTTCAAAGGTTGAAGGAAAGATCGTTGTTTCTTCTAATGGAAAGATTACAGTATCCAGATTCTTTTCCAGAGCTGTACGGTATCAAATATCACGCTTCTGTGAATGGGAAAATGAGTACCCAGACGAATATAAATATCAAGTCACTGCACAATCGCTGACCCACGCTAAAGAGCAGGGATTGAAAGCCGAGCAGTTGCTGGCATTGCTGGTTAAATATACAAATGGGACTGTCCCGCCTGCTTTGGTGAAAGCACTCAAACAATGGGAAGCGCACGGCACGGAGGCTCGGGTGGAGAGTCTGCTTGTGCTAAGAGTGAGCAAGCCTGAGATTATGGAAGAGATACGTAAGTCGAGAGCGGGGAAATTTTTGGGCGAAATGTTAAGCCCCACTGCAATCGTTGTCAAAAGCGGAGCCATCCAAAAAGTGATGGATGCTTTAATGGAATTGGGGGTAATGGGTGATGTACAGATCAACGAATAAATGATTTTCCCTTGCCATTAAATTGAATGCCTGTTCTAATTGATGTCCGAAAATATTTTGATATTCTTTTCAGACAAAGAGGAGACTTATGAAATCACAGGCAAAGAAGGTTGCAGTGGTCACAGGGGCAAGCAGAGGAGTCGGAAAAGGAGTTGCATTTGGACTAGGCGAAGCAGGTGCAACAGTTTATGTTACGGGACGAACAACGAAAAATAAAACCGATGTAGAAAAGTTGGGTGGAACGGTTTATCAAACAGCTGAAGAAGTAACGAATATGGGCGGGAAAGGAATCGCGGTCCCATGTGATCATCGCGAAGATGAACAAACAGAAAAAGTTTTTAAACAAGTCACGAAAGTAAGTAAACGAATTGACATTTTGGTGAACAACGCCTGGGGCGGATATGAAAATATGATCGAAGGCAAACGTCTTACATACTTCAAGCCGTTTTGGGAGCAGCCATTTTGGAGATGGGACGCCATGTTCGATTCAGGCGTGCGCGCGGCTTACACATCTTCTGCATTTGCAGCCCGTATGATGACTAGGAAGAAAAGCGGCTTGATCGTGAACATTTCTTTTTGGTCTGCTCAAGTATATTTGGGTAACTCGCAATATGGTGCATCCAAAGCTGCGGTGGATAAGTTAACTGAATATATGGCACGTGAGTTGAAAAAATATAAAGTAGCAGTTGTGTCACTGTACCCAGGTTTGGTGCGGACTGAAAGCATCATGCGAAATGCAAAACATTTTGATATGAGCAACTCAGAGTCGCCGCAGTTTATTGGCCGAGTGGTTGCGGCGTTGGCAAATGATCCAAACATCATGAAGAAAAGCGGAAAAGTTTTGGTGGCCGCGCAGGAAGCACTGGAATATGGGGTCAAGGATATTGATGGCAAGCAGCCTAGACCTTTGACGATCAAAGACTTTAAGTCGTAGCATTGTTATAATAAAAAATCAAAATAACAAAACGGAGTTCCCATGTCTAAAACTGACTGGATTCAACAAGAAATTGACTCTTTAAAATCACAAGGTTTATATAACAACATTCGCACGATCAGCTCGCCACAAGGCGCATGGTTGACCGTGGATGGAAAAAAGGTCTTGAACTTTTGTTCAAACAATTATCTCGGACTAGCGAATCATCCCGCGCTGATCGCTGCTGCTAAAAAAGCAACAGATGACCTTGGCCTTGGGCCTGCGGCTGTGCGCTCGATTGCTGGGACAATGAATGTGCATATTGAACTCGAAAAGCGACTCGCACAATTCAAAGGTGTGGAAGCGGCGATAACTTTTCAAAGTGGGTTTACTGCGAACCTGGCAGTCATCCCCGCGTTGGTTACTAAAGAAGATGTTATTTTTTCAGACAAATTAAATCATGCATCCATTATTGATGGCTGTCGTTTATCGGGCGCGAAGATCATTGCGTACGAGCACAATGATGTAAAGTCATTAGAAGAACAAATTAAAGCAAATCTCAGTCAATATCGCCGCGCGATGATCATCACAGATGGCGTCTTCAGCATGGACGGTGACATTGCTCCCTTGCCTGACATTTATGAAGTAGCAAAGAAATACGATATTCTCTTAATGGTGGATGATGCTCACGGTGAAGGCGTACTTGGCAACGGCGGACGCGGCATCGTAGATCACTTCGGTTTGCACGGCAAAGTGGATGTGGAAGTTGGCACGATGTCCAAAGCTTTTGGTGTAGTGGGTGGAATCGTCGCGGGGAAATCGGTCATCATTGAATGGTTACGTCAACGCGGACGTCCATTTTTGTTTTCATCAGCTGTGACTGTGCCAGATGCGGCAGCATGTTTGGCAGCAGTGGATTTGCTTGAAGACTCCACTCAATTGGTGGATAAGCTTTGGGAGAATGCAAAATACTTCAAAGCCGAAATGAAGACGCTGGGTTTCAATACTGGTGTGAGTGAAACGCCGATCACGCCTGTGATGCTTGGCGAAGCACCATTAGCTCAACAATTCAGCCGTGAGTTATTCGATGCAGGCGTATTCGCCATGGCCATCGGATTTCCAACCGTGCCACAAGGCAAAGCAAGAATCCGCGTGATGATATCTGCATCACATAGCAAAGATGATTTAAATAAAGGTTTGGAAGCGTTTAAGAATGTTGGGAAGAATTTGGGAGTGATTTAAATTGTAGGGGCGAGGTCTTCTCGCCCCATTTTCTCATCCCCACAAAATATCTAAAAATGAAATTTGATCCACAGAAACATCACCGCCGCTCTATTCGCCTGAAAGGATATGATTATTCGCAAACAGGTGTGTATTATGTCACGATTGTGACACAAGGTAGAGAATGTATTTTTGGGGAAATTGTAAATAAAGAAATGATTCTTAGCCGTTATGGTGAATTTGTTCAAACATGGTGGGATGATATTCCTATTCATTTTCCGAACGTGGAGATATTAGCGTTTGTTATCATGCCCAATCACATTCATGGAATTATTTTTATAACCGACAACGGTAAGGGCGAGGTCATCTCGCCCGTTCATAGCAAACCAACCTTAGGACAGGTCATTGCGTATTTCAAATATCAATCTACAAAAGAAATGAACGCATTGGATAATAAAGGTGTAATTAAAAAATTCTGGCAAAGAAATTATTATGAACATATTATTCGTAATGAAAAAGAATTGAAACAGAAGACCGATTATATTCTTGATAACCCATCGAAATGGGATAACGATGCAGAAAATCTGATGAACAAATAAAAAATCAGGGCGGGAGGACCCCGCCCCTACATTTTCCTCTTCCTTCTATTCTTCCTCCCCATCATCATCAAATTCTCGATCCATGCTGCGAGCGGCTCGGGCGGTGGGGGTGATTTTATATCCCATGTTGCCATGCTGCGCGATGTAAGCACACGGTTCGCGGCTTCCAGACCTGTTACGCAGGCGCGTTCCAAAAAGAATGCAGGCGTTTCATGACGTACCCAATCTCCCGCACAGAATAAATTTTCCCAGGGCGTTTCAATGCCAAGATGTGTGCCGCGTGCACCAAGCGCTGGCAGCGTGTGTGTATCTGCATTACGCTGTAAATACGGCGCGATCAAATGTCCCTTCAATTCAGGGAACGCGCGATACAAATCCGTGATTACATTTGTCACCAAAATTGCATCGGGCTGTGCCAGCACATTCCGCGGGCCGTAGACATGCACTTCAATGCAAGAGCCGCCTGTTTCTTCATTCCATTTTTTGTAAGGCGTATAAATTTTTTCAAGCCAGAAAAAATTATGCATTACAAAGTCGCCGCTGAACATGCCAGACTCAGGTCCGCGCCTCGGCTGTTTATCAAACCACAAACGGATCACCGCGTGCCCGAGTCCATGCGGAAAGAAGTAAGGGCGGGGCAATCCCGCCCCTCCAATGTTTTTGATGATCGACTCAGCTGAGGGTGAGTCAGATGCGAGGATGATGAACGGAGCATGGTCAGTGCCTGAGAGTCCATCTCGTTCCCAATGGACAATCCAATCCCCATCTTTTTTTTCCACCCGCTTCACTCTGGACTTGAACCTGATCTCGCCCCCGAGCTCCGTAATCTTCGCTGCTAATTTTTCGCAGACCTCGCCGCCGCCGTTGGGAAAATATTCAAATGCCCAGGCATCACGGCGCATAAGCGTATAAAAACGCAGGAAGGCAAGAAAGCCAGCAAGCGGAACCTGATCGGGGTCAGTAGATAAACCATTGCGCGTGAGACCAAAAAATAGCGAACGAAATGCGGGCCCCCAACGTTTGAGCGTTTTCCCAAAGGTCAGCCCTTCAAGAGGTTGGTCTTCAACAAACGGATCAATACCAATCGCCATCACCAACACAGACCAAACATTGAAAATGGAAATAAGGTCGCGAAAATTAAGCATGCCCCAAAAACGCGGCGAAAGAAAAATTTGAATGTAATGAAATGGAGCTGGGATTATGCTTTTACGAATTATTTTGCCGATCGACACACGCCTGACTGAATTGCCCGCGCGATAAATCCACTGCTCATCACGAGCAGGAATATATTCTGAAACCACATCATGCCGCTTAAGCATATGCTTTAGATTCACATACGACGACCAAACTCCATGCACACCATGTTCAGAAGGAAATTTCCAATCTTTTATTTTTATTTCTTCTTTGCCCGAGAGACGCCCGCCCACACGGTCATCCGCTTCGTGGATCAGTGGCGTAAGTCCGCGCTCAGCGAGATGAAGCGCGGCGGTTAAACCTGCAATTCCCCCGCCAATGATGATGACATCATATTTTTGTTGTTCCATTGATGTTGATTATATCGGCGAAAAGTATCCCCGTCATTGCTTCGGGCGGAAGGTGCACCGCCCTCGCAATGACAGCATCCTATATGGTAAAATCGCTTTCGCCCCCCGATAAAACGTCGGGACCCTGTGGAGGGGTGGCCGAGCGGCTGAAGGCGCATGTCTTGAAAACATGTTTGGGTCACACCAACGTGGGTTCGAATCCCACCCCCTCCGCCAGGCGAATTACCCGTAGTGACAGCTTTAGCAACTGTCCTTGTGCGACTAGCCGCAGAATAAAAGTCGCTACTACAAAAAACTGGGGAGGTGCCAGAGTGGCTGAATGGGCTCGCCTGCTAAGTGAGTGCCGGGTTAAACCGGTCGCGGGTTCGAATCCCGCCCTCCCCGCCACAATGAGAACACGTTCGCAAGAACGTGTTTTTGTTTTCGATCGCGGGCCCCCGCAAGGGGGATGTTATTCGAATCCCGCCCTCCCCGCTACAACAAAAAACGCATCCGAGAGTGGATGCATTTTTTGTTTAATCTTCTTGTTTATTTACTTATCATTAATGAATGCAATCAACGCATCCATCTCTGTATCACTCAATTCAAGGTTGGGCATTGTAGCTGTGGATTTTGCCGCGCGCGGATCTTTCAACCACAGACGAAGATATTCCGGGCTGGCAGTTAAGTTGGTTAGGTCCGGGCCTGAGTCAATACCAAATTCGCGGATGTTATTGGTCTCAACATGTGAATGACACATCATGCAGCCCTTGGCAATAAATAGATCACGTCCCAATTCGACTTGTGAAATGGAAGATACTGGTGATACTTCCTGTACTTCTGCCACCGCTGCTTCTATTTCTGCCTTAGGCTGATTCGCCGCCGAGACAAATCCGACTCCGCTGACGAGTAAACCGATCACCACAAAAGCTGCAGCCCAACGCACTTTCCTTTGCAATGCGAATAAGCCACCAACTGCGCCGAGCAGTCCAATTCCGCCGGCTAATAAAGGCAAAGAGTTGGATGCAGGGGTTGGAGCTACTGGTTCGCTTTCAGCGACAGCCACAGTTGCTTCTATGACCGTCAAAGCTGGCATAGGTTGAGTTCCAGTAAATGCCTGAATCGACCATTCCCATTCGCCAGATTTCGGCAGTATTAGCGTACCAACATAATGACCCACCTCACCCTCTTCGCTAGCTTCGACAATAACAGATTCAGTTGAATCAGCAAGATGCGCCCTGATCACCGGCGACTCGCCTCCTAACGGCGTGACTCCATGCTGACGAACCATAAATCCGATTTCAATAGGCTGATTGGCTTCCACATCCCCGGGTACTTCATCGAGAGTGATGACTGCCCATCCGCCGGCCAAGGCTGGGACTGTAATGGCCATTGCAAGCAGAAGGGTTAATCCAATTGCTAAGATTGTTCGTTTCATTTTTACCTCCAAAAGTTTTGAGTGGTTCTATTTAAATTACACCACTCGAAAGAGGCTGGTTCCCAATCCTGAAACGTACTGCGACATTTATGTCGCCTTTTGCGTGTAGAGCGACATAAATGTCGCGATACATTATGGAACCTGCAAAGACTCAGCAATACGAATCGCTTCTTCCAATGAAACGTCAATTTCAAGGCGATAGGTAATGTCATTTTCCTCCCAGATCAAAACATGACCTTCGATCATTCTCATGAACTGTATATCGCTATTACGAAGCATTAGTGGATATTCTCCATCAGTCCACAAGGCTCGTCTGCCATGTACTGTAGTTTCTGCAACTTCTTCAGGATGGTATTTATCAATGGTCCAGCTGCCTTCTTCGATAAGATGCAGACTCATTTGAACTTGATTAGGCTGCTGCGGATCGAGCCAGACTAAAATCAACATCCAGCCGCCTGCATCTTGAACAAAAATGCGATCTGGTTCTCCAAGGTCAGCTGGATAGGTTGGTAAAGGGATCGGGAAGTCCACTATATTTCGTGCGCTCTCAAGAGTCGTTTCGCCTGCGATCGCTTCTAAAATAGGAATCAGTGATGATTTGGTTGGTGCGGGTGTAACTGTAATAGGAGCTTCAATTGTTGGAACTGGCGATTCAATAGGCGCAGGGAAAATGCGGACAATACCGATCTGAATGAATTCCAACACAGCAGCGCGGACGGGCGGGACGAACATCAAGCCTGCGAATATGACAAGGAGTATGGTCAACGCCCATGCTAATTTTCTACCAAGCAATGGGCGAGTTGCTTTCGCATCAATACGAGTCATCACAGCACCTGCAACCGATGGTGTAGGTGGATATTGAAATTCTTTTGCAAGAGCCTCTACGCGAGATTCAATAGGCTCGGTCATATTTCAAATCCTTCGGATAAAGTTGGAAAGTCATTTTTGACAATGACACGCAAACGGCCTACTGCCCGATTCAAACGGGATTTGACCGTGCCATCAGCCACGTCTAATGCCTGGGCGGCCTCAGCAGTTGACAGGTCCAGAAAGAAGCGTAGATAAATAACTTGTTGATCGTCCATGTTTAATTGCTGTACAGCTTTCCATAGTTGACCTGCATCCTGATTCTGTGATGTATGCTGTTCCACATCCAATGAAGCTGGCGGCTCCGCACGAAAAGATCGAGTCAGGGCGGCGAGATAACGCGCCGCAGAACGGTGACGATTTTTTGCAAGATTGGCGGCAATGCTTAACAGCCATGGACGCAGAGGGCGGGTTAGATCAAATCGTTTCAGGTTGTGATAGGCGCGCAAAAACGTTTCCTGAGTGATATCTTCAGCATCATCTGAGTCACCGAGGAAGAGATAGGCGAGGCGAAAGACAGGCTCCTGATGAGCCAGCATAAGCGGCTCCCATGCTGCCGCGTCGCCTTTGGTTGCGCGTTGAATAAGGTCGGATTCTTCCAATATGTTCCTCTCGCGAGAGGCCTTCTATAAAGTGTACACCAGCAGATGAAAAAAGGTTCCTGTTTCTATAAGGTAAAAGTCTTTTGCTACAGAGTTCACAGAGAAAAAAGAGTTTTAAAAGCTTTTCTCGAAAATCTCTGTGTGCTCTGTGGCTAATGATATTCAGGAAAGTATAATCAGCTAAACTTAAGCGTGTTTAGGAGAATCATTTTATGAAGTCGCATGTGCAGGTGGTCATTATCGGCGGTGGGATCGTAGGCACGAGTGTTCTCTATCATCTTGTGAAATTCGGCTGGAGGGATATTTTATTAATTGAGCGCAGCGAATTAACCTCAGGTTCTACTTGGCATGCAGCAGGCGGATTCCACGCACAGAACGATGACCCAACCATTGCTGGACTTCAAGGTTACACCATAAGACTTTATAAAGAGATCGAAGCCGAGAGCGGACAAAACATCGGTATGCACATGACGGGCGGAGTCAGCCTCGCGACCACGCCTGAAAGATGGGAAATGCTCAAGGTGGAAAAATCACGCTTTGAAACAATGAATATGGAAACACATCTCATCACGCCACAAGAGATTAAAGAAATGTGCCCAATCGTAGATTTGACAAACGTCATCGGCGGTTTATATGATGAATTTGAAGGCTACATGGATCCGCATGGGACCACGCACGCGTATGCAGGTGCGGCACGTAAACGTGGCGGCGAAATTGTCTTGAATAATCGTGTGCTTGAATTGAATCAATTAGCAAATGGTGAGTGGTCAGTAGTGACTGAACGGGGAACGGTGATCGCTGAACATGTTGTTAACGCCGCTGGGTTATGGGCGCGTAAAGTGGGAAATATGGTTGGGATTAATTTACCTGTCACGCCGATGCAACATCATTATCTTGTCACCGAAGATATTCCTGAACTTGTTAAATTGGATAAAGAGATTATCTCTGTCACAGACCTTGAAGGCTTCACCTATCTTCAACCTGACCGAAAAGGCGTATTGCTCGGAGTCTATGAACAGAATCCGCGCCATTGGAAAACTGAAGGCGCAGATTGGGATTATGACATGAGTCTACTTCCAACTGATATTGACCGTATCAGCCCTGAACTTGAAATTGGCTTCAATCGTTTTCCTATTTTACAAAATGTTGGGATTCGCAAATGGGTCAATGGTGCTTTTACATTTACACCAGATGGAAATCCGCTGGTTGGACCTGTGCCTGGGATAAAAAATTATTGGGTCGCATGTGGATGTATGGGCGGTTTTTCTCAAGGTGGTGCCATCGGATTAACGCTCGCCAATTGGATGATTCATGGTGACCCAGGTCATGACATCTTCGGCATGGACATTGCTCGTTATGGAAATTTTGCATCCGAAGATTCTTATCTCAAAGCAAAGACAGCACAATTCTACGCACGTCGTTTTGTGATCTCGTATCCGAATGAAGAGTTACCTGCAGGTCGTCCGTTGAAAGTTTCACCCAATTATGAGGCTTTGAAAAATGCTGGCGCATTATATGGAGTCACATGGGGAATGGAGACTCCGCAATACTTTACACCGAATCAACCGAATTTCATTGAGAAGCCCACGCTGCGGCATTCAAATGCGTTTGATTTTGTAGCAGCAGAAGTGAGGTCAACACGTGAAGCGGCGGGGATGTTTGAAAGCGCAATCTATGCAAGATATGAAGTTTCAGGTGCTGGCGCAGAGAAGTGGTTGGATCATTTGGTGGCATCCAAACTTCCAAAGATTGGACGAATCAAACTCGCGCCGATGTTGAATCAAAATGGCAAATTGATGGGCGACCTCACCATCAGCCGACTCGCCGAAGATCGTTTCTGGATCATCGGCTCGTATTATTTACAGGAATGGCACATGCGCTGGTTTAATGAAAATCTTCCATCAAGTGGAGTAACGATCAAAAACCTTTCCGATGACTGGATGGGATTTGCATTATCAGGTCCAAACTCACGAAAAATTATTTTGCAACTTGTACATGTAGATATGTCTAACGAAACATTTCCATTTTTATCCTGCTGTGAAATGGAAGTTGTCTCTGCAAATGCAATGGTTGCACGCATTTCATTGACAGGTGAGCTAGGATATGAAATCAATGTTCCTGTGAGTTATCAAGCAACTTTATATAATGCATTAATGAAAGCAGGCAAAGATTTGAAGTTGGTCAATATTGGAAATCGCGCATTAGACAGTCTACGACTCGAAAAGAGTTATGGCATTTGGAATGCAGAATTTACTCAAGGATATACACCTGAGATGTCTTATCTCAAAGATTTTATTGCTTTTGATAAAGGCGATTTCATTGGGCGACAAGCTGTATTGAAAGAAAAAGAAACAGGTGCAGCACAAGCTTTAGTTACTTTGCAAGTAGACTCAACCGATGCAGATGCTCCTGTTTATGCACCAGTCAAACATAATGGGAAAGTTGTTGGCTTTATCACTTCCTCTGCTTATGGACATTACGTTAAACAAAGTTTATCGTTGGCATACATTGATAAAGAATTTGTCAATTCTGATTTAACGGTGGATGTAATTGGCGAAGCGAAGAATGCGATTGTCTTGAAAGAGCCTGCTTACGATCCCAAAGGCGAAAGAATGAGAATGTAGGAATCCCGGTGGTTGAGTAGGACGAGTGCTCTTCTCGTCCGTATCGAAACTACCAGTGAATAGAATACTTTTTGTAACAAGAAAAATCTCTTTAATTGGTGGTTTCGATACGCCCTTCGCAAAGAACGCTCAGGGCTACTCAACCACCGAGTTGCTTTATAAATTTTAGGATATTTTATGACCCCATACCAAACCAAAGTCCTCTACAACGTTCGTATCACCATGCGCGACGGGATCGAACTCTCTGCCAATCTCTTCATGCCGATTCCCAAAGTAGATGGTGAGAAATTCCCTGTCATCCTCGAAATGATCCCCTATCGCAAAGATGACTGGCGTTATGTCACCGATCATCAGCGCATGACCTATTTTGCCGAGCGCGGATTTGCCTGCTGTCGACTCGATATTCGCGGAACAGGAAGTAGTCAAGGCATTGCACATGATGAATACACAGCCGAAGAAACACAAGATGGATATGAAACAGTTGAATGGCTCGCATCACAAGATTGGTGTAATGGAAATGTAGGTATGTGGGGCATGAGTTATGGTGGCTTCACGTCTATTCAAGTTGCAAAACTTCAACCGCCGCATCTTAAAGCAATTGTCGCAGTCTATGCAACCGATGATCGTTATATCGAAGATTCACATTACATGGGTGGATGTAAAACTGCAAGTGAATGGGCGCAGTATGCTGTTAGTCAAGTGGGGTCGAATGCAATGCCTCCAAAGGCAGAATATGTTCGGGATGACTGGGCAGCTCAATGGAAAGAAAGACTCGAGAACACTCCGTTGTGGCTGTCGCATTGGTTGCGTCATCAAACTGATAGTGCGTATTGGCGCGTCGGTTCGCTGAATCCTGATTATGAAAAAATAACTTGCGCGTTGTATAGCATTGGCGGTTGGATGGATAGTTATGTCAACGCCGCAGTGCGTATGCACGAAAAATGTATCAACGCGCCGCGCAGATGTTTGATCGGAAATTGGAATCATCAAATGCCCGATTATGCGTATCCAGGTCCGAACCTTGATTACTTGCATGAGATGACGCGTTTCTTTGATTATTGGTTAAAAAATATTGATAACAGCATCATGAACGAACCTGCGTTTACTTTTATGCGCCGCGAATACACCGTGCCCGAAGCATTTCCTGCGATGATGAATGGTGAATGGTGTAGTGCGGATGTCTACCCGTTGACATCGACTCAACTTAAAGAGTTTTATCTTGGCGATAAAAATTTATCTACTCAACAAGCAGACGCTTCTTTCTCCGACCATTATTTGAATCGACCAACTCATGGCACTGCTTCCTCTTATTGCTGGGGTGCTGGCGCGTCACCGAACGGACTCTTCCGAGATTTGCGTCCTGATGAATCTGTCATTCCCGTTTATACAAGCGAGCCATTAACTGAATCACTTGATTTCATGGGAATGCCTGAAGCCGTTTTATACTTAAGTTCATCTGCTTCTGTTTCATACGCCGTCGTGCGTCTAACAGATGTTGCACCCGATGGAACCTCCGCACAAGTGACCGCTGGCATTTTGAATCTCACTCATCGCAACAGCCACACCAACCCCGAAGCATTGACTCCAAATGAAGTGTACGAAGTCAAAATACAAATGCGAGCTACAGCTTATCGCTTTTTACCAGGTCATCGAGTTCGTTTGACCATTTCAAGCACATATTGGCCTCTTATTTTTCCATCGCCATATAAAGCGGATAATTATTTACATCGCGGCGGAAAACATTCTTCGCGATTGATTCTGCCAGTTGTGAATCAAGAATCGCTTCTGATTCCAAATTTCAAAACCACGCCCCCTGACATGATTCAGATGGGCGAAAGCATTTCCGATGTGCCCGAATGGAAAATTGAAGAAGATGTGATTGCAGGTTCTGTGACTGTCAAATCCTACGGCGGTGACCGATCTACATTGCCTGATGGAACAGTCATTACCACCTCTGAAAGAATTCAAATGACAGCCTATCATCAAGACCCTGCTCATGCGCAGTTTTTCAACGATATTAACTATCACCTCATCGAGCATGGACAAGACATTCACATCCAATCTACTGGCACAGTCCGCACCACGGAAACAGACTTTCATTTGGATATTCAATTGGTCGTGAAGTTAAATGGAAATATGTTTTTTCAAAAGTCTTGGTTGGAAAGTATTAAGAGGGAGTTGGTTTAATAATAAAATCATCACTCCTATGGCAGGTCACCCTTACTCTTTTTTCAAAAATTATAGAATCCATCAAGGACTGTATAGGCACCCCACACGACAAAGATAACACCACAACAAAATAGAAAAAATGGTATCTCAATCTTCGAAACATTCAACTGATTTTTGTTTTTTACATATCCTAGCAAAAACACGAAGATACCAAGTGCAATTAATGAGAAACCTTGAGCAATGTGTGTGGCAAGTCGTTCTACTAAAAAAATTTCGGTGTAGTTATCAGTAATTAAATTTTGTGTAAATCTGATAAATCCAAACTCAGTTACGCTACTTGCAAGAAAAAGCAAACCAGCTATAAATATGACAATAGAATATAAATTGATGCTTTTCTTACGAATTACAAGAACTGCTGAAATACAAAGCAAGGTTATGGAAAGTATTAATGGCACAACATAGACTAAATCAAAATATGCAAGTGCTCCTATTGAACTAAATGGTAGAACAATAAAAAGTAATCCAAGCATACAAAGTATTAATAGGACTTTTCCCACACTGGTTCCTTTAGTAATTGTACTCATAAAATCACCTTATGTTTTATACAACAGGTTTGCGATAGAGCGTATGACGTTTCGTCACACGAAATCCACAATCTTCATAGACTCGTGTGGCACCACTGATGTTTTCGCTATCGGCGCCGAGCACGGATTCGGTCATATCCTGCTCTTTTTGCAAACGTAAACTGCGCACAATGAGCGCGCGAGCAAGTCCGCGCTTTCGCCATGGGCGGCGCACGCTGATAAATTCTGTGAAACCACGCTTGCGGTTATATTTTTCATTTTCCGCTGGGTTGATGAACGTACGCACTTGTCCAGCAATCTCATTCGTGTTTATATCCCATGCAATTTGCCACAGTTGAGGTTGAAAGATGTTCTTGTCGCCAAGCCAGGCTTGATGATCTTCTTCAGTTGGTTCTGAGTAACCCCAGTGATCGCGAAAGGCTTCCACGTCTGCATCCCATATAGCTCGGTAATGTTCGGGCAAAACTGGACGGACTTCCAGCCCATCAGGCATTGGAAAATCTGAAATGTTTTCCAGATCAGGTCGCATCATTTCGACAACATAACGTATGGGCTTATAGTTATTTTTCTCTACCAGCGCGGCAAGACCAATGTTCCCGTCAGTGACGAAACTCTCAAACAAGCCTGACTCCATAGCAGCGTGCGAATCAGCAATGACCCGCATGCGGTTTTCGATCCAACGAAACATGCTTGTGCCTATGCCTTTGCGGCGCCATGCAGGCACTAAGAAGCCGGTCGAACCATAAATGCGTGGTCCGTTTTCCTCCTGCCGCCAAAACCCGCGTGAATAACCGATGACTTCATCATTCACTTCGGCAAAAAGCATATCTTGATATGGGTCAGAGTTAACGAGATGGGAATATCCATTGGCAACATCCTCCACCGTATCCACGCGTTCGATCTTGTCCGCTTCGGCGCTGGCAGCGACGACAGTCACCATTTTGGGGTAATCTTCCGCACTGCGAAAATGCCGGAATGCAAGACCTTCAATCGCAGGTGCGTCGGGGATGTCAATGAAATCCGTTGTATTTATAATACTCCTCTATGTTTTCGGTCACGCCAATACCGAGATTATGCTTCATTGGAAGCGAAGGCGATGGCTTGATCCATATTCATTGCCGCGCCAGTCTTCTGTGCCTTGGCAAATTCATCTACACCCAATGCAGATTGCATCATCTCACGATTTCGTTCCACTTCAACGCGGTCGGCAGGCCACCACGCGCCGCCTGTGATCTTCAATACAGACTCTGCCGCGCTGAGCATGATCGTTCCCCATTCGGTTTGTCCTTGCCGCGCTTTCAAACCAGCCAGCCCAGCCAGACATTCAGCGATTCCACGCCGATTACCCAAGCGTCGGAACATCGTCAGGCTTTTTCTAAATTGGGATTCCGCACGCTCGAAATCTTCTTCGTATTGGTCGATATATCCCAGCGTGTGGATGAGGCGGGCGAGGTCGCCCTTGTCGTCTATACTGCGCAGCAAGGCCTCGCTCTGTTCGTAATATGTTCGCGCCCTATCATATTGGCCCTGTGTACGGGCCACCTCGCCCAGGTTGTTAAGGGCGAATGACAGGAGCCAGCTATCGCCCGTAACACGGGCTTCGGCTTGTGCCTGTTCGAGCCAGGCGCGCGCCTGTTCGGGGTTTCCAAGACCGAGTTCCGCATTCCCGAGATGTACTAGTGTAAAGACATGGAAAAAAGGCTGGTTCGCTTCTTCGAATATCGTTCGGGCGGCCTCCAGAAAAGGCAGCGCGTCGCTATCCCGACCCATATTGATTAAAGCTATGCCGTTAGCCAGGAGTACAGGAGCCATCCATTGCTTGTTTTCCACGCTTTGCCAGATCCCCAGACTTTCCTGTAGATGTGCGAGGCCAATCTGTTGTTCACCCTGCCATATCGCCAGCAATCCGTTGGCTTGGAGCGCCAACGCACGCGCGGGACCGGCGGTCTTCAACTCTGAAGAGGCCATGATGCGTTCTGCCCACAGGCGACCCTCACTAAAGTAGCCGCGCCGGTACCAAAACCAGGTTAGCGCAAAGACGAGAGTTGCCATTAACTCGGCGCTGTGCGGATCAACCAGACTCCAAGTCAATGTAGCTCGAACGTTGTCATGTTCTTGTTCAAGCCAGTTCAACCAGTAGAGAGCTTTCGCTGAGTAGAGTTCGAGCAGAACTTGGTTAGCGATGAGTTTCGCAAAATACCCGGCGTGCTGTCTCTGCAACACTTCCATTTCACCGCTCTCTGCAAGTCGTTCAAGAGCATAGGTGCGGATCGTCTCCAACATTCCAAAGCGTGACTCGCCATCGGCTATATCTTCCTGTCGCAGGAGGCTGTTATTTACAAGCGATGTAAGACTTTCGAGAATATCGAGCCTGCCATCTTGATTGCACACCGCTTCGGCGGCTTCGAGCGTAAATCCACCGACAAACACACTAAGACGGGCGTATAAAGTTTTTTCGTCAGCGTTTAAAAGTTCGTAACTCCATTCGAGTGTGTTGCGGAGAGTTTGATGCCGGGCTGGGAGATCGCGCGCGCCGCCTGTAAGTAATTTAAGTTTGTCATCCAGGCGAGTCAGGATCGCCTGCGGCTGGAGAAGTTTGACGCGTGCGGCGGCAAGCTCCAAGGCAAGCGGCAGCCCATCGAGACGGCGGCAGATTTCCGCTACGGCAGAGGCGTTGTCTTTCGTCAAAGCAAAGTTGGGATGAACTGCCTGTGCGCGTCCAACGAACAGGAGTACTGATTCGTTTCCAATTAAATTTTCCACCGTCAATTCATTTTCGGTTTGGGGGAGTTCCAATGGCGGGACAGGAAAGGCGCGCTCGCCATGCAAGTTAAGTGCAATGCGACTGCTGGTGATGATCTTCAACTGTGGGGCGGCGGCAAGCAGATCAGCTACAATGGGCGCGGCGGAAACCAATTGTTCAAAATTATCCAATACCAACAACATGCGTTTATCGCGCAGATAGTCTTTTACGTTCTCGAGCAGAAGGCGACCGCCTTCACGAACTTCAAGCTGTTGAGCAACTCGGGAGATGAATTGGTTGGCATCCGTATCATCAGCTAACGGAACGAAGTAGACACCGTTTGAGAATTGATCGAGCAATTCCTGTGCAACTTGTAAGCTCAGACGAGTCTTGCCGGTGCCACCGGGTCCTAGCAATGTAACCAGATGCGTGTCTGCACCTAGCAACAATTCTTTGATCGCAGCGATTTGCGCAGTGCGCCCGATAAATGGAGTTGGTTGCGCAGGCAGTTTATGTTTCGGTTTCTTTGGCTTCGGCGTACCGGGTGAGTCTGTGTCGGATTGATTTTCGTCGTAGAGTAACTCAACATTCGCTGGCAAAGGCAACTTGAAAATTGCGGCGTAGCGTTTGAGATTGGCAGTAGCATAGATCAACCCTGCCAAACGTTGTTCATCCGGTTGACCCGCTTTGTGGGTGTAACTCAATCCAGCGGCAACACCTGCTAACCAGTATTGCCCCCATAAATCATCGTGCAAACTTGGATGATTCTCTTGAACCCATGTAGCAAATGCATTTCGCGCCGATTCAAAGACAGCGCTGACTCCAGACATTTCTATTGGCACCTTATGCGGGTCAGGGATATCGGCCACCGCCATCAACGTGAGAAAGTTGATGCATTTTGCGAATGAGACTTGCGACATCGCGTGCATCAAATAGGATATTTCCAAATAGCGCTGATCATACAAGAGCGGCATTTGATCCTTGAAAAGTGCAAAGTCAATCAAATAGTAGCCTTCAAGAGATTCTTTGTCGTCGGAAAATTTGACCAATATATTATTGGTATTCAAGTCGCCATGAATGAATCCAGTTGCAACATCCATGGAACGAACCTTGCCCCATTGTTCAGGTTTGCGCGCATAAAGTAGTGGATTGGGAAACACATGTCCACTGATGAGCAAGCCTGCGATATCTGGATTGACGTGGCAAGTCTCTTGCAGAAAGCGTTCGATATTCCCACCAGCATCAAGGCGAAAGCCAAGCCATTTTTCCAATACTTTTTGTGGATGAACGGCTTGTTCGAATGTGTGAGCGCTATTCCACTCTGAAAGTAAAACAGTATTTGTTTTTGTAAAAATCGTTTTGAGCTGATTTTGTCGTTCGTATTTGGAAAGGGGGAGATACTTGAGCAGAGATTGACCAGCAATACGATAAAAGATGGCAATCGCGCCCTCATGTTCAACGCGATCAAAAACTAATTCAGCAATGTGATCTCGGGCAAACTCAGCCGTGGACTTGCTTATCACGGTGTTGTGCCGTGTGACCTCATCCGATTTCGCTGCCTTGCCCTTGCGATCCAGTTTTAGGATGGAATGCTCAACTCGTTTCGTTTCATTTGACGAAACACTGACAAGATACACGACTGCCCCTGACCAACCGCCAACCAATAGTTGAAGCGGAGCGACTGCTATATTGTATTTATCCTGTGCCAGACGAATGATGTGCTGGTATTCTTCCGGTAGAGATTGAAAATCAGTGGTCAGTTCGGGCATTGTATCTGCCTCTTTAAAATCTATGGGTTGAGTTCAGTGATTGAGTAGTATACCTACACTTTAATTTAATGCAAAGTATAGGTTGAGAAATTAGGTGTAGAAATAAAAAGGAGACAATATGTTGTGTCTGCTCTTTTACAGCCTTTTTACCATAATTAAACAAGGATTCTCTTCGCCCCATATTTGTTTGGATTCTTCCATCGGTCGAAACCCAACCGCTTCATAGAAAGCTCTGGTTTTGGCGTAGCCTTCGTCAGGGTCAGAAGGTCCAAGCGTCTTGACTTGAAGATACTCCACGTTTTGGCTTCTCAGCCATTCCTGCGATTTCTCGATCAACGCGCGTCCAATTCCCTTGTGATGCGCCTCCATCAAAATGCCCATCACATATACTTCAGCTGCATAAGGCGTGTGCTGTTTAATACTGACAAACCCGATAGCCTTGGCTCTTTGATAAGCTAACCAGGTGGGTAAATGATCGATGGAATTCGAGTAATGCACGATGGCTTCCTCGATCCCAAACCATTCACCCAAAGAACGGACGATCGGAGTGCAAATATGTGATTTTTCGAAATAAGGGCCTTCGATTTGGATACTCATAGCCTATTGTCTTTCGTCAAACTACTTTTCTATACTTCATATAGAAAGTTGATCACCTTCTCGCTTTTTCCACCTGTGGAGCGATAAAACTCAATGGCATGTTCATCTTCTTCATGCGCCATTACAAAGAAAGTTTCGATATTGTTCTTAATACAATATTCTTTCAAACTTTGGATTAATCCTTTTCCAATGCCTATTCTTTGGTATTCTGGTTTGACAGCCATGTCATATAGAAAGATTTCGGAAGCATTTGAATACAGCATTGGAAGTTCATAAGCCGTTAAGCCGCCCACTACTTCATTTTCAGAAATAGCTGCAAGAGCAATAAAGCTCCTATTATTGAGTAATTTCAATAAGTTTACGTCGCTTCCAATTGTCCGTTCATCTTCTTCGAAGACCGTGTTGAACATGTGAGCAAGGGATTTGAATATCGATAGATCATCTTTTGTAAGCTGCTTAATCTCATATTGTTTCATATTTATGCCTTTGCAAGCAAGCCGTGAATTTGTATATATTGAAGCAACATAATCGTCTTCCCGTCTTTGATTCTGCCATCTTCGATCATCATGAGTGCTTCTGGAAATGGGATTTCAAGGACTTGTATATTTTCTTCTTCCTCTTTCACGCCGCCCCCATCATTGCGTAAATCCGTATGAGCGTATTCTGCAATAAAGAAATACAGAATTTCTGTCACAGAGCCTGGGGACATATACGCCTCAAAAATTTTCTTCACCTCGCCAACTTCATAGCCAGTTTCTTCAATGGCTTCTCTTTTGATACATTCTTCGGGGCTTTCTTTTTCGAGCAAACCCGCGCATGCTTCTATCAACATGCCATCTTCATTGCCGTTGATATAGGTGGGGATTCTAAATTGTCTGGTGAGCACCACGGTATTTTGAAGTTTGTTGTAGAGCAGAATCACGGCTCCGTTGCCACGGTCATAGGCTTCCCGGCTTTGAGTTACTTTCGTCCCGTCAGCTTTTTCAATTTCAAATGTAACTTTTCGAAGGGTGTACCAGTTATCTGAAAGAATATCCGTTTGAAGGATTCGAACAGTAGGTGTTATATGACTCATAATTTACTTACCTCTTAAGAAAGTATAGGTATCTGATAATGATTTTTTCTTTAAATGCAAATATGAATTATAAGCTAGCCCCACCTTTAAATTTTTAAAGCCTGGAATTTAAATATATTTTACATTTCCCCATTCCACTCAATATCAAAAGTGGAGGCTTCCAAGGCGGTGATCTTTTCTTTTCCTGCAAGCGATAAATAAGCAAGAATGCTTTTAAATTGCATAATAAATGGCATAGGGTCTTTGAAATCGAGGATAACGTCGCTGCTGGTGAAGAATGTTTTTATCCACTGCATGAGTTGCTTATTCTTTAATGATTGGGGAAGTCCATAGAGAAGCATGGCAGTGGCAAGCATGAATGAATTATCACTTGTTGGAGTAATACAATCCATGTTTGGATTCAAAAATGCTTCTGCAAATTTTGGATGCGATGCCAGCAAATGCACTCCGCTTGTGGCGCGCGGATTACATTCAAGCGCATAAACCTGCCCATCTGTTGCTTGAATAAAATCAAAAGCGATCTGACCTGTGAACTGATTTTTTTCTACAAAGTTTCTTACCCAATTAAATGTACCAAGATGGTCCATATGCTGAAAAGCGATCGCCGCACCTTCGCCCGCTGTGATCGTGGATGAATATGCGGTATGCGCTGTGATATATCCATCGTGGCAAATACTATAAGTACAGATCTGCCTGCCTTTGATATATTCCTGTGCCACCCAGGGGGAATTGGAACTAACTGTCAGCTTATGTAAAGCCTGTTTTAACGTGGGCAGGATCAAAGTCTGCGCGGCGAAGCGAGAGTAAACGGGTTTAAGTACCAGTTCGCGCCAGTGTGCAAACGCGTGCAGCAGGTCATCCTGATTAAGAAGATACATCGTCTCTGGCGCATACAAGTCACGCTCGATGGCATTAACAACAAAATGCCATTTATTATGCAGGCTGTTCATTTTTTTGAGCGGCTCAACGAAGACAATACAAGGAAGCTGCTCGCGCCCCATAGCAATATAAAATGCCTCTTCACAAGTGGGAATAAGCAGTTGAATTTTATTTTCAACAATAATAGTCTTGAGCGCGTCGATAAACGCCCGCGTTTTCTGGCGGGGCGGCGGCACAAAAAAGTTTTTCTTAATCGTATTGCTCGGCTCAGACAAATGCCCATGCAAAGACTCAGCCATAAAGACGATATGCCCCGCGCGATGAAATGCACGGGCGAGTTCAAGTGTGGCAGGAGCGCGCCCGCCTGTAAGTAGAATATTAGTCATTGTTACCCAAAGTTAATTCCATCCTATCAGAAAATCACTTTGCAGTACGTACTCGCAATGACACTAAAATGTTAAGACCAACCCGCCAATAGACAAACCCGCGCCCGTGCCAGCGATAAGCACTTTTTGTCCGCGCTGAATGTTTCCATCGCGCACTGCCTGATACAGCGTAGACGGGATTGAAGCCGAGACGCAATTACCAAGTGTTTCCAGCGTGCTCATAATTTTTGAGTGAGGCCATCCAAACCGCTCAAGCATCATCAAACCAACTTTGCTGGCCTGATGCGGAACAACTACATCAATATCTACCAAACTTTTTGACAACCCAGGATACAACTCTTCGAGAAAATCTCCAGCAATCTCGCGCACCATGCGCAGCACAGCAGGGCCGTCCATGTGAAAGAGATCATCTTCAGGGTTATGATTTTTGAAACGCGGATGAAGACGCGACCCGCCGCCCATGATGGCTGTAAGATATGCGCCTTCGCCATAGGTTTTAAAATGCGCATGATGCAGAATGGACGGATCCCCTGCATTTGATTTTGTGACAACAACCGCCGCCGCCGCATCCCCGACGAGTGAAGCTGATTCTGGTTCCTTTGGGTTGATCCCACACGAGGCCACATCCGCGCTGGCGATGAGAATATTTTTATATCTGCCGTTTTGCAAAAAGTTTGCCGCTACATCCATACCTGCCACGAAGCTTAAACAAGTTGTATGTATTGTCATCGCTGGGATGCCAGAATTCCCTAATCCAAGCTGACGTTGGATCAATGAACCTGTATCAGGAATGGCTTGCTCCCCTGTGCCTGAGGCATTGATAATAAGATCAAGTTGATCGGGTTTAAGTTTCGCTTCATCCAATGCTTCACGTGCGGCTTCAGCAGACATAAACGATGACGTTTCATCTGTCACCCATCTGCGTTCACGCACACCATTGCGCCGCTCTACCCACCCAACGGGCAGTCCGCACATGGCTTCGAGTTCTGAGCTTGGTACGATTCTTTTCGGTAAGTATCTGCCTAATCCAATAATTTTAAGGGGTAAATTGACTTGCATTGAGTCTCCTGAATATATTCAAAACAACCTGGTGGTCGAGTAGGGCGAATGTTCTTATCGCCCGTATCGAGACCACCATATTTGAATCATACTTTTTGTTTCTTATTAAATAGGTGGTCTCGATACGCCCCGCGAAAACCATACGGGGCTACTCGACCACCAGGATTGCACTGAAATCAAAAATCCATCTTCTGAAAATATGGTATCGCGTATTTTGATATTGCCTTTATTAACTGCCAGGGTCTGTGTCTCTTTACGGGCAGGTGCTGATAATACACTGCATTGTACTCAATCACAGATTTCCCGCCACGCACCTTTTTAAATTTTCCTACTCCTCCACTGGCATGGACGAGTAAGTTTCGTTTTATTCCTTCCTGCAAAGTAATAAGTGTGAGCAAACGATATAAACCTTCTTCTTGAGAAATGCTTGTATCATAGCCAAATAATGGTTGGGTCATTGCGCCATTACGAATAAAAAATCCCATGACGGCATTTATTTTCCCATCCCGTTTTAATGCGCGCAAGTGCAATATCTCTTCATCGCGTGCAAGTTTCATAAATTCAAATGTGAACTGTGGATTGTAATAAGAATATTTTTCAAGATACAACATATTGTATAAATCTAACGAGCGCGCCAACTCAGCTTCTGACAATTCTTTGCCATCCACCACTTCATATCCATGTTTGCGAAGCACGCGCGTATCCTCTTTATATTGCCGCGTGCGACTTGCCTCCATAGGGTCCATGTACCAAACCTGGCGGCTCAACACCATTTCATACTGATTCTCTACCAAAGCTGCATATACATGCGGATTCTTCTTTTGGTCAACGGATCGAAAAACGATTACTCGATCTGGAAACCATTTCGGCAGCGCTTCAGTTAATGCTTTGAGCTGGTCCTTATTTATGAAAGGATACAGATTCGTTGAGAGCAAATAATTATTTACATATACAACTTTATCCAACTCGGCATTTTTGAAATACCAAGCGACAGGATTCATGATCAACTTTATCAATACTTCTAGAGGTGGATTATTAAGATGCTTTACCTCTTCAAACCCGCCATAGGAAACATAATGGCTGTATGGTGAAACGGTGTATGTATTATCTGGGTGAAAATCTGAAATAGTAATGGGAATAATGACATTGTCCACTTTGGCGAGCATCAACTGTGTGCTGTATACATTCTTTATATATTTTTGCGGGCCATCCATCATCAGCGGCAAAAGATAACGGCGCGCATAGTCTCCGTCAGGCGTGGACGGCCATTCAATGGTATGAATATTTTCGCGAGTATATAAGTGCGTCGCACCAGACGGGTTGGATAATGCCATTGATGAAGATTCTCTCAAGAGTGGATTTGTCTACTTAAGTAAGGTGCGACGCACTCTCATGAGATCGAATTGTCTCTTCACAATGCGAAGGGATAATTTCCACATCAGGGTGGGTTAAATGATAGCCATGTAAGTTTGTAAGTGTTTCACGATATACATTGCCATCAGAAAAGATTAGATTAGCAATCTTATGCGGCGGACGATTATCAACAACGGCTTGTTTTAACCATGCGGCATCTGCAACGAAGAAAAATAATTTATCATTTTCGTCGCGAGCAAAAATCCCCATTTGACCAATGGCATGCCCTGGCAACTCCACGCCAATAATGGAACTGTCGCCGAGCAAGTCATATCCTTTTGTGAAAGGCGCATATTCTTTGGGTAAGAGGATTACGCGATTCATTTCCACTGGATGGGAGCGTTCATCGAAATCTGAAGGGATGAGTCCACGCATAAAGGCGTGTTTCATATCTTCTGAAGGCGGCAGGTTGCGCAAACCTGCATAAGCGTGGGGCATGTAGATATAACGGGAGCCTGTCAGGTCGGGGAGTGAGGCGATGTGATCCGCATGGAAGTGAGAGATAAAAGTGTGTGTAATATCATGTGGCTGGATTCCAAAAGTCGCAAGTTGATTCACAACCAGATCTTCTTCATGAAGAGTTACTGGTGTCATCCAGCGATAAATCCGATTGGGGAAGTTTTTGGTCTCATCAAAGAAGCGATAGGAATAGCCTGTGTCAAACAACATGGGGCCAAAGCGCGGATGTTGAAGCAGAGCAAACATAGCGGGAAAGTGAATACTTCGCCAGCGTCCGCCTTGAATGGCAATATGTTCGGGTGCAGTGCAATAGCCTGCGTAAAGAATGTTAATTTTCATAAGTAAATTACGTCATTGTGAGGAGCGCTCTTGCTTTTCGCGACGACACTTGCGCCGCACTGCGTTTGTTGCAGTGCGGTGCAAGTGTCGCCTTATCAGGCTCGCAATGACGGGTGAGTCTCCTTCCACCATTTCATAAATCTATCAAAGCCTTCATCAAGAGAAACTTTGGGTTGATATCCAAGTTCATTTTTGGCAGCCGTGATATCAAGAGTTGTATTGTTTGCAAGCATACTTACTGCCACCCGCGTGAGCGGCGGTTCGGGATGTGTTGGAATGAGTGTGTAAATAAATTCAAGTAGACTTGCAGCAACATTTGCGGTTTGATAAGAAATCTTGCGTTTGGGATATGGCAAATTAAGTTCTTGGCAAATGCGTTCGACCAATTTCCAAATTTTGACAGGTTCGCCATTGGAGATATTGTATTTTCTACCAAGCGTACTAACAGGTGATTCTGCACATAATAAAAGTGCATCTACAACATTTTCGATATAGGTCAGGTCAACAACATTTTCACCGTTGCCCAAAATGGGAAGTCTGCCAGATTGCAGGCGCGGAATTAAACGAGGGAAAATAACTGTATCGCCAGGTCCAAATATCGCACGCGGGCGGGTTGTAATTGTAGGCAGGCCCTTCGCAAATGCTTCGTCAACTTCCTGTTCGGCGAGGATCTTTGTGGCTGCGTAATTACTCACGGGTTCAGGCAACACATCTGTTTCCTTGACATTCATGCGCGATGAATATCCAAAATAAAGGCTGGGTGTCGAAACATACACGAGTCGTTTTATTTTATGTTCCTCGCATCCTCGAATAACATTGCGTGTGCCAATTACATTGGCTTGATAAAACTTTTCATAGTTTCCCCATGGCGATGGAAAAGCAGCGCAATGAAAAACGATCTCTTGATTCTTGCAGGCATCTATGAGTCCATCTTTCTTTGTAATATCTAGCTGAAACGTATTAATTCCTTCACTTTCAAGTTCATCCAACTTGAAGGTATTTCGTCCCAACGCAGTGACATCCCAGCCTATGCTGTGCAAACGGCGAGTCAATGCACCGCCCAGGAATCCTGTCGCCCCTGTGACCAAAGCCTTCACAAAATACTCTTTTCTGCCAGCAAAGTTAGTTGCTCACGAATGATCTTTGAATTGTGCCGCACATCTGTTGGAAATTTTTTCATGAACAAAAATGTTCTTATTTTCGACGCTTGTGGATGATTCTTTGCGAGTTCCATTAATTCCTGCTTGATTTTATCTTGGATTACAAAAACTTCGGAAGTCTGCCATGGTGCGGTTAAGACAGGAATTTTTCCAAAAGACTTCCGAAGTTTGGCGCGAGGTTCAACCCACAAAACTGGTTCTTTGTTCACGCCCACCAAAGCAGTTCTATAAATTTCTGCATGTTCATTGAAGATGCCTTCGATTTGTTCAGTAAACATAACAATATCATTTGTTTGGACACGATGAGATTTTCTTCCGCAATACCATAAATGTCCTTGCTCATCAAAATATCCCACATCCCCCATGCGATGAATGACATCATCTCCCATTTTGATTTTTGCCAAACGATTTGCATCTTCTCTGTGGAAGTAAACCCGAGTCACCGCCGCGCCTTGAACTGTGATCTCGCCAATTACATTGGGTTGCACTTCAAGAGAATCCTGCCATGCCTCAATTGCAGAATCTGTTATCTCAATAATGCGGACAGTTGCTCCATCTACGGGCTTACCGAGGCATATGCCTGCACCTTGGGCTGTTTTATTTGCAATATCAAATATTTCATGGCTCTCTATCTTTGCAATGGGCAATGCTTCTGTTGCACCATAGATACCAAAAAGACTGGTTTCATCACCAAGGACATTCCTAAACCTATTCTGGAGTTGAGTTGATGCTGGTGCCCCTGCCGTGATGACTCGTTTTAAGCTAGGCAAATGGTGGTCTCGATACGTTTCTCGCTCGCGCTCGAAACTACTCGACCACTGTTGTTCATAATATTTTGCCAGAATATCCAGCACTACGGGCGAAGCGAACATATTTGTCACATTGAATTGTTGAATGGCATGAATTACTTTTTCGGGATTTGTTTTCCCTGGCACAGGAAAGTTGATATCTGGAATCACAGATGTGACGCCGAGCAATACATCGATAATGGCATAAAGAGGAAAAGCAGGGAGATCAATTTCATCTGGTGAGATGTTAAATGTTGCCTGAAACAAATCCAATTGAGCAGAAAAGTTTCCGTGATTGTATAGCACGCCCTTTGGAGATCCTGTGCTTCCGCTAGTGTAGATGATGGCGGCGGGAGAGTCAGTATTCAGTAACCAGTGATCTGTTGTTTGTAATTCGTAATTAGTAATTCGTAACAATTGATTAATAGATAAGTTATGTTTGATCGATTCTTTTCCCCAGCCAAATAGTTTTCGCAAAGTATGAGTAAGTGTGTTCCCAATAAAAATATCGGGCTTTGATTCTTTGAAGGATGCTTTTACTTTTTTTAATCCAATGGCAGGATCAACAATGATCGGAACAATACCAAGTTTGAGCAGCGCAAATGTCAAAGCGAAGAACTCAACGGATGGAAGAGTCATCAATGCGGCAGTCATGCCTGAGGTAATACGGCAGGCTAAAAGTCCATGGGCGATACGGTTTGTTAAATCCAATAATTGGGCGTAGGTGACAGTTTCCCAAATCCCTTTGTGAAAATAAATAAACGCGGCCTTGTCTGGGTAACGCGCCGCGTTGGTTTCGAATCTTTTCCAAATGTCTGAAATCATTCTTCTTTATGTGGTTTTGTGAGACCCATATATTGTGGATTTCTGCGAACATATGCACCGACATACGGGCACATGGGAATCACCCGAAGCGACTTCTCTTTTGCATATTCAAGAGCCGCTTGTGTAACTTTTCCTGCAACACCCCTGCCTCTGTGATCTGGATGCACACCTACATGAGTCATGATAATGGTGCTGCCATCCATGGTGTAATCCAATTTTGCAAGCTGACCATCGATCCATGCTTCAAAACGATTCTCTTTTTCATTATGAGTTACTTCAAGATTCTCTAAGTTGAGATCCATTGGATTTCCTTTATTTTTGTTTTTCGCGTGCGATAACCGCGATATATTCCATGATAATTTTCAAGCCTGCGAAAACCGTAGCTTCAGATGGGTCCAGTGGAGGTGCGATCTCAACAACATCCAAGCCAACGAGAGGCAAACCTTGCATGGATTTAAGTAGTGTTAAAACATCACGCGAGGTCAAACCGCCAAATTCAGGAATACCAGTCCCAGGGGCAAAAGCTGGGTCGAGACAGTCAATATCCAGTGAGATATGAATTGCATCACAATCGTTGAGAATATTATGGATGCTATCCGCTACTTTTCGTATACCGCGTTCAGCCACATCTGCGGCAGTATAAACATGGACACCGCCATTTTCGATGATGTCAATTTCCTGATCTTCCCATGAACGCAAGCCCACCATACAAACATCGTGCGGTTCGATTCCAAATTCCAGTCCGCGCCTCATAACACAGGCATGAGAAAGCCTTGAACCATCAAAGTTGTCACATAGGTCGGGGTGCGCATCCACCCATAGCACGCCAAGCCGCATATCTTTATAACGTTCGCGTTGACCTTGAAGAATGGGAATGGTTACAGAATGATCACCGCCCAGAAGAATCGGCATATTGGGCAGGGTGGCCACTCGTTGGCGAACCATGTTGAAGTCCGATTCAGGATTCGTGATTGGAATGTCACCCAGATCGCAGACTGTTAAATCCTTGAGGCGAGTCCTGTCTTCACTAAAAGGAGTCACATGGCGTGACCAATATCGCAGCCGTTCAGGCGCCAGAGCCGCACCTTTTCGTGCACTGGCAAGGCCATCAAAAGGAATGCCGATCACACTGAAATCAGCTTGTTTTGGGGTGATATCGGGGCGGTGCAGATCGCCCCAAAATCCGTGATTGCCTTCAACTGCCATATTCGCTCTCCTTTTTATAACCCAATTGTACTCTTTAAAAATTAGCGACATTGACCCGCATTCCGTTTGCTTTTACAATGTTTATATGTATTTGAAGTTTGCAGGATTTTTTCGCCCCGATCACGACCCTCCATTTGCGCGTTGACAACACATCGTTAGCGACCTTTACTGCACATCGCATAAATTCCTAAACCTTAGCAACAACAATATGTCAAAAATTAAAGTTTTGAGTTAGAAAATTATGCAGTACTGTGTAACCATATATATTTTCGGAGGAAAAATGCCCAGCCCTATTATTTCAAAACGTGCGCCAATTTACGCCGATGTTCCAGATGAAAAATGGAACGATTGGCGCTGGCAATTAAGCAACCGCCTGAATACCGCGGAAGATATTGAAAAAGTTTTACCGATCACAGACAGTGAAAGAAAGGCGTTGCAAACGCAAGGCCTGTTCCGTGTAGATATAACGCCTTACTTTATTTCTTTGAT
>JACMLM010000071.1 GCA_014379595.1 Anaerolineales bacterium
CGTTTGCGATCCAGAATGGGTCTATCGATCTTATCCACGCGTGCAATGCGTGGCTAAGTCCATCCGTTTGCGATCCAGAATGGGTCTATCGATCTTATCCACGCGTGCAATGTGTGCTTCCATGGCATGGATGCGGCTCGCAAATTTATCGTTGAACTGCACCCAAATTTTGTAGCGCTTGATCGCCATTTCCATGCGGGCAATTCCGCGTTTCTGGATTTTATACAACTCTTCCTGACGCGCCAATCGTTCTTCCTTATCAATCACGAATTCAGTATAGTTACCGCCGAATAACGTCAACTTCCCATCTTCCAACTCTGCGATGTGTGTGACAGCTGCATCCAGCAAATAACGGTCATGCGAGATCAACACAACTGTCCCCTCGTATTCGCGGATCAATTTTTCAAGGAACATTTTTCCAGGCAGGTCAAGATGATTATCGGGTTCATCCAATAACAAAATATCAGGGCGGATAATCAGCAAGCGTGCCAGCCCAACCAGTTTTTTCTGACCACCGCTCAACACAGACAGAGGCTTGGTCAGTTCACTTTGAGCGAGTCCCAGCCCGAGCAGTAGGTCACGTACGCGCGCAGGATAAGAGTCACCGCCGAGGGAATGATATTCTTCAACGAGTTTATGTTGTAATTCAAGTACTTGTTGAAGTTTACGTTCACTGCCATAAACTTCTGGATCGCCCAAACTATTTTCCACATGCTCCAACTCTGCATGGACTTCAGCCACACGCGGATTACCTGCAAGCGCGGCTTCATGTGCTGTCAGCGTGAGATCAAGCTCGGGTTGTTGAGACAGGTATCCCGTTGTAATGAGTCGGGCGCGGGTGATGGAACCGCCCAATTCGGGAGAATATTCCCCTTCGATCATTTTGAAAAGCGAAGATTTCCCCGCGCCATTCGCACCAATCAGACCGATCTTCTGTCCGTTTTGGATTTCCCAATTTAGATTTTCAAAGATTCGTTTTGCACCGAGGATAAGGGTGATGTTTGCAAGTTGAAGTTGTATCATTTTATTTTCCGATATTTATATTAATTTTAATTGATGATATTGGGTCACCCATGCGTCATGTTAAATAAAAACGCCGCAGAGCAACCTGCGGCGTGAGAAAGTAAACGAAAATGCTTTCAGCGTACAGGCGCGATTCGAGGAAGCCCTGCGAAATCAAAGCCGCGTACACCAATAACAAGGGGGGATTTGCCTGAACTAAAATCGTAAATCATAATTGCGATTATAACTGAAAAATGTGGCAAAATATAGATATGCCCGATCAACTGACTACTCTCAGCCAATCTTCCTTGCAGGACTATCACGATTGTCCGCGCCGCTTTGAATTGCGCTATCTTCAACGGCTTGCGTACCCTGCCATTGAAACAGAACCAGCGCTTGAAAACGAGAAGCATCAGCAGGAAGGCGAATATTTTCATCGCCTCGTGCAGCAGCATCTGATCGGTATTCCTGCAGAACAGGTGAATAAATTAGCCAATACAGCAAACCTGCAAAGATGGTGGGAGAATTATTTAAATGCAAAAGAACTAAAAGACCTCGGAGGTCTCCATGCGGAAGTTACTCTTTCCGCGCCGCTGGGCAAATTTCGTCTGGTTGCAAAATATGATCTGATCGCGATTGATCATAATAAAGTTACTATTTACGATTGGAAAACATATCGTAAGCGACCAAAAAATGAATGGCTTAACATCCGCTGGCAAACACGTGTCTATCGCGCCTTGCTTGTGCAAGCTGGGGCGCACCTCAATAACGGCAAACCTTTTGAATCCCAGCAGATCGAAATGATTTATTGGTTTGCAGACTTCCCCACTGAACCTGCACGATTCGTTTACACAGCAGATCAATACAAACGGGATTGGGATGCTCTCATAAAAATTGCCGATGAAATAACAACCGCATCACTCTTCCCGCTCACTGATGACCTCTCGAAATGCAGTTACTGCCCTTATAGATCCTATTGCAACCGAGGCATTCGCGCAGGAGATGGCGAGGCTGAATTGGAAACCGAAGCAGAAGAGTTATTTGACATTAATTTTGAACAGATCGGTGAGATTGAGTTTTAAAATATAAATTATTAAGAATACAAAAAGACAGTCACTTTGGAAAGTGACTGTCTTTTTGTATTTATTGATTATCAGTTCGTAGTAGCGACTTCAGTCGCTTTTGCCCGAACGACTAAAGTCGTTACTACAGTAATTACGAAATATTTGTATCACCAGGCCAACGCACCAGAGGCGCCATAGTTCTGCGCCAGAATTCCCAGATCAAGGACATTGATCACGCCATCATTGTTCAAGTCTGCTGCGGTGGGGATTGTATTGTTGTAATTCATTCCAATCGTGAGCGCGTCAAGTTGATTAATAATACTATTGCCATCAATATCGCCAGCGAGCAAACTAACAACTGGCTTTGAACTGGTATTCCCATTGACAAGGGTCACAGGACCTTGAGCACTTAGGAAGCCATCCGCCGTAGCAACTGCTGTATACGTTCCTCCAGGAACCGTCATACTAAATGTGCCATCTGGGTTTGAAGTTGTAGTTGCAGCAATTGAATTATCCGGGTTATACAGAGTGATTGTCACCGGCTTGCTGGCAAGCACTTGTCCGGTTAGTGTAGCCGTTGTTGGCACAACTGTCGGCACTGCGGAGGGTGTAACGAATCCAACAATCGTGACGTTCGTGGGTATGGACAATATACCTTGAAGCCCGCCTAGCCCATTTGAGACTCGGGCTGTACATTCAATGGCAGTTTGACCAACTTGCAAGCCTTGAACATTGAATGTAAAGGCAGTTCCGCTTCCCATAGCCCTGTTCCCATTACTGCCTGCAATCGCAATAATAAAGCTGCCATTTTGAGGTCCAAGAATCCCAGAGACTGGATCCGCGCCAAAGAGTCCAGCAACAGCGATATTGCTTACATCAATCAGAGTGGAATTGTATGTGCATGTAAATTCTGTGCTTGTATATCCATCGACAGGTATATTATTCAAGCTAACAGTTACCAATCCAAATTGGCCTACATTAAGATTCAAAGGATTGGCAGAAGTTAAGACATAAGGTCCAGTGATTATTGTCGGTGTTGCAGTGGGTGTACTGGTAAACACAGATGTACTGGTAGCCGTAAAGGTACTTATCGTTGGCACAGGCGTGTTGCTTGCAATAGGCGTATCAGTTATTACGGGTGTATTGGTAAATACTGGCGTATCACTGGCAACAGGTGTATTCGTTAATATAGCTGTGGCTGTATCTGTAGGTACAGGAGTACTACTTGGCGTATTTGTAAACGCAAGTGTTTCTGTAGCTGTAGGTGTAAATGTATCCGTTATCAAAGGTGTATTGGTGAAAACGGGCGTGTTGGTAAACACAAGTGTGCCTGTAGCCGTGGGTGTAAATGTATCCGTTATTACAGGTGTATTCGTGAAAACGGGCGTGTTGGTAAACACAAATGTGCCAGTGGGAGTAGTTGTGTTTGTAAATATGGGCGTAATAGTGGAAGTGGACGTGCTGGTAAACACAGGTGTTGCACTTACAAGAGGTGTATTCGTTGAAATGGGTGTACTGGTAAACACAGGTGTTCCTGTTGGTACAGGAGTGTTCGTAGGTGTTCCGCCTGATATTGGCACATTTAAGATGGGCTGGTTACGGCCCACAGTTTGTCCATTTTTCGTAAAGGTCGTTACATTTGTTTGAATATTAAAGTTAATTTTCCAGCCTGAAAAAATCGTTTCGATCATTTTGGGACGCATCACAAAATGTAGGTGAGGACCGGGAAATTCATTGCCAGAACACACCTTCTGGGTTTTGTTGTCTGCAATGACGCCGAGACGCTGATTACGGCTGACAACGGCGCCGATATTTACCTGAATATTAGCCAGATGCCAATATTGTGTGGTCCAGCCGTTCCCATGATCAATGATTAAATGACAGCTGGATTTAGCAGTAATGGTTCCTGCAGCAGCAGCCGTCACCCAGAAATTCGAAGTGTCTTCACCCATCACCATATTGTTGTGCGGAGCAAAATCTATTGCCCCTCCCATTTGGTAATTATGCGGGCTGGTTTGTGGCCGTCTGATACCATTATCAAATCCATCAAATGCCACCCAGGAAAGCCCCTGCTCCCAGGGCCATTGAAACATATCCACTGGCGGAGGTGCCAATAGCGGAAGCGCTTTGACCGTGCCTGAATCAGGGGCAAATGAAATCAGCAATGCCAAAAGCACAACGATCCGAAACAGGTGATTAGATGTGATAGGTTTCATAATTTTATTCTCATCGAACAAAGGAAGGACTTCTCAATCAAGCTGATCTTTAGAAATGAACAATCTACTGCCGTGACAATTTATATACAACAATAACTGTAGTAATTGCTATACCAATAAACAGAACCACCAACACAACGATCCACCAGTTAATAGACTGTGACTCATCGATAATAGTCGGGGCAAGCGGTAGTACAGATTCTCCTGAGATGGTGGGTTGAGACACACCTACTTCGCTATCAATATTTAGCACAACAGCGTTCTTATCAGTGCTTACATTGGTAAGCGGAGCAGCAAACCCAGACGCATCGCGAATGACGAGTGCAGCAGTTTCAAGTGAAAGGTTGGTCTGACAACCCTTTAGTGCTGTGAATCGAACTTCGGCCAGCACCCCATTCACAGTTTGTGGTGTAGTGCTTGCAAACGATGCGTCCACCAAACCAGATGCTTGAGGAACAGCTAAACCATTCATCCCTGGGATGGGGCTCGTGCCATTTACAGGTTCAAGGCAGGCAGGGTCATATCGGATTTGAGCCGTAAAACCCTGAATCGGCGTAGACGTCATCGCGTTAATTGTGGCAATTACTGTTTCTCCAGTTTTGAAAGATGTAGGGTTGGCTTGAAGCCAAATCGTCTCTGCAGCTTGAGCATTAACAGTAAAAACGGAAGTTGAAGAAAAGATAATAAAAAGAATAAGTGCAGAAAAAAATCTCATTAAAACTCCAAGTGAGGGTGCATGGAAATCCATGCACCCTCAGAGTAGTTATCGATTACTGCCACGCAAGAGCGCCAAATTCATGATAGTTACTGGCCAGAATTTCCATATCAAGAACGTTAATGACGCCGTCATTGTTTAGATCTGCGGCCGTGGGCGTTGAACCGTTGTAATTAATGCCGATGGTGAGTGCATCAAATTGATCTATGACATCATTGCCATCAATATCACCTGCAAGCAGGCTGACCGTTTGGGCGGTAATTGTATTTCCGTTGGTAATGATAAAGGAGCCTTGAGCTTTGAGATTACCTGATGCTGATGCAATCGCTGTGTATGTTCCAGCGGGAACTGAAAGACTGAAGCTCCCATTTACATTTGCTACGACAGACCCAGCGACCGAAGTATCAGGGTTATAGAGCGTCACAGTTACTGGTTTATTCGCTAGAACTTGTCCGTTGAAAGTGCCTGTGGTAGGGATAGAAGTAGGGACGAGAGTGGGAGTGGCGGTGAAAGATGATGTCACGGTCAAGCTTGTAGGATTGGATGGAATGGTTGTGAGAACCAGGTTGCCTGTAGAGACTTGGGCCTGACAATCAACGGCAGATTGTCCAGCTTGTAATCCAGTTACTGTAAAGGTAAACGCCGGACCGCTGGTTGTGGCCATACTTCCATTACTGCCGGCAATAGCAACAATAAAGCTCCCGTTTTGCGGGCCATTGACCACCATTACCGGGTCAGCTCCAAAAAGGCCGGTTGCAACAATATTGCTGACACTCACTACGGCCGGATCGAATGTACAAGTAAATTCAGCGCTTGCAAATCCGCTTGCTGGAACATTATTTAGATTAACTGTAGCTGTGGAAGTGCCGCCTACAAGAATGCTCGGCGGTGTAAGGACTGTGGTTACATAAGCAGATGATGGAGTAGCTGTAGGAGTGAATACAAATGTTGGAGTCGATGAAGGTACCAAGGTTGGGGTTGATGTGCTGGTAAACACTGGGGTGTTGGTAAAGATAGGTGTATTTGTTACAACAGGTGTATCAGTAGCAATAGGGGTATTTGTTGCCACTGGCGTATTAGTAGCGACTGGTGTATTTGTCGCAACCGGGGTGTTAGTAAAGATCGGGGTATTTGTTGGGCCAGGAGTAGGTGTTGCAGCCACTTGTCGAATCGTAAGGCTATATGTGCCGCTTCCAGAGAAAGGCTGCACTTGAATGGAATAATTTCCAGCGGGCTGAGTGCTAGTGAGAACATTTATAGTAGTGGAAATCTCGTTGCCATTGACATCGAATAATGTAAGTTGAGGAATTAAATCTCCGCTGGTGGTAGTGGCAGTGATGCTAAAAGTATAAGTTTGAGCGAAGGTAAAGGGCCAGTTCTCATATCGAGTGGAATTTACATTACCTATATAAATTGCATCCCAATAGGAAAGTCCACGAATGACGACCTGTACTGGCGGAGGCGTGGCTGTTTGGGCATTAGCTTGCGCCCCGGTACTGAAGGTACCAATACAAAGGGCTAAAAATAGAATGATACGGAGCAGGCTTATCGATCTCATTATGATGTTCTCCTTTAAGTTAAGTAATTAAACTGTGATAAAAAATTCCCGTCCCTCATAGGTATGGATATTTACGGCAAAGAAATCTGGGATGCAAACCTAATTCGAAACGAATATTACTATTTCCGTATTATTCTATGACCATAATGACATTTCTTTCGTTACAGCAAAGTTACGGCGATATTGCAACATAATTGCTATGAAAAATTCAAAAAAAGCTGGCAGTCATTAAAAATGACTGCCAGCTTTTTCATTGAAAATCTAAAGATATATTTGCTGCTTATTTTAGGGTTCAAGAAAAATCCCAAAATGATTCGCAACGGGCCTCTGCCGCCCGGGGATATAGCTATCGATCGGCGAATTTAATACGACAGTATTACCATATTCCCCTTCGATCACCATTGCGGATGAACCGCCACCATCGAGGCTCATGGCAAAGAACGCATCAAAATCCTTTAAGATTTCCGCCAATTCCTGAAATGTTGCCCCTGTGCTATAAAATGGCTGTCTTCCATCTATAACAACCAGATAGAGCCAACGCCCATTTTTACTGATACCAATTGCAGTTCGAGGGTGGATCGCAGTATCGTTCAAATCAGGAACAATATCCCCGCTTAATACCAGCATCCGATCTCCGGAGATGGCATTGAATATCTTGCTGGGTTGTCTATTAAAAGTAAGGTCATTCCTACGGCTGATATAAAGCGTTGGTTCAGGTTTAATATTCTGCAAGCCATCTGCATACACTTCGCCTTGTGAAGCTGTGAGTCCATTGGGCGTGACAGGATCATCTACATGAGGATAATAGTCCACCGGGCTGCGCGACCACCAAGGAAAGAAGCCATCTCCATTGATTGCAATTTGCACACCATACTCTTCTAAGAATTGAGATGTTGTTCGTGCCTTCAGTACACCATCCTCCACTTCATCAGGCGGTGTGATTAGAAATTGAGGTTTTGTATGTCTTGTGTCAATTACCAAAACATGCGCAATCATGGAATGAGGGAAGTATTGAACAACACGGCGATAAGTGACACCGTCAAAAACCTCCTTTTTGACGGGCACAGGTGCAGGACGGCCCAATGTAAAAATAAAATAAACCCCTGTCAATAAGACAAGAAATCCAAAAATTATCCACAACCAAACAGGAAAGCGTTTTTTCATCTTTTTCATATACTCAATGGTAACCAAAAAAGATGAACAGAAGATAAAAAGAGGCAGACGATTGCCCCTCTCTATCACTACGAAATCCATGCTTTATAGAAAAAGTTTATTATTTTACGCAACAAGCGGTAGAATTACATCTGATGGAAATCTCTGAAAAACTACAAGGTATTCTTGCCACCCTCCCTATAAAGCCAGGCTGTTATATCTATCGTAATACCGAGGGGACGATCATTTACGTTGGCAAAGCTATCAGCTTGAAAAACCGCGTGCGTTCGTATTTCCACTCGGATACAAGCCACGATGCAAAGACCCGACGCCTCGTGCGTGAGATCGTGGATATTGAATGGATCGTCGTTGGCTCGGAGCTTGAGGCACTCATCCTTGAGATGAACCTCATCAAGAAACATCGTCCCAAATATAATATCCGCCTCAAGGATGACAAACGCTATCCTTATATCAAAGTCCATTGGAACGAACCGTTTCCAAAAGTAACTGTTACACGGCAAATGGTGGAAGATGGTTCGCGTTATTTTGGTCCATACACTTCTGCATGGGCGGTTTATCAAACTTTGGAAGCGCTTCGCAGGATCTTCCCATATTTGACGTGTGACCGCGAGATCACTGGATTGGATAAACGCGCGTGTCTTTACTTTGACATCAAGCTGTGCATTGCCCCTTGTATTGGAGCAGCATCTCAAGAGGGATACCGCCAAATGATCTCCGATTTTATGGATTTCCTTGGTGGACATAGCGAAGACATCGTCACACGCCTTGAAACCGAAATGCAAAAAGCATCAGAAGAAATGCGTTTTGAGAAAGCCGCTGCATTACGCGATCAATTAAAAGCTGTTGTATCCATTATCGAAAGACAGAAAATTGTTTTTGCATCAGACTATCTTGACTCGGATGTGCTAGCCATGGCGCGCTCAGACGGAGAAGCCTGTGTACAAATATTCTTTATTCGCGGCGGTAAATTGATCGGGCGTGAATATTTCATTCTTGAAGGTACAGAAGATACAGCAGATAAAGAAGTAATCACAGAATTCGTCAAACAGTTTTATACCGAGGCCGCGAATATACCTGAACAATTATTACTGCCGGAAGAAATAGAAGAAGCAAAGATCATTGGTCAGTGGCTCAGGTCAAAGCGAGGCGGCGAGAAAGTGGAATTATTCGTGCCGAAGGAAGGTCAGCCGCATGAACTGGTAAAGATGGCTGCCGAAAACGCATCTGAAACTTTACAGGCTTTGCGTACCCAATGGCAGGCAGATGCACATAAACAGGAACAAGCGCTTGGTGAATTACAATCTGCGTTGAAATTGTCAGCACCGCCTAATCGTATTGAATGCTATGACGTAAGTCATACCCAAGGCGTAGCAACTGTTGGCGCGATGATCGTGTTTGAACAAGGTGTGCCAGCCAAAGGCCTTTATCGCAAATTCAACATTGACAGCACCAGTATCGGTGCACCGGATGACTTTGCTTCGATGGAGGAAATGCTGACGCGTAGATTCCGAAGGTGGAAAGGCTCACAGGAAACTGAATCAGGTCCAGGGTCCAAGCCTGATGCGTCTTTTTCCTTTCTTCCTGATCTTATTATTATTGACGGAGGTAAAGGTCAATTGAGTCGCGTGGTCAAAGTGCTTGAACAATTTGAACTGTTTGACAAAGTTCCAGTGGTTGGGCTGGCAAAACAGGAGGAGGAAATTTTCTTCCCGCATAATAGTCAGCCATTATTATTACCCCGTCATTCGCAGGGGCTTTATCTTGTGCAGCGCATTCGTGATGAAGCTCATCGGTATGGAATCACAGCTCATCGCGCGAGACGGTCTAAACAGGGGTTGGCTTCTCAACTGGATTCAATCCCAAACATTGGGCCAGCACGCAGAAAAGCCCTCTTGAAACATTTTGGTTCTATGGATAAGATTAGAGAAGCAAGCATCAACGAGTTGGCTGCGGTAAAAGGCATGAACGAAAACGCGGCGGAAAGCATTAAGGCACACCTCGAATGAAATTAGTCTGGATCGTGGACGACGACGCAGAAATGGGTCATGCAGTCAGTTTGATGCTGAAATTGCTGGATTGTGAGACCAAGCATTTCAATAGTCCGCGCCTTGCAGCGCAAGCATTATTGGGAGGCGGGCGGCCCGATCTCATGGTGCTTGATATCAACATGCCAGAAGTAAGCGGACTGGATATGTTGGAATTTCTAAGGCGTCGCAGGGAATGGAAAAACCTGCCTGTCATTATGCTCTCATCCGAGGCAGCAGATGTGATGGTAGATGATGCCATGAAATTAGGCGCAGATGGCTATGTAATGAAGCCTGTTACAATTGAGGAACTTGAGAAGGTAATGTCTCAAGCCTTTTACAAACATCTTATGAAGTGAGCAGATATGGCTGGAAAAAGTTCTAAAAACAATAAACAAATAGAAGCGGAGCGTGGCACTGCCCGCAAACAAAGAGCGGCTCAGATCCTTTTTGCGATCTTCGCGATCATTCTTATCCTTTCGATGGTGCTATCAGCAGTCGCAAGCTACTAGGTACATTTCGTTTTGGTATATTCCTGCGCGGCATAATCTGATGCCGCGCTTTATTTCGTAAATTTTTATTGATGTTACACCTGCACTTGCGAAAGAAGCAATCTACTATCAATAGGGAGATTGCTTCGGGGAGAACACCCTCGCAATGACATGAGGAAATAACTATGCTCGATAAATTGCAAGCAATTGAAGAACGGTTTGAACAACTAGGCAGCGAAATGCTCGAAGTAGGCAGCGACTATCAACGCGCCGCAGAGATCAACAAGGAACGCGTGGACCTGGAACCACTTATAGCAAAGGCACGTGAATATCGTCAGGCAATGAAAAGCCTTGATGAAGCCAGATCAATGATCATCAATGAAAATGATGCGGAATTGATCGCGATGGCAAAGGCTGATGTGGATGATCTTAGTCCAAAGATCGAGGTCCTCGAAAAAGAAATCCGAGGCATGCTCATTCCTAAAGACCCGCGCGATGATAGGAATGTCATCTTTGAAATTCGCGCAGGTGCAGGCGGTGACGAAGCCGCCATTTTCGCCGCAGATCTGTTCCGCATGTATACACGTTATGTGGAAGGCAAACGCTGGAAGCCGGAGATGATGTCTGAGAGCGCGATTGGTATTGGCGGTTTTAAAGAAGTGATCTTTGAAGTCAAAGGCAAAGGCGCATACTCAAAACTGAAATATGAATCGGGTGTGCATCGTGTGCAACGCGTGCCAGCTACTGAGTCACAAGGCCGTATTCATACATCCACCGCAACAGTTACCGTGCTCGCAGAAGTGGACGATGTGGAAGTTGATATTCCCGAATCTGATCTTGTGATCGAAGTCTATCGTTCCTCTGGCGCAGGCGGACAAAACGTGCAGAAGAACTCAACAGCCGTGCGCTTGTATCACAAACCAACAGGCATGATCGTGACTTGTCAGGATGAACGCTCACAGTTACAAAATAAATTACGTGCCTTGAGTATTCTGCGTGCGCGTTTATATGAAATTGAAGAACAAAAACGCCGTGCAGAGCTTGAAGCAGATCGCCGTTCGCAAGTGGGTTCGGGTGATCGTTCAGAAAAGATTCGCACCTATAATTATCCGCAAAATCGTGTCACAGATCATCGGATAGGATATTCAAGTTACAACCTGCCCGCCGTGATGGATGGGTCAATTGACCAGTTCATTGATGAACTCTCCACACGCGATGAATCAGAAAGACTTGCATCAACAGGCGTGGATGACGACGAGTAATAGATCAATGTGGCGGCTGGTGAGTTGCCACATTTTGTTTTTGAGATACTGCACATGAAGCGCATCAAAACTCCTCTTCATATTCTTGCAATCCTATTTGTCATCTTTACAGCATGGGCGTTACGTTCACGCGCATTGAATAATCTTTCAATAGACTTTGATGAAGATGATTATCTGCGTGCAGGTCAGGAATACACGCATCTCATTCAGACTTCAAATTGGTCTGGCTTTCTGGAAACAAATTATCGCCCCGAACATCCTCCGCTGGCGAAGATCATTATTGGCATAAGCCTTTTATCTGTGCCAGAAAAACCACTAACCCCCGAGGCAGCCACATCAGCCGGTCCAAACAATTATCTCCCGCGTGACCTTGTACATTCGGCACGCACGGTCAATGCCATTTTCGGAACGATAACCGTTGCCATCGTGGCATTGATCAATCCGCTGGCTGGGCTGTTCTTAGCTGCACACACTTTTACGATCAAATATGTTTCGCAGGTGATGTTGGAAGCTTTCCCAGCTTTGACCAGCTTATTAGTAGTATTGAGCTATCTGCAATGGAAAAAAGGGAAAAGGTCAAAGCTGAACGGCTGGTTGATTCTCTCTGCTGTTTTTCTTGGATTGACTGCTGCTTCAAAATATTTGTATTGTGTTGTCGGCATCGCAATTCTAATAGATTGGTATCTTGATGCCAAAGAACAAGATACCCTTAAAACTTCTTTGCGTACAATCATCCTTTGGGGCGTTCTGGCAATTATCGTCTTCTTTGCATTCAATCCATATATATGGACAAATCCAATTTTGCGGATCGGAGAATCCATCTTTTATCATGCCGGCTATTCATCAGAAGCTGTAGAAGTTCAGAATGCAGCCTATCCAGTTTGGCAGCCGTTCTTCTGGTTATTCTTCTCGCCATATTGGTGGCATGAAGGTGTCTTTCCTTTTCCATTCGACGCGTTCATCACGATCCTGGCTTTGTTTGGACTAAAACGATTATGGTCAAAAGAGCGACTCTATGTGCTCTGGCTTGGAATTGCAATCGCCTTTTTATTAGTCTGGCCTACAAAATGGCCGCAATACATCATTACGCTTACAGTGCCGCTCACAATTGCAGCGGCAGAGAGTATGTTTCTTTTAAGAGATAACATTTTTGAATGGTGGAAAAACCGTAAGACGCAAGATAAAGTTCATTACAGCAAAACAGAAACTCATCGAGTTCTCCCCTGGCTAATTCCTGGCCTGATCGCTTTCGCTGTTCTGACTTTGTTCCCACTCATATTCCAGTTCGCCGTTTCAATGACAGACTTCAATACTACTTCTATCCGCGATGGATTTAATGGCGGCATCTGGCGCGCCATCTCAGGCGGACTAACAGGTGAAATCCCTGTCACACCTGCCGATATCGGCACACGTTCTAATCAAGTTAATTTCGTTGGGTTGAGTTTGTATCCAGTAGTTTCCAATTTCATCGCATATCTGAATGGAGGAAGCGTCTTATTCTTCAACATCATGTGGACAGTGCTCTCCGTCCTGCTCCAATGCGGACTTGGATTGGCCGTCGCACTTCTGCTTTGGCAGCGCGGCGTGAGGCTCGGAAAATTCTGGCAAACTCTTTTCATTCTGCCTTGGGCGATTCCAGAAATGATCGGTGCAATGATGTGGGTTAACATCTTCCAACCAGATTGGGGCTGGCTATATCTGGCAGTAGACAAGTTTGGACCAGACTCTCTCTTCGGCACCTTTACCAATGCATTGGATAAGAGTCCCAGCTTGTGGTTGGTTGGCTTTCTATTGCCCGCCATGTGGTATGGATTCCCATTCATGATGCTGGCATCCAGTATTGGATTGAAAACGATTCCGAAGGAAGTATTTGATGCCGCTTCAATTGATGGAGCAAGCATTTGGCAAACTTTTAAATATGTCACATGGCCTCTGCTTCTGCCATTGCTCATTCCTGCCATCATCGTGCGAGGCATCTTTGCTTTTAACCAATTCTATCTATTTCAAGCCTTTGGTTTCACCGATGCTACATTGGCAACTCTTTCCTATAATGTCTTCAATCCCACAAATGGATTTGGGCGTTATGGAGGTCAATTCGCACTCTCAGCCGCGATCAATATTCTTACTATCGTCATTTTAATGATCTTCGTGATTCTTTTCAACCGCTGGAGCAAAGCAGGCGAAGGAGTCACTTATGCATAAAATATCCTTCCTGAGACAATTCGTCACACAAATCCTGCTTGCTATTGTTGGTTTCTTTGTCATATTGCCAATCTGGGGCATTATCCGACTTGCCTTCGATGGTTCTCTTAGAGGTCGACCAACCGAGTTCCGTCTTCTTCCAAAGATCTGGTCATTTGATGCCTTCTTGCAAGTACTTGATAAACCATATCAGTCTGTAGATTTTATAATATTGCTTAAGAACAGCTTATTAGTTTCTTTCGGTGCTGCATTAATTGCCATCGTACTTGGCATGAGCCTGGCCTACGCTTTTGCACGCTTCCGATTTCCAGGCCGCCAAATAGGACTAGTCGGATTACTGCTCACTGCTGTCATGCCGCCCGTTGCATTTATGACACCGCTTTATATTCTACTGAGTCTTATGCAAATTCGCACCACGCTTATGGCATTGGTCATCACATACGCCGCCTTCGCCATGCCGTTCTGTATCTGGAATATGCGTGCTGCATTTCAAGCGATCTCCAAAGAAATCGAAGAAGCCGCTTTTCTCGATGGCGCAGACGATTTGAAAACTTTTATCTATATCACATTGCCACTGGCACTACCCTCCATTGCGGTCGCAGGGCTGATCGCTTTCTTAATGGCTTATTCCGAATTCACCCTCGGCTGGCTGTTCGTTGAAAAGGGAGACAATCTCACTCTTGCCATGGCCATCTATGCCATTGTTCAATCAGGAAATGCACAACCCTGGAGCTACTTAGGCTCACTCGCGCTCATTATGTCTATTCCCGTTGTTGTTATCTTTATCATCTTTCAGCGGACTTTGCTTGAACGGTTAATGTTCGGAGACGCCCAATGAAAGCAGAAGAATTGCTTTCAAAATTAAAACCTAAATTTAAAGAAGATTCGACTGAACGCGACGCGCAGATCATTCTCGCCCATATACTTGGACGTCCACGTACATGGCTGCTCGCCCACTTAGACACGCATCTTTCTCCGCCGCAAATTGCCGCAACACAACAAGCATTCGACGAATACCAAAGAGGGACTCCCCTCCCATATATCATCGGCCATTGGGAATTCTTCAGCCTTGATTTCGACATTACAAAAGATGTCCTCATCCCGCGCCCTGAAACAGAATTGCTCGTAGAAAAAGCAATTGCATGGCTAAAGGCTTCGCCAGAACGCAGAACTATCGCAGACATTGGCACAGGCTCAGGAGCAATTGCAATTTCCATTGCTGTGAACATTCCAGATGCGCACATACTCGCAACTGATATCTCTCCCGCCGCACTTGAAGTAGCAAGAAGAAATGCGAACAAACTTAACGTCCAAAAACAAATAGAGTTTATCGAATGTGATTTATTTCCGACTCAATCACAAATCGTAAATCAGGTCTCGATACGCCGCAAAGACCAAGAACGCGACTACTCGACCACCGATGGCAAATCAAAAATTGATCTTATCTGTGCCAACCTACCCTACATACCTACTAAAACGTTACATCAACTCCCTATCTATGAGATTGAACCCACTCTCGCTCTCGATGGCGGCATAGATGGTCTTGATCTCTATCGCCGTCTGTTCAAACTTATACCTGACTTCATTGCACCAGATGGAATGATATTACTTGAAATCGAATCTACACTTGGCGCACAAACTCTCAGCCTCGCGCGAGATTCATTTCCGCAAGCAGCTATTCATTTGCATCAAGATCTCACAGGCCGTGATCGTTTGCTTGAAATTATTTTTCAATGAAAACAGAAATTATTCCCGCAAATGAAATTCAATCTGCGTTTGAAATTTTACAAAGCGGCGGCATTGTCGCCTTTCCCACTGATACTGTTTATGGGCTTGGCGCGCTTGTATTTGATAATGCCGCCATCGAAAGCATATACAAAGCAAAAGATCGTCCCATTGAAAAAGCAATTCCTATTTTAATTGCTGATATAGATGACCTTAACCTAGTAGCAGACGAAGTCCCAAACATGGCGCGAATCTTCGCATCCCGCTTCTGGCCTGGGCCTCTGACCTGCATCGTCCCCAAAAAACAGACTCTACCTTTAGCGGTTTCTGCCACATCCACTGTTGCAGTCCGCATACCAGATCATAAAAATGCAATCGCTCTCTTGCGTGCAGCTGGCCCAATGGCTGTCACTTCAGCAAATATATCAGGGCAGTCAAGTCCATCTACAGCTCAGGAAGTATTTGACCAACTCAGCACACGTATTCCATTAATTTTAGATGGAGGAAAGACAAAAGGTGGAATTCCTTCTACAATAGTGGACTGCACGGGTGAAAAGCCATTAATATTGAGAGAAGGGCCAATCTCGCTGGATGAATTGCTTGCAGCCTTGAGTAATGGCTCCTAAATTCTCATCTCGTTTTTAAGTTTTGTTCAGGCTACGTTTAACTGGCTGACTATAATAAGAATTACATTCTCCTAAGAAAACCGCCGATGACTTGGGCAAAGTCATCGGCGGTTTGGTATTTAAAGCTCTTTTTATGTGATGAACGTTCAAAGAAGCGGCCAGGTTGGCATCACATCAATATCTAATTGGGATACGTGCCCAAGCGCATAACGATGATAACCTGCAGATGCGATCATGGCTGCATTATCAGTACACAAAGACAAGGGAGGAATGTGAACAGGAAATTCTGTTTGCGATTTAAATATCTGTCGCAAGGGCCGATTCGCGGATACTCCCCCTGCAACGAGAATTTCCTTTGCACCCAATTCACGTGCGGCATTCATTGTTTTCTTGAACAAAACATCTATCACAGCCTGCTGAAAAGAAGCAGCCAAATCTTGAACAGGTAAATTCTTGCTCTTCTTTTGCAATTCACGTACTTCATATAAAACTGAGGTTTTTAATCCGCTGAACGAGAAATCCCATGTGCCCTCGAGCCAGGCACGCGGAAATTTAAATCGATTCGGGTCACCCTCCTCGGCCGCTTTTTGGATGGCGGGTCCGCCTGGGTAGCCAAGCTCCAACAGGCGAGCCACTTTATCGAAGGCCTCACCAGCTGCATCGTCTAGTGTTGACCCGAGCCGTTTATATGTCAAATGATCGGTCATGAGATTCAGTTCGGTATGTCCGCCTGAAACAAGCAAAGCCATCAAAGGAAACTGCGGCTCGGGAGGAACCATCTCGCCCGCATCATAAACCCAGGCCGAATAAAGATGACCTTCAAGATGATTAACGCCGATGAGTGGTAAACCTGACCCGAGGGAAAGTCCTTTGGCCATATTCATTCCAACAACAAGTGACCCAGCCAAACCTGGACCTTGCGTAACAGCGAGCGCATCAATATCTTTGAGCGTAAGATGTGCTTGTGCAAGTGCCTGTTCCACAACGGGTGTGATGCTCAACACATGCTGACGTGAAGCCACCTCAGGAAACACGCCGCCATAACGTGCATGGATTTCCATTTGGGAGGCAACAACAGACGAAAGAAGGGCACGTCCATTTTCGATGATAGCACAGGCGGTTTCATCACAGGATGTTTCAACAGCAAGAATACGGGCAGGTTTTAAATTGGTCATTATTTCTTTTTCCAATTCTTCATTGGCAAAACAAAATCATATGGATACTCTGCGAGTGTCTCCATCTTTCCATCAGGGCGGACCCAGAGTGTATCTTCAATGCGGAAGCCCATGCCTTTTTCAGGATAATACAATCCAGGCTCGGAGGTAATGACAACGCCAGGTGCGAGACGTTGATCATCGCCTGCGGTGAGTCCACTGAATGGGCGTTCGTGAATATTTAATCCCACGCCATGGCCAAGGCTGTGAACATAGCCTTCCACGGGAGCTGAAGTATGAAGCGGAGACTGATGTCCTTTAGATTCAAAATATTCGCAGGTCATGATGTTGTAATTAGCAAAAGGCGTATTTAGATCAAAATTATCGTTCAGGGTATCGAAGATTTCTTTAACTTGATCATAAAGTTCCTGTGCTTCGGGTGTGGCATATCCCAAACTCCACGTGCGTGTGAAATCATAATAATAACCGCCGCCCGCTTCGGCAGGATAAATATCGAACACAATGGTCTGGCCCAATTTCATCAAGTCAGTCGGGGTTCCCGCAGAGTGAGGTACCCCTGCATCACGCCCAATTGCAAAGATAAAACCTGACGGCAACTCTGCACCATGCTCCGCCACCCACAAGCGGATCTTTGAATGCACGTCGCCTACAGTAAGCGGTGAGCCATCTTCATTCAAGAGGACTTCGTCATCACGCACATTACAGGATGTAAGATAATCTCTAACTTTGGCCACTACCGAAGTGGTGACCTTTCCCATTTTACGGATGCGAGTAATTTCGTTTTCATCTTTTGTTTCCATAGCCCGCATGAAAATTGAATCTTCTCGTGCTTCCCCTACAAACTCAATATTGGGCAGCATTTTTTGGACATTCATCAGCATCCCAAACACAGCGCTCAGATCATAAGTGCCATACACGCCAACGCGTCCAGATGTCACATTTGCATCTTTTAGCATCAACTCAGCGCGCATGGCGGCAGCCAATTGAGAATCGCCATTTGCCTGTTTATAAAGAGATACCGCATCATAATTACTATACGAGATTAATTTCAAACCACTCTTTGCTGCCTCATCACGTTCCATATCGCCATGAAATAAAATAGCCGCCTCTCCCCGCTTCTTAATTAATGTTGCGTGGCTTACATGTCCGCCGCCTGTTAAATAAGTCATCGGCGGATTATGTTCTGCATTTCCAAAAACCATGAGTGCATCCAGATTTCTGGCTTGCATAAGGGCATCAAAATCTGATTTCATATTTTCTCCTGAGGATTTAAGTTTATAAATTCACTAGCAATATCTTCATTTTCAAAAATCAACTTCAAGGATTTCTTTTGCTCGCCAAATCTAAAGGAAAGCCCGATCACATCTTCTGAATCATTGAATACACTAAAAATTGTCAGCGGGCGTTTTAAGAGAAGTTGACCATATACAGGCGCAAAAACAAATTTCAATACAAATTCTACCAGCGTCCCACCGATCAACCCTATAATCAAGCCAGCAGCCCCACCAAGTACAAATGGAAGTGAAAGAGTTTGGGATGAAGTTCCTGCAGGAGAAATTATGGACACAATCACGAAAACCACAGCTCCGATCATAAAGCCAACAACAAAAAACGGAACGAGAGTCACTTTTGTAATGCTTCGTTCTTTTTTAGCGCAATCATTACACAGCGGTACAACCACATCCATCATCACAGTACTCGAACGTTTTTGCACACCCATGTTCAGACCTATCTTCATCATCGTTTCCTGTTGCCTTCCGCAACGAACACATCGCGCTGAAAATTTCAACTCAGGCGGATTCTTTTTATCTTTGATATTAATCAAAACTTCAGTAGTCATTAGGTTTTTAGCGCATTTTTCAATCCAACTAAAAGCGCACCTTCCTGTTCAGGCAATACAGTGCGCGGATCGAACAGGACTCTATCATTTTCGGTGCGCGCAATGATAGGCGGATTTTGATTGCGTAGTTTTTTCAAAAATTTATCAGGCGATTTAACTTCCAATGATAACAACCATGTTTTGATGGATTCACCTGGCAGGCTGCCACCACCCACCGTGGATTCACCTTCCACTACCTGACCTTGACCTAACTCTTCAATCCACGCTTCGGCTCGACCTTTGACCTGTTTCAACGTAAAAGACATCATACGCCAGATGGGAATTTCACGCTCCGCGTTATCTTTGAGGTAATGTAAAAGTGTGGCGGTGAGTCCTGCAAGGCAGGTTTTATCCGCACGGACTGCGCGCGCAAGTGGATGCTTCCTTATTTTATCGATCAGTTCTTTCTTTCCTACAATAATCCCTGCCTGTGGGCCGCCAAGTAATTTATCTCCCGAAAAGCAGACTACATCCACACCTGCAGAGATTGACTCTTGAATGGTTGGTTCATGGATAAGACCGAATTTGGCTGTATCAAGAAATGTACCGGAGCCAAGATCGTCTACAACAAATATGCCTGCTTTGTGAGCAAGTTCGACAATATCTTTTAACTCTGGTTCTTCTGTAAACCCAATGACTTTAAAATTCGATGGATGCACACGCATAATAAGCGCAGCTGGATCTTCGGTAGCGGATTGGTAATCTGATAAGCGGACTTTGTTAGTTGTACCTACTTCCACAAGTTTTGCACCCGACTGCTTCATTACATCTGGAATGCGGAAACCGCCGCCGATCTCCACTAATTGCGAGCGCGAAATAATAACGCGCTTCTTATTTGCCAATGCAGATAAGACAAGCAAAACGGCCGAAGCATTGTTATTGACAATGATCGCGGCCTCTGCGCCCGTAAGTTTTTGCAAAATGGATTCAGCATGAATAAGACGTGAGCCGCGTACGCCTTTTTCAAGATCATACTCAAGATTGGAATATCCGCGTGAGACTGCATCTATAGCGCGGATGGTATCTGCACTCAACGGAGCACGGCCCAGATTTGTATGTAGGATTACACCCGAAGCATTGATGACTGGGATGAGAGTCGGCTTTGTCCATGCGGATAATGCGGATTCTGTTTGGGCGAGAATTAAATCAATTGATGGCAGAGCAGGTTCAGGGTCCATTTTGAATCGGGCGCGGATTTCATCCAATGTTGAACGGATGGCATTCAACGTCAATGGCCTGCCGTTGCGGGCAATTAATTCCGCGGCAATTTGTGTTTGTAATATTTGTTCAACAGAGGGAAGGTTACGAAGAGTCGTCATCTGAAATCATATGTGGTCGTCGATTTGCTTTTTCACGTAAACGAATAAAATATTCAGTAGCGATCAATCCGCCCGCAAGACCAAGGATAACGTAAAGCGTAACAAGGCGGCCAAGTTGAAGCCAGGCCAGTGTGGCGCCATAGACACCAACCCATACTGCCTGCCGCACAATGACATGTGATTCTGCGGGAGGCTCAGCTGGAAAACGACGATGGAAGAAATATACAACGGGCAATGCGCTCCCTGTGAGCGCCATGATCCCAAATACGAAAAATCCCCAGCGCGCCCACACATAAGGAAGTGCAAAGTAAATTACTGCGGTCAACCCGCCCCAGCCTACAAATATAAGAGTTAAAATAGATGAGATGTAATTTCGAAAGCTAATTTTGTTCTGCGAGTCCATTCAGAGAATTATACTCGCAGAACAAATCTACTTTTGCTATGGGATGGGATGCCAGATGATCGAAAGCACCATTGCGAGTGTAACCAAAAGTGCGCCGAGCACTACGAACATGACACTGATCTCAGTCGTTTCGGTAACTGTCATCACTTGTGTAGGAAGGTTTCGAAACACATCCTGTAATTCGTTTGCACTTGCAGCCAGGTGATAAGAACCGCCTGTCATGTCTGCCACCTGCTTAAGCGTCTCTTCATCGATCTCTCTGCGAGGTCCGCCTCCTCCACCGCCGCCAAAAAATTGACCTGCGAATGGATCAGTCTGAACACCAAAGCCACAATTCGGAATCGAATTGTTGTTATCTGTTCCAAATCCAATGGTATACACTCTCACTCCACGATCTACTGATAGTTGTGCAGCAAGGAGAGGATGTGTTCCCGTAGTACTCACTCCATCAGTAAGCACAACAATAATCGCCGGTGCAAATTGACCTTCCGGCAAAGGCACGGTTTCCATTCCAGAATATGGACTCGTAATGCTATCGTCTATTTCAGAGATCGCATCCAAAGACATCAGAATGCCTTCCCCAATCGCTGTGCGGCGTGCAGTGGTCAGGTTTGTAATGGCATCTTTCAATAATCCCTGATCTCTTGTAGGAGGTTGAACAACAACGGCAAAACCAGCAAAGGCAACAACGCCGATCTGTGTGTTGCCATCCTGGTCTTCAACAAATTGTAGTGCAGCAGCCTTAGCGGCTTCAAGGCGGCTAGGCAAAATATCAGTTGAGCACATACTTCTTGAAACATCAATGGCAAGAATAATGGTCGCATTTGAAGAGGGAACAACAATAGTTGAAACGGGGCGGCTGACCGCCATGATCAAACTGGACATTGCCAGCAAAAATAAAGCAAAGGGAATATGTCTCCGCCATTGCGATTGTTTGCCAAGCGCAGTTCGCACCAGTGACAAGCTTGAGTAACGCACAGCAAAAGGTTTACGGCGGCGTAATATCCAAATATATGCGATGATCAATATGGGAATCAATCCCAACAAGTAAAGGAATCCAGGCCAGAGCAACTCCATAACAACCTCTCTTATACCGTCTCACGGCACATGGCTAAACCAAAGTAGCGATAACATACCGCCGACCAAAAGGATTAGAATGCTAAGCCCTGCAAAAACAGCAGTGACTTCTGTTTCTTCTTGATTGATCCTAAATTGCGGCTCAATATTTTCATAAATTGTCTGCAGGTCTTCTTCTGTTTCAGCATTGAAATAAAGTCCATCGGTGATCGCTGCAATTTCCTGCAAAGTGGCTTCATCCACTTTTGTGTGGACAGTGAACCCGTTGACTTCAAGAATCGTTCCTTCCACACTGCCAACTGCAATGGTGTGAATGGGCACACCTCTATCTGCAGCAAACTGCGCCGCGGCCAGAGGATCAGGGTCCATATTATTTTCACCATCGGTCAGCAAAACGATCACAGCAGAATTATCCGCGCTGAGGGGAACAACAGGTGCTAAGGGGATTTGCGAGCCTTCAGATTCGTCAAAACCGACAATAGGTTCCTGCCCGGTGACATTTGCAATCGTATTCAATGAAACAATGATGCCATTTGCAAGCGACGTGCCGCGCTGCGGCTGCAACCTGTCAATCGATGCAAGAATGGCCGTTTGATCATTCGTTGGCAGCTGTACAGAAAAACCGCTGTCACTGAATGCAACAATGCCAACTCGAACTGTTGTCGGCTGGCGTGCCACAAAATCTTTTGCGACCACCTTAGCGGCTTCCATACGCGTTGGTTCAAAATCATCCGCAGACATACTGCCAGAGACATCAAACGCAAGAATAACAATCCCTTCCACCTTGGGCAAGCCGATCACCATTTGCGGACGGCCCAATGCAAGAAACAATACAATCAAACCAGCAAGGAAAAGAAGCGCAGGGATATGGCGGCGTGAACCAACTCCGCGTCCATTTGCCTGTTGCACCAATCCAAGGCTCCCATAACGCACAGCATACTGCTTCCGCCGTTGCTGCATGCGCCGATACAGCAAAATAAAAAGCGGAACTGTTAGTAACGACCAAAGCAAAGAGGGCCAAATAAATGACATGGATAACTCGTGATTATCTTTTACGCTGACGACGGATCGCAGCAAAGCGTATGATCGCGCGGATCAGATCTTCTTCGGTGGAAAGCGGCAGCACATCTACACCTGCACGTTTGAAAGTCTGAGCCAGCGTGGCTTCACGCTGATCCGCTGCTTCTCGAAAACGCTGGCGGAATTTTTTATCGTGCGTATCTACATACAACTGTTCGCCCGTCTCCGCATCTTCCATCACAATCGGCCCGATATCAGGCAGATCCATTTCGCGCGGGTCCCATAAACGGATCGCAACCACTTCATGACGTTGACTCAATAAATTAAGTGATTTCTCCCAACCCGGCGCACTGATGAAATCAGATATGACAAAAATAAGCGAACGTTTCTTGATCGCGTTGAGTCCGCTATTGAATAGAGGAGCAAGGTCAGTAGCTGGCGTTTTGGATAGATATGGCTGCTTCAACAGATCATTGATCAAACGCAGAACTTGATTACGCCCGCCTCGCGCTGGAACTGTATGCTGAACCCTACTCCCATACATCATCGCGCCGACACGATTCCCGTGACGAGTTAATAACCTTGCAAGCGTAGCAACGAAATCAATGAGTACTGTGCGCTTTTGATTATCCACTCGACCAAAATCCACGGAGGGACTCAGGTCAAGCAGGAACCAGGCAATGACTTCGCGGTCTTCCACATACTTGCGAACGTACGGCGTATTCATGCGAGCACTGACGTTCCAATCTATATAACGAATATCATCCTCAGGTTGATATTCGCGCAGGTCAGCAAAATCCACACCGGAGCCGTAAAAGAGACTGCGATAGTCGCCTTGAAGATAGCCATCCAACTTGCGGATGACCTTCCAGTCCAGCCTATGTAGAATACGCTCAGGAGTTGGCGCGGACGTTGAAATGTTCATTCAATGGCACCACTGGAATTGGAATGCGATCAAGGATTTTGGTGAGCAACTCATCGCTCGTTATATTATCTGAGAGAGCTTCATATGAAAGCACAAGCCTATGACGAATCACATCCAAGGCCATATCGAGAATATCCTGTGGAAGAACATACCCTCGTCCACGGACAAATGCCAACGCTCGTGCCGTGAGGATCAAATTGATCGAAGCACGCGGGCTTGCGCCAAACATAATATAACGGTCAAGGCCAGCTTCGCCCACATCTTTTGGCTTGCGCGTTGCGCTGACAATTTTTACAGCATATTCCATTAGTGAGGGATCAACGTATACCTGATCCACTTTTTTCTGCAACTCGACAAGCTGATCAGTGGTCAATACTTTATTTACCTCAGTCAATGCGCTCGTCATACGCTCAACGATGACAAATTCCTCTGTTGAAGTTGGGTAACCCACCAACACCTTAAGCATGAAACGATCTACCTGTGCTTCTGGCAGTGCATATGTCCCTTCCGTTTCAATCGGATTCTGAGTGGCTAATACAAGAAATGGATTCGGCACTTTATGAGTCTCGCGCCCGATGGTCACTTGTTTTTCCTGCATTACTTCAAGCAACGCGCTTTGCACTTTAGCAGGTGCGCGGTTAATTTCATCTGCAAGTAATAAATTGGTAAACACGGGGCCAAGGGAAGTATTAAACTCGCCTGTCTTTTGGTTATAGATACGTGTCCCTATCAGATCGGCTGGAACAAGATCGGGCGTAAATTGGATGCGTTTAAATTCGCCGCCGATCACATCTGCTACTGTCTTGATCGCCATTGTCTTTGCAAGACCCGGCACACCTTCCACAAGAACATGTCCGCGCGCAAGCAGAGCCACGATCAGCCGCTCCAATAAATGATCCTGACCTACGATAACTTTTTTCACTTCGTACAACATACGTTCCATTGGCAGCTTGCTTTCCGAATTTATGTTTTGATCCATTGATTATCTCCTTTAATTAATACGGCGGCGAACCCATCCCGCCGACTGCAGTCATGATCGGCACAGCGAAACCGATACCGACAAAAAAATTATCCTCAGTGGGGTTGACAATACCCGTAACGATACCGATCACATGCCCATTGCGATTCAATAACGGCCCGCCTGAATTACCAGGGTTGATGGCTGCATCCACCTGGATCATGCCTGCAATCTCAATATTTGTACCTGTAAGTTGGAAAACGCGGTCAAAGCCAGAAATAATTCCCGAACTCATGGAGCCATATAAACCAAACGGATTCCCCACAACAAAAGCCTCATCACCCACACGCATCGCATTCGGATTTCCCAACACAGCAGGGATCAAAGTCAGCGGCGTATCAAGTGCCTGTAACACAGCAATATCAATTTCAGGTTGTTCAAGAACGATGATCGCTTCTGATTCAGTGCCATCTGCAAATGTGACCTTGATATCAGTGGCGCCTTGAACGACATGCAGACTGGTAAGGATGTTTCCAAAATTATCAACGACCACGCCGCTTCCCAAGCCGAAATCTGATTCAGCGTTCTCATGCTTTTCCTCTATCTGAATCAAAACCAATGACGGTTCTATCACCTGATACACCTGCGCTGAAAAAGCGGACGGAGGCGTGGCAGAAGCCATTGCGCTGGCAATGGAATCATTTACGTCGTTGACAGTTAATTGATCTGGTTTAACAAAGAGGAGGTTGTAAAGAAGGAAGGCAAGCAGTGCGGCTAAAACACCTGAACCAAATGGCAACGCACGTCGCAGGCGCGTAATCACTCCCCTTAAGCGCCCTTGCCATATTTCAGATTGTGATACCGATGGTTCGTTCATGCGCATTCCTTATGTACAAGAAAGAGGAGAAGCGTACACGACTGCTGCGATTAGTTACTCAAATTGCTATGGGAATTCAAACTTTAAAAATAACTATAAAACTGGTATCTTAGTTAGAGATGAGAATAATCTCCCATTTCTTACAAACACGGTAAACGTTAACCAATTTTCTACCAAAACCACACAATCCATGTATACTTTCAAGAGCAAATGTCATTGCGAGGAGGGCATTTGTTCTTTCCGACGAAGCAATCTCCTACTCATATTGGGGTTGCTTCGGGCAAGAACAAGAACGCCCTCGCAACGACATCCGATGGAGATAACATGAACGTATCTGATGCAATTCGATTAAAACGCGCAGTGAGAAAATTTCAAGATAAGCCTCTGCCCGATGAGGTGATATACAGCATCCTTAACTCGGGCCGCAGGTCACAATCTTCGAAGAATGATCAGGCATGGCGCTTCATAGCAATACGAGACAAGGAAATATTAAAGGCATTATCTCTATGCGGGCAATGGGCGGCGCATATCGCAGGCGCCGCTTTATGTGTTGCCATTTTGACTCCTGATCCCGAAAGTAAATTCCAGATCATGTTCGATGCAGGTCAGGCCGCAGCATTTATGCAGCTCGCCGCATGGGAGATGGGAGTCGGTTCCTGCCCAGCTTCACTGTATGAATTTGATAAAACGCGCGCGATCCTGGGATATCCTGCTGAATGGCATTTGCGAATTGCGCTTTCATTTGGATATGCGTTGGATAAAGAAAAAATATCCGCCCCTCCTAAAAAAGGCGGGCGGATATCATTAGGTGAAATCGTCCATTTGGATAAATGGTAATCTTTATAAGCGTTTTATTTTGAGGCGCGTGCTGGCAGTAACAAGTAAATACCCATTGCAAATAAAATAATCGGAGCGGCGACCATAATATATCCAAATGGACTTGGTGGTTGAACGCTGGCAGATTCAAGAATCAGTGTGAGAATACCGGCGATTCCAAATGTGCATAGTCCAACAGCAGGAATTCTGACCTGCCTCCAGTATGGGGAAATGGTAATGATCCAGGACGCTATCCCAAGCCCAATCATTGGAGATGCGAAGAGACGGGCGGTGAGACTGGTCAAATTGCCAGCAGCTTCAAACCAAAGCCAGTCCGCATTTTCTCCAAGTATAAAAAATATTACTCCCAGAAGAATAAACAATATGCTTACAGCGCGGAAGGCTGTATTTCCGATTGAATCAATATTTAATTTTGTATCGCCACGCAGGAAAGGATGATAAGTGCTGACGGGTTCTCCTAAAGTCTCTCCGCGTATAACAGCAATGAACAAGATGATCAATAAAATACCGCCGCCGCCAAAATAATTCCACGTGGTTGGGGATGCGATATCAAAGTTGGAAAAATGGATGAAGCCTGCTGCAAGCTGCAAGACGCGATATGCAATGATCATGATCATAGGCAGGCGTGCGGCTGAATAACGATTGAACCATACAGAAAGCAACGCCAGCGGCACAGAGACCAAGGTGCTGCATCCAAGCAGGCGCGCTGTGACAGGCGTCATAGACCAGGGCCACATGGATGTGAGAGCAGATGGATCGATTAAGAGACGCAAGCCAAATACGATCTGCATTAAGCCACTTATTACAAGGACGATCTTTACCCAGCTAGGTAGTGTGCGATCTGTCATTTTATTTCTCCTATTTATAATAATGAGGATGCATTACAAAATTTCTTCGGCGCGTTTGGCTATGGAATTTAAATGGTCTTTGATAGATTCAAGAAAGGGTTCGTCAATTTCCTGATCACGCGTGACATGAATCGGTTTGCCAAACACCATGGCAAGTTTTGCACGCGGCAACGGAACAAGATGCTGATCCCAGCGCGGAATGCGAAAGGATGGGCGTGCTGCAAACCCAACTGCCATCAAAGGGCGGCCTGTCATCTTGCCGAGCCAGAATGTACCGGGGCGGACTTCGCCCACAGGGCCATGTGGACCGTCTACTGCAACTACTACATCTCCATCCTTTGATAACCCGCGGATCATGGCTTTGAGTGCCGAGCTTGGGTTTCCTATTCCATCTGTTGGAAGCTGAATCGGAATTAACCCAGCTCCTTCGAGCCAGCCGCTCATGGAAGTGCCAATGATGCCAGGCGGCACAAAGGATTGTGTGGGACGCTGTGTGACACTGGGATGAAAAGCTAATGCCATTAAATTAAACTGATGCCACGTATACCAGATCGTCGCTTCCTTGGGCAAATTTTCTAGCCCTTCACATTTGACCTGACCCGTCTTTATCACATGCCTGCCATAAGATGAAATAACTTTGCCCCAATCATAAGCGGCACGTTCGATCAAATTTATCATGCTTTCTTTGGCAGCAAATTCATTCCAAACGCAATTGCCGCAGCGAGCAGACTCAGCGGCCAGTGGAAGAGATTCTCTTCAATCTCCAATTGCATCCCAAAGTGAGTATTTGTAAATGTTCCAAGAATAGCCAGCCCTAAATAAAAAATAGTAAATACCCGTAAAAAATTAAGTGCGCCCGATGGCTTCCAAAAGGCGAAGTAGGTGCCTATCAAACCAGTGACCAAATGAATGACCCCGTGCATTGGATCCAACTTCATGAGCGGAGGTAAGCTATCGGGATCTGCGTCGAAGCCGCGCATACTATATATGACAAGAATGATGATGCCTTGCAAAACAAAGAGTGACATTACCTTGCAGTACAACACCGCCCAATCCTGCTGACTTGATGGGAGTTTGAAAATATTGTTCAATCTACACCTCCAAAAAAGAATTTATGTACATAACACTACGATTATCAATTCGTTGTGTAGATGCTTTGATAGAAGTTCTCAGAATACATATGTCGTTGCGAGGAGGGTGCTTTCCCCGACGAAGCAATCCCCTATTTACGAGGAGACTGCTTCGCCAAAAAACAAGAGCGGCTCGCAGCGACATTATTAAGTATAATTAGCCCACCATCAGCCAAATTGATTACATGAATTGAATGAGCGACTCCATGATTGACTACGATGCGCGATTGAAGCTAGTGAAAAGTGATGATAAAGGTATGCTGAAAGCCAAGACTTGCAATGAAAAGAAAGATTAATCAAAAATGGATTGGAATACTATCTTCACAGCAGTAATAACATCAATTCTCAGTTCCAGCCTTATCACAGCCGGCATCATCTATCTTGTCAAAAAAAGTCTGGATCGCATGATTGATCTTCGTTATGAAAAAATCCTGGAAGAGACAAAATTACAAATGCAGGAAGTTTCTCGCCGTAAATCAGCTTTATATGATCAACAGGCAAAAATCTTTCAAGAGTGTATTTCACATATCCATCGCCTGCGTCGAATTGCTCACTCCATTCAAGGCTTATCTTCACAAGAAATAAGAGGGGCAAAGCGGAAAGAGTTCGACAAGATTCTTACAGAATTCAGGCAAAATCACAAAGAGTTTGAGGAATTTATTTCAGAAAACCGAGTATTGCTTAAGATCAAATATGCAGAGACCCAACACGATCTAAGAAGTGTTCTAACCAGTATTGAGGGATACCGAATGTTAATCGGCCAAACACAAAATCAAGAAGAATCAGATCAAATGATCGATTCACTTAAAGCCAGTTTGTTTCGCCTGGACGAACAATATTTTAGGCTTCTGGAAGATGCTCAAACATTTCTTGGAACAAGTGATGATTAGAAACAAACTCACACTCTCATATGGAAGATTGCCACAGAATAATATAGTTCATGTTTAGTTGTGCAGTACGGGGAAATGTTGTATAGTGTCTAAATCAACACTTATGACACAAGGAGATAAACCATGGCAGACAGCGTCTACAAAGTTATCGAGTTAGTTGGCACAAGCACAGAATCGTGGGAGAAAGCCGCGACCGTTGCAGTGGAACGCGCCGCACAATCCCTGCGCGAATTACGCATCGCCGAAATCGTCCAACTGGATATGGTCATAGACGACGGCAAGGTCACGGCTTATCGCGCCAAGATCAAGGTCTCGTTCAAATACGAGAGCGGCGGATAAGCTAAAACCCATCTCAAAAATGTCTCCCTGAGCGGAGCGAAGGGTCTCTCCTCCCGAAAGTACGAGACTCTTCGGTCGCGGAGAACGCTCCCTCAGAGCGACATGATATTTTTGAGATAACTTGTAAATGAAGTCAGGGGAAAATAAAATCATCCAATTTACATAAATTCTTTACGGCGCATACGGTAAAATTGCGCCCATGTCTATTACTTTGTCCTCCCTCATTTACTACCCTATCAAAGCCTGCCGCGGATTTGACATCACTGAATCGCATGTCGAACGCAGGGGGCTGCTCAACGACCGCCGCATGATGATCGTCACACCTGAAGGCGAGCAAGTCACACAACGTGACCATGCAAAATTGGCATGGGTGATTCCGACAATAAAAAATGATTCACTCACCCTCTCCGCGCCGAATTTTGATTCGATCCAATTTGGGATTCAAAAAACAGGCACGCCCACGCCTGTCAATATTTGGAAAAACAAAGGCGTGAATGCAATTGACCAGGGCGACGAGTCCGCGCAGTGGCTTTCAGATTGGCTCGGCGTTTCTGTTCGGCTTGTGCATGTTGCAGATGGAGTTCAACGCAAATTGAATCCAGAATATGCAATCAATGAAGATGACCACACTGGATTCGCAGACGGCTATCCAATTTTGATCGCCTCTGAAGAATCGCTTCACGACTTAAACTCGAGGCTTGATGCTCATCTCCCAATGAATCGATTCCGCCCGAACATTGTTGTCAGAGATTGTCACCCCTTCGAAGAAGATACATGGAAGCGCATCCGCATCGGTGATGTGGAAATGGCAGTGGTCAAGCCATGTGATCGCTGTGTTGTGACAACGATCGATAAAGAAACGCTTGAACAAGGTAAAGAACCTTTGAAAACTTTAAACACCTTCCGCAAGCAACCTGGTGGCGTGATGTTTGGCATGAACATCATTCCGCTGAATGAAGGTCATATAAAAGTTGGGATGAACGTGGAGATTTTAGAATAATATCGGTGGTGGAGTAGTCCGAAGCGTAGCTGAGGATATATCGAGACCACATGTTTTCAAGTAATTTATAGTTGCATATAACTCTTTGGTCTCGACCCCCTCCGCCTGCTTCGCAGGCACCTCCCCCAAATCCGAAATTAAAAATATTTATGTTTATCCTAATTGCTCTTTCGGATTTGGGGAGGCTGGGTGGGGGTCGAAATTAAATATCTAAACCTTGCTTCGTTTTCGATTTCCCTCTTGACCGCATCACATCCAACACACGTGGCATTACTTCGGTATATAACTTATACCAAAGTTTATTCGGCGCGAAATCATACGCGCCCAACGTGCGCAGGACTTCGCCGCCAAAACCTTCCTTGAAGCGATACACGCCCCACATCGAATCGCTTTCATCAAACACATCAGGCGCGCCCCACAGATCATATGTTTCGCATCCGTTGGACTTCGCACGCTTGATAGCTTCCCATTGCAAAAGATAAGTCGGCATCTTTTCGCGATAAAAATTGCGCGACATGCCATACACATAATATGCGTGCCCCGCGAATATGAATAAAAATATCGCAGCGATAGGTTCACCATCCACTTCAGCGATCAATGGTATAGCTGACGGTTGATTATCCGCTGCTGACTGCATAAACAATTTCCACACGGTCATGTAATAATCTTCATTGCGAATCACAAATCCATCACGCACAGACGTTTCGGCGTACATCCTATATAACATCGGCAATTCACCCAGAGTGCCTACGCGCACCGTAACGCCCTTCTTCTCTGCAAGACGAACGTTATAACGCGTCTTCGGTTTCATGCTTGCCAACAACTCTTCTTCGGATAAACTCAGCTCAATGACCACTGTATTTTGAAATTGGATTTGATCTGAAGAATCGACCCACCCTCTTCGAGTCAATTCGGACCTGATAGCCTGCCCCACATCATCAGGCACATCTTCTACGCTGTGAGGGACTCCACTTCCCAACACCACATCAGGATCTAGTTTCAAAAATATTGCACCTTGTTTTTTAGCAAAAGATTGCAAGTCATTCAGCACACGATTTCGTAATGCTTCATCGTTCCAATCTAACAGCGGACCCTTCGGCGCATAAAGAATGGATAACCGCGCGGCGAATCCCTTACTGAGAATTTGTTTCTTCAATATCATCGCCGCGGCAACGATTTCATTTTGCGAATCTTTCCAAACAAATGGCAAGCCACTCCATCCATTCTTTGCTTTGACCTGTGACCACTCCCAGGTTTGCAAAAAATGCGGCTCAGGCAATTGAGAGATGATCTCATTCCATTCTTTAGGAACACCAGTAAATGCTTGCATTATTTAAGAAACCTCACGTCCCGCCATGCGCCAGAGATAAAGTTTATACAACAATGGCATATATATTTTATCCATAGCCTGTGCTGCTCGCTTAACTTCGCCGCCGAATCCACGTTTGAAGCGATAGACTCCCCACAAGCCATCGTGATGTGTTTCAAAGTTTGCTTCAAGAGTTTCTTCATTTTCATCGGGTACACCCCACAGATCATATTCTTCACATCCACGTGCCTTCGCCCAGCGGATAGCTTCCCATTGCAATAGATAGGTTGGCATGCGGTTACGTTCTTCATCATTAGACGCGCCATACACATACCAGGCACGCGTTCCTTTTGCGAAGACCATCAACGCAGCAAGAGGTTTACCTTCATATTCCGCAACTAACAATTCACATGTCCCTTTTGGATGGAATAATTCATAAGCGCGTTGATAATATTCTTTTGAATGCACGCCGAAATTATCGCGCCCACCTGTTACAGTCATCATTTCATGGAAGGCAGAGATATCGTCCCATACGCGGACGGTCACACCTTTTTTTTCAGCGAGTCGAATGTTGTAACGACATTTTGGTTTCATTCTTGCTAATATTTGTTCTTCATCTTCTTTGATGGAAATTACGATGGTGCGGGGAGGTTGGATATTATGTGGTGAAACCGACCATTGACAGTTGACCGTTGACGATGCTTGTTCTTCCCATGTATCTGGTTCGACTTTCAAAAAAACTGCGCGATTTTGTTTGCAAATAAAATCAACTTCACCCCAAAACTGATCACTGTTCACTGATAACTGTTCTCTGTTCTCACTAAACACTGCCTTTGGCATATAGCCGAGAGTCAAACCTAAAGGTAGGCGGCGGAAGAGGATTTGAGCGCCAGTTTCATTGTCAAGAATGAGACGGACGGGTTTCCATCCAAATGATGATTTTAATTCACCCCACTCGCCCATCTGAAGTAAATGTGCATTGGGATGAGATTCTAGAAAACGATTCCAATAAGTGAGATTAACTTCGGGCATTGGTTAGTGGTCTAATGTGGAAAGTTGAAGATCTGAATGTTGCGCCTCACTGATGGCGGAACCTGGGATGAGACTGTCAATAAATTTGTTGAGGGCAGCGCGGTCTGTGCTGAGAACAGACAACTGCTCAATGGCTTGAGGGAGATTCGAGATTAAGACCGAGACGTCCTGATCGAGGCGGAAAATGTCAGGGTGCAGTGTTTGTATGAGTGGCGTGCCTTCGTCCCAAAGTTCCTCTGCAAGTTTTTCGCCAGGGCGAATACCTGTGAAAGTGATGTTGATATCTTTGTTGGGTTCGAGGCCAGAAAGTTTAATCAGGTCCTCGGCGAGGTCAACGATACGAACAGGCTGACCCATGTTGAGCACAAAAACTTCGCCGCCGTTTTGCATAGATGATGCCTGTAGAACAAGATAAACGGCTTCGGGAATGGTCATGAAAAAACGAACCATATCGGGATGTGTAATGGTGATGGGTCCGCCGTTTGCAATTTGATTTTTGAAAATAGGAATGATGCTCCCGCGTGAACCTAGCACATTGCCAAAGCGGACAACGGTAAAAGCGCGGTTATGTTGACGCGCGGCATCAAGGACTACCATCTCAGCCAGGCGTTTGGTGGCGCCATAAATGCTCGAAGGGCGCACGGCTTTGTCAGTGGAGATAAGCACAAACCGTTCGATGTTGTGATCAATCGCGGCCTGCACAAGATTGCGTGTGCCGATCACATTATTAGTGATGGCTTCAACAGGATTCGCTTCCATTAATGGAACATGTTTGTGCGCGGCAGCATGGAAAACAATCTGCGGCTGATGTATTTTGAAAACTGAATCGAGACGCTGCGCGTTACGAACATCGGCAATGATGGGGATAATTTTTAGCAATGGATAATTGCTTTGCAGTTCAAGCAGAATTTCAAAAATGGAATTTTCACCGTGACCAAGCAAAATAAGTTCAGCAGGATTGCGGCGTGATATCTGACGGCTGAGTTCACTTCCAATGGAACCACCTGCACCTGTCACGAGCACGCGTTTGCCTTCAATTACATGACCGACTTTTTCATCATTAACACGTACAGGTTCGCGACGTAGTAAATCGGTAATATCCACTTCGCGTAAACGATTGACGCTGACTTTTCCACCGATCAATTCGTAAATGCCCGGCATGGTGCGAGAGGGAATTCCCTTTTGCCTACATGCGTCGTTGACAATGCGAATGATTTTCCCTGGCGCAGATGGAATGGCGATGATGACTTCATCTACGTGTTGGGTTTCAAGAATGTTTGAAAGTTGGTTAACTTTACCGATAACAGAAACGCCATAAATTTGATGATTCTGTTTGGCAGGATCGTCATCAAGAAAACCAATTGGAATGAGATTTAACTGTGATGATTTTTGCAATTCACGTGCCACCAATGCACCTGCATCCCCTGCACCAATGATGAGTATACGTTTGGCTTCGCGCATTGCATCGCGTGGCCGCTCCGCGTTGGATTGTTCCGCAAGGATACGCAAAGCGAAGCGTGAACCACCAATGAGCACAAGCGAGAGCAACCAGTCAATACCTAGGGCAGAACGCGGCATACCGGGCTGAACCCAGCCAATGAAATTGAACAATAGCATTATGCCTGAAGTCAAAACGGATGCTGTGGTTACCGCCACTGTAATGAGGCGTAGTTCACTTGTACTGGCATAGATCCATAGGCGGCGATATAAGCCAAAAAAATAATAAACGGGGATTTTTACAATCAATGCCACAGCACACATGATCAACGCAGCCGGAAAATAAAACGGGAGTTGACTCACATTTAAACGCAATGCAAAACTACCCAACACCGAAACGATGATCAGAGCAATGTCACCTATTAGAACAAAGCGATTACGAATGTGAGGACGGGAGGATGTCATAAGAGACTAGAGAGTAGTGATTGGTGATTGGTAAATATGTTTAGGTGTGTACTTGTATACGTTTTTACTGTCTCATTACTTCTACTGCTTCTTTCAAGCCTTCTGCCAAAGTGACCTTCGGGTCAAAGCCCATCATATTCATTGCTTTTTTCGGTGTCCCAATCGAACGATAAATGTCACCTATGCGCGGATCAGCATGGATATGCTTGGGAGCATTTGGAAAGATTTCATAAAGAATATCGAGCAAGTCAAGCAACCGTGTTTCAATGCCTGTACAAACATTGAAAATTTGTCCAGGTGCGGCAGGGTGCTGCGAAGCGAGTAAATTCGCCTGCACTACATCGCGCACGTTGACCAGGTCACGCGTCTGGCCGCCATCGCCATATATAGTGATTGGCTTTTTATCCAGCAGCCTGCGGATAAAAATTGGCACGGCGGCGGCATACATAGAATCGGGTCGTTGGCGAGGTCCATAGACATTAAAATATCGAAGCGCAACAACTTCCAAATTGAAGGAGCGTGTGTAAAGTTCTGCATATATTTCGTCCACACGTTTTGAAACAGCGTATGGAGATAACTGGCTAAGCGGAGTATTTTCTACAAGAGGCATGGCATTCGAGTCACCATAAACTGCTGCGCTGGATGCAATGACCACTCGTTTAACATGTGCTTTTCTCGCGGCTTCAAGCAGGATGGATGTGCCTGTAATATTGATATCAAAACATTCCTGCGGCTTTTCCATTGATTCAGAAACTGATACAAATGCTGCCTCGTGGAAAATAATATCCACGCCTTTTACTGCTTGATTTACTTCATCTTCATCACGCAAGTCGCCTTCGATGATTTCAACATCCAAGCCTTCTAAGTTCTCACGCTTACCTGATGAAAAGTTATCGAGCACGCAAACATTCGCGCTTTGATCTAATAAAGTGCGTACGATGTGAGAGCCAATAAAACCTGCACCACCAGTTATAAGATATTTCATCTATCTGCCCGTCCTTCGTAACACTGTACCAATCGTACGCAAGACAATATTGAAGTCCATGCTAAACGTTCTATGCTTGATATAGTAGAGATCATATTCAAGTTTAACCGAAGTTTCTTTTATACTGGCAACATAACCATAATTAATCTGCGCCCAGCCCGTCAAACCGGGTTTCACCAACAAACGTGCGCGATAAAATGGAATCTGCTTTTGGAGTTCTGCTACAAGTGAAGGCCGTTCAGCACGGGGACCAACGAGGCTCATCTCCCCGGTCACTACGCTCAAAAATTGTGGCATCTCATCCAGACGTGTGCGCCGCAAAAAATTCCCCACTCTTGTGATACGCGGATCATTCTCAGCTGCAAATTTGGCTTCCCCGTCTGGTTCGGCATCTTGTTTCATGGAACGGAATTTATAAATCCTAAATAAGCGCCCGCCTTTGCCTAATCTTTCTTGTGAATAAAGGATTGGAAAACCGCTTTCCAAGGTAATGGCCGTTGCAGTAAATGGAAAAATTACTATAAATATGATGGTTCCAAGTAACCCACCGACTATATCCATAAGACGTTTGAATAACTCGTACATACCACTAACGCGCACCTGATCCACAAACGAGCGAATGATCCAATCTGATTCCAAGTGATCCACTGGAACGCGCTGGGTCAGTTCTTCATATACAATGGGCATACGTGTCACTTCTACACCCAACTCTTGCGTATCTAAAATAGTTTGAAAGGTTTCACCTTTAATTTCACCATTGATCGCAACAATAATATCTGAAATGCGATAGTCCTCGATAATGTTCAGAAGGCGTTCATTATCCCCCAACACACCAAAGCCATGATATGACTTACCTTGTTTACGTATATCGTCATCAATAAAACCAATTAATTGAAACGGCGGAGGACTAAGTTTACGATAAATATCTGCAAGCGAATGACCCGCCTTACCTGCACCAATAATAAGCACACGGCGCATTAACCCTGATGAAGTGTAGATTCTAATATAGACGGCGCGCCAGCCCAAAGTTAAGATTGAAGCGAGAACTAGAAATGCTCCTACGCCAATACGCGGTAAACTGCTTGGATCTTGATTGAACGTGAAAACCAGGGAATATCCAAGCAACCCAACAATAGGAGCGACTGCAATGCCACGGAACGTTTTTCGCCAACTCGCGGCGGAGTGCGGGTCGTAAGATTCCACCATTAATAAAAGCCAAACAAGCGGAAGCAAATAAAACCAAAATGGTATTTCGGGTCCGTTTAACTGAAGTTCACGTGCAGCGCGTGCAGGGGTTTGTCCACTCTGGATCAAAACATATAAAGAGTATTGGTACCAAAAATAGATTGCGCCACCCATAGCGCTTACTGATGCAATAAAATCGCCCACCAATAAAATAGAGCGTTGCTCACTTGGTCTTAATCGTAATGAAGGTCGGTAAATATCAGTCATTTTTTATAAACAAATTTGAAATGCCACTCCATAAGAATCCCATGCCCCAGGATATGTGCATGGTCGTGATCGCAAGCGGCAGGCCAAAAATAAGAAACCAGTTACGTTTTTCAATTGCCAACTTTAAACCTGCCAACCCCAGCACAGAAAAATAAAAGAATAATTGGGCCGCGAGTAAATAACGTGCAAACGCGGCAAGTAAGGATAACACAATCAGAATAATCAGGATTAAGACAAATACAGGAGGCAAAGCCTGCCGCCAGCGTAATGTATGAGGATATCGTTTAAGCATTTGAAATTTCCAAAAACCATAGCGCCAGTATTGATTTGCTAGTTTCCCCAATGTGGCTCGTGAAAAATAAACCGAGCGAATAGATGGGTCAATCCAAACAATTCCACCCGATTCGCGCACGCGCGTATTGAATTCGTAATCTTCATTTGCTAATAATGTTTCATCGAATGCGCCGATCTTATCGATCAGCGTGCGGCGAAACGAGCCAAAGGGAACAGTATCTACTGCGCCCGCTTTTGCATTGAGACGATACATCGCATCACCCACACCCAATGGATGCGCTGCAGCAAACGAAATTGATTTTGCGATCTGAGTATCTGCGCCTGCACGAATTTCCCAGACACCGCCCACATTGTCACCTTTACCAGATTCGTGCGCTGCAACACACCGCTCCACATATTCAGAGATGGGCATCGAATGTGCATCCAAGCGAACAATGATCTCGCCTCTGGACTCACGAATAGCCTGATTCAGCGCCGAGGGAATTGTCCGCACTGGATTCTCAACCACCTTAACTGACAAATCCTGATGTTCCTTCTGAAATTCAGCAATCACATCCAGTGTGCGGTCAGTAGACATACCGTCTGAAATGATTAATTCCATTTCTGTGCGCGGATAAGTCTGCTTCAGAATGGAATCAAGCAAATGACGAATCGTGGATTCTTCGTTATAACAAGGGACGATAATTGAAACAAAAGGTGAAATAGCCATAATTTTGGTCTAGGCAACGCATCGCCGCCTAAAAAACGGCGGCGACGGACACTTGTAACAGCAGATTTCATACCAGAGACAGTATCACAAAGATTGTCTCTTTCTCTAGCTTACTGCGGACGCTTATTCTACCATTAGCATACACAAGGACGTAGAAGAAGTTTATAGAAGCAATGCAACGGCTTCGATCTCGACCAATCCGCCTTTGGGCAAGCCAGCGACTGCAACAGTACTGCGTGCAGGGGGATTTTCGCCAAAGAATTCTGAATAAATAGCATTCATCTTTGCGAAATCATTCATATCTTTAAGAAATACTGTTGTCTTAACCACTTGATCAATACTGGAGCCAGCTGCTTCAAGTACATTACGTAAATTATTAAGCACCTGACGGGTCTGCTCTTCGACACCGCCTTCGATGAATTCTCCAGTTGCAGGGTCAATGCCAATCTGCCCAGCTGTGTAAACAATTGACTCTGTCTGAATAGCCTGTGAATATGGGCCAATTGCCTTTGGTGCTTTATCTGTTTGTACAATTTTCTTTTTCATGAGGACCTCATATGAATTTATATTACAAATCGTACTATTAAAGTAATGAAACATATTCATTTTAATATAGAAATAGGATATTAAAATGGTAATTTTATCTCGACTATATTCAAGATGTCAGACTCGAACAAATGAGTATACAAAAGAGCTGTGAGAAGATCTCACAGCTCTTTCCAGTTAAATTTGAGGTCAGGGACCAGTAATGGTAATCGTGAAGGGTATAGACCAAGCACTCCAATTTCCAGCTGCATCTTTCGCACGGACATGCCAATAGTATGTTCCAACTTTCATGGCAGGTGGTTTGCGAAAGGTGCTTCGTGTAATTATAGTGTATGAAGGGCTAGAGAAATCCGAGTCATTATCATATTGAAGTTGATAAGAAACTGCTGTTAACACACTATTCCATTTGAAAGTGGGGTAACGGGTAGACGCATTGTTAGCAGGGGAATTTAATACTGGGGCCGATGGTCCGGTATTGTCAATTGTAAAAGAACGCGAAGAACTCCACTTGCCAAATTGATTACTGGCATTGTAAGCGCGTACACGCCAATAGTATTGCCCATCCCCAAAGGGAGATGTAGGTGTATACAACAATTGATTAAACTTTTTAGTGTCCACAATGTTGGTAAAGGCGCTATCCCTGGCAAAAATGATCTCATAGGATTTCCCGCCAGTGACACCGCTCCACGAGAACGTTGGGACAGTATTGGTGGTTACCCAATTGGATTGAGGGGAACGCAAAATAGGAGCAGAAAGGTTTATCGTATTTGCAGGTGTATAAGTGACAGTCGGTACAGATGTATTTGTCGGTGTTCTTGTGGCTGTATGAGTAGGTGTCCGCGTTGGCGTAGTTGTAAAAGTAAGAGTAGCAGTTCGGGTTGCCGTGAACGTTGGGATATTGGTTGGAGTAGATGTTATTGTACGTGTTGGAGTTCTTGTTGCTGTATAGGTGGGTGTATGCGTTGGCGTGTTTGTAAAAGTGGCAGTAGGTGTCCGCGTGGCTGTTGGGGTTCCAGTCGGTGTACGTGTTGGTGTATTTGTAGAAGTTGCGGTAGGTGTAGAGGTCCTTGTAGCTGTAGCCGTTGATGTCCGAGTTGCAGTATTGGTGAACGTTGGTGTAAACGTGGCAGTAACTGTTCTTGTAGGTGTAGTGGTAGGCGTTCGCGTCAAAGTCGGCGTACTTGTTCGTGTGGCTGTCAATATTCCCGTACTGGTAGGTGTTCTAGTTGGAGTAGAAGTAACTATTGAACCTATAGTTGTAAAGTTCCAGGTATTGCCAGTAGTTACAGTATTGCCATCATCCACAGTTACATACCATTCATATTCAGTATTATTGTTCAAACCGGGCCAGGCTATGCTGGTAGTGGAATCTGATGGCACATTATTATTCGTACCGATAACTTGATATGCAACACCGCTCTGCATATCATAGCTCAGTGTAAACTGGCTGTTTGCATCTGTTTGAAAGTCACCGGTTCCCCCGTTACGAGTGGGCGAGAAGGTTTGAACCTGGATCGTGTCATTCTCTGGTGAAAATGTCATTATCCTCAACCATCCATCTCCACCATTTATATAATCCTGATAATCAGACAGCAGGGTGTTGACAACATTTCCATTTACAGCTGTATCCTGGCGCCGCCCTTCCCCATTAGGGTTAACATGCCCCCCTAGCATCAGGAAAAGATTGGAGTGATCGCTTAAGGCATTATAGATGGCCTGCCCTTGAGCGCTCCAACTGCCAGGATTCCCGCTATTTATCATGTAATGAGTGGTGGCTATGGCACGCCTATTACTATATGTAGTTAACAGACCATCAGCCCAATCAAGAACAGCCTGCTCCGGAGTAGTATCATATTCAAAGTGGATGATGATGAATTCCATCCCGCCGGCGCTGAACAATTCATAATTGTTGTCGTTATCAGTTCCATAATGTCCACCATAGTAATCGCGCCCCGTGAAGCGGGATATACCAAAAAACTGGTTATAGAGGCTGGTTGATGCAGTATTTCCACCGCCGTCGGGTGATTGGTCATGGTTACCCACACCCAAGCCATAAGGAATTCCATCAGCAAGCAATGTTGTAAGAGGGTCTTCAATTAAACCATATGCATCGTCAGCTAATTGCCATTCCAATAAGTTGGGATTCCCGTTTTTGGTATCGCCGTTTTGTACAATGTCACCCAGACCCGTGACAAAGACAATATTTCTGGAATCTTTGTTATTAACAATCCATTGAGTTTGGGCGCTGAAATTGGCGTAATTATTTGGGTTATCAGTATAATGTTGGGTATCTGGCATGGCGATGATGGTAAAGTCTTCGCCGTCAGTAACCGGCCGCCCATAAAAAGTCACCGCCAAATCATCCCCCTCAGGGTCAGATACATTTACCTGAAGATTGGGAGAAGTTGAAACGCCCGTCCCGCTATCAACAGGTTGAACAAGTGTTGGTTGATTCGGAGGTTGATTAATGGGGCCAGTTGCATAAGTTACTTCAAGGAAGGGCCTATTCGTAACGGTTGAATGTTCACTGGAAAATAGGATCACACCATCATTTGCTGACGGAATAAAGATCCAACCCAGGTTTGAACTGGGGTTGTTCGCCCATCGCTGCAGGCTGGCTGTCACATTGACTGTATATTGCGTGTTCAATGCAGAAGCAGGAGCGCTATTTATAAAATTAGCATACTCATCCGCTTGGACGCCTGCTTCGCCGCCAAAAGTATTCCAGGTAATATTCTCCTGCCAACTTACCAAACTCTCATATATATTGGCTGAATTACCTTCAGAATTTGCTACGCTATTAACTCTATACTTTAGATTGGCAGAAACAATTGTTGAGCCAATAGGAATCTGCCCGCTGGAAGAACCAAAGATATTCTCAAATCGGATCATCGCAACTTCATCATCGCTCTGCCCCGAAGTGACCTCGCCATCCCATTCAAGTCCAGTATTTGTACTGAACTCGGAGCTTGCTTGAGGCTGTCGAATAAAAGTATCAACAGTACTGTTGTATCCTGAGACACCATTCTGAAATGTCACAGTCGTTTGCGGAGCATCGGTTAGTGTATATGAGTCAATAACCACACCTGTACGAGTGATAAATTGAAAAGTAATTTCTGTTTCACTTGCATCAACAAGCATGGCACCATAATCACTGTTATACCGCACCTGGCTACCGGATATGGGTGTGCCAAATGAATATAAAGATCTTCCCCCTAAGCCATTTACAAAATATGGAATCCCATTTTGGAAAATACGTTCATATGTGTGATCATGACCCGCAAGCACCGCATCCGCACCCCAGGCTGCAAACGGCCACTGCAACGTGGTATTCGAACCATGTTCACCGGAAGAGTATGGCGCATGGTGCAGGTACACTATGTTCCATATAGAAGTTGATGCTGCAAGCTGATTCTGTAACCAAATCCCTTGAGTGGATGTGCCGGTAATTCCATCAGGCTCCCGACTGTCACTATCCACAACAAAGAAATGTATCGGCCCCCTCACGAAATCATAGTAACGCTCATTGCCCGGTAGTGTGAAGTAATTCAGGTGAGGCTGTGCATTGGTAGTGTCCCAATCATGATTGCCTAACGCTGGGAAGAACTGATTCGTTGACGCGCCCGCCCCGTATGAACCCGTATACGGATAAATATAATCATGATAATACTGACCAATATTTTGATCTATTGTTGATGCACTCCCCGTCTCATAGTTATTATCACCCAGAGTAATAATAAATTCAGGAGCCCAACTTTTTACAAGATTTGCAACATCAAGTTCAGGCTGGCCTGCGGTGCCAAAGTCGCCAATGACCGCAAAGTGTATTGGGGCAGTAGATTGGAATAAGACATGTGCTGTATTTGGAACAACATTAAATATCCCCCCAAATAAAGTGATAATAAGAACAAAGTTTATGCTAGAGAATTTATTATTAAACATGGCACAATCAAGCGAAATCAGAATTAATCACGGTGTGTATGTTGCTCAATGACTGGCGCGTTTGTTCTTGAATACAGTTTACATTGACAATCAACTTATCTAAAAAATGATGGGGTAAATCTGGCCTGTTAATAGTGTTAATAATAATCCATTAGGAACTGCAAAATTATTTCTATAATGAAGCCCATTTATTATAATACAGAAACGGTTTTACACCGAAGCGCTGAAGATTCATAATTGAGTTAAGAGTTTGGTTATATTTATTGAATGCGCATCTCCCCCCACATCATCCCGCGTTACACTCTTCTCACCGCCAACATTGTCAAGTCGTCTCCAAGCGGAACGGATTCAATAAATTCATTCAGGCGATGTTCAACAATGATAAGAACTTCATCGGCAGTATCAGTTTTCATAGCTCGCAATGCATCCATCAAACGCGAATCACCAAACAACTCTCCATCAGGCGAGAAGGCTTCGGTGAGGCCGTCGGTATAAAGTAATAACGTATCACCTATTGCAAATGAAACTGTACGTTCCTTCATACTAGGTTGTTCCATCACGCCTAATGCAACGGCTGTACGCGTGAGTTTTTCGATCTCGCCATTTTCCTTCACCCAAAACGGCGGATTATGTCCTGCGTTTACAAAAGTAAAGTCACCATTCGCCGTATCCAACACACCATAAACCGCTGTCACGAACATACCTGACAATGTATCAGGCAATAACTGATCATTCACGCGGCGCAATACTTCAGCGGGAGAATCCATCTCGATCACAGCTGCCCGCACCAAGGTCCGCGTGAGCGCCATGAATAAAGCAGCGGGCATGCCTTTGTCAGCAACGTCTGCAATAAAGAGTCCAATTTTTCCATTTGGCAATTCGATCACATCATAAAAATCCCCACCCACCTGACGTGCAGTCCGCCAACGCGCCGCCATTTGCCATGCAGGATGTGTAGGCAATGATTGGGGAATAAACGTCTGCTGGATCTGGCGCGCCAATTGCACTTCGGTCTCAAGGCGTTCGCGCACAACCATCTCCTGCTGCAAAAGATCATTCTGTATCGCGAGTGCGGCCTGCTGTGCGATCCCATTGATAATTTCTATGCGGCGCGAACGGAAACGGCGCCCATTCTCTGCTTCTTCTATCAACATGACTCCGAACATATCATTCTTAATACATAAGGGGACAGCAATAAGCAAACGAGCGGCATTCACTGCATCCGCTTCTTCCCTACCCTCAGGCTTGATTCCCAACCACGACATTGGCTCAGCCTTTAGTTCGATCGGATGTGTGACCATATGATTTTGTTCGCGTGCAAAATCAAGCAACGGGAAATCGCCCCGCATAAATTCTTTTTCAGTCATGGACGATTCTTCGTCTTCCGAATAACCATACGCATGCGCGTGCGACGCTGTAAAAGATTCACGCTCTGCATCCCAGCGATATAAAGCTACACGGTTTACACCCACAAGAATTGGCAGAATACGCGTAATGGAACCGAGGATCTCGTCCAGGTCGCCAAGGCTCACTACTGCTTGCGCAACTTGTAATAACGCCGCCGATGCATAGGCCTGTTCTTGTGCCGAATCATATAAGCGCGCATTCTCAATTGCAACGGAGGCATAACTCGCGAAAGTTGTTATTACCGCCTGCGCTTCACGTCCATAACGACCTGATGTGTGATGAGAGAGAGTCAATACACCGAGTGAACGATCTCCCACACGCAATGGCGCGGCAATGGCTGAATAACTATTTTCATAATCAGCGGCCAAACCAATGGGCCACATGGGTTCATCAGCGCGGCGGATAATGGGTGCATCAGACATTAACGCTTCAGCCATGGCATAGATCGAGTCAGGGTTGGATATACATACACTCTCAAGCTGATTTGCATCAGTGCCATGCACAGCAGAAAGACAAAGTTCATCATCTTCCAACAACCAAACCGCCGAAATATCAATCGGCAAGTTGCGATCCAATTCAGAGAGGATGGTTTCCAGCACTTCATCCACGCCAACATTATCAGAGATCAAACCAGCCACTTCGCGCAAGCTATCTGATACTTGTCGGCGCCATTGTTCGGAGTGATATAGGGCCGCATTGCGAATGGCTGCGGCCATCGTATCTGCTACTGCTTCGAACATCATTTTGTCATCTTCTGTGAAGGCATTTAATTTATCAGATTGGATATCTAATAATCCGACAACATCTTCATTGAAGATCAATGGGACACATAGTTCTGATTGAGTATTCTTGGGCGGCAATGGGGATGGAATATACCGTTTATCTTTGGAGACATCATTTGCTAGAACCGTAACTCCATTACGCGCCACCCAGGGCATTATTCCATCCGCATCATCTAATGGAATGGCGAAACCTTCCAGTTTTTTACTCCGTTTTCCACTCCCAGCTTCATAATTGATCAAACGACGGTTGGGATGCACAGTGAATAGTGAAACATGTGGATATCCAAATTTTTCATGGATCAATGCCGCCGCATCATGCATGATCTCTGAAAGGTCAAGCGTAGATGTGACACTTTTACTAACTTCCGAAACAAGCGTGAGCTGATCAGCCCGCCTGCGGAGACTGCCATATAAACGCGCACCTTCAACCGCACGCGAGATATTATCTGCAAGTGCATGAAGGATCAATAAGTCGTTTGGATGAAAGGCGTGAGGCTGGTTGCTTTGTACATCCAAAACACCAAGTATGCGGTCTTCCAACTTTAAAGGGATGACAACTTCTGATATTGTTTCAGGAAGACTGTCAATAAAACGGTAACGGGAGTCGGCATGAACATCGTCACAAACGATCTGTTGCCCGTGAAGAGCAGCCTCGCCAATTAATCCCTGACCTATTTCCACTTCCAATGCAATGGCGGCTTTCTTCTTTCCCTTACGCGGGGCAACAGCACTAGATCGAAAACGCAGCGCCTTGGAATTTGGTTTCAACGTAAAGATGGCTACATAATAATAATTAAAAGTCTTTTGGATAAGTTCAGTAACTCGTGTGGCAAGTTCATCTACATTCAGAACATTTGCGATCTGCGTACTCACCTCACGCACAAGATTAAGTTGACTGAGACGAAACTGTTCAACCTCTGCACGATGCGCGGCGAACAAACTCATTGCCACGATCTGCGAGATGCCTTGAAGCAGGTTCAATTCTTCAGCAGAAAACACTGGTCCCTTGGGGCGGGTAATTTGAAGTGCTCCCAGCGTAATCCCCACATCTTCGAGCGGAATCGAGGCAAAGGTTAAGTGTGAAGCGGTTTTTTTCTTCCCAATCACTTTTTGTGTGGTGAGCTTGCCTGCTTTAATCGCGAGGCGCATTCCGCCTTTTGGAGGTTGTTGAGGAAATACATGTTGGTTATCCCAATCTGGCAGGCGAAAGACTTCCTCATTCAACCAAACGTCCACTGCCCCATCAATGAGGTTGCTGGTCATGGATACAATGCGATCACGTTGCGCACTTATGGAATCTTCGTTGCGAAGTTGTTCTCCTAGGCTGGCAAGCTGACCCCAGTCCCAGGATTGTTGATGCTTCACGTGTGATGTGGTATTCATGCGGTTTATCCCCTCCGCTTGATCATTGTAAGTAGGTTGCCTGTTTTTGAGTTTGACTCATAACGAACTTCGTCCATAAGTTTCCGCATCAGGTACACACCCAATCCCCCAATTTGACGATCAGATAAATCTGCTTTTATATTAGGTTGTTTAACCTTGGATGGATCGAAAGGTTTGCCTGTATCACGCATGGTAATGACCATCGTATCACCTTGCATGTCACACGTGATATCCAGGGTTGCATTTGAGATGCCTTCATATGCATGTTCAATAATATTGGAAGCGGCTTCGTCTGCAGCAAGCTGCAGAGAATAGATCGCTTTTTCAGTAAAGCTATTCTCACGTGCAACTTGTGCTACAAGATCTCGGATCTCGTCTAAAAATTCAAACCTGGCAGGAAATGTCGTTTTGGGCATGGATAAAAATTAAATGCCGCCTCGATCATTGGGATGAGGAAGCGGCATTGGGTTGATAGTAATGCTTACTGTTCGTTTAAAAACTACCGACTGCTTCGAGAGGATCATCAAAGGTTTTAAAGAGTTCAGTGAAGCCTGCTAATTCAAGCGCTTCCCGAATACGTACGGGCACACTAACGAGCACCAATTCACCTCGATTATAACGTTTACAATTTCTTTGGGTAGCCAATAAGGCTCTAAAGCCCGCACTGGACATATATTCAAGTTCGCTCATATCAACTGCAAGTTTAAAACGGCCATCATTATTTGCTTTTTCAAGCGCCTTGGAAAAATCAGGGGCAGTGGCGCTATCCACGCGGCCTTTCACCTTGAACAGGTCGCAATGTTTGAATTCCTGAGTCGTAATTTCCATATAACTCCTCCGTCAGCAAGATAGATTCTTTACTTGAATGGCAAAATTATATCACGTTCTCACAAGCATCTTTCGCGCGGAAATAATAAATCGTTTACAATAAGAGCACAAGAAGGAGTAACGCATGATGGGCGAACCAGTTTTTGTAATGTTGGTAGAAGATAACGCTGATCACGCCGAATTGGTGATCAGGACAATGGAAGATCATCGCATTGCAAATAAAATCCAGCACTTTGCAGATGGTCAAACTGCTTTGGATTACCTGCTTCGGCGCGGTGAATATGAAAAGCCTGAATCCAGTCCCCGCCCGCACATGATCCTGCTCGATTTACGGTTACCACGCGTTGATGGGCTGGAAGTTCTTCGCCAGATAAAAGAAGAGGAAGAACTGAAAAATATTCCTGTCATCATTCTAACCACATCAGAAGCAGAAAAAGATGTTGCACGTGCCTATAATAATCATGTCAACAGCTATCTTGTAAAGCCAGTGGGGTTTGAAGAATTCAGCAAACTTATGAACGATCTTGGGTTTTATTGGCTGGGTTGGAATACACATCCACACGTATAGTAAGCCCGCCGAAAGTTAAAAAATGCTGGATGAACTAATCAATATTCTATTAATTGAAGATGAAGATCCCCACGCTGAACTGATCCAGCGTGCTTTTGAAGATCAGGGATCTCTGGTTCGCATCCATCGTGTACGCTCGCTAACCGAAGCGCGCGCCCATATCCTCTCCCAGCAGCCAGCCCTCATCATTGCGGATTGGCGATTGCCCGATGGCGAAAGCATGGAATTGCTTCCCAATCATCAAGACCCGCTAGCTACTCCCATCATTCTTATGACAAGCTATGGCAACGAGCGCATCGCTGTTGAAGCGCTCAAATCTGGTGCGTTAGATTATGTAGTCAAGTCACCCGAATCCATGCTTGATATGCCTCACCTCGCAGAGCGTGCCATTGAGCAATGGGCTGCGCGTGCAGAACATGTCAACATGCAAAAGGCTTTGCTTGAAAGTGAAGCACAGTTCCGCCTGCTTGCTGAAAACGCAAGTGATATGATTTCTCGTTTAACAATTGACGGGCACATGCTGTATGTCTCCCCTGCCTGCGAAACCATTCTTGGATATACACCCGAAGAACTTATTGGCACGATCAGCTTTGACCTCATTCACGAGGAAGATCGAGGTTTTGTCAAAAACTTGTTTAAGGGGAATCGATACGACACGACGTATACGCTCACTTATCGAGCATTACACAAAAAAGGACACTATGTGTGGCTGGAGTCATCATCGCGTGCCATACTGGACCGTAAAGCTGATTCCATTATCGAGATACAGACAGCATCCCGCGACATTACCGAACGAAAAAAAGCCGAAAAAGCCCTGCAAGATGCACATGACCATCTTCAAGAAGCTTATCAAAGAACCATCGAAGGCTGGGTACGCGCACTCGATCTACGTGACCGTGAAACAGAAGGCCACACGCAGCGCGTGACGGAGTTAACAGTTAAAGTAGCAGCTACACTAGGATTCTCTGATGAAGAACTTACGCATATTCGCCGTGGCGCATTGTTACATGATATGGGGAAAATGGCTATTCCAGATGATATTCTGCAAAAGCCAGGCCCCCTAAACGAAGTAGAATGGGAAAAGATGCGCCTGCATCCCGTTTACGTTTATGAGATGCTCTCACCGATTTCATACCTGCATGCCGCACTGGATATTCCATATTGTCATCACGAACGCTGGGATGGAAGTGGATATCCTCGTGGTCTAAAGGGTGAAGAGATACCACTTATAGCCAGACTTTTCGCCATTATAGATGTATGGGATGCGCTTTGCAGTGATCGCCCCTATAGAAAACAACTTCCCAAAGCAGATGTAATTAAATATCTGCGTGAAAAATCTGGTGAATTATTTGATCCCAAATTGGTTGATGTTTTTCTTGCTGTTGTAGAAGCAGAGCAATAGTTTTTTAAATTCATTCCTTGGTGATTAAATCAAAAATGCGGCGCACTTCACAGTGCGCCGCATTTTTATAAAAAACTAGCGTCCGTTTCTATTAATATTGTCGAGTGTATCTTTCTGGGTGTTCAAGAGAACGGCACGCACCGCGATACGACTGGCATATGTATTTGTCGCTTCGTTATATGTCTTACATGTGATCAAGGTCAGCCAGGAATCATCCTCGTGCTTAAGAACCGAAGTATTGTACGGACTAACTGTACGATTTTCACGCACCTCATAAGTATAGAGAGATCCATAAGCATGAACAAGAATCTTGTCACCCCACTTGAGCTTGCCAAGCCCAATGAATGGACCGGGTGTTCCATCAGCTAAATAGACATGCCCAGTAAGAGCGCTGTTGCCTTCCCAGCCCGGGAATGCTGTTCCATTTAACCATCCAGCTTGATCCACCAGCCAGGACACATCCCAATCATCATCCACTAAAGGTACACCGACAATCGGCATATTCACTCCAAGACTTGGAATTTCCAACCAAACATCTGTAGCTGCATACATCTTGTCTGCCGGCTGGGCTGGAAGTGTCGTGATCACATCCGGCGCAAAACCAGTAAATGGCAGGAGATCAGGCAAGTTCGCATTACCGTTTGGTGGGATGGGAGGATTAATCGTGACACTGGCTAAAACCTGATAAATATTGACAGGGTCACCCGGGTCATAAGCACGCTCTGTGGACGTGACATTATGAACAGACATCTGAACGGGCACAGGAGGAGCGCCTGCAGGATCAATAGGCAAAGAGGTCCAGGCTACTGATGCTGTATTCACCAAAGTTGGTTGGGTACCATTGAAAGTGGCAAAGAATGTAATAGTAGCTGTCTGGCCAACCGGGAAAACATCCCATACAAATACAAGCTCGTTACCACCGGGCAAAGCACATGGGTCAGGCGGTGTAGTTGGCGCAAGGCCAGCATATGTTATAGGTGTACACGCATTGTAAGTTAAGCCAGCTGGTAATATGTCAGTAACTACTACATCAAAAGCATCTATGCTAGTGAGCGTGGTGTGATCAATAAATAATGTAAATTGGATAGGTGTACCAACTGTCACTACTGTTGGCGTCGCTGATTTATCAATATCTAAATCAGGTTCAACAATCGTTACGTTTGGTGCACTCGTTGTGAATGAACCACCTGTCCAAGCCCAAGTAACACTATTGTTTAATGTGTCCCCATCTTGATTCTCAATCACATCAAGAACGATCGCATTATATTGAATCACCAAAGTGGAGCCTGCTGGTTGCGCAGGAATATTCCCAACATTGAACACGATCTGACGACCTGGATTTGCTGGGTTGGCTGGTGAGTCGCCGGGGTCTGTAACTGATGAGACAGTGGGCGGACAAACTGCGGGCATAATATTTACCCCAGCCAAGGTAGCGGAGACACAATCTACAAAAGCCAGACCCTTATCCATTCGATCTGTGATGGTTACATTGTTAAGTGCTATGCCAGCAGGCAGGTTTATTCTGACTTCATAGGTCACCCATTCACCGATTGCCATATCATTACCAGAAGTGAATGCCTGATCAGTACCAACGATGGTCTTGGTGAGTCCATTCGATGAAACAAAACCAAAATCTACAGTTGGATTCGCAGTTGTACCGTTACCATTGTTAACCGTATTATTTGCTGCAGCACCAACATTTCCCGGCGTGAGTGTCACTGCATTGCTAGATGTTTGACCAAGACCTGTTCCAACACCATTATCGTTATTATTTGTATTCGTATTTGGACCTGCCGTATCAGCCGCATCGGCTGTATCTATAGCACTGGCAAATCCAACGGGCGGGGTCACTCTTACAATGTAGTCGCCTTGCGGCAATCCACTAAACTGATAAGTAGCAGCTGCACCTGTTACTACTCCCCCCGCCGCATCGTCGGTGGTTCCAAGGATTCCATCTGGTCCAACATTGATCTCTGTTGTGCCATTGCCAGCAAATAGCTGCACAGTTGCACCGGCAAGAGCTGTGTCGCCTGCATCATACGTTCCATTATTATTTACATCTACAAAAATCTGGTTACTCAACACATTACGATAGAAACCAAAGTCAACTGTCATGTTGGCGCGATCATCTATTGTGCCTTGACCGGTTGCAGACAAATCTGTTTCTCCTGTCGGCTCTGTTACTCCAGGTCCAAGAGTGACCGCGGCAGATGCTACATAATTCACTGCTGTTCCAGTGATCGTTGAACGGCCATTATCGTCACTGTCTGTATCATTATCGGGGTCATTTGCAGTACTGTCAGCTATTACTCCCGCACCACTGATCGTCGTCTGGCTGCTCCAATATCCAGCAAGCGGATCGCTGGCGACATTGTCACCAGCTCCGATATTACGGAAGTTATCTTGAGGAATCAACACTACATATTCGCCAGCTGCCAAGCTGTCGAAGCGATAATATCCACTTGCATCTGTCGTGGCAAACCCAAGGAAAGTATCTGTTGCGTCGTACACGCCGGGGGTGCCGCCATTATCCTGATACAGCTCAACTCGCACAGCTGGAATCCCAACTTCAGTTCCATTGATCGTTGCGCTGTTATCTGTGTCGTACCATACATGGTTGCCGAGGCTGTAATTCAAACCTATAAAGCCAAAGTCAACACTCGGGTTGGCAGTGGAACCTGTCAGGTTATCTACTGTATTGGATGTTTGTGCCAGGCCGGGGGTAAGAGTGACGGCGTTCGATGAAATCACACCAGTACCCGTTCCCAAACCATTGTCATTGTCGTCTGTATTGTTGGTTGGGTTAGTTGTATCAACCGCCGCAAATGTATCTACGGTGCTAGTTGTACCAGCAGGTGCAGTAGCGCGCACAATGTAATTACCTTGTACAAGGCCGGGGAAGTTATAAAGACCGCCGCCTGCAGTTGTGGTAGAACCAAGTAGAAGTGCGCCGTTGCCAGACCAAAGCTCAACAGTCACGTTGTCGATGCCTACTTCGGCGCCATTGAATGATCCGTTTTGATCAGCATCATTCCAGACCAGATTCCCAAGGCTCATGGTATAGAAACCAAAGTCCACGGTCATATTAGCACGTCCATCAGGTTGATTGCCCTGACCAATCGCCGCCTCAAGATCGGCTTCACCTGTAGGTTCAGTATTTCCGCTAGGGCCAAGTGTTACCACTGAGGAAATCACTGCGTTGTTCAAAAGTCCGGCAGTTTGCAGCATACCGTTATCGTCTGAATCGGTGTCGCTATTGGATGCTGCTGCCGCTGCTTCAAATAGCGCGCCAGCAGCCGTGCGGCTCGTGCCAGAGGACCAGTAACCTGCTAGTGTTTCACCTGCACCAAACTCAGTGGCGGCAATTGATACAACATAGTCACCGGGATAGAGATCATCGAAGAGATAGTAGCCACCGTTAGAGGTCGTATCCGTCGCCAAGATGACAGCCAAATTACTGGCTGAATATAAATTAACGGTGACGCCATTAATGCCAACTTCCGCACCGTTGATCGTACTGCTGTTATCTGTATCGAACCAAACGCGATTACCTAATGAATATTTTTGTGTAAAGCCGAAGTCAGCTGTGAAGTTGACATTGGCATCGGCAAGAGACCCAGTGTAATTCGATTGTCCTTCACCCACTATTTCGGTGCCCGGCGTCAGAGTGTAATTGGTGCTGCGGATTCCATTTGTAGCAGGAGCGGCATCATCAATACCATTCTCGTCCGCATTCTCGTCGGACGTTTCATTCGCCCCATTGCCAACTGATGAGTAATAGGATTCAAGTGGATCACCGGCCTGAAACTGACTGGCCGGGATTAAGACATAGTATGTACCGGGATAGAGTTGATCGAATTGGTAGTAGCCAGTTGCATCGGTAGTTGTATTGGTAACGAAAGTACCCGTTGATGTATACAACTCCAGCGTGACATTCGCAACGCCACTTTCCGTGCCGTCTAGAATGCCATTATTGGAAATGCCGCCACCAGCTCCATCATCAAACCAAACACGGTTACCAATGGCAACCTGACCAATGAAACCGAAGTCGACAGTGGGGTTGCGGGTTGTGCCTGTTGCTTGAGTGACAATGTTGTTATTCAATGCACCAAGCGAGCCAGGAGTCATTGTAGTAGTTCCCGAAGAAACTGCTCCAGTGTTGAGACCGATACCGTTATCGTTATTATCAGCATTCGTATCTGGAGATGCATTATCGGCAGCATTAAAGGTATCAATCGTGCTGGCGGTTCCTGTACCAGAAGTTGTTCTAACAATATATTGGCCTTGCGGTAAACCAGCAAAGAGATAGTTACCGGTGCCGTTGGTGAGCATGCCACCTGCAGCGTCATCAGCAGTGCCAAGAATACCATCCGAGCCAACATTGATCTCAGTCGTTCCGTTAGCAGCATACAACCTGACTGTCCTACCAGCAATAGGAGTATCTGGAGCACCATCATAATTGCCGTTACTGTTATTATCCAGATATACCAAGTTGCCGATCTCGACGCGATAGAAGCCGAAGTCGACTGTCATGTTCGCTTGTCCGTCAGGTTGTCCCTGCCCACCGCTTAGGTCTGTTTCGCCAATTGGTTCAGATGTGATCGTAGGTCCAAGTGCTACAACAGATGAAAGCACTCTTCCAGTCGTGAGTGTGCCATTGTCGTCAGAGTCAATATCAGTATCAGCAAGCGCGGCTGTTCCCTCGCTGATCACACCAGTACCATTGATCGTAGTGCCTGATGACCAATAACTTACAAGAGCGCCAGCACCAGTAAAGTTACTGGTTGGAAGGCTCACAATATAGCTACCTGCAGGAAGGTTGTTGAAGCGATAATATCCACCACCTGCCGTTAACATACCGCCAGGAGCATCGTCGGCAGTATTAAGAATGCCGTCCGGGCCAACATTGATCTCTGTAACGCCATCAGATGCAAAGAGTTGAACCCTCACTCCATTTACACCAACTTCGGCACCATTGATAGCACTATTGTTATCCGTGTCGAACCAGACACGGTTGCCAAGCGAGAAGACTGGGATGAAACCAAAGTCAATCGTAAGATTGCTGTTGTCATCAGTTTCTTCCCAACGCCCGCGTGATAGTGGCCCATCCCAACCTGTAGCGTTAAAGGCCATGTTGGCAGGTGATCCAGGATCGGCTTGCCCGCTGAGTTCTGTTTCCCCTGTTGGTTCATTGTCATGTACTAAAGTAATTGTGCTGCTAAGAATGCCAGTTGTTGCCGGTGTGCCAACGTTGATACCATTATCATCGCGGTCTGTATTCGGTGTATTTGGATTCCCAGCAACGCCAACATTTTCTGTACCTGTAGGAATACTGCTATTAAAACCTACTAAGGGGCCAACTGCGATAAAGTTGCTAGCGGGGATCAGAACCACATAAGAACCTTCTGCTAGGTTATCAAATAGATAATATCCGCCAGCATCGGTAACATCAAAACCGATCGACGCACCGTCAGGAACGCCATCAGTATTTGCATCGCGGTAAAGCTCAACGCGAACATTGGCAATTGGAAGCTCGCCAGCATCCATAATGCCATTGTTATAGGTTCCGCCACCATTTCCATCATCCAGAAAGACGCGGTTGCCGAGACTCATTGGAATGAAGAAGCCAAAGTCAATTGTGAGGTCACTATTATTATCGGCTTCGCCAAAGCGCCCGCGTGAAAGTGGGCCGTCACCAGCTGTCGGATTAAAACCTGGCGCCACGCTCGTATCTGTGCTGATAGTTCCAGCAGCATCGTCATTTGTTGGCGCACCAACAGTGGCCGCTGTCAAATTGATACGAGTTGAGATAATGCCATGTGGCGAAGCTACAGGATCAGCGCGTAACAACCGGTCGACGCCGTTATCAAGTTGATTCGTATTATTAGTAGCATTGTCTACACTGCCAGTGCTGCTGTTGTACCCATCTAATAAGCCGCCTGATGCGAAATTGGTGCGATCAACGCCGACAATATAATTATTGACTGGCAAGTTATCGAAGAGATAGTAGCCGTTGGCATCAGTCAGATCATATGCGATCCAATCGTCGCTACGGTCACCAATGATACCCAAGTCATCTGGTTGGTTATCTGTATTAGCATCAAGATACAAACTAACTCTTACGCCGGTGGGAACAGGAGGTTCACCAACATCGAGCACCCCATCATTATCGGTATCGATCCACAAACGATTGCCCAAACTGCGCGGCGGACGCACAAAGCCAAAATCGATTGTCAGGTTGCTATCGCCATCTTGCTGTCCATAATTGCCAACATTTTGTGGACCATATGTACCACTGTTGTTAATATCGGTTTCATTTGCAGTGGTGAGTGGTTCGCCATTGTAGGACATCGCAATTTGTGAACTGGTGATACCGGTTGTAGCCGGCGTGCCGCTATCGATGCCGTTATCGTCGGTATCCTCAAAATCATCGGCTGGGGCTGTAGTTTGGTTCGCATCTGTGCTGCTGATGAAGTTTTGTAATGGCTGGCCTGCTGTAAAGTTTGAAGCAGGGATATGTACATAATAGTTTGTACCCGGCTGCAGGCGGTCGAATAGATAATAGCCGGTTGCATCGGTTGTGGTGAATCCCATCAAGGTATCGGATATGACTTGTAAGCCCGGTGTCCCGTTCGTATCACGCCAGAGTTCTACACGAACACCGTTAACGCCCACTTCGGTACCATCTTGCAAGCCATTGTTGTAGCCTGCGCGAAAAGGTGTTGTGCCAGCACCTTCGTCGATCCATACTCGGTTGCCCAAACTCATAGGTGGAATGAAACCAAAGTCAATCGTTAGGTTACTAGTAGCATCGGTCTCGCCAAAGCGCCCACGCGATAGAGGGCCATCCCAACCAGTGGGGTTATAGCCCTGGTTGGCGGGAGAACCCGGATCGGCCTCGCCGCTCAGATAGGTTTCGCCGGTTGATTCAGGGACTCCACGCGTGAGCACAACCACAGTGCTAAAAACGCCGTTTGTCTCAGGGAAATTGGTATTGATCCCATTATCATCGTTATCAATATCTGCTGTTGCTGTGCCGCCATTAACACCGGTGGTCTCTGTGCCGGTTGGCTGGCTGCTGTACCATCCAGCGAGTGGTTGCCCAGTGGCAAAATTGCTGGCCGCAATTTCTACAAAATAAGGTCCAGGGTCGAGATTATCGAATAAGTAAAAACCGTTGACATCAGTGATGTCGGTACGAATCATTTCAGCCGCTTCCGGTATACCGTTGGCATTGCCGTCACGATACAAACGAACAGTAGCCCCAGCGACCTGCGGTTCCGTTACCTGACGAATCCCATCATTGCGCTCAGTGTAATTAAAGACACCCGGAGAAGTCTGCCCATTGTCTTTCCAGACATGGTTGCCAATACTGAATGGAATATCTGTCCCGCCAAAGAAACCAAAATCAATGGTAAGGTCGCTATTCGTGTCACGTTCTCCATTGACCCCGCGCCTTTGCCCGGCCAAGCCATCGCGATCATTTGCCGAAAGGTCAAATTCCGCTGCGGGTTCGACAGTTGGTTGCAATTCGAAGCTTGCACTAAAGACTTCCAACCCTGGAGTTATGGGGTCTCTTCCGTTATCGTTATTATCACCGTTGGTTGACGGCGGATTTGTATATGTGGCAACCGCAGGAGTGCCCGTACTACTTCGCAAACTTTCAAGCGATTGTCCAACACCAAAATTAGCAGCAGGAATTCCAATAATATAGCGGTTGTTGTTCATCACTGCTGAATCATAGGGGATATTACTAAACAAGTAATAACCACCACTATCAGTAGTAGTTGTACTGATTGCGGCACCATCGGTAATACCATCGTTATTGACATCTCGATAAAGATTGACCGTCACCCCTGCAATGCCTGGTGTGGTGTCGTCCGGTGCATTGATCGTGCCATTATTATCCGCATCACGCCAAACACGATTGCCCACGCTCATCCGTTCAGGAACTGTGATACCAACTTTGCGCGGTTCGGAGGCAAGCAAATCCTGCACAGTAATACCAACACCTGGGTCTGAGTCATAGGAACCAACATGCGAGAATGAGTTCCATGCAATTTCATGCGAAAGGGCATCGTTGGGATCAAAACCGGCCGGGAGGGCATCCAGCGGAATATACATGGGCACGCCAAAACGCACCTCAGACGAGGTAGATGCAGGTTGAATGAACGAGCCTGCATTCAAGCGAATGCGATAGGAAAGAGCATCAGCTGACCACGTTGTCGTCCATGTATCATTACAACTTCCCGGTATAGTATCACCTATAGGCTGGTTAAATACTTCAGGCCGACAGGGGTTAGTCGTATTGTTATATTCAATTGTAAAGCTTGCACTGGTTAATCCAGTCCCACTGATAAACTGCACAGGGCCACGCATCACCGGACGAAATTCCGACTGACGTGGTGATCCAGCAAGCGTGCCACCGGAACCTGTATCACCCACATAAGGTAATATGTCGTAGAGCACGTAACTCAACATGGGCACATTTCCATCGTTGAAGATACGCACGTTGTATTCGAAATCGTCCATTGTGGTACTAGCGGGTGGAGGCACAAGCTGCCCCGGGCTTAATGCACCTTCAGGGTAAGCCTGTGAAATACACGGAAAACGTGTAAATGGATTGGTTCCGCCCCCGGGTACACCGACAATGCCTCCGTTGGGGCATGTAGCATCGGGCAGGAACGTAGTTGCATCAACAACCTGGATATTGGCAGCATCTGTGCTTCGAATCCATTTTTCACCGCGCAATGCAGCTGAACGTTCTACTATATATGAATCAGGAATCTGACATGCCGGGTCAGTGGCATCGCCATCACTATCTGCGTCGCCATTTGCATTATCCTGCACGGTCGTGCCGTTTTCGCATATGGCATCCACTGAATCAGTAACTGTATGCAAATTATTGATATATGAACCAGGGGCCTGGCCGCGCGGTACACGAGCAAAGAATTCAACGGTTAAGAAGTGGCTTCCTAGTGCAAGTGGGTTAACCGTAAGTGCCGGGCTGGGGGCATTCCAAGCCCACGTGAGTACCTGACCAGCTTGTGTAAAAGTAGGCTGTTGCCCAGCAAGCAGGGCAGTACCATCCAACCGCGCAGTACCATTACGTACAAAGATTAAATCAGTTGGAAGCGTATCGCGAATCGTTGGGTTGATCAGAGCTACTGAAGAGCGTTCTGTGATTTCTACGGTGATCGTATATCGCAGAGTATCACCGGGCAGTAAATTGCTATCTGCTGTGAAAGTAGTGATATTCGGGTCACTTAGATCATCCCAACTGCTGCCCGGCGTTTCAGCTTTGGAGGTAAGCAAGCTGACGAAACTGCCCTGCACCGTCATCGGTTCTATGTTACATGGATCTGTAACTGGGTTGCCAGAACTATTGCGACGGGTGCTCTGGACACAATTGTTATAGGTAGTTCCAGCAACTGCTGCTGGCATCACTGCGCCGGAGGGAGGGTCTGCGGTGGTTGCAGTAGCACGTGGAGTCACTCGAATTTCGGGGCTGGCTGTAAATGACCATGTATAAGGCAAGCCAGCTTGAGTGTAGTTATACGGTGCCACTCCATCGGGGTCATATTCAAAGCGCCAACGTACATTGGTAACGTTGGCTGCTGGCGCAGGGTAAGTAACTGGGGTATCGGCAATCGTTGTAAAACTAACAGCCGCACCTAAAGCGGTATAACTGCTGCCATTATTCGTAGAGTATTCGACAAAAGCGCGTATATGAGGAAACAGTACATATGACCACTGGCCGCTGGTAATACTGGTTACCTGCAACTGAGCTGGGATATTATCGATCAGTACCAACTCATTGGGTGGAAAGTTTGTATTATTGGTATTAAGATTTAGGATAAAACGACCCGTGGCATTAATTCCAATTGGATCACCGATATCATCTTTGGTATAGGTCGGCACTTCGCTAATCGGGTCAAGGGGATGACTCATGCTTCCGCTCCCGCTGGTGCACGGGGATATACAAGTGCCAGTGGACGGCGTGTAGTCCGCATCGAAGTCAACAGTATTGGTGACGTTATTATCAAGATCGGGATCATTGTCAAAACCAACTGCAAAGGGCGGATCGTTATAACGAATGGTCACAAAGCGCATCACACAGCTCGGCGGATAAACAGTTCCGGCCACGGTCCATGTGACTGTGCCTAATGAGAATGTGCCGCCGTTGCTGGCAGAGACAAAAGTCGCTCCGTTTGGCAGGGTATCGGTGATGCTGATGTTACTTAGAGGCACATTGCCTTGCCCGGGCGGAGGAGTTGTTGGGCAAAGCTGAATTTGATAGGTGACGTCGGTATTAACCGTCGGGTTGATAACCGGGCTTGATAAAGATTTTGTCAGGCCCCAGCTTGGAGTGACAGTGCCGATCGTGATGGGAGGCGCACTAGCAGGGGTTGCGGCTGTCCAAGAGGTTGGCCCAGGAGGGTCGATCCGCCCATTAACTATATTATTAATAATGGCAGGCAGCGGGCGCAAGTCATAATCTACCTGAACAGCAATGACTGCATCATACTGTGAACCATCGAGCAGGTTATTATCATCTTTTGTGATGGTAATGGTACGCGTGCCTGCATTGTAGCTAATACTAAAACCAGCGGGCACAGAAGAAGTTGGCGGGGGTTGGTAGATCAAGCCGGCTTGTAGTACATCTGTGATCTCCATCTGACCGCAGGCGGTGGTTAAACTACTGCATTCAAAACGAATACGATAACGGATCACATCCCCCGCCTGAGCGGTGATAGCCCCCCCTTCGATTGATTTCGTCAAGATCAGTTGCGGCGCTCCGGCTTGGGCCTGCGCAGCCGGCACGCGCGCTTGTGCCAATAGTGTTACGAGCAATAAAATAAAAATGAACAGCCGAAGCACCGTAGGCGCCTGACTGCTTTTAAAATTGCGAAGAATAACCTGCATTATGTACTCCAGTGAGTATGGCTGATAAAAAAAGACAAAATAAAAAAACAGCAAACCTAACGATTTGTTATTGGTTTCGCTGCCTGCTTAAACTTGTACCTAAAAAGAAAATAAGATAAAAAGTCAAATCCCCGCTGATTGCAACCACCAGGGAAGTTAAGTGCTGTATTAATGATTTTATAGCTAAAAGGTCATGGATACAATAGACAATCTTGGCATATTTGTTAGGTATTAACTTAAGTGCAAACAAAATCCATTAAGTTGACACTCCCCCTTACATCGTGTATCCTTGTTAACGTCCGGGCAGGCCCGGCGCGGCGAAGCCTTTCGAAACCCGCCAGGATCGAAAGATAGCAACGGTAAGGAAGAGTCTTCGGGTGCCGCCGGTAGCCTGCCCGGGCATTCTTGTTTATATGATGCCCGTGACGGGTACATTGCACACTAGGTATAATCTCCCCATGCAATCATCCACCTGGATAAAAATAAGCATTGCCGCATTCATCGGCATCATACTTGGCCTTATCTATGGCTGGGTGATTCAACCCATTGAGTATACAGATGTAACCCCAAACATCCTGCGCGCAGACTATCGCGCTGACTATGTGCTCATGGTCGCCGAAGCTCATCAAAGCGAACATGATTCTGAATTATCTGCGCGTCGCCTTGCGATCCTAGGGAGTGAATCTCCCGCACAGATCGTTGCCTCTACATTAGAGTACGCTACGAAGAATGGCTTCTCTCAAAATGAGATCATCATTCTGCAAAGTTTGCTAACCGCCATGCAGACATATCAACCGCAGGGGAACAACGCTCCATGAGACTCGGCCTTCGTAATCCCCTTCTTCATATAATACTTGCGCTTCTTACTGGACTTGGACTTGGTCTGGCATACTCCTGGCTCATCTCCCCTGTTACCTATGTAGATGCAAACCCATCGATCCTGCGTGCTGATTTCAAGGATCAATATCGAGTTGTCATTGCTGCATCCTATGCATCATCGCATGATCTTGCACGTGCACGCGCACGCCTTGAACTGCTCGGCGATACGGATCAAATTGGCGAACTCAGTGCACAAGCTCAACGCATGGTGGCGGCAGGTGAATCTTTTGAAAGTGTTCAACCACTTGCACAACTTGCCACCGATCTGCAGCAAGGGTTTGTAAGTGTGTTACCTACCAGCACTCCATTTACAAATATCATTAACACCGCGATCATTGATACGCCTATAGAAGAAACATTGCCCACTGAAACACAAGTAACAATAGAAGAGACAACACCTTTACCAACAGCCGCCTTTGAACAAACTGTTCTTGCTCCCATACAAGAAACAGCTACCGCACGCCCCACCTTCACTGCTATTCCAGCGCCCGGCACACCGTTCACACTGGTCGGGCAGGATACAGTCTGTGAGCCTGGTCTACAAGCAGGGTTATTGCAATTCATTCTTATGGACTCGCGCCGCAAAGAGAAACCAGGTATTGAGATCATCGTCACGTGGAGTCAGGGTGAGGATCACTTCTTCACCGGATTCAAGCCCGAGCTTGGGAACGGATACGCAGACTTTGTCATGCAGACGGATGTCATTTATAGTGTCCGTGTTGTAGAAGGCGGAGCATTTGTTCCCAGTGTCACCGCTCCTACTTGTACAGACCCAAATGGCGTTGATTATACTGGCGGGTTATTACTTACTTTTCAACAGTAAAAGACCTGACAGGTTTGAAATTACTGTACATATTCTGCAACTATTCGCCTATTCATTCGTTATATCTTTCATCTAAACCAAGGAGTAATGAATGAACACATATCCAAACCAAAAACCTGGCCTGGTGACTGCCATCGCCGTAATGACACTCACTAGCGGCATTATCAATCTCTTCTGGGGCTTTATAGCATCTGCTACTGTATTAAGTACCCTTGTAGGTATCGTTTGTTTGCCAATAACGATTCTGCCAACCATTCTCGGCATCTTCGAGATCATATACGCAGCTAAACTCTTAAGTGCACAGCCACAGCCCGTTCGACCTTCACAGTCCATCGCAGTCTTTCAAATCCTTATGTTCTTAGTTGGAAATATCTTCTCCCTGATCGTTGGTATTTTGAGCTTGATCTTTTACAACGACCTAACAGTGAAAGATTACTTTGCCAAACTCAATGGAGTGCAGGTTTATACACCAGTAGTAGTCGCGCCATCTGCACCAGTACCTATGCCTGAGTTAATTCCTGAACCGTCCGAACCTATTGTTCCGGAAGTAGAAGAACCTGTCAAACCGAAGCGCACTCGTAAAATTGCTGGTAAGTAAAAAAATATTAGACGCCTTCTCAGGCGTCTAATATTTTTTAAGATTGTTGCAAGCGACAAATTAGGACGTTCTACCCCTTGACTCTCACTCCCCTCACCCATAAAATGGAAATACAAATTAACGGATGATAGGGAAGAGACTTGGTTTTGTCAGCAGTTGAACTGCTGACAAACATACAAGCGCCGAAGGTGCAAATCTGGCAACAGGCGAAACCAGATGAAACTATCAGGCAAAAGGACCCTGTATCTGCATTAACTCTGGAAAGTCTCAATTCATAATGAGACACCGACGGTGTAAGTCTGTTTCATCTATTAGTGATGAACTGATAATCTCTCAGGTTCCATTACAGAGGACGCAAGGTTATATAACCTTGCGTCCTCTTTTGATTCGCCGAACCTCATTACAGGAGAAAATAAAATGAATACCCCATCCAACCTCATGTATGCAAAGTCCGACGAATGGTTCGACCCATCCAACGGTGCAGTTGGTATCACTGACTACGCTCAAAATCAACTCTCTGATATCGTCTTCGTTGAGATCCTTGTAGATGAAGGAGAGGAAGTCACAGCAGGCAAACCCATAGCTTCTGTTGAATCTGTAAAAGCATCTGCAGAAATTTATGCACCTGCTTCAGGGAAAGTTGGAGCAATTAATAAGGGTATCATTGAAAAGCCTGAAATTCTTAACTCTGATCCTTTTGGTGACGGTTGGATGATCAAGATCGAAGGCGGCGCACAGGGTGATTTAATGGACTCCGCCGCATACGAAAAACATTGTGAAGAAAGAGCACATTAGCATGTCATTGCGAGGAGGATGCTCTTCCCGACGAAGCAATCTCCAACACATTGTAGGAGATTGCTTCGGGCTAACGCCCTCGCAATGACGAGGAAATTAAAATGACCTTTATCCCTATATCCCCAAATGAACGGGATGCGATGCTTAAAACGGTTGGCGTCAAATCATTAGATGACCTGTTCGACGCCATCCCAAAGAAACATCGCTTTCCAAAATTAGATCTTCCTCCAGCGTTAACTGAAATGGAAGCAGCAGCGCATCTCAGTGAAATGGCGCAGACAAATGAGAACGTACGCGAGCATATGATTTCATTTCTCGGCGCTGGTGCATACAACCATTATGTCCCATCAGTGGTAGATCATATGTTACGCCGTGGCGAATTCTATACTGCTTACACGCCCTATCAACCAGAAATTTCACAAGGTACATTGCAGGCGATCTTTGAGTATCAATCGCTGATGACCAACCTAACTGGCATGGAAGTCTCGAATGCATCACATTATGATGGTGCGACTGCCACAGCTGAAGCAGTGAGTCTTGCGTATGCTCAATTCCGCGGTAAACGCAAAAAGATCGTTATTTCTCCCACTGTCCACCCGCAATATCGTGAAGTCATTCAAACGTATTCACAAGGTATGGGCTTGGAAAAAGTCGGGGATGATGAATCAGCCAACGCCGAAGCTGGACCCGAAGCGTTGATGTCACATGTAGATGAAAGCACCATGCTTGTCGTCGTGCAATATCCTGATTTCTTTGGCCGCATCCACGATTATACAAAGTTGATTGAAGATGCACATGCAAAAGGTGCATTGGTTTGTATTGTTGCAAATCCCACTGCATTGATCATGTTAAAGACGCCTGCAGAAATGGGCGCGGATATTGTTGTAGGCGAAGCGCAGCCATTTGGTATTCCGCTGTGGTATGGCGGGCCGTATCTTGGATTCTTCACCACGAAGAAATCTTATGTACATAAAATGGCTGGACGTTTGATCGGCGAAACAGTTGACTCGCGCGGTCAACGTGCTTATGTGTTAACTCTTACTGCACGCGAACAACACATCAAACGTGAACGTGCAACTTCAAATATTTGTACTAACCAGGGTTTGCTTGCCCTTGCATCTGCTTTGTACATGTCAACACTTGGCAAGACTGGCTTACAGCAAGTTGCAAATCTTTGTTATCAAAAAGCTCATTACGCCGCAAGTGAACTCAGCAAAATAGATGGCTGTGATCTTTGCTTCGACGAACCATTCTTCCATGAATTTGTTTTGTGCTGCCCGAAACCTGCAAGCGAGGTCAATGAATATTTACTGGAACATGGCATCTTTGGCGGCTACGATCTCGGACAGGATTATTCATCATTGCAAAATCATCTGCTTATCGCCGTGACTGAAATGAATAGCAAACAAGAAATCGATACGCTTGTGGAAGTCTTAAAGGAGATGAGCCATGAATAAGACAGGCGGCACAATCGTCGAACCGACAATTTTTGAACTCTCCTCACCCGGCAGACTCGGCGTACGAATGCCCGCATCAGATGTACCCGAAACTGCTCTGCCTCAAAAGAATTTTCTTCGCTCTGAGTTACCTCTGCCCGAACTCGCTGAAGTAGATGTCGTGCGTCACTACATGCGACTCAGTAAATTCAACTACAGCGTAGACGGTGGCTTCTATCCATTGGGTTCATGTACTATGAAATACAACCCAAAGATCAATGAAGATACCTGTCGATACCCGGGCTTTCTTTATACACATCCTTTACAACCCATTGAAACCGTACAAGGCAATCTCGCACTAGTTTATGAATTACAAGAATGGCTAAAAGAGATCAGCGGATTTGCAGGTATTACACTTCAACCTGCCGCAGGCGCACATGGCGAATTCGCGGGCGTGTTGATCATGCACGCATATCACAAATCACGGAATGATACCAAACGCACAAAGATGTTAATTCCTGATGCCGCACATGGGACAAACCCCGCCTCGGCTGGTTTGTTGGGCATGAGCGTTGTCACCATTCCATCAGATGCACGCGGTAATGTGGATCTCAAAGCTCTTGAAGCTGCATGTGACGATACCGTCGTTGGCATGATGCTTACCAATCCCAACACACTCGGCATGTTCGACGAGAACATCGAAAAAGTTGTAAAGCTCGTTCATGATTGCGGCGGCTTGATGTATGGTGATGGCGCAAACTTAAATGCGCTTCTCGGCATTGTGCGCCCGGGTGATCTCGGCTTTGATGTAATGCACTTCAATTTGCATAAAACCTTCTCCGTTCCACATGGCGGAGGCGGACCTGGCTCAGGCCCTGTTGGAGTAAGCGCACAACTCGCAGACTTTTTACCCGCACCTCTTGTTGGCGTCGTAGAAGAAGCCGAGGATGATGTACCTCCGCTATATGGCTTCGTCACACCCAAACATACAATCGGACGAATGAAAGCATTTCATGGTCATTTCGGCGGCGGGTTAGTTCGTGCATATACTTATATTGCCATGCACGGTCCCGATGGACTCAAAGACATTTCTCAATATGCTGTCCTCAACGCGAACTATCTGCAAGCACGTTTGCGAGACACATACAAGATTCCGTATGACCGCATCTGTATGCACGAATTTGTAGCCGAAGGTCAATTTGAAGGCAGTGACGTCCGCGCGCTGGATATCGCCAAACGTTTGATGGACTATAACTTCCACCCACCAACAAATTATTTCCCACTCATTGTCCATGAAGCATTGATGATTGAACCCACCGAAACCGAAAACAAAGATACGCTTGATCGTTTTGCCGATGCGTTGATCAAAATCGCGGAAGAAGCCAAATCCCAACCTGATTTGCTTCACAATGCGCCGAGCACAACCGAATTCGGACGCATGGATGAGGTCAAAGCGGCGCGAGAGTTGGTATTATGTTGTTGGCTGCCTGAGAATTATGAAACGATGAAATAAATAATATAAATTCACGCTAAAACGAGCTGCAATTAGATTGCAGCTCGTTTTAATTACTTTCAAAACCGTATGGTATCTCGACTAATATCAGAGGGTTATAATCAGGAACCAACCCAAAAATCGATCCCTAGGAGGAGAGATACATGCTCAACAAGGTATTATTTCATCGTTTTCCGAATATCAAAAGCTGGCTGACGCGCTTGCAATATGAATTTGTCTCCACAATTGTCAAGGATAAGGGTGCAGTGTTCATGAATTTTGGTTATACGGCCCATCATCAGGGACAGGAAATTCTTTCTCTTCACCCTGAAGATGAATATCATCGCTATCCCCTTCAGCTCTATCATCATGTGGCCAAATCTGTAGACTGGAAAAATGTCGAAGCACTGGAGGTCAGTTCCGGGCGCGGTGGAGGCGCACACTTCATCATGAGGCATTTCAAGCCAAAATCCTATACAGGTGTGGATTTTTCAACTCGTGCAATCGAGTTCTGTCGCGCACATTACAAAATAGACGGTTTACATTTTCAACATGGCAACGCAGAAGCATTATCATTTCCTGATAATTCTTTTGATGTAGTAGTTAATGTAGAAGCATCTCTTTATTACCCCAACATTATGAAATTCTTCCAGCATGTTAAGCGGGTTCTTAAACCCAATGGATATTTTCTTTACACCGATTTAAGATATGAAGAAAAAGTGGAAACCTGGCATGATCAGTTAAGACAATTAGGTCTGAAAGTGATCAAAGAAGAAGATATCACTGATAATGTCCTCAAAGCTCTGGAAATGGATCGTGAACAGCGTATACATCTTATTAAAAAATATGTTCCATCCATTCTTCACAAAACTTTTTATGAATTCATCGGCCTGACCCCACATTCTCCAGCACAGGGAATTCCACATCTTGATAATCGTAGATACTGGTATTTCGTTCTGCAAAAAGCATAACTTAATAAAAAGAGACGCTGTACAGCGTCTCTTTTTATTTAGAAAATATAATTAATCTTCTTCAGGTGTCCAAAGATGCATGTCGGTCATCAGACAGCGGGTACCATAATCTTTATTGGTGCCTGAAAGTACGGTCAAACCGATATTGCCGTATAGAGATCTGCTTTGTGTCAGCGTATATTCGCCCACCAATTCATTATTCACGAGTACATACGCATAAGCGCCTTTGACAATCAGAGTGAAATCAGCCTCAACTGGTTTATCGGCAGGGTTATCAAATTTCACATGTCCAGTCCCGCGTGTTAGTCCAACTGAACTATAGTATGGATTGGCTTCGACAAAGTAAACTTTAGATCTATCAAGGAAGACAGCATAATGCTCATTATTATCCTGTATGGCAAAGGCAAACCCACAACCAGATGTATCCGCATTACGGTATGCACTTTCCCATATAAAATGAGCACTCATGAAAAAATCACTGACTTTGTTATCTAATTTATTCATTCCATAGGAGCCAAGCTGCGCCCATTCTATGAAATAATCTTCGTACTTGGTAAATCCACCGTCGGGATCGGTCAGGTAACCCTTTTCAAAATAACCCTGTGCTTCGGCATTGAATTCAACTGTACGCTGAGTAGCTTCAATATCAGGTGTTTGCGTGGGCTTTGGTGTTTCAGTGTGTATTAATATATTTGTTGGAATAGTAGTGATCGTAGCAGTTGGTTGTGGTATAGGAGTAGGTTGAGCAGTTCCACAAGCGAGTGAGATTAAAATGAATATAAGTAGTATCCAAGGATTCTGGTTGCGATGCGGCATATTTTCCTCTTTGGTTGAAATTGAGATAATACCATCAAACGGGTTAAAAATCTTCGTAACAGGAGCAGCTGTGAGTGGGAAAGATTCGTTTTCTAGAACAGCAAATAGCTTACAATACGGAAATATTAAATTCAGGAGTTTATAGTATGCAAATCAGTAAAGACATCTTAAAAAAAATAATCGTCTTTCAACAGACAGAAATCACCGAACATCATATTTATAAAAGGCTTGCAGGCACAATCAAATCCCCCGAAAACGCAAAGATCGTTGCACAGATCGCTTCTGATGAACTGCGGCACTATGAAGGTCTAAAAAAATATTCAGGGCAAGATGTTGCACCCAACTGGTTTACCATGTGGAAGTATTATCTCATCAGTCGGATCTTTGGGTTCACGTTTGGGATCAAGCTCATGGAGCTAACTGAAAAAAATATACAAAAAGATTACGACGACATCATTGCCGTTGTTCCTGATGCAGCGGTCTTTAAACATGAAGAGGAAATTCATGAGGAAAAACTTGTTGCAATGTTGGACGAAGAACGATTGCAATACGCTGGCTCTGTTGTGCTCGGACTTAATGATGCCCTCGTGGAATTGACAGGCGCTCTTGCCGGGCTGACACTTGCTCTGCAAAACACAAAATTAATTGCCCTTTCTGGACTCATCACGGGCATTGCTGCCTCGATGTCAATGGCAGCAAGTGAGTATCTTTCCACTCGTTCTGAAGAGACTACAAAAAACCCAGTGCGCGCCGCAATTTATACGGGCATTGCATACATCTGTACAGTGTCACTGCTTGTTCTTCCATATTTATTATTTGAAAATTATTATCTTGATCTCGCCATTACTCTCACTACGGCAGTGATCATCATCGCGGTATTCAATTACTACATCTCTGTGGCAAAAGGCGAACCATTCCGTGCACGATTTTTAGAAATGGCAGGCCTTAGTCTTGGCGTGGCAACATTTTCATTTATCATTGGATATTTCATTCGGTTGTGGCTTGGGGTTGAAATTTAATTACACCTCACCCTACCCTCTCCTGAAGGAGAGGAAAATATTATGAAAATATTAACCGTTGACATCGGCACAGGCACTCAGGATATTTTTCTTTACGATTCGAATCTCGACATCGAGAACGGATTCAAACTCGTACTGCCTTCGCCTACGATGATGATTCATCGCCGTCTCAAGCAGTCGCTTCACACGCGGACCCCGATCCTGCTTACTGGACATCAAATGGGAGGCGGCCCTTCGGCATGGGCTATTGAAGAATATGCGCGTGCTGGAGTCCCTGTGTACATGACGCCCTCTGCAGCGACGACGCTCAATGATGAACTTGATAAAGTGGAGGCGTTGGGGATAAAAATAATTTCCGAAGATGAAGCCAATAGTCTATCGGCCACCATCAAGCGTCTGGAATTAAAAGATTTTGATTTTGAATTAATTTCTAAAACATTCTCAGATTACGGCGTTTCATTAAATGATCTGGATGCCATTGCAGTTGCTGTCTTTGACCATGGCAATGCACCCGCCGGAGTTTCAGATCGTCAATTCAGATTTGATTATTTAGATGAAAGAATCAAAGCAAAGAATTCACTTTCTGCTTTCGCTTATTTATCAAACGATATTCCGAATATTATGACCCGCCTGCAATCTGTAGTGGACTCGGCAAACGAGTTGCCTTGTCCGCTTATAGTTATGGATACGGCTCCAGCCGCAGTGTTAGGTACAACTTTTGATTCTCAAGTGACTACGCACAGAGAAAAAATTGTATGTAATATCGGCAATTTTCATACATTGGCGTTTCGTTTGGGTGAAATGGGAATTGAAGGAGTATTTGAACATCATACGGGTGAAATTGATTTAGCGAAACTTGAATCACTCTTGCAAAGATTAGCCGATGGTTCACTCAAACATGAAGATGTGTTTGATGACATGGGTCATGGCGCGTTGATGTATTCTCAAGAGAAATTTGAATTTGGAAAAGATGATTTTGATGTTGTTGTGACGGGGCCGCGAAGGTCAATGTTTCAGACCATAGACCATAGACCGTTGACTGTGAAAAACCGTCCATCGTCTACCGTCCTCCGTCCATATTTCGCTGTTCCATTCGGTGACATGATGATCGCCGGATGTTTTGGTCTGCTGGCGGCTACAGCGGAGATTCTGCCTGAGTTGGCTGAACCAATTTACAGGTCGTTAAGAGGCGAAAGCGGGCGTGGAGTCACGCCCTGGGATAATCCAGCATAAGAGGAGAAAAATATGAAACAACATTTACATATCATCACATTGGGCGTTAGGGATTTTGAAAAATCAAAAAAATTCTATGCAGAGACCTTAGGATGGAAACCTTCGGGAGCTCAAGATGATATCGCGTTCTTTCAGGCGGGGGGCGTGGTGTTGGCGATCTATCCTCGCGAGAAATTGGCGGAGGACGCTCTTGTTAGCCCAGAGGGTTCTGGCTTTTCAGGAATCACTTTGGCGCAGAACGTGGGCAGCGAATCTGAAGTGGATGAGATTATCAAGGATTTGAAATCAAAGGGAGTGAAGATCATTAAAGAACCGCAAAAAGTATTTTGGGGCGGATATAGCTCATACTTTGCAGACCCCGATGATTATTACTGGGAAGTGGCATATAACCCATTCTCTGTATTTGATGAGCAAGGTAATTTGAAACTCGAATAAAAAAGTGAGAAGTTTGAACAGTCTTTTTCGTCTTAACTGTAAATCCAAAATTTCAAAGGAGTACTAAGATGAAAAAGAATCCGTGGATCGCTGCTGTTTTGAACTTCTTCTTTATGGGGCTTGGGACGTTGTACATTGGACGGCGCAAACTCACTGGCGCGGGGTTAACCCTTGCTGCAATCGCGTTGACTTATGTAGAGTTGCAGTTGCAAGCCGCCGCACCTGCTTTGTATCCGATCATGTTTGGTGCGGTGTTCGTAGCGAATACTGTTCTGGCAATTGACGGCTATAACGAAGCGAAGATGTAGCCCGAATTGTCACCCTGAGCGATAGCGAAGGGTCTCTACAACATTGACAGAGATTCTTCGCTACGCTCAGAATGACAAGGTTGTTGGCAAACCAAATCTTGTAACAAGTTGCGGGGATAGGAACGCCGTGACTTCTCCAACCTTGTCTTCAGCAAAGATTGGCATTAGCAAGCCGAAGGCTTGATAGTTCTCCCCCTCTCCTCGATAAATGCCAAACGCGGGGTTTCCATTTGCGGATGTTGGGATTAATTTCCATTTTATGTTTGGCATGAAAACAAAATTTTGTAACGCGCGTTGAATGGATTCGCGTCCTTCATACCAGACTCCGAGTGGCGGCATGGCGAAGGTCGCTTTTTCGTGCAGGAGTTTAATCAATGAATGAACATCGCCAGATTCCCATGCATGGACGAATTGATCTAAATTTTGTTTCAGAGCGGAAGTTTCTTCATAAGAAGATGCTTCAAGATTTTTTCGCGCACGATATAAAAGATTATTGATCGAATCAACTGTGAGACCCAGTGCATCGGCAGCATCGTCTGCACTCCAGTTGAAGACTTCACGCATGAGCAAAACAACACGTTGACGTGCGTTCAATTTTTGCAAGGCAACCATGAACGCGAGAGAAATTGTCTCGCGGCGTTCATAGGAAAATTCTGGAGATGGGCCAATGCCGCTTAACCATGAATCAGGCAGAGGGTCCAGCCAGGAGGCGGGTGACGTAGGTGGAAGCGGAGGAGAATCAGGGTCAGCAGGGTCGCCATCCAGTGGAAGTAAAATCTGCTTCTTTCGTTTGCGAAATTCATCCAACCATAAACGAGTCGCGATCACATACAACCAGTTGCGGAACGAACCCTGTCCATCAAATGAATTTAGTTTGCTCCATGCGCGGATGAAAGTTTCCTGCACAAGGTCTTCGGCATCGTCAAGCGAACCGCTCATACGATAACAATGGACAAGCAGCGGCTTGCGATAAGGCTCAACCAATGCGGTGAACGCATCAGAATTTCCAGCGCGGGCGGATATAAGATATTCAGGTTCGTTTGGGGTGGACGTAATCATAAGACTCCCCAGATACTTTACTTGGTTTTTAGCGAAATTGCAATCATGCACGATCCATGGATGAATTGGGGTTGTTTTTGAATGGACCACTCACAGCTCCAACGCTCGAAGGATATCGGACTGAGATGCCACTAGTTGAGATTTGATAATAACGTGCAAGGCACGCAATGAGATATTCAATCTAAAATAGGTGCCCATTGAAAAAATATAAATACGCATTCAAATTCCAGGGATCGTGTTTATCTTTTATTCATTAAATTTTATCGCTAAAGGAAACCCATTAATGAAAAAGTTCCAGACGCTCCATATTGTATTCTCGCTTTTAATCGTGCTCAGTCTATTTTTATCTTCCTGCGGTGTCTCGGAAGAGGAATACTACACAGAGGAAGCATATTCCACTGAAGAACCCGCCGCTGAAGAATCAGGCGATGAGCCCATAGCAACCGGCGTGCCGGGCGAGGTGATTTACGATCTCGGTTTCACTTCTGAACAAAACGGATTTAGTTTCAGCAACTACGGCGATGAGATCCCAGCTATTAATTTGACAGCTGCCGAACTGCGCCGCATGTTCGGCGACCAGGTTTGCTCCCGTCTCGATGGAGATGACTGCACCCTGACTCCGCCCGCCGAGCAATGGATGGAACAAATTAATGGAGCCATGGCTGGCGGTCATTGTGAAGGTATGGCAGTGCTGAGTCTGATGATGTATACAGATCAGATCCCAGCGTCGAACTTTGGCGGCTCGGTCGCCAGTGAACTCGATATCAATGATGAATTTCTCCAACGCGAAATTGCCTATTGGTGGGCAACCCAAACTGTCGCTCCAACTTATACCAGCGTCATCAAAGGCACACCCATGGAAATTCTGGAGGTTGTCCAGCAGATGGATGCAAGCGGCGAAACCTATAGCATTGGCATTTATAAAGAAGATGGCTCCGGCGGACATGCCATTACACCCTTTGGCGTGGAAGACAAGGGCGATGGTTTGTATGCCATTCTCGTTTATGACAATAACTACCCGGGCGAAACACGCGAGTTGTTTGTAGATTCACGCGATAACACCTGGCTGTACGAAGCTTCCATTAACCCACAGGTTGAGTCAGAACTTTACACTGGCAACGCCGATACCCAAACCCTTGACCTAACCCCCACCTCCGCGCGCCTCGGTGTGCAGGAATGTCCATTCTGTGATGGCAGCGGAGTTTCAAGCACAAGCGGCGGAAAATTGGCTGCATTAGATCAGCAACTAAATCAGATCTTTCTGGATGGCGAGGGTCATATCCTCATCACCGATGACAATGGCAATCGCCTGGGTTATGCGGATGGAAAGATTGTCAACGAAATTCCCGGTGCCACCTACACTGCTTATCGGATGGATGCCAGCGGAAATGCTCCCGAGCCGATCTACTGGCTCCCGGCCACACTGGATGTAACCATCACGATTGATGGCAGCACCCTGACCGAGGAATCTCTGACCGATCTCGTATTGATTGGTGCAGGTTTCAGTATCGGCGTGGAAGGAATTTATCTCGAACCCGGTCAAGTGGATACTGCTTATTTTTACCCCGCTGATCAAACGATTGCATATGAAACTGAAGCAGACGAATCTCCCTTCATCGTAATCGGTGTCGAAAATCCAGATGCCGAAGCTGATTATTATTTCGAGGTGCAAGGCGCGGATATACAAGGCGGCGGCATCATCACTGTTTACCTCGATACCAAGGCCGGTGACTTGTTGATAAATGCCGAAAAATTGAACAACGAAGGCACCTTCGATTTCTACCTGACCCGCATCACCGATGAACTCGACGAAGAGTTCGCCGCCGAGGGAATCCTGCTTAATCAAGGTGCAGTTGTCTACGTCAACTACGCCGAATGGACAGATGCTAACCCTGAAGGTATGTACTTTGGCGTTGACCTGGATGACGATGGCGTCATCGACGATGAATACGTGGTAGATGATTCTGAATAAATAATTTTGTATAACAGGAACTCCGAGGTTTTGCCTTATTCGTAGGGTAAAATTTCGGAGTTCTATTAGAACCTATCTCAAAATACCGTGTCGCTCTGAGGGAGCGTTCTTCGCGACCGAAGAGTCTCGTACTTTGGGGGTAGAGACCCTTCGCTATCGCTCAGGGAGACATTTTGAGACGGCTTGTAGTTAATTTCATATTTTTACAAGCGTCAAGGATTAAACGCGATCACTGATTTCTCAACCCCTATTCTTGAAACAAAGAGACTAATACTCAGGCATCTCACCATGGATGATCTTGATGCATTATTTGCTTTGTATAGCGATGCAGATGTAAAGAAATATGTTTACAGTGAAGCTATGACGCATGAAGAAACTAAAGAAGAGCTTGAATGGGCTATCAAAGTTTATGCCGAGCAACCTGGATTTGGATTATGGGCAACCATTTACAAAGAGACGGGCGAGTTTATCGGTCGCTGCGGCTTGCTCCAATGGACAATTGAAGAACGCCCAGAAGTAGAAGTGACTTATATGTTATCGAAAAAATATTGGGGACAAGGATTGGGAACCGAGATAGCACAAGCTCTCATGCAATATGGCTTCGAGCAGTTGAAATTACCACGTTTAATATGTTGCATAGACAAAGAGAATCAAGCCTCGATCAACGTGGCTACGAATTTGGGAATGATCTTTGAAAAAGAGATGGATACTGGGGAAGGTCCAGAGTTGTTGTATTCTAAGACGCTGGTGGATTGATGCACTATCATTCAAACAATTCGAGTAAAATAGAAAAAATGTTTACTTGACAGCCTCGCTATTTTTGGCGATAATAGGGGCATATCCCCCAGTAGTAGCTTCGGCGAACCTGGTGCGAGACCGCCTCACGGCGGTCTCTGTGTTTAAGGGCTTATGAAAACAAATATCTATATTGACGGTTTCAACTTTTATTACGGCTGTATCAAAGGCACACCCTATCATTGGTTGGATATAGGAAAGATGTGCAGTTTACTTCTCCCTAACGACCAAATACACCGTATCAAGTATTTCACTGCGCTCGTTGAGGCCCGCCTAAATGATCCTGACCAACCTGTGCGTCAACGAACGTTCTTGCGCGCCCTGCAAACCATTCCAAATCTTGAAATCATTTTAGGCACTTTTCTTTCCCATGAGGTAAAAATGCCACTCTCCCCGATTGGCAGCGGTTATGCCAAGGTCATCAAAACCGAAGAAAAAGGCTCAGATGTTAATATTGCCACGCACTTATTGATGGATGGTTTTAAAAATGATTATGAACTCGCGGTAGTTGTTTCAAATGATTCGGATTTACTTATGCCTATTCAGGTTGTCACACAAGAGTTCGGTAAGCCTGTTGGGTTGCTCAATCCACAGAAACATCCAAGCGTAGCATTATTGCCTTATGTTCAATTTATCAAAAAAATTCGCGGTTCCGTTCTCAAAAACAGTTTATTTCCAGATATGATGAGTGATAAAGACGGAGAGTTTTCAAAGCCTATCGATTGGTGATTTTCTGAGGAATTTGGGCATGACTTTTGAAAAAGAAGTAGATACTGGGGAAGGTCCAGAGTTGTTGTATTCTAAGACCCTGGTGGTGGAGTAAAATTATTTTTCGGGTGTATTGAAAATGAAGCAACGCAAAGCAGGAATCATTACCGCTCTTGATGAGTTAATTCCTTTACTGGGTGATTCATTCATTGTATTTTTTGGAAGCGCAGTTTCAGGAAAACTTTCACCAAGAGCACCAATGGTAACTGAAGTTAAGGATTATATTCTTGAGTTAGCGGCTACGAGGATGGAGGATGGCTCCAAAGCTGATAAGTTAGCAGCACAATATGTCGGAAAACTCCTGGCAACCAAACCGTATAGGTCGATTCTGGACACTACAAAATTCGAAACCTTTATAGGAAAGTTAAGTAGGTACGTTGGAAAAAATGCAGTCGATGACTTGATAGCTAGGCTATATACCTGTGAAGCCGAAGAGTATGGACCAAATCACTCAGCCCTAGGATACCTACTTAAGAAACGTGTGTGCCTTGCCGCATTGACCACCAACTTCGACAATGCGCTCGAACTTGCATATCCAAAACTCAAAATATTGGATTACAAAACATCACCAGCACGGTTACCTAGCCGAAAAGAACCGCCAATTCTTATCAAACTACATGGCGATGCAATTAGTAAAAGTGGCATAGCAACATCCCGAGAAATTTTCGGGGCAACACTTCAAAAACATTTTTCCTTCTTGAAGGATTTATTGGATGGACAAAAAGTATTAGTGGTAGGCTATAGCGGCAACGGTGACATTGATATTTCTGCTCACCTAGCTAGAACTCAAGCCCAATTTTTCTGGTGTGATTACAATTTAACTGGCGGCAAATTACCAATTAACGATAATTTGACTCGTGTTCTTTGCGATCTTTCATACATTGAAGGAAAACCAACACTAGCACCAATCAATGCGGCAGGAAAGTTTATTCAAAAACTAAATTTAAAAAACTTTAATTTCGGTCAGTTCGCGCGCGACAATTTACTTATTCGTATTGCAGAATATCATGGTTGGTCAGGAAAACGCGTGGGCGAGAATATAAGTTGGAGAGACGGCGTTAGGGATTGGATGAGTGAGAGAAAACCTTCTGAATTAACCAGATTTACTGTATCTTTGTTAAGTTGGCATACTGATTTGCCTCATATGCATATAGCCTATTATCGAACAACAACAAGCAAACGACCAAATTCGTCAATCGACTACGCTGACGCATTAACGCAATTCAAAGCTTATCATAGTGCAGTTAACTGTCTTGAAAAGATTACCAAAGAAAATTCAAAAAAATCTCTGCCATCCATTGAAGCCGTAAAACTCTTGGGGTATAACTTCTGGCGAATGGGAAAATTTGAAGATGCGCTTCTCGTCCTATCTAATTTAATTAATCCAAAGTTCTGGCATGGATTTCGAGTAGAGGCCCGATCACATATCTCCGATGCGGCACGAAATTATCTAGAGACTCTCATTGAATTATTTTATAGGGCTTCAAGCAAATCTGATTATAACTATGCGCTAAAATTTGCGTTGTCAGATGAAGTTCTGAATAAAATTGTAATGCTAGAAAACCAAAGTGTAGGAAACGAATATTTGCTTCGTTGTGTCATTTTTGAAATTAAGTATGCAATTGATCGTAAAATTTCCAATGAAGAAATTCGCAGTCTATTTAATGAAGCCTTTTCTATGGAAGAATGGCCCGCTGCTGCTGTAATATCTCGTTTTTGGCTTCTCGTGAATTGGCGGGAAGCTATCATTCCATGGTGCCAAACAACCCAAGTTCTTTGGAAACGCAGAAAATTAGATCTGATAATTCAAAATCTTGCGAGTTTAGCTTACAGCATTTTTCGGACAGGAATCGTGTATAGAATACTCTATAATCACCAATGGATCAGGATTCGAACATGGAGAAGAGAAAAAACGCTCAAACAAAAACAGAAAGAGTGGCTTGTAGAATTAAATTTAGATGGCAAATAATAATTAGGTGATAATTAGCCTTGTTATTCAACTTCGGGAGGAATTTGTCCAAGACGTTAGAATTGGATTAGGATACTTTGCAATACAAAAATACTGATTTTGGAGAATTAACATGGATGTTACGACCGCAATTTCAATAGCCATATCAATTGCAGCTTTTGTCCTTTCTTCGATAGCGCTTTGGCAAACGCATTTCGCAAAATTTAAAGTTATTTGTTCTACTGGTAATCTACAGTTTAAAATTTATCCATTCCAACATAACAAAGAAAGATGGTATATACCAAGCGTCGATATTCCCATCACCATAACCAACGTGGGTGCTCGTGCAGGAAAGATATTAGGTTTAAGAATCCGTATTAATTATATAGATGTTCAAGTTCCAAAAAACTATGAATTTTTCAATCCTCAATGGGATGTAGATTACAGAATATACAATCCTATAAGTGATAAAAGGTTTGAATGGTTTGATAAAGCTATTATAGGAGAATGGATGCCATTTACCGTTTTACCAAAACAAACCGTTACAAAACACTTAATATTTGAGTCCAGATGGGATAAACCTATTATTCAAGAGAATATTAATTTTGAACTTGAGGTATATATCAGTTCTACCAGAAAATGGAAAAAGGTAGCAAAATGGCAAGGATATCTAACATCGGAAGTGTGGAGCGAAACAATTGACTCAATGGCATCTTTTATTATTAGGGAAGCAAGTTCGGATGCAATTGATCTTGAGGACCGCCCAAATCTCACTGACCTGCACAACCAAATTAGAGGGGAATATCTGATATTGAAAGGTGATAGTGATAAAACATCGTCATACTTTGGTAGCTCTAGCAAAAAAACCAAAAACCGCAAAAAATCCTAATAAGACAATAAGGTCCGATTAAAGTTTGATACGGGATATGGATGGAAAAGATTACTACGATATAACTAAATCATATCGCTGTTCTCTCAGCGACTTACCGAAAGTAGTTGATTCTTTCTCCTCGACCAATTTGAATCCAAGCCGTTTATAAAGAAATGCGGCAGACTCTAACTCATGTGTCGTCCACAGATAAGATTGCTTATATCTACACTCATGCAGAAAATCCATATATAGTTTCAAGAGTTTAGAGCCTAACCCAATTCCTCGATATTCTGGCTCAATAAGAAAATATCTTAACTGCGCGGCCTCTCCCCCTATCCATCAACAGAAGAAAGCCGATCATCCTTTCATTGTGTTCGCAAACCCAAACACTACTTCTTTGGGGATCATATTTTTCGTAAAACTCATACAGTCCATTCGCCACATACGCCTCAAATTGAACGCCATAGTTATATTCAGTCCCATAAAGTCTGCCATGCATATGGATGACGTATCCCATGTCACCTGGACGGAGTTCTGTGCGAATTGAAATATCGTCAAGCGAGTTTTTACTGTCCATTGGGATCTCCTGTGATTGATGAAAAATATATTATCTCATTTTCGTTTTTCTGTTAATTATATACATCTGTTTATCAACTGAGACTCTTTGCTTGAAACAGTCAAATAAACCCAGCCATTGTTCGAAGGTCAGCTCAGATGGAATAGCGTCCAATGGGAAATGCAGGTCTCTAGACAAATGCTTCCACTGTTTGTAAGTAAAAATCGGTTTGAAGATTAATTTCAAATTATGTTTCCATCTACCAAACCCATAGCGGACAAAACTACCATAGAGAAAGATATCATCCTCTCGAATGAAGGGTGAATGACGTTTTTTGATATGTAAAAGTACAGAGGCTACGTTGGGAGCAGGTTCAAAGTCTGTTTTTCGAAATTCTCGAATGATTTGAATATCAAAAAAAGGTTTGGCCAGGATCGAGAACTGCGTTTCGTTTGGAGTGCCTGAAAATTTCTCTGCAGCTTCCTTCTGCATCACCAAATATGCTTCGCTTGGTCCTGGAGTCGTAGAGAGTATCTTGCGTACGATCTCTGCGGTAATGTTATATGGAATGTTAGAAAATATCTTATATTCTCTGTCCGGGATGTGATACTGCAAGAAGTCATTGGTAACGATTTCAACATTAGCGACACCATGAAATCGTTTGCGTAGGTGTTGTACAAGAATTGGGTCCTTTTCAACAGCAATGACTTTATGAGCTAGTAGAGCAAGCTCAGCGGTAATGATTCCACGCCCTGGGCCAATTTCGTAAACGATATCACATGACTCGATAGAACTTGCATTGAGCAGTGAGCGCACGAGCTGTGAGCTTTTTAGAAAGTTTTGTGCCAGAGTAATTTGTTTGTGAGATTTTTTTGCCATGCTTCACCTCTTTCATTTGATTGAAATGGTGAAACAAAAGCGCGAGGACGGACTGATCTCTCAGTCATGGCCTCGCATTAAAAAAAGAAGCCATGAACCGCGATCCCATCGCTGATTCATGGCATATGTGTTTTATGTAGAAGCTTTAATTACTGATACAACATACCGCGAAGAAGATGGGTAAGACGGAGAGATCTGTCCAAAATTCTTTCGCGAATTTGTATCATCATTATCATAGTTCCCAGTATATCCATTATACATACAGTTGTCAACGCCAGCATGCTATTTTTTACATATGACCTCTTGCATAAGTGAGTGCAATACAGCCACAGAGTACACAGAGACCTTTGAGAAAAGGCTTTTAAAACTCTTTTTTCTCTGCGCTCTCTGTGGCAAAAAGACTTTCGCAAGAGGTCTATATTACAAGTTAGGAAAAGACTGTTGAAACACTCTCTGCGCGGCTTCATATCCCTCTCTAATTAACATCGCAGATACATCCCCGTCATAATCAATGATGCGTTCCACGGGTAAAAAATCTTCAGGTGCAGCGATGATCACTTTTACTTCACGGTATTTATATGGTCCCTTCCCCTCAATGCGCTCACGGACTGCAAGCTCGTTGAACATTTGAATCAATTTCAACCGCTCGCGGAATGATGAAAGCAGCATCCAATCCAAAGTCCAGGTGATGGCATCGCCAAACGAATTGGGCAATTGACGCGCCGTACGCGGAGCGGGATCGTTGCTCCCCCACCATGGAGTCATCAACACAACTACAATTTCAGCGGGAACATCAATTGGTACATCGCGCATTGTATCCAGAGCAACACCAATGGGAGTATTGGCTACGAGTGCGCCATCCCAATAAAAGGCATTGGTTTGTGCATCGAATGTCCAAGGGTAGACCAAAGGAATTGAGCATGAAGCAAGTATACGGTCCGCTGTGATGCCCGTGGTTACATCCCGCCGTGCTTCACCTGTAACACGATGCACAATATCGCGGTTGCTGAACATCATGCGTTCGCCCGTCTGCACATTGGTTGCGGCGATTAGCAATGCCTTTTCGCTTTTGGATAGTTGTTCAGGGTCAAAATTAAAACGTGTATGCAGTGTCTTGCGCAGCGGACCTGTATCCAGCAAGTTGATCCAACGCCCGATCAAACGCTCGCCCCACCACTTTGAAAAAATGGGCAAAGGAGACCAGAAATCTTTTGGTACTGGAGAAGTAGCATCCTGCGATTTGACTTGTGGAAGATTTGCACCCATGATCACGCTGAAGGCTTTGCGTGCGATCCAACGTGCGAAGCCACGCATCCCGGGCGGCAACCCTTGAATATCTTTTTCTTCAAGTGACTTCCACACATTCTCCAACTCATCAGCAGACATGCCCTGTGCAATCGCAGCGCCATTCACCGCGCCGATGGAAGTTCCAACAACAACCTGCGGATCCCACGCATTCACATGGTCAGAGTCAACACCGGGTTTATTGATTTCCATTAAATATTTATATACACCTGCATGAAATGCACCGCGTCCGCCGCCGCCTGAAAGAACCAGAGCACGAATCTTGTCCATGATGAATCTCCTCTTAAGATGTTATAGGTCAATTATTAAAGGATGTCAACTATGAATCCAAAAATTTCATCCTCTTGACAAATAGACGTTTGTCTATATAATGACACTATGAAATTTGATCCTGTTCTCTTTGCCAAAGCCATCTCTGACGATACCCGTCAGAAGATCATGAATGCATGTTGTTGCTGCACGGTCTCAGTGAATGAGATCGTTGAGCAATTGGATGTATCCCAACCTACTGTGTCACATCACCTCGCTATTCTGCGCGATGCAGGTCTGGTTACAATTCGCGAAGAAGGCAAACAAACTTTTTATACGCTCAACCAGGAACGTGTTGCTTTTTGCTGCGGACAGTTGATGGTCAAGTTTGCGCCAGAATCAATTGCAACCGAAAACCTGTTGAAAACTATTAAGGCCTAATCGAGACATGTCTTCGGCCGAGGCGAGTCTCGTTTTTTTGGCAGTTTCTATAGACAAACTTCTATATGAAAGGAGAAAACCCATGAACGAATTACCAGTCCTCAACAACGTATGCTGTGAAGATGAAGGTTGTGAAGGCGGTTGCTGCGGTGGTGGCGGCTGCTGTTAAGTTAGTACGATCTCTGTTCGTCGCAAGATGAGCAGAGAGAAATTAATGAAAATTTTTTATTTGTATACATAGACGATCATCTATATTATCGTCATTGCGAGAAGCGGAGCGACGAAGCAATCTCCGACGCCGTGTAGGAGATTGCTTCGTCGAGAAGAATACCTCCTCGCAATGACGGAAACAAAAGGAGAACAAAATGGCTACTGACACATCCATCCATGAAACAGTTCGCGAGCATTATGCCGAGCGGATTAAGAGCAACGCTTCTTGTTGCGGAACTGATAACTGCTGCGACACAACAAACAGTCTCTACCCTGAGCAGTTACTTACTACCGTCCCCTCTGACATCGCCAGCACCAGCTATGGCTGTGGCGACCCGATCACCCTTGCTTCCCTAAAGCCTGGTCAAACCGTACTTGACCTTGGCTCAGGCGCAGGTCTCGATTGTATTCTGGCTGCCCAAAAAGTTGGCGAGACAGGTCACGTGATCGGCGTAGATATGACTCCCGAAATGATCGAGCGTGCCCAAGTCAACGCGAAAAAAGTTAATTTGAATAATATTGAATTCAGGCACGGCTATCTTGAAAGCCTTCCCGTTGACAGCAATACAGTGGATGTAATCATTTCCAACTGTGTCATCAACCTTTCCCCTGACAAAGAAAAAGTATTCAACGAAGCCTTCCGTGTGCTTGCACCTGGCGGCAAACTCGCAGTCTCAGATATCGTCACCGATGGCATATTGCCCGATGCTATTAAGCAAAGTCTGAGCGCATGGGCTGGCTGCGTAGCTGGCGCAGTAGATGCAAAAGATTATATTGCCATGATGGAATCTGTTGGCTTTACAGATATCTCTATCAAGCCAGTCTTGTTCGATAAGGAAACTGTCGACTCTGCGCTTGCCGATATGGGTGATGCAATTGACCTGAAAACCATCTCGCGCGAAGATGTCTACAAAGCAGTGTACAGCGCGAAGATTACAGCATATAAGCCCGCATAAGGCGAAATAACATCTCGCTCTACAAATAAAGAGCCCGTCATCATTTAGATGACGGGCTCTTTATTTAAGCTGCGCTAAATCTTTTTGCTTTTTCTATCCGTTCACCCAACGGAGGATGTGAATAAAACATGAAGACCACCCATTTTTCAGGGTCAATTTCGCCCAGGTTCTGATTCGCCAATCTTGTAAAAGCGGATGCAAATGCTTCACCTTTCTTTGTGGAAGATAATGCATAATCATCCGCCATGTTTTCACGCCAGCGGGAGACGGCATTATCAATTGGCGATGTCAACAATCCATAGGCGCTGAGGATGAGCATGAGTGCGGGAAAGGCCGCGATGTCTGCTGGAGAGGTAAAGGAGAAAAAACTTACAGCGGAGTCCAATGCCAATGATGCAATGAACAGGCTAAGGGTGGTACTGAGCGTGCCGAAGGCAATCAAAAATGGAATATCCTTGTGGACATGATGCCCCAATTCATGCGCGAGCACCGTTTCTATTTCATCCAAAGTAAATTCATTAATTAAAGTATCGCCGAGAATAATACGTCGTGTGTTACCGATTCCAGTTAATGCAGCATTGGCGGCTTTCGTGCGTTTGGACATGTCAAACTTAAAAACACCTTTTACTTTTGTATTCGCGCGTTTTGCAAGATTTAGCAATCGCTCTTCAAGTTCCTTGTGATCATCACCAAGCGGAACATATTTATTGAAGAGCGGCATGATCAGCACAGGCGCAAGATTTGAAATGAGGACACTGAAGAGAAGCAAACCGCCCGCCACCCACAACCACCACGCGTCACCCGTGAGACGCAAAGCAAGATACAACAACTCAAGCATGATAAGGCCAAGCGGCGCGCCGATGGCCAGACCTTTGAGCTGATCCACGAGCCAATCTTTTAGTGACTGATTTGATTGATCAAAACGATGCGGCAGGACAAATCCGCTGTAATAGCCGAGAGGGAGATTGATAATTGCATACGCGCCGCCAAAGATGATGATATAAAGCGCGACAAGAAGCCAGTCATTTGTTGTAATGGTGGAAAGCCATTCGCGGAGAGAAATGCTCCAGCCAAGGAATAACCATGTGAGGGAATATAGGGCGCTAAATATTGTATCTACCAGCCACAATCGGCGTTTGATACGGGAATATTGTTTTGCTTGTTTTTGTTTTTCAGGATCTAATGTTGTCATAAAATCATCCAAAAAGAATCTACCACAGAGAACACAAAGAGCACTGAGAAAATCTTTTTAATATCTCAGTGGGCTCAGTGATCTCCGTGGTGAAAAGTTATTTAACCATTTCATTTGCCAGCAAAGCAATGACTTCATCTGATTTCATCACATCGCCATAGGATTCGAGGGCAGACATAAACGCCTTGTGAACATGATCTGCAGGGACAACTGTGCCGCCGAATTCCAAATCACGCGTGGCACAGGCATCTTCAGCGACGACCAATTTGAAGCCAAAGTCGCTGGCAGCGCGAGCTGTCGCATCCACACACATATGACTCATCATGCCTGTAATGACAACGCGTTCTACTTCCCAACTCTTTAATAACTCAAGCAAATTGGTATTGAGAAATGAATTGGGTTCATGTTTGTAGACAATTGGTTCGCCTTCAAAATGCGCGGCGGAATCATGAATGTCTGAGCCTTCATCACCTTTGATAAAAAAAGTGGCGTCTGGTTCCAGTGAAATATGCTGAATGTGGACATGATGACCGCCGTGCTCACGGAAACACTGTAGGAGCATGTATGCCTTCTGTGCAGCAGCAAGAGGTTCAACGAGTGGATATCTTCCACCAGAAAAATAATCCTTTTGAATATCAATGACAAGCAAAGCAGTTTTCATTTAATCTCCTATACTGTTGGTCGAGTAGGCGGTGCTCTCCCGCCGTATCGAGACCAACACGTTGCATGTAAATTTTAAGCTGGACTCTAACATGGTAGTCTCGATACGTCCCTCTAAGAGCATTCGGGACTACTCGACCACCAAATCATTTTGAATATTTTTCAACAGTTCTTCTGTTTGTTTTTTCAAGTGTAACTTATCTGTGATGGACATGACTATTTTGAAGTCTGACTCGGCTTTTTGAGTTTCGCCAAGCGCTGCATATGATTTTCCGCGGCCTAAATACAAACGCGATTCTTTTGGCAGCAATTCAATTGCACGGGTGTAATCAGTAATTGCTTTGTCGTGTACATTATTGATCCGATAGGCATCCGCGCGGCCTTGATAGGCATATGCTGAATGCGGACTTTTTAAAATCGCTCTTCCATAATAATCTTCGGCCCACTCAAGATTATTTTCATAGACGATCATATTGAGATCGGTCATCACCAAAGAGTCTTTTTCGGAGAGACTCAAAGCCAGGTCCTGATCTTTATGCGCGGCTTCAAAATCTCCAACTCTGAAATGTGCAATCGAGCGAATGAGATAAAACAACCAGGTTTGCGGTGAATAAGAAATAGCCTTGTTTAATTCAGCCAAAGCTGGCTGATATTCCTTTTTATCCAGAAAAACAGATCCACGGTCAAAATAGGGAATCGCCCAGGTTGGGCTAATTTCCTGGGTGCGGGCAAACAAGTTCAGGGCCGCATCATAATTCTTTTCCATCGAATAGATCTCACCGCGAAGCTGTAATGCAAAAATATTCGTCGGAGAAAATTTTAAAGCACGTTCTATATCTGCAGCGGCTCTTTCTTTTTGCAGGATATTCAATAAACAGGCAGCTCGCGCCAGATAATGATTCGCATTTTGCGGTTCGCGGTCAATATCTCGTGTGTAATACTGGGCGGCACGTTCAAAGTCACCTTGCAAATAATAATAGCCTGCGCGTTTAAAGAAATAATTGACTCCTAAATTGACCCAATGAAGGGCCGAACGGTTGAGCGTGCCCATCGCAAATGCGATCAAGATACAGGAGGCTAGCAAAACATAATCGCGTGTGACCAGACCCAATATGATCAAGCCTATTAAGATAGGAATGCTGACGATAAGCGTAATCAAATCTGCTTTTGATTTTCCAAAGAACATTTCCATTGCGGCATGCAGAATGTTACCGCCATCCAGTGGATAGATTGGCAGTAGATTGAATACGACCAGAATCACATTGACAAAAGCGAGTGAAAAAAATAATCGGGTAAACGCTTGTGCCCAAAGCAGATTGGATACGCCAATATCGCGCGGTACGAATGAATATAAGAGCATATATGCGATCACGAATAAAAACCCCAGGAACATATTAACAAGCGGACCTGCTGCAAAGATGGCAAGATTATCAACAGGCCTTTCAGCTTTACGGCTCAAGCTGGTGAAACCACCCAACAACCAGAGGACAATATTCTTTACTTCCACACCTACAAGCTTCGCGGCTAGCGCATGACCTAGCTCATGTAGGAAAATGCAAGAGACGAATCCCAGCAACCATGAAAACGCGATCACTACTCCATGAAAGTCTACTGGACGAAAGATGTAATAAGTAACGGGCAACATGAACAACATGGAAAAATGCAGACGGATTTCCATCCCACGAATGCGCCCAACAAGCCATGAAGATGACAGCCATTTCATAACGAATTATCTACCATCTTCAAAAGCATGATCCTATATTTACTTCCGCCCAAAATCCGCAGGATTCTCACCCCACAATTTTGTTTCCCATTTCATGATCTTATCTTCGGGGAGTTCATTCTCTGCCAGCCAATTTTCCGCGCTGTGAATGAGAGCAAAGAGCAAAGCATTCTTTGGGGTGTGCTTAAGTTTTGTCTTGCACACACCCGTCATCACCCATGTGATGGCATTCTCGGAATCGGAATAAATGGGAACATGTGAATTATGCTTGAACTGCCATGTGAGCGCATGAACAATGGCAAGGAATTCGCCTACATTATTCGTCCCCTGTTCATATGGACCTGTACGAAATATTTGCTCGCTTGTATCTGTGATCACACCGCGATATTCAAGTTTGCCAGGTGAGCCATTACAAGCTGCATCTACACAAATGGACGGGATCACAGGTTGTGTACTGGCTGTTTTCCATTTTCCGTGTGAGGCAGGTTTCCCTTTATATTGATCATACTTGGCAAGGAACGCGGCTTCAGCTTCCTTATTACTGTCAAAGGCTTTATATTGCGCGCCAACAAAGCCTTTCACTTGTTTTTCACATTCCGCCCACGAAGTGAAAATGCCTGTCTTGCGACCTTTCCAAACGACGTAATATTTTTGCTTTGCCACACATCAATTTTACATCAAAGACATGTTCTCATGGATTCGATTACGATAATCAGCTTTCAATTTATTCCTTGACAAAACTTTCAAACCACGTAGAATAACGACCTATCTTATGAAAACATTCAACTTTTGCTCCTGTCTATGGCGGGGTTCGTAACCACCGCCTGAGACTTTCATCAACAACAAGCAGTCAACGACTCAGGATAGTGGAACGGCCTCCGCGCACAAATCATCCCTGCGCAGGATTGTTCGCTGTCCTTTTGTTTTATGTTGACTGCTTTTTTATTTTTTCTTGCCTACGAGTGCGTCGCACCTTACTTAATGAGATCAAATCAATCGAAAAGATTTTGCTGATTAATGAGATAAATCAACCCGTCTGGTGCGACGCACCCACATGCAAATCATCACATCAAAAAGGAAACTTTAATCATGTCTTACGCACATCCCGAATATCTGGTCGATACCGAATGGGTCGCCAATCATCTTAAAGATGCAAACGTCCGCATTATCGAATCAGACGAAGATCCGCTTTTGTACTCAATCGGTCACGTTGAAGGCGCGGTGCAGGTGGATTGGTTCAGTACATTACAGCATCCATTACGCCGCGATTTTCTCACCAAGGAACAATTCGAAGAAGTCGCGTCCAAGCTTGGCATTACCAACGACACCACCGTCGTCTTTTATGGTGACAAGTCCAATTGGTTTGCAGCTTATGCGCTTTGGCTATTTCAATATTACGGCCATCAGAATGTCAAGATCATGAATGGCGGGCGCATTAAATGGGAGCAGGAAAAACGCCCTCTCGTGAAGGATGTCCCCTCGTATGCTCCAACAACTTACAAGGCGAAAGATGCGGATAAATCCATTCGCGCATTTCGTGATGACGTCTTCAAGCAACTCGATCAGAAGAAACCTTTGGTGGATGTCCGCTCTCCAAAAGAATATTCTGGCGAATTAACTCACATGCCCGCTTATCCGCAGGAAGGTGCGACTCGCGCTGGGCATATTCCCACTGCTGTGAGCATTCCCTGGGCGCAGGCAGTTAACGAAGCTGATGCAACGTTCAAGACTCCCGAAGAACTGCGTGCCCTCTACGAGGGAAAGAATATCAAAGCTGACGGAGATATCATCGCGTACTGCCGTATTGGTGAGCGCTCTTCATTAACATGGTTCGTGTTGAAATACCTGCTCGGTTATCCAACGGTCAAGAACTATGATGGTTCATGGACTGAATGGGGCAACTTGGTAGATGCTCCGATAGAGAAATAATTTTTTTCGTAGGGGCGGATAGTTATCCGCCCCTACACAAAATATCATGACCTTACCTACCAAATTGCAAGAGATCGTAGACGACATCGCAAGCATGAGCCGCGAAGAAAAATTAGAGACTCTGATCGCCTACGCAGAGTCTTTTCCACCGCTTCCTGAGCGCCTTAAAGGTGAACGCGAAAAAATGGAAGCTGTGCCTGAATGCATGACCCCCGTTTTTCTAATGGCTGAAAAACAACCCGATGGCGGCTTGATTTTTCACTTTGACATTCCACCCCAATCCCCAACTGTGCGCGGACTTGCCTCCATTCTCGCAAATGGATTAAATGGCAGCAAGCCTGAAGAAATTATTCTTGTTCCATCAGATTTCTATCACCCCATGAATCTACAAGAAGCCGTCTCGCAACAACGCCTGAATGGTTTTATAGGTGTGCTGTCACATATGAAGCAAGTAGCAGTTAATTTTATAGAAAATAAAACAGCTCCCGAATAAATGGAGCTGTTTTATTTTATTAATAAATTTATTACTTCACAATTAATTTCACCGCATCCATCGCCAGCCATGAACCATCTGCGGCACTAATATCCTGTAATTCAAGATAAATCGTTGTGCCTGCGGGAATACCTTCCAAAGTAAATGTTTCGTTGAATGTACCGGGGGCGCCTAAATCAGGTGCACTGACTGCAACGGGGCCAGCAGCAATTTGATTCCCAACTTCATCATAAATGAAATAAGATAAATTATTTTCAAACGGAGCAGTGCTCACATTGCCTGACACTTGTAAGCTGCCTGTGACTTCTGCTCCGTTTATAGGAGATGTAATTTCAATGACGCGTTTTGTTCCATCTGGTGTAGCAGTTGTGTAATTCACCATCCGCAATTGATTATTTGCCAGCACATAGCGGCGAGTAGTGCCTAGCATGGGGCAGCAGCCTGCGTCTTCAAACCCGTGAGTGACTGCATCGAGAAAGACTTCGCCGTTTTCTATGCTCATCGAATTGATAATTGGGCGGTCATCGATCATTACTGAATATAAAAATACAGGCAACCCGTTTACATTTGAATAGATGGTAAGGAATCCAAACTGACCTGTGCCGCCATAATTCTCAAAAAAGATCGCGGCTGCTTCATTTATTCCGTCTCCGGTGAGGTCACCAATGGAAATATATTCAGTTACACCCGCATAGGCAAAGTCGAGCGAGGTGGGATCTGTGCCTTGTTGATATTGACCATCGGTCAACTGTATGACTGTATGCTGTTCCTGTACACCAAGTTGATACTGCACATTCTTGAGCTGATCTACTGTCAGTTGCTGAATAGGTGGAATCTCTGTCGGCGCAAGAGTTGCTTCTTGAACAGGAACAGTTGTCGGGTTGGTAGAAGCGGTTGGTAATCCACAGGCGAGTGTGGTCAGTGTTAATATCAAAAAAAGTTTGGCAAAATTCTTGTAGATCAAAATTTTATCTCCTGTTATTCAATTGTGAATGTGGAAAAAATACTGGAAAGTTTTTCAAGGATGGCATCCCTATCAAACTCGGCAACTGTGCCAGCTGGATAATTGCCAACATTTGTAGAGTGCATAAAGTAGATCACTTCATAGCATCTATTTTTATGAACCGTTCGGTAAATTTCCTGTTGATAGTAGTTGCCTGCCCCTGCACCATCGGAAGTGCTATGAACAAACGTTAATCCATTGATAACTTCATCACCAAGGATTTGCTCAAAACCGCCTCCGCTTTCATATGGCTCAGTACAAGTGGATACAATTTGCGAATCTGCTGAAGAGCTGACAAATAAATAGGCTTCGCTTAGATTCGTTTTTTCGTAAGATTTAGAATCGATCAAGTGGAGTGTCAACTCGGGAGGGATCTTGTAATTGCCATAGACAGGAATCGAAGGAGCAAAAGTATCGGGGTAGGTTAATGAAATACCAGATATAGGGTTTGTGTATTGAAAATATTGAATATCTTTCCCAGGCGGATTGATCGCGACACGTAGAACAAATTCAAGCACACTCAAATCGCTATCCGTTGTGAGCGTTATAGAATAATCTTGTGAAGAAGGCAGGGCACCGCGCCAAAACATACAGGCCGTATCTGGCAGTTGCGGGCAAAGAACAGTTCCATCTGCGCCTTTAATATCTAAATAAACGTATCCCCAATTACCATCAGGCACTTGAGGAAGAACAGAAACAGACATGATCTGTCCCTTCATCGCATTAACGGTATATGTCTTGCTAGTGCCTGTCTCGAGACTATCTGCAATATCACCATACGTTCCATTGGCGGCAAATTGAATTGTATTTGATGCACCAGATAGCACAACAGGAGCCGCAAGAGTGGGAGTATCTTCAGTGGGTTGAATTACAGCTTGAGTTTCCTCAGTAAAAGTGGGGACAGGAGTGAATTGAACAGATTCAGTAGGTAAAGATGTATCGTCAATTGCTGCTTGTGCAGGAGTAGATGTTGGCGCAGCACAAGCAGTAATAAATAAAGAAAAAAGAAAGCTTGTACTGAGCAAGGTCGAGGTATAGAAAGATATATTCTTTTTCATTTGATCTCCATAAGTGGGTTTGCATGTTTTAAAGTTGACAAGTTAGAAGGTTACAAACAAGTCAACTTGCAAACTTTCCAACGTTTAAACCTTCTAACTTAAAAACTCAATAACCGTGGCTTCACCCTGACCAACACCCACACATAATGTGGCGATGCCATATTTCACGTTGCCGCGATTCTTCATTTCATGCACAAGTGTAGTGATGAGACGCGCACCCGAACAGCCGAGTGGATGTCCGATGGCGATTGCGCCGCCATTAACGTTGACGAGTTCAGGGTCAATACTCAAGTCTTCGATGACTGCCAGAGATTGAACAGCAAAGGCTTCATTTAATTCCAACAGTCCAATATCTTTTATGGTTAGCCCTGCGCGTTCAAGAGCTTTCTTCGTGGCGGGGATGGGACCGTATCCCATTACACGCGGTGGCACACCAGAAGAAGCAGAAGTCACAATACGTGCCAAAGGCTTGAGATTCAACGCGTTCGCTTTTTCTTCGCTCATTATTAACAAGGCACATGCTCCATCATTTAATCCAGACGAATTTCCAGCGGTGACAGTTCCACCCTCTTTGGCAAAAGCGGGCTTGAGCTTGCCCAGGCTTTCCATTGTTGTATCACGGCGCGGACGTTCATCTGTATCCACGATCTTTGGGTCGCCTTTCTTCTGTTGAATGGAAACAGGGATGATCTCTTGTTTGAATCTACCTGAATCAATTGCAGCAATTGCTCGTTGATGTGAACGCAGTGAAAACGCATCCTGTTTCTCTCGCGTGATATGCGGACGTTCCTTTGCGATATTTTCGGCGGTCTCCCCCATCGAATCTGTGCCATGCATCTCTTTCATTTTTGGATTCGGATAACGCCATCCCAAAGCTGTATCCCATGCAGTGAGATTGCCGAATGAAAATCCCGCTTCTGCTTTTGGAATTGAATAGGGTGCGCGGCTCATGGATTCGACTCCGCCCGCGATGTATACATCTCCCTCTCCTGCCTTGATCGCACGAGCAGCTTGATTAATGGCATTCAAACCTGAAGCACATAAACGATTGACTGTTACGCCGCTTACTTCAACGGGCAGACCCGCAAGCAACGCGGCCATACGTGCCACATTACGATTATCTTCACCAGCCTGATTAGCGCAGCCAAGAAAAACTTCTTCGATGAGATTCGAGTCAAGCTTATTGCGTTGGATAATCTCTTTTATAACGAGAGCAGCTAAATCGTCAGGGCGAACCGATGCGAGTGTTCCTCCCAATGCTCCAATCGGTGTGCGGATCGCATCAATGATGACAGGGTTTTTCATTTTGATTCTCCGAATATTGTATTCAATTTTATTTTACCACCAGCAATTTTTGGTATTCCCTTGACAAGCCCGATAAAAGAAAGTATAGTACTAGTACTATATGATTAGTATCACAAAAACGGAGTGCTAATAATGTCACTAAAACATGCCATCCTAGGCTTCTTATCTTTCAAGCCATTTTCAGGCTACGATCTCAAAAAAGCCTTCGATAATTCTGTGCGTCACTTTTGGCCCGCCAATCAAAGCCAAATCTACCGCACCCTCTCACAAATGACTGACGATGGCCTGGTCGAAAAAGAGGTCATCGAACGGGAAGAGCGGCTCGACATGAAAATTTATTCGATCACCAAAGCGGGCCGCTCCGAACTACATGATTGGCTTTCTACTCCCCTGCCTGAAAAAGATACGCGCGAGCCATTCCTCATTCAAGTATTTTTCGGCGGCAAATTATCAGATAAAGAATTATTGAATCTTTTGCATCATGAAAAAAAGATCGCAGAAGAAAACCTGATTACTTTTGATGCCGTGCATCAGGCATCTACTGCACAGCCAAGCAGTATCAATGACCCGCGCGCATTCTTTCTTAGTATGCTCACACTAGAATATGGGATTAAAAGCAATCGAGCTTTGCTTGAATGGTTGAACTCAGCCATTAAAAGAATTGAAACAAAAAATTACTCACTCAAGGAAATCAAATGAATAAACAAATTCGCAATATTATTATCGTCGCGCTCTTCGCTGTTGGTGGCGGCTGGCTCGGTATCTGGCTCAATAACGTCACGGGCAACACCATGCCGCCCTTACAAAGTTTAGGTGCGCTGGTTTGGCTTACTTCTCCCGCACTGGCTGGAATTTTCCTGCGTGCCTTTGGCGGAGATGGCTGGAAGGATTCTGGCTTTGGATTGAATCTCCCTTCAGGCTGGAAGTGGTATCTGGTAGCGATCCTCGTTTATCCGCTCGTAGCCCTCTTAAGCTTCGGCCTGGCTCTCCCCCTCAAAGCGATCAGCGCGGACGGTTTTGCCACACAAGGCTTCAGCGCATACACATCTGCTGTTGGCATAATGTTTGTTGGATCGTTAATGAAAAATATCTTCGAAGAATTTGCATGGCGCGGCTATCTCACTCCAAGACTGGACGCCGCAAAAATTCATCCGCTTTTGAATCATTTGATCGTTGGTGTTCTTTGGTGGTCATGGCATCTGCCCTACTATTATTACTTCCTCGACAAAACCATCCTCCAGGGCTTTATCCAAACCAGCCTGCCCATGTTCATTTTCATCGCCCTGATCGGAATATTCCCATCTGCTATTCTTTTTGGTGAATTGCGGCTGGCGAGTAAATCGGTATGGCCTGTCTTCATTCTTCATAACCTCCTGAATGCTCTGAGCATGCCATTAGTTATAAATGGCTTCATCAAAATCAACGGCACGATGGGAACTATCTTCACTCCCACAAATGAAGGAATCGTCACATCCATTTTGTTAGGCGTGGCAGGACTGGCGCTCTATCAATATCGAACGAAAAGAGTGTTGCAAAATAAATTTTACGACTCCACTCATTTGATAATATGAGAATCAAAATAGTAATGGTCTGAGCCCGTTTCTGTGAAGAGACGGGCTTTTATGTTGTTCCCACTCCAAATTTAGTGTATAGTATCGACAACACTACTTCTTGACGCTTTACAAATTATCTCAAAAATACCGTGTCGCTCTGAGGGAGCGTTCTCCGCGACCGACACTTGCGCAGCACGCCAGTGCAGTGAGAGTCTCGTACGTTCGGGATGAGAGATCCTTCGCTCTGCTCAGGATGACATTTTGAGATGAGCACTAATGACACAGAGGAGTTGAGAAAATGACAAATAAGAAAATCAAGATCAATCGCGCTCCTGTATTAACCTTATGGGCTGCCGTGGTTGCGGAGCGGCTTGGTTATAACCAAAGTGAAGCTTTGACTCTCGGCAAAGCCGTGGCTGGTCTCAATGCCCAGTCTAAAGGCAGGCGTTTGGGAATCTATGAAGAGAAGAAAGATGAAGATAAAGGGAAAGATAAAAAAGATGAAAAGCCCGATAAACTGGAATTTATAGAATTACTCGGACGAGGCATTCCAGCTATCAAAACCGCTCATGGATTTCGCGCCGCGATCAAAGGAGAAGAGATCGACCCCGAGAGCGTTGAGAAATATTTAAAGCAAAAGTTTGGTGAAGATCTGGACGAGGCACGTGGGGCCATGGAAAAATTAGCAAAGGCTTATCCGCCGAAGAAACTGGAAACCGAAGCATATTCTTTATATGAAAAGTTTCGCCCAAAAATACCTGAGGGAGCCAAAGGCTGGGGCGCAAAAGGTGAATTGGATTTTGATTACATCAAATCACTAGCTAAATAAAGAATTGAGCTTTGAGGTTTGCTTTTTGACAGGCTAAATAGAATTGTTAACGTGATTTATTCATAAGTTAACAATTCTATTTTTTCATAATGCTATAATGCCAGCATAAATCCATACGGCATGGAGGATGAAATGGCAGAATACGATTATGATCTGCTCGTGATCGGCTCAGGGCCAGCGGGACAACGCGCAGCAATTCAGGCGGCGAAACTTAACAAGCGCGTGGCAGTCATCGAACGTAAAACGATTCTTGGAGGCGTGTGTATCAACACGGGCACGATCCCAAGCAAGACCTTACGCGAGGCAGTGCTTCATCTTTCTGGTTATCGCGAACGTGGGCTCTATGGCGCTTCCTACACAGTCAAGCAAAATATTACAATGTCTGATCTCATGTATCGTACGGATCATGTGATTCAACATGAACTCGATATTGTGCGCCATCAACTCCAGCGCAATCACGTTGAACTGCTCTCAGCCGAAGCATCCTTTGTGAATTCAAATACGGTACGATTAAAATTCGTGGATGATCGTGGCTGGCGGGATATCACTGCCGCATACATTGTCATCGCAACGGGCACCAGTGCAACAAAAAACGACCACATCCCATTTGACGGAAAACGAATCTTCATCAGCGATGACCTGCTTCAGCTCGAAAATCTACCTCGCACGCTGGCAGTTGTCGGCGCGGGCGTGATCGGACTTGAATATGCCTGCATTTTTTCAGCTTTGGGTGTACGAGTAACGGTCATTGACAAACGCCGCCGTTTGCTTCCATTTGTAGATGCCGAAATCGTTGAGACCCTCACTTATCATTTGAATCAAAACCGCGCCATTATGCGTCTCGGCGAAGAAGTGAAATCGATTGAACCAACCAAAGATGAACATGGTGACCGTGTCAAAATTCATTTGGCAAGCGGTAAACAGATCGTGACCGAAATGGCACTCTATAGCATCGGGCGGACAGGAGCAACAAACTCGCTCAACGTTGACGCCGCAGGCATAGAATTGGATGAACGCGGTTTGATAAAAGTAAATGATCTATTCCAAACGAAGACTCCAAACATATATGCCGTTGGTGATGTGATCGGGTTTCCATCGCTTGCATCTACCTCAATGGAACAGGGACGCCTCGCCGCGTGCCATGCGTTTGGCATCCAAACGAATCACACCCCTGAACTTTTTCCTTATGGCATTTATACAATTCCCGAAATTTCAACTGTCGGAAAAAACGAGGAAGAACTGACTGAACTGGGCATCCCCTACGAAGTAGGGAAAGCACATTACCGCGAGATCGCACGCGGACAGATTATTGGCGACCAGACAGGTCTCTTGAAGTTAATCTTTCATCTTGAGACACACGAGTTATTAGGTGTGCATATTATTGGCGAGGGCGCCAGCGAACTTATCCACATTGGGCAGGCAGTGATGGCATTCAAGGGCAAAGTGGAATATTTCATCAACACTGTGTTCAACTACCCCACTCTCGCGGAATGTTACAAGACTGCTGCGTTTGACGGGATCAACCGTTTGGGTGCGTGAGAAGAGAAGCTCTATAAATCTATGTATAAAGCAAAGAACCGCCTCATAGATGCGGTTCTTTGCACAAAAATAGAAACGTGATGGTTTGGATATGGGTATGAAAGCCACCTTTTTGGTCAGGAGGCTTTTTTATTTGATGCGCTCTTCGCCTTATTCCAACGTTTTCGGTCATACTCAATCCTATCGTTATTGAGCGCCCGCCCCCATAAATTATCATTCGCAAGCTGATCGAAATAAACCTCTTCAAGTTTTTCATTGATGTCATTTTTATCATAATCGCGCAAATCGGATTTTTTGTGGTGTTCCACTAGAAACTTCGTGCCTTCAAACTCTTCGACCGATGCATCGTTTTTCTGCAGCCAGTTCTGCTTTTCCACCTCGTTATCCCTTAACCACCGCTCAAATGAAAATGGATGGTCAACCAGCCATGTTTTAAGATCCGGCAGGTTCTGTTCTCCAGACCACCACTTATTCGAAAACCATTCCTGATAAAACACATTAACTTCCTCATCAAATTTGGAATGCAAATACTTTTCCTGGTTTTCTTTAAGCCACGTTTCAGGGTCTGGATAATTTCCATAGTTTTTCAAGATCCATGGGCGGTAATTTGGATCCTGTTTGGCGCGCTCAAGTACGCTTGCATGGATAACAGGCGGACCAAAGCTCTCCACCGCTTTTTTATCCCATACATTATCCCGTTTACCCGCTTTAAATACTCGGCCAAAACCACTACGCGGTGGATGAAAAATATCCGTCGCATCGGGTGAGATACAGAAGTTCCAATATTTTCTGGAACCAAGATACAACTTGAGTCCATGCGACACTGCTTTTTGCACCATCCACTCCAGCGCGATATCGGAAAGTCCTGCCTCAACATAGCCCCCGCCTACATCTGTATGTGATCCGCTGAACCAAACCTGTTTGATCTTCTGCTTGTTTACATCACCATATTGATTCCAAATTGTTGGAAGGAACCATTCGCGGTCGTCATCAATGGACAAAGCCTGGTAACCATTCTTCACACTGCGGTGTAACGCAAAATCGTGAAAACTATGTCTCCACCAGGGCACGCGATCCAAAACCAGATTTAAACCCGCCATCGGAACAACACCCAAAGCTGGGACTGTATCCCACACACCCAGGAATTCAACTTCGGCCCACATATTTGGATGCGCGATCGTGAACTGATTTGCCTGCTCGGTCAAGTCACTGCGCAAGGCTTTATACATGTTATATGACGTATCGTTGATAATTTGATTTCCGCGATCCACCAGTTTCTCGATAAGCTTGCGCGTATCTTCGGCATGAATTATTTCATCGTCCTGGGTACGTGGCTTGCGTCCAGTTCCATATAGTTTGTATGCCCGCCGAATTAACGTGGTGCGTGATTTTGAAAGGATGCCAAAAAAGTGGATAAAACTGGCCAGGCTTCTTACGGTAGCACCGCCACGGCTAAACCCGAATAAGAATATTTTGTCCCCGGCATTATAATTTTCAAATATGAACTGATAAAGTTGAACGATGTTTTGACTAAAACCCACACCAAAGGCATTCCCGCTAACTCTCCGCCAATCGGTGCCAAGTCCCTGATCATAATAAACGATTTGATTCTCGGTACGGTCTTCAAGCATTCTATATAGTTTATAGATATTACTATCATGACCCTTTCCCCCATCCTGTCCTGTTCCATCTGAAAGGACCACTATGTTTTTTGGCATGACAACCTCCTCATATTCAGGAACACCCATTAGGAACTTATCCATATCATAATACAAATATTTATCAAATAAGATACGACTTGACTATTACTTGTGTACAATTAAGGCAAGGAAATTATGAAAACTACGACAAGTCAATTTGAAAAACTGATGCTCACCATTGCAGACGGCTGGAATGAGGGAAATGCGCGCAAGTCCGCGGATTGTTTCAGTGAAGATGCAATTTATGTGGAGCCGCCTGAAAAACAACTTTATCACGGGCGTACAGAGCTATTTGAATTCTTTGGCGGAGACAAGGGTACGGATTTACCTATGAAAATGATATGGCATCACCTTGCTTTTAATGAAGAAGGGCAGATTGGTTTTGGTGAATACACTTTTCAAATGCACGGTCGTTATCATGGCATTGTGGTCATAAAAGTGGAAAATGGATTGGTCAAGTATTGGCGAGAATATCAATATCCAACCGAATTGGCTTGGGAGGAATTTACAAGGCATGGCACATTTTAGAAAGATATCACAGGAGGAAATACATTTCGAAACAGAAACAGGTTGAAGGTCAACACATGAAGCGATATAGGAGCGCAGAGTAAAATTCAATTAATACGTTATATTGCGCCAATTCCAAACCTATTGTATAAACTATGCTATGCTAACAAATATCAATCTTTGGACCAAACCGCCAGTTTTTGAAGGGGATGAAGATAAATCACGAGCGGGTACTCTTTTAAATATAATTTTGTGGATCTTTATCGTAGCAGCCAGTGCGTACGGAATGCTTGCGCCGATTGAGCCTGAATTTCGTATTCGTCGCCTGATTATCATTGGGCCATTTGTTTTGCTGCTGCTTGGATTAAAACAAATGCTTAACATGGGGTATGTACGCTCAACAGGAAATATCATTGTAATCACACTGTGGTTAATGTTTACTACGGCAATGTTCTTTGGCGCAGACTATAACAACCCTGCTTTTATGGGTTACCTGGTTGTCGTCGTTTGCGCAGGTCTGATCTTGAACTGGCGCGCAGCCATCGGCTGGAGTATTTTTAGCATACTTACCAATGCGGTCATCTTAACCTTGGGACAAAGAGGAATTCTAAGTACGAGCCACGGCGAAACTCCGCCATTTGCATTTTGGACTGCGCAAACTGTTTATATTATTGTAACGGCTATTTTGTTAAGCCAGGCACTTCGCAAAATAGATGAATCTTTGAAAAAAGCACAACATGAAATAAACGAACGTAAACGTGTGGAGGTGGAGCGCGAAATGTTCATTAAGGAATTGGAGACGAAGAACGCCGAGCTGGAAAGATTCACATACACGGTTTCGCATGATCTCAAAAGTCCGCTGATCACGATTGGCGGATACATTGGCTTCCTTGAAAAAAATGTACACGCAGGAAAAATGACAATGTTCGATAACGATGTTCAACGCATCCGTGAAGCGGCGGGGAAAATGCAGGATCTATTGAATGATCTACTGGATCTTTCACGGGTTGGCCGCCTCGTAAACCCATCTCAGGAAGTGGATTTCGGAATGATCGTGCAAGATGCTCTCTTTCTGGTGGATGAACAATTGCGTACAAAGAATATTCAAGTGACCGTGCAGGAAAGCTTTCCAACTGTATTTGGTGACTATGTCCGTCTGGTGGAGGTGATACAAAATTTGATCGATAACGCAGCAAAATTTATGGGAGAACAGCCTCAGCCACAGATTAAAGTAGGGGTTTCTCTTGAAGATACAGAACCTGTTTTTTTTGTACAGGATAATGGTATTGGAATCCATGAAGAACATCATGACCGTATATTTGGTTTATTCAATAAACTTGACTCAACCAGCGAAGGTACTGGCATTGGCCTTGCACTTGTAAAACGCATTATAGAAACTCACGGAGGCCGCATTTGGGTATCATCCAACAACATAGAACCAGGCTCTACATTTTTCTTTACATTGCCGCAAAAGGAGCAAAACAATGAACCACAGGATTAATATCTCATCAGGCTTGAAGTGGGAGGAAACTATCGGTTATTCACGAGCTGTGAAAATCAGCAATATAGTGGAAGTATCAGGTACAACTGCATTCGATGAAAATGGAAACATCGTCGGTGCAGATGATCCTTATCAACAAACAAAATTTATTATTGCTAAAATCGAAAAAGCACTTCTTTCTGCAGGTGCTACACTCAATGATATAGTGCGTACGCGCATGTTCATCACTGATATAAACCGCTGGGAGGAAGTTGGGCGAGCGCATGGTGAATACTTTCATGAGATCAAGCCAGCAGCCACCATGGTTCAAATTCAATCTCTTATCGATCCTCAGATGTTGGTTGAAATAGAAGCCACAGCTATTCTTCAGAATTCAAAATAAAATTCACTGGCAAGCAATCTTATGTTTTTTCAAAATATTCTTAGATCAATCCAGCAATCTCTGGGTTTTAGTTTCTCTTTTCTTATCTATTATGGCCTGCCTTTTCATCACCGCGCGTTGACTCGGATCTATGCTCCCTTCATCAAACCTGGTGATCTTTGCTTCGATATCGGCGCACATCTCGGCGACCGGGTTCGTGCCTGGTCTACATTAAACGCGCGCGTTATTGCGCTTGAACCACAGCCTGCATGTATGAATTGGCTGCGCCGCTTATATGGCAGCCGTTCAGATATTGTTTTGATCGAACAAGCAGTTGGTGCTCAACCCAGTGTAGAAACATTTTTTATCAGCCGTCTTAATCCAAGCATGTCCACACTCTCGCGTGCATGGGTAAAAACTATTCAAGAGACTCCGCGATTTGCTGCTGTGCATTGGGACGAACAGATACCCGTTACAGTTACAACTTTGGATGCGTTGATCGCTCAGTATGGCAAACCAGCCTTCTGCAAAATTGATGTCGAAGGCGCAGAGTTGGATGTGCTTCAGGGATTAACACAAGCATTACCAGCTCTTTCATTTGAATATATTCCAGCAATGATCGAGACTGCCCTTGGCTGCATAAAAAGATTGAGTCAACTGGGGAGTTATGAATATAACTGGAGAGTAAGCGAATGGCCACGGCTGCGCTCATCTGTTTGGCTCAGCGCGGAAGAAATGATCACTTGCCTCAAGAACATGCCGCGCGATAATGACTCGGGTGATGTATACGCACGGCTGATTTTATAGAGTAGGGTAACAATCTACTTTTTTCAACATGCTATAATCCAAAATTATGAAATATGAATCTATCCCATCTTTGACTCTCCCTAAAATTGGATTTGGTACGTGGAAATTAGGCGGCGGTTCATCTGCTGACCCGAAAGCTGATCCTGTTTCGATGGCCGCACTTCGGTCCGCGCTGGACATGGGCTACACTCACTTCGATACGGCTGAGATGTATGCAAATGGCCATAGCGAGGAACTGCTCGGCTTGGCAATCCGCGAGTCAAAGTTCAAGCGTGAAACTTTATTCATTACATCCAAAGTGCTGCCTTCGCACTTGCAATATGACCAGGTTCTGCAAGCCTGCGAAAATAGTTTGAGACATTTGCAAATGGATACTATTGACTTGTATCTTATTCATTGGCCCCAGGCTGGTATGAAACTCAAAGATACATTTCGTGCATTGAACAAACTTGTAAAAGATGGAAAAGTAAAACATCTTGGTGTAAGCAACTTCAGCATCAAATTACTCAAAGAAGCGCAGGAACATTCGGAAACACCGATCATTACTAATCAAGTCCCTTATAGCATCGCAGATCGTTCCTACGTAAAAAATGGCCTGTTGGACTATTGCCAGCAAAACGATATCCTGCTCACTGCCTACTCCCCTATTGAAGAAGGCAGGCTCCGCTCAAACAAAAATCTTGATGAAATTGCCAAAACACATAATGCAACTCCTTATCAGATCGCGCTGGCTTGGGTGATTTCACAACCGCGAGTTATCACGATCCCTATGTCTACAAATTCAAAACATATTGCTGAAAATTTTCAAGCGGCAGATATTGAGTTGACCGATAAAGACATCTCCCAACTTGCAAATCAATAAATGAAACTTCAAATACTACCAGAAATTGAAATCCTCGAAGAAACTGAAACAGAGTTTGAGCCGTTGTATCGTGTCATCATCTACAATGATCACGTGACAACAATGGATTTTGTTGTGCATGTTCTAAAAAATATCTTTTTTCTTGCAAATGACAGGGCGGCAGAAATCATGCTGATTGCACATATAAAAGGCAACGCTTATGTGCAAACGCTTCCAAAAAGTGAAGCAGATATGCGTGTGAATAAGGCACATTTTGCAGCCAGTCTCGAAGGCTATCCTCTCCAATTTTCTATAGAACCTGAATGAACTCTTCACAACTGCAAACACTCACTCAAATCAATCTTGATGATTTGGTGACATCCTTTGGCTGGCAAAATTATCCTATCCTTGCAAGTTTGCTCAAGCTAATTTTCAAAAAGCCTGCACAGGTTTTCGCTCAACATGTAATTGAATGTGACGATACGATTGGCTCACATGGAATCGTTGAAGGCGGATTGAATCTTACGAAAAGATATGTGCAAAACCTTCGCATCTTTAACACGGAGCGGATACCTAATTCAGCGTTTCTGGCTTTATCCAATCATCCAGGCATGACGGATACAGTTGCATTATTCGCAGCATTGAATCGAAAAGATTTGCACATCATTGCATTAGACCGTCCATTTTTGAATGAACTTCCCCATACAACCAAACAATTGTTTTATGTGTATGATGACCCAGCGAAGAGAATGACTCTCGTCAGGCAGGTCAGCTCACACCTTAAGTCGGGAGGCGCGGCGTTGACATTTCCAGCAGGTGAAATCGAACCTGATCCTGATATTTATGCTGGTGCAGTTGAGTCATTAAAAAATTGGACAGTTAGTGTTGGGGTTTTCGTCCGCATGTCACCTGAGGCGGCAATATTGCCTGTGTTAGTGCGAAATGTAGTTGCTAAAAAATATGCAAATCACTGGTTATTGAAAATCAAAAAGACAAAAGATGAAAAAGAAAAACTTGCCACAGCGCTGCAATTACTTGGCATGATTATTTTCAATGAAAAGCCTGTCACTGTAACAATTCAAATCGGGAAACCCATTTACGCAAAAGACTTGGGAACCATGGATACAACCGTCATTCATCAAGCCGTATTGGCAGAAATGAAACATCTAATTGAAAACCCGCCTAGTTAATTTTATGGTCGTCGGACTCTATTTACTATAATCGAAGCTCCTGTTGAAGGAGTAATAACAACTTCTGGATCAATCGGTTCATCCCCATTAAATTTCAATAATTCAGGCCATTTCCAAATGATTAGCAGTGTACCGATGATAGAGCCAATTCCACCAGTGACGACAGCCAAGGCCGCACCAAAGAATTGCGCCACTGCGCCTGCCTCCACTTCACCGAGTTGCGGGCCGCCCATGAAGAAGATTTGATTCACGCTGGTCATTCTTCCGCGGATGTGATCGGGGGTTTGTAACTGCCTGATCGTGTTTCGTATGATGGTGCTGACTCCATCCGCTGCGCCTGTAGTAGCAATCGCGATCCATGCAATGATAAAAGATGAGGTGATGCCGAAGACAATAGTTGCCAATCCAAAAACGATTACCGAACCTAAAAATATAAGTCCCTGTTTTGGTATATGTTTAATTTGAGAAAGAACCAGTGCAACAGCCACTGCACCTACTGCCGGTGCGGCAGAAAGATAACCATATTCCACCACGCCAACTCGCAATACATCCTTGGCGATGAGCGGCATCAGTGTACTGGCAGAAGCAAAAAATGTAGCCACAAAATCTAACATCATGGAGGAAAGGATAATGGGCTTGCTCAAAATAAATTGAATCCCCTCGCGGATCGCTTTCAAGCTGACGCCTGCTGTCTTTTCGGCAAAGCTTTGTGGCACATCGCCGATCATGAACAAAGCGAATAAGACAGCTGCAAATGAAATTGCATTGAAATAATACACGGCCTCCTGCCCAGCAAATGCGATCACAAATCCGCTTAAGGCTGGGCCTAGCACCGAACCAATTTGAAATGAGGTAAAAGTCATGCTAAAAGCATTGGGCAGATCTTCTTTGGGTACGATGTTAGGAACCAATGCCTGACGTGAGGGTCCATCAAATGCGACAGCAATCGCCTGCAATGCGGTGATCACGTAAATGTACCAGATGGTGACCTGCCCGAATTGTGTGAGCAAGCCCAAAGTTAAAGCAAGAACCGCGGCGACACTTTGAGTGATGAACATCACCTTTCGCCTATCCACTGAATCAGCAAGCGCACCGCCGATCAAAGAGAAAATAATAATGGGGATAATGCGTGCAAGGCCTATACCGCCGAGGGCAATGGGGTTTTTATCCAATTGACTGACATGCCAAAATAAAGCCCAGAGCTGCATCTGGGTTCCTGTGATCGAGATCAATTGTCCGAGCCAAAGGTAGAAAAATTTTTTATGTTTTAAAGATGGCGGGATGTGCAGCATTTAATATCCTTATTTGGAATCAGGGAGCTTGCTCCCGTAATACGCCAGCGAGCTGGCTGACTCCATGTTAAGTACCCCAATCACGGAGATATAAAAAGTCGTAGCCAATGGTACGGTTGCTAATCTTTGCAATGGGCGGCTGCATTCGTTTGAATTGATTGCGTCGAATGCGTGTTGTTACAGCATTGACAAATTTTTCATCGAAGCCCGCTTCTATTGCCTCTGGCGATGAATAGCGTTGGTCAACTAATAAATAAAGCAGCCTATCTACATCGCCATAAGTGAAGCCTAATTCATTTTCATCTGTTTGACCTTCCCATAAATCGGCTGAAGGCGGTTTATCAATGATCGGCGCAGGAATATTTAATGCACGCGAAAGCTGACGCACTTGCGTTTTATATAGATCGCCAATTGGATTCATCGCACTGGCAGAGTCACCATAATGCGTACTGTACCCTAACAGTATTTCAGTTTTATTACTTGTACCGATCACAAGTCCTTTGAAGGCTTCGCTTTGATCATAAATCACGATCATGCGTTCACGCGCCATGATGTTGCCCATACGCATCTTTGATATTTCAGGATTAAGTTTAAAGAGCGGCTCAACCATATCCGTGATTTCAAATGTCTTATTTTGTATACCAAGCTGGTCAATTAATAGTTGAGCATGGTCAAGCGAGTCTGTGCTGGATGCCTTATATGGCATTCGTATTGCAAGAACATTTTCTTTTCCAAGTGCTTCTACTGCGAGAACACATGAAAGCGCAGAATCAAGTCCGCCGGAGAGAGCCACTACCGCACGAGTCATACCAATACGAGTGACTTCAGATTTGATAAAGCCTGTTAGGATTGTTTGAGCAAGGTCAGTATTGATGGTGAGGTCTATCATTTTATTTTTGCAATATTCTTTGTAGTTCAGACATGGTTAAGTTGGTGCGTTCGTCACGTAAAAGCGGAAGACGTGCGCGCGTGCGGCGTAATTGATTTAGATCCATTTGGGCGAAAGTGATAGCTTCTTCATTATATGGGCCGCGAGCAATCTCTTCCCCATTCGGATCAAAGATCGTAGCTCCACCCCAGAAGTGCAAACCATCTTCATAGCCCACACGGTTTGCGTGTGCAACAAAGGATGTAAACATGCTGGCATAGGCTTTGGTGACACGTTCCACCCAACGCGCAGATTCGAGTTTTTCTTTATCGTTCAACCCTCGACCTGGAGATGCGGAGGAAAAAATCATAATATCTGCGCCATCGAGCCACAGCAAATAAGGCGGTGAAGCATGCCAGAAATCTTCACAAATCAGCAAACCCATACGCCCAAAACGTGTGTCAAATGCGCGGACCGAATCTCCCCAGGCAAAGAAACGACCTTCATCAAAAAGGCCGTAGGTTGGTAAATAAACTTTATGATGAACATGAACGACTTTCCCACCAGACAGATAAGCAGACGCAATGAAAAAGCGGTGACGTGAATCCTCGTCTACGAATCCAACTACCAAGTCCAGATCGCGAGATTCCTTAAGCAAATGTTTAAAGACAGGGTCATCATCTGTCGGTCTATGTGCGACCGAAGCGACTAAATCCTGCAATACATATCCAGTTAAAGAAAGTTCAGGAAAGACGAGCAAATCTGTTTTTTCGGATTTAGCCCGTTTGATATACTCCAGATGCTTTTCAAGGTTTGCTTCTACATCCCCAAGTTTGGTATTGATCTGGGCAAGCGCGAGATTGAGTTTCATTTATATGAATCTTACCATTAAACTATGGGGATAAATAAGGGGTATCAGCCAGATCAAGGCAAGGCTTGTCTATCAAATAATAATCATCATGATTGGGATCTAATACGGGATTTTCGCTATATACCCCACCCCGCAAAATGTCATCTGGAGTCTCTGGATCAAAAACATGAGCACCGTCGTCATCCGGATGGCTAAAACATGAATAGGAACTGGGGAATCCTAGTAAATGAATGATCTCGTGAGCGATAACATTTTCCCATAAATAATCAATACAATCAATCTTATCCCGCACACTGTAAGCACTAGGAAATACTTTTGCAATAAGGTAGCCCTTCCCAGACTGTGACCATCCGCATGTATATGCTTGGGAAATTTCAAAATAAGCAACATATAATTTACGAGGTTTAAGTGGGAATTCTTTCATTTGATAAATATAATCTTCCATTGCTTCAGATAAAAATCGTGTACCATCAACTTCCAGATCATATTTTCCGTACTCATTTTTTGCGTACTCTAAAATTTCATCTTCCGTAACTGGAAGCGGAATATAGGTAATATCCAGATTACCTTGATAAGTATCCAAAATGAATGATCTTCCACTTGTCTGCTCAGCAAACCATTCATTCATTAGCTCCATACTTTCGTCAATAGAACCATCAAAATAACGCTCGGTATCATTGAAACCATTTGGCACTACATAAAGCACATGAATCTGATATTTATCTGGATGATTATCAGGGCGGTCTGAATAAGATAATTCGCCAATAGGAGCAGGAATTTCTGTTGGAGTTAGTATCGGTGTCGGAGTTGTTATAGGAGTATTCGTCTGTGTTGGTTCTACTAAAGGCGTAGCTGTTGGAACAGGCATAATGGTCTGGCAGGCTAAGGCCATAAGTATTAACAGTAGGAAGGGAAATTTATTAATAGTAAGATTCACCTTTAATTCATCTCCTCTTATAACAGCAGATCTCCGCTGCCATAGTTAACAATATCATTTAGTAATTGCCACCTGCACGGTATCACCTTCATCGGTTGATTCGATAACTGTAACTGTTACACCTTCTACAGTAAATGATTCACCTGCAGCCAACGGAGACTGATCACGATATGGATCATTTTCTAGAATGGGATATACAACAATAGGGCCTTCACCAGAATAGATAGATGTATCTACTGTGTAGACCAGCGCTCCCTCTTTGACGAGTTTCTGGTCATATCCTATTCGTCTGCGCGACTCTACAACAAGAAGTTTTGTTCCATTTAGCGGAACTATAATCGCTTTTGTACCTCCATCTGTTTCAATTGCTGTTAGCGTTGTGGTCTGATCAGCAGCCTGTTGACAAATAATTTGGCTATCCTTCAGCCATCCAAGCTGCCAGCGTTCAAAAGCAAAGTATTCCGGAGCATTGCCAGAAATAAATCCCATTAAACCAAACCCACCTACAAAGCGATGCTGGTCTTCGTAATTTGATGGGTCATAATTATAGGCATATAGATCAGGCAGCGACATAATATGGCCTGTTTCGTGGTTTAGCCAAAGAAACCCCCAGCCCAATAAGTCTGCTCCGGAGGTTACACCATTTTCAAAAGTCCTGCCATCGGCTGTGTAACCTTCACCTTGGTTTGCTCCCAAAGCAGGTCCAAAGGGAACCTCGCTCGCCTGCGGCGGAACCACCACAATGACAGAGGCTGCTGTGGAAAAATCTACATCCGCGTCTGCTAAATTTACCGCATCTTGAATAAACTCAAGATGGCCTTCATAGCTTCTTAGCCCTTGCCCATAATGAGATGATGGCTGACCCAATCTCAACCAGACAAAATGTGGTTCCAGGATATATGCCATGTTGCCATAAGATATATCACTATAGAAATTTTCTGCATCAGGCGAGATCAAAGCGAATACTTCTTCAGGGGTTTGTGAGGCAGGAGCGTCTTCAAAGTCTGCAAAAAGAACAATAGTTTTGACAGTACCTATAGAAGGCAATTTATATGTAGGCCTTGGAAGGCCCAGCCCAACATTTGTAAATGCAGCAGGTTCAGCTTTACATGCAGCGATAAAAGAATCTGGTGTAGAAGTTGCAATGACAGTAGTTGTTGGAATAATTGTCGCTGTTGGCTGGATATCTTCAGCCAACTGTGTAAATGTTGGTTCTGTCACAGATGTAGTAACAGGTATATTTCCTCCACATGCCACAAGTAAAAATATTAAAAGAACGCATAAAAGAATAAAGATACTGAACTTACTTTTCATTTCTTCTCTTCTCCTCATAGATATGGAATACTAATCATCCAATAAATAATCGCTCGGCCAGTCTTCAGGTACTTCTGGGTTATTAGGAAGAGGCTCCAAAAACACAGAGTTAGCAAGATCCGGGCATCCTTCAATGCCATGTTGATAATAATCATCATGTCCCACGTCAAGGAACTGTTGCTGGCCCGCATTTGCGTAGGCAAACATCAAATCAATGGACGAGTCGTACACGTGACTGGTATTGTCTTCTCTATTATGCGGAGCACATTCTGCGGTAAACCCGATTCCATGCAAGGCCTCGTGCAACATGACAAACTCTGTATTCCATGCATAAGCATCCACACCAAGACGTCCATAACCGCAATCTCTGGTGCCAAGGAAAAACACACCGGGAAAACTGGAGTGGAGTGAATATCCACAGTAATTTGGGTGGCTTTCTTCAAGATAAAAAATATAGTATTTCCCCTTTTGATAAAACTCCTGTTCAACCAGTTCATCAATAATATAGTCCATGTAATAATCTTCAATTATTGAATTATCTCTGACGTGATACTTATCATAATCTGCTCTATATCTTTCCAATGCTTCTCTCGCTGTTAGATCAAACTGAACAAAAGTAATATCTAATTCACCTTGATACGTATCAAAACGCAAAGTGGAACCACCAGTCTGTTCCCGAAACCAGTCATTTGCCAGTTGTACAGATTTGGAAATTGAGCCATCAGTATCTCTACTCAAGTCTTTATTACCATCAAACAAGGCGTAAACAACATGTACCTGGTATTTACCCGCATAATCATCTGTACGATCATAAATTGAACGTTGACCAATTGGAGCTGGGGTAGGAGTAGAGGTAGGAGCAGGCGTGGGAGTTTTTTTCAATATGTTGGATGAAAGGTCTACAGGTGAACCCGCGGGAATGCCTATCAGCTCAACTGCATCAATTGCATCCCAATCTTCCAGTAATCCACTTGCGGCTGAAATACGAATACCAACGATTGGATCACTATAATCTTTAATTGCAGTAGTGTAGACAAATGGACATTCTGTAACTGATTGCTCCAAAGAAAAATCGACATCCTGAGGTTTACGATCAGCATCAAGAAACTGTATTACAAGGTCTGAGGGTATTTCCGATGTCACATGAATATTTATTGAAGATGGGATAACAGGTTGATCAAAATACACATCCAACAATTTTGCATCTCCCAATGTGCTGATCGTTCCGCACCGCAGGGTATTTGGCCTTCCAACTGTCTGACCTACGAGCATCGAATCAGCGAGAGCACCGGAAGCCCATTGAGCAACCAGAGGTATCGGCGTTATAGTAGGAGTACCTGTTGACGCAGCAGGCGGTGTTGGCAATGCAGTACTGCTATTACATGCAACAAGTGCAAAAGTGATAGTACATATGATTTGAAAATAAAAATTTTGTTTTTTCATACCCAACCTTTTAATTATAGATATAGTTTTTCTTAAAAAATAAGGCCAAGAAGCCATAAGCTTTTTGGCCTTATCTGAGCGGGGAGGGAGGGATTCGAACCCTCGGTGGACCGGAGCCCACAATAGTTTTCGAGACTATCCCATTCAACCACTCTGGCACCTCCCCATTTGTTATGAGGGCGAAATTATAATCGAAAAAATTTATAGCTCAACGCTTTCGTGCATGTCAGGATAATGCACTTGATCCATCCCCTGTTCCTTTAAAAGACTTTTCAAAGTCATTGCCTGTTTTTCCTCCCCATGGACCAAAAAGATCTGCTTCACCGAATCTTTCACGCCCGTTGCATACTTCATGAGCAAATCCTGTCCTGCATGGCCGGAAAGCCCGCCAATAGTGACCACATCACATTTGCGTTGGTATGTTTTGCCAAAAATTTTAACTTCTGGTTCAAGGTCTGCAAGCCTGCGCCCCATGGTATTGGGCGCCTGCCAGGAGACAATACAAATGGTATTTTTTGGATCCTCAATATTATTCTTTATGTGATGAACAATTCGTCCCATTTCCGCCATGCCCGAAGCGGAAATAATGATCATTGGCTCTTTACGTTCATTTAACGCTTTAGATTCTTCCACCGATTTCACATATGTCAACATTTTGAAATCCAAAGCCGGATGACGCGATTCCATGACAAACTTACGGGTCTGCTCGTCAAAACATTCGGGATGATTCTTGAATATCTGAGTCGCATTCACTGCCAGAGGACTATCCACAAATACTGGCGCGCTTGGCACATCGCCAGCCTGCATCATTTGATTCAGGTTATATACCAGTTCCTGCGTACGTCCTACAGCAAAAGCTGGCACAATTACCTTTCCACCGCGCTCAAGTGTTCGCTTCACAACAGCGCGGAATTCAACAAAGGCAATCTCAGGATCGTTATGCAGCTTATCGCCATATGTCGATTCCATGATCATATAATCAGCCGCGTCAGGAAAAACAGGGTCATACAAGAGAGGTATATTATTTCTACCAATATCGCCGGAAAATATCAGGCGAATCTTTTTGCCTTTCTCTTCAATCTCAAGTGAGATGCCTGCTGCGCCAAGGATATGCCCTGCTTCAAAAAATCGCGCAATCACGCCTGGAATTGGTTCGAACGTCATGCCGCGCGTCGCGTCCACAGCATTGAACATACCTGTAACTTCTTCTGCATCATGTTCGGTATACAACGGCTCAATCGGCGTCTCTCCGCGTTCGGCACGCTTCTTGTTCACATACTTTGCATCAGCTTCCTGAATGCGCCCCGAGTCTCGTATCATCAAACTTGCAAGTTCTGCTGTTGCGCGCGTGGTATAGATCGACCCCTCAAATCCTCGTTTGACAAAATTTGGTAAATTTCCCGCATGATCAATATGTGCATGAGAAAGAATCACAGCATCCACTTTGCGCGGATCGTGATGGAAATTTAAATTGCGTTCATAAGTATCTGCACGCCTACCCTGAAACAAACCACAATCTAAAAGTAATCGCGAACCGTTCACTTCGATCAAATGCTGGCTCCCCGTCACCGTATGAGCCGCACCATGAAAACTAATTCGCATTATTACTACCTCCAAGAACATTTAAGATTTGATCTCCAAATCTCTGCACGCGCGTAGGCGTCTCCTTCATTACAAACGCCAACTCCATCACATCTTTCGGGGGGTTCTCTGCAAGCACCCACAAATATGGTTTTGGCAGCACGATATCTGACTCAACACCCATCTCCAGCCCGACCTTTTTTCTCCACAATTTTAATTTCTCCATCCGACGAAGGAACGCATCATTCTTCGTTTGAGCCTGCTTCCGTTCAACCAGCGGAGCTTCCATCCCATGGTGGATCGCACCTAAAACCGCCCCTCCCCATAACGCGATCTGTTTTTCACTTAGTCCAACGGCAGAAAGATCCACTTTTTTCTCCGGTGGATTCTTTGCAAGCAAAACAAAAATATCATCCATAATAACTTTATATGGCGGACGATTTAATTTCTCCGCTTCCTTATCTCGCCATTTGCATAAATACGACAAAATAGTCAGCTCACGCAATGAAATATCCTTACGCCCTGAAAATCGCTCCCAAGATTCGCCCTGCACCTTTTGTTTGGATTCCTCCAAAATACAGGCACGCGTAAAGTCCTCGATGGCAAACTCCAGACGTTCCTTTTCGCGCAGTTCCTTTTCCAAAACATCGCGCAAGTCAAAGAGGTAATGTGTATCGAGTCGTGCATAATGAATCTGTTCTTTTGTTAGAGGCCGCGCCGCCCAGTTTGCTTTCTGATGGCGTTTATCCATTTGAATTTTAAACTTATCGCCAAGTAATCTATCCAACCCCACAGCAGGGTATCCTAATACACGCGCCGCCTGCATTGTATCAAACAGATTCGCAAAAGAGAATCCAAAATCACGCCGCAGGCAGATCAGATCATATTCTGCGGCATGGAATATTTTCTCGATATTTGGAGTTGAAAAAATGGGGGAAAGCACGCTCAGATCCTTCAAGATAAGGGGATCAAGCAGATAATCTGCATTGACTGAAGAGAACTGCATTAAGCAAACCTGCTCGCGAAAAGCGTGCAAACTATTAGATTCAGTATCCACTGCTACACGTCTTTGTGCAGTGAGGTCGTCAACCATCTCTTGCAATAATTGCTTGGTATTTACCCAAATGGGTGGGGGCAGAATTTCAGACATATCGGCTGATTATAAACCTTATATAAGCAGAGTAAGAAATTACATCTTTAAATACAATTTTTCGTTTCGGCGAAACACTCACAATTCCTTCTCCATCAACATGCCATCTTCGCCGTCATTATAATAGGTCTTCCAAACATCGATTGTTACATAACCTTCTCTTTCATACATGGCAATAGCAGCATGATTCGAGATTCGCACCGTCAAGCGTGCCCGCGGCACTCCAAGTTTGTCTTCACAAGCATGTAACAATACTCGGCCTATGCCTCTTCGCCGATAGCGTGGATCAATCGCAATAGTAGCAATCCATCCCCAGCCATCGTGTGGACGCGGGTCTCCAGCCACAAATCCTATCATCTTGTTTTCTTCCATCGCTTTAAGTCGGATCACATTGGGGAAAGTTAAAACAGAAATCAGATCAAATAAATGCCAGGCATCTTTTGCAAAACTTTCATACTCTAATTTACGAAGTGCGCTGAGGTCAAGGATGGTTGCTTTGATAATTTCCATTTGCAACAATTGTTTTGATTAAAAAAGTCGACAGACATTAATTTAATTTGTTCGCAACAAAATTTCCAACATTACATATTCTCTTTTGCCATATTAAAATTTCTTTTCCACAAGGTTTCAGCAGCATCTAACGTTTTATCGTACCCAAGTTGAAAATAATAACAAATGACAAAAACCAGGATGGCACCGGGGAAAAGCCGATACCAGCCATCATAAATACGAAACGGGAACTCGATCATCCGAAACATAATTTCCCAAATCGGACGATGGAATAAATAAGCAAAAAAAGATGAATAAGAAATAGCGTTCCAGATCTTATGGTCCAAATATCCTGTTCGAAAGATTTTCAAAGCCAGCACAATCATGGTGATAATGTGAAAATCTGAAGCTAAAATATAAGCCCAGGATGTAACTTTATAGTCTCCAAAGCAGAAAATTCCAAACATTACAAAACCAATAAAAACAAGCAATAATTGAACAGGCAGAGATATTTTTATCAGCTTTTCATAAACATCTTCAAAACGGGCAAGAAGAATTCCCAGCAAAAAAATCAGATAATATTCAAAAAATCTATAGTCGAACAATCCATATTGGCGATTTATTAAATAAGACCCAACGAACACAAAAACTGACCATATCAAGAGATTTCTTGTTGAGCTGGACAAAAACAATCCAAAAATCACAAAATATGAAAAAACAACACTTATATACCAAAGTGTGAGCAGTTGTTTGACATAAAGAGGTGAGAATAAAAACTGCAGATTTAAAGAATATACAATAAGATCATCTCTCTGTAATGAATAATACATAATAAACATAAAGGAAAGCAATGCAAGCCAATAGGGGGGGAAGAGACGTACGATTTTCGACCAAATGAACATCAGAAAATCTTTTTGTTTATTCTTATTTGAATGTTCAATAAAATAGCCCGCCATAAAAAAGAAAGAGCCAAGAAAAAAACCGCGCAAATACGGACCAATAGGCTCCAATTTAATTCCATATAATGTAAGTGAATAGATATCACTGTGTGAGAACATCAACAAAATAATTGATGCCGCCCGTAAAATTTCGAATTCAGAAAGTTTTTTTGTCTTATCTGCCTGAATCATGCAGATCTCCATTAAACAATAAATTTTTCATCGTGTCTTTTCCAAAACCTTCCTATCCAAAATGCGGAGTGTATTCTAAATTAAGAATACTTTACTGCTTTTTAATACAATAAAGCCTCCCGTTAACGGGAGGCTTTATTGTATTACAGTTTATATTTACTTCTTGATGTCTTTGCCTAGGAAATTATCCAGCATGCTGGTAAATTCCATTGGGAAGATAAACTTGGTAGACGGGCTTGAGCCGATGGATTTTAGCGTTTCAAAATATTGAAGCGTCATTGTCTTCTGATCAACAGACTTAGCAGTATTAAAGATGGCTTCCAAAGCAATAGCAAAACCTTCTGCGCGTAATGCCTGCGCTTGCTTATCACCTTCTGCGCGTAAGATATTAGACTCACGTTCACCCTTGGCTGACAAGACAGCGGCTTGCTTGGTACCTTCTGCACGATTGATTGCAGCTTCCTGATCACCCATAGACTCAGTCACAAGCGCGCGGCGAATACGTTCAGCAGACATCTGACGGTTCATCGCATCCTGTACTTCACGCGGCGGGACGATCTCGCGGATTTCAACATTGGTCACTTTCACACCCCATCGCTCAGTTACTTCATCAAGACGAGTGCGGAGCATGTTGTTGATATGCTCACGCTCTGAAAGTACATCATCTAATGGAATACCACCGATCACAGCACGTAATGTAGTAGCCGCAATACCAGCCGCAGCTGATTCAAAGTTCCCTACCTGCAAAATAGACTCAGTTGGGTCCAAAACTTTGTAGTACCAAAGGAAATCAATGGAGATCGGTGCGTTATCTTTAGTGATCGAGGTCTGATGAGGAATCTCACGCACCTGTTCACGCAAATCCACTTTCACAGCACGATCAATTACGGGGATGAGCAAAACGATTCCAGGTCCTTTTGTACCCACGGAACGGCCTAGTCGAAATACAACCAGGCGCTGATATTCAGGAATGATGCGGATCGCATTGGCTAGAAATACAAAGCCAATGACGAGCAATGCACCAACAAAACAAAGTAATCCACCACCAAAAATTTCGGGCATTATTATCTCCTTTATAAATTATTATGTTGGAATATCTTTTTCAACAACGAGGACAAATCCCTCGCGACGGACGACACGAATGGCGCTCCCAGCAGGAATCGACTTGTCGCTTTTGGCGGACCACATTTCGCCTGCTACAAACACACTTCCCTCTTCATGAATCTTTGACCTTGCTTCACCAGACGAACCGATTAAGGCTTCCAAATCATGGGTTGGACGGACTACAGCAGCTTGAACAGTTTTTCGAACTGCGATCCACAAAAAGGCGGTCATAAGCCCGGAAGCTACAAATGCAACAATAGGATTAACTGCAGGTTTCCAACCATCAACAGCGAACAGAAATATTGAACCTACAATAAGCAGCAAAATGGAAACCGCAAGATAAAGTTCACGTTTTGGTTTTTGAATAGCATAAACGAACGGCACAATGCTCAACCCAAGCAAAATTATTGCCCACGCGTTAAATGATAGGTTATAGACTGCATATCCTGCCAACGCAAGACAAAAGAATGCGCCTATCTCAAACAATCCAGTACCTGGGGTCACAAGCGCCATCAAGCCAAGTAAAATGCCACCCAGCAAGATTAGATATGCAATGTTCGGTTCTAATAGAAAATCCATTATGCCTCCATTCGATTATACAACAAGAACGATTACACTACATACGGTTGATGGCTGTTAAAGTTGTGCAAAGAAGCCAGCATATTGGTTTTATAATAGAAAGTATTAAATCATTCCATTTGGAGACTCAGTGAAATTTCAAAAAATTTGTATCATTGGCCTCGGATATATTGGCTTGCCAACAGCATCCACTTTTGCCACACACGGCCTTAATGTTCTGGGCGTGGATATTAAGCCACATATTATTGAAACGCTTAATAAAGGCGAAGTACATATCCATGAACCGGGTTTGAGCGAAGTCGTAAGAAAAGCGATTCAGTCCGGGAAATTTACAGCAGCGCTCAAACCTGAAGAGGCTGATGCATTTATCATCGCGGTCCCTACTCCCTTTCAAGAAAATAAATTTGGTGAATACAACGGCGTAGCATATAAGTTGGCGGACATGCGTGCAGTAATATCTGCGGCAGAGTCGATTATGCCATTTTTGAAAAAAGGAAATCTGGTCATCCTTGAATCAACATCCCCTCCGCGTACTACTGTGGATTTGGTTGCGCCTATTCTCGCTCGCTCTGGACTTGAAGCTGGGCTTGATTTCCATTTGGCATATTCGCCCGAACGGGTTTTGCCCGGGCAGATCATGCGTGAACTCATTGAAAATGCGAGGGTAATCGGCGGCGTCAATAGTGAATCAGCGCAAGCAGGTCATGACCTGTATGCAACTTTTGTAAAAGGACAGATCGTTCAAACTGATGCTACAACCGCTGAGATGGTCAAATTGATGGAGAACACACATCGAGATGTAAATATTGCGATAGCAAATGAGTTCTCACGCCTTGCTGATAAATTCGGTGTGGATGTATGGGAAGCGATCTCTCTTGCAAATTTACATCCCCGTATAAAAATCCTTAGCCCTGGTCCAGGCGTGGGTGGACATTGTATTAGTGTAGATCCATGGTTTTTTGTAGAGGCAGCCCCAGAGTTGAGTCCACTCATTTATCACTCACGAAAAGTGAACGATGCACAACCAGAATTTGTTGTTAAAATTACTGAACGCGCATTAGGCGCATTAGATAACAAGAAGATTGCAGTACTTGGTTTAGCATATAAACCTGATGTGGATGATCTGCGCGAAAGCCCCGCAAATGAAATAGTACACATGCTCCAAGAAAAAAGCGCGCAAGTAAAAGCATGGGAGCCATATAACCCTGATGCGATTATGCCAGGTATTAACATGGCTCCATCTCTTGATGAAGCCATAAAAGATGCAGATGCCATTCTCCTATTGGTCAAGCACACAGAATTCGGAACATTAAATCCAGAAGCAATCGCGAAGAAAACAAAAGCGCGTATTGTGATAGATACAGTTAATGGGTGGGATAGTGAAATGTGGAAAAATGCTGGCTTTCAATTTTTCCGCCTTGGTGACAGTAAATCGAAGACTACAAACTAGTCTTGAGCCGGTAGAAACATTGAAAATTCTCTCCGTATTCGGTACACGACCAGAAGCCGTAAAAATGGCACCCATTGTAAAACTGCTTGCCCAAACAGCAGGTATAGAATCTCGCGTGTGCGTGACAGCACAGCATCGTCAAATGCTTGATCAAGTGTTGAGTTTATTTGAGATCAAGCCTGATTATGATCTTGACCTAATGCGAGATGATCAATCTCTTGCACAGCTTAGCGCAAATATCTTTACACACCTTGACCCTGTATTAGAAGATTTCAAACCTGATTGGGTATTAGCAGTTGGAGATACTACAACAGTGGTCACCACTTCGTTACTGGCATTTTACAGGCGGATCAAGTTCGGCCATATTGAAGCGGGTTTGCGGACTCATAACAAATGGCATCCTTTTCCAGAAGAAATCAATCGTCGTTTGGCGACCGTAACTGCAGATTTACACTTTGCACCAACTGCATGGTCGCAGGGAAATTTATTACGCGAAGGTGTTGATGAAAAAGCTGTTATCGTGACAGGTAACTCTGTCATTGATGCACTTAAATTTGTGTCGAAGCAGGATGAACCAAAAGAAACAAAAGATATTCTGGCAAAAATAGGAGGTAAAAAAATTATCCTTGTCACAGCACACCGACGCGAAAATTTTGGCAAACCGCTTGAAAATATTTGCAACGCACTGAAAGAGCTGGCAGCCCGCGAAGATATTGAAATTGTTTATCCTGTACATTTGAATCCAAATGTACAAGAAACTGTTAATCGGATTCTGAAAGATGTCCATCACATTACATTATTGCCGCCATTGGATTATTTGCCACTGGTTCATTTAATGAAACATGCCACACTTATCCTCACTGACTCTGGCGGGCTTCAAGAGGAAGCGCCCGCTTTTGGCATTCCAACTCTTGTGCTTCGCGATGTAACTGAACGCCCGGAGGGAGTGGAAGCAGGGACACTCAAACTCGTTGGAACAGAGACCAGTCACATCGTCCACGAGGCGAAGCGGCTTTTAGACGATGAATCCGCTTATGCAGAAATGGCACAGGCTGTTAATCCATATGGTGACGGTCATACAGCGGAAAAGATCATCCAAGCCCTGTTAAACACATCTATAAAAAGTATCTAATCAACAGGTTTTTGAAAACGGAAGTTTGTAACGTTTCATAAAAATTTTCTGAGTATAATGAAATGGGTACAATATGTTTCGCCGATTTCTTGCAATACTCCTCGCATTTTGTCTCGTCAGCGCCAGTTGGGGATATGCCCGCGCGCAGACGCAGGAGACAAAGTATTTTAGCGAGACCGGTCATAATGTTAAAGGGGATTTTCTAAAGTTTTACAACGCCAATTCCAATGCGACTTTTTTATATGGCTACCCAATTACTGAAGAGTTTGCAAGCAAAGATGGCAGAACAGTGCAATATTTTCAACGCGCCCGCTTTGAATATCGTGCAGACCTGCCCGCTGGCGAGCGAATACAACTCACCCAACTAGGCCGCGAAATTTACACCAGTACCTCGCCATTGAACGTGACCAATTCATTTGCATGCCGTACTTATACAGAAACAGGCTTTGGAGTTTGTTTTGCATTTCTTGAATTTTTTGATCAATATGGCGGAGTGACACAGTTTGGATACCCCATTTCTGGATTTGAATATCACGAAAATAAGATCGTGCAGTATTTTGAAAAAGCACGCCTCGAATGGCAGCCGTGGAAAACTGAAGGCCAGCGCGTGGTTGTTTCTGACCTTGGCCGTTTCTACTTTGATAAACTGGGTGAAGATATTGGCCTCATTCCTCCTGTCAAGCCGTTGGATAATACAACTACGTCAGTTATTAACTTGCAGGTACGTGCATTTGTATCGAAAGCGGTGGCTCTTGCAACAGATAGCCAGACTATATTCGTAATCGTTCAAGACCAAAATTTGCTGTCCATTGCCAATGCAGGCTGCACTGCAACAGTTCATTGGCCGGATGGCCGCAATGAAGCAATCGCGATCACAACCAATGCAAACGGAGTTGGCGTTGTTCCGCTCTCCTTCACGGGCCAACCTTATGGCAGTTTGATCTATGCTGATGTTATATGTATCTATAATGGCCTACGTGGCAGCACAACAACATCATTTAGAATTTGGTATTAATTATTCCAAGCCACTAGACTTATATTTTAAAGAAAAAATCCCTTTCGTTGAAAGGGATTTTTTATACCAAACTCTTCATCTCAAACACTGGCCCGTCTTTACAGGTCATCTTCCATTCATGATGGATTGTCAACGCACAGACGCCGCATTCTGCAAGTGCGCCGCATGGCATGGGTACGCGGACTAAAACCTGCGCCTCGCGCGGCGATTTAGCCTGCTCCACCTTTCCAAACTTTTCTTTAAGCTGATTCAGATTCGCACGGGTAATATCAAACGCGGCATAGTCTGCCCAGTGATAAATATCAAGCATTGCCTGCAACGGTTGAACTTCTACGGCTTCTGGCAGGTTATCAACCACAGAGTTACAAACCACCACAACTTCAGCATGTTGTTTAAGCGAAGTTGATATCAATCCTCGCAGGCGTGCAGGTGACTCATCAAAAGCGATCAGCGCTACTTTGCGGGCAGATGTTGGAATCGAGAAGCCATGTCCCAGCGGGCCGCGAAAATTTAGATGTGTACCAGGTATCCAGGATGAATCCAAAAGAGGTGCGGAGCGAAATCCATTCGGCGCTGAGTCGCTAAAGAAAACAGGAACAGCTAGAGGGGAATCTGAGCCGAGTGCGTGGGCGAGCAGATACTGCCCCGGCGCTGGAATCAGTTCAGGCGGGCAGATAATCCCAGCGCTGGAATCCAAATAAATTTCATGCAGTTTGCCTTCTCCGCTTTTCATAGGAGAAATGTTAACACGCATTGAAGGCATAAGCAAGCGAGTTATAATTTATGAACAATAAGTTTAATTTTATGTTTCGGAGGAAACGATGAATATTTCAGGTTTGCTACAAGGACTTGCGGGTTTTGCCTGGTTCGGGTTGATCGGTGTGGTGGTTATGATATTTATACGCGCCAGCCGCAACCAACCCGCCAAGGGATTAAATTCGCTTGTGGTCGTGTTACTAGTTGCAGCGGTGATACTGACCGCAGTAGGCGCTGGGCTTGTATATGTACAGCCAGAAGAACGCGGCGTTGTGTTCTCAGCTTTTGCTCAAGGTGGTCTGCGGAAAGAAGCGCTCGACCCTGGTGTGCATTTGATTATTCCCTTTATTGAGCAGGTGCGTACTTACCCGATCTCGCGCCAAACCTATACAATGTCCGCTACAACTGGCGAAGGCAATGTGGCTGGTGATGATTCGATCCGCGCCCGTACAAACGATGGACAGGAAGTTTTCATTGAGGCATCGGTCATCTTTTCGATTGATCCCACTGAGATCATCTCTTTGCATATTACATGGCAAGATCGTTATACCGACGAATTAGTGCGCCCCACTGTGCGCGGTATCATACGTGATGTCACTTCACAATTTGGTGTCGAAGAAATTGTAAGCACTCAACGCACTGTGCTTGAAGAACAGATTACAGCTTTAATGGAGACAAAGTTCAAGGAAAATAATTTAATCCTAGTGGACTTTGTCTTGCGTGATATTCACTTTAGCGAGGAATACGCCCTGGCAGTTGAGCAAAAACAAATTGCCGAACAGCAGTCACAGCAAGCCAAGTTTGTGGTTGAGTCGAAAAAGCAAGAAGCTGAGCAGGCACGTCAAGTAGCACAAGGTGCAGCTGATGCGGCAGTCATCGCGGCACAAGGCGCTGCAGAAGCAAGGCTCATTCAAGCTGCAGCGGAAGCTGAAGCCAATCAATTGATCGCTCAATCGATTACTGATGAATTGGTGCAATATCAATACGTTTTGAAATTGGCGCCCGGCGTAGAGACAATCTTTATACCCAGCGGCAATCAATTCATTTTGCCATTGCCCAACACAACAACACCGAGCACAACGACGCCCTAATCAATAAAGTTGGTAAAATAATGACCAGCAACTTGTGATAGTTGCTGGTCATTTTATTTTATCGCCAGGAGATTGAATGCCAATACCACAAAGCGGACGCGAAATTCGCCTGACCACACTTTCAACGTGTGCTGGTTGAGCGTCTAAACTTAGCGCCGAAGCGCTGACGCAGGTTCTGCGTCCCATCAGAGATATCTTTGATCCCGCCTCGTATCCGGACCTGTTGGTTGGTCTCGCAACCCCGGATGACGCGGCCGTTTGGCGTTTAAGTGAAGACAAGGCGATTGTGGTAACAACCGATTTCTTCACACCAGTTGTGGATACAGCGTATGAATACGGAGCGATTGCAGCAGCAAACAGCCTCTCGGATGTTTATGCCATGGGCGGGTTGCCTTTCCTTGCATTGAATATTGCGGCATTGCCTGATAACCTGCCTGTAGAAATTTCAGCTGAAATATTACGCGGCGGAGCAGAGAAGGCGCGTGAGGCTGGGGTTGTCATCGCCGGCGGGCATACTGTCAAAGATACAGAACCGAAATATGGATTGGTAGTAATCGGATTTGTTGATCCGCGAAAAATGCTTAGTAAAGGTGGATTAAGAGTTGGTGACGCGCTCGTGCTCACAAAACCATTAGGAGGTGGCGTGACAACAACTGCGCTAAAACAGGGGAAAGCATCAGATAGTGATGTAAAGGAAGCGATAGAATGGATGTCTCGTTTAAATAAAACTGCAGGGCAACTGGCCCTGGAATTCGACCTGCGTGGTGGAACAGATATTACAGGGTTTGGCCTCCTGGGGCATGGAATGGAAATGGCAAATACTTCAAATGTTTCACTCTCTATCGAAACTGCTAAACTCCCCTTCTTAAGTGGTGCGCGTGGCTATGCTGAAAAAGGTATCTTCCCAGGCGGTGCATTTGATAATAAAAAATATTTTGAGAACAATGTACGCTTTGATAAAAAGTTAGACGAGCCAATTCAAATGCTGTTATTCGATCCACAAACCAGCGGCGGATTATTACTTGGTGTGCCACAGGAAAAATTGTATTCATTTGAAAAACGTGCAAAAGAGTTGGATCAACCGACTTGGGTCATCGGCGAAGTACATGCGGGGCAGGGTATAGATGTTCAGTAGCAGGTGTGTTAGAGTTAATTGATCATCAAGACTACTGATGAAATTAAATTTAAAAGAAAAAATATCCATAATTATTGGAAAATTCCACACATCAAGTAAAATATTAGAGACGGATAAAAGCTATCCGTCAGGAAGAGTAAGGATGAGTTCCTGGAACGAGATTTTAATTATCGCAATATTGATTTTAATTAATGGTGTTCTGGCGGGGTCAGAAGCGGCACTTGTAGCTTCCCGTAAAGCACGGCTTCAAAATCGTGTGAACGAGGGTGACAAGGCTTCGCTCTTAGCCCTAAAACTGATAGAGAAACCGAATGTTTTCCTATCAACCACACAAATTGGTATCACATTGATCGGCGTTCTGGCAGGTGCCTTGGGTGGTGCAACGTTAGCTGAACGTCTGGCTGTGACATTAGCACAAATTCCCTTGATTAGTGAATATAGTGAATCGATAGCGCTTGCTACAGTCGTTATTGTGATCACCATTCTGTCTTTATGGTTGGGAGAATTGGTTCCAAAGCGATTGGGTCTGCACAGCCCGGAACAGATCGCTCGTATTATTGCCGGCCCAATGTTATTAATATCGAGAATATTCTCACCGTTAATCAGTTTAATGAGCTGGGCAACAGACCTGATATTACGCCTAATCGGCGTAGAACCTTCCATTGATCCCCCCATTACGGGAGAAGAATTACAAGTATTGATCGATCAGGGAACACAGGCCGGCGTCTTTGAAGAATCTGAGCAGGATATGGTCGAAGGTATATTCAGCCTCGGAGAGTCACGTGTATATTCATTGATGACCCCCCGCACCGAGATCGTCTGGCTGGATATTAATGATACAAAAGAAGAGATTCAGCAAAAGATAGCTGAATGCCCATATTCACGTTTTCCTGTACGGCAGGATACACTGGAAACTATCGTTGGTATTGTCAAGTCACGTGATCTGCTGGTGACAAGTTTATCCGGTCACGAGATCAAACTCAAAGAACTGCTCAAACCTGCTTTTTATATCCCTGAAACCATGTTTGCAACCCGTGCGTTGGAATTATTCAAAGAAAAAAATACAGAGTTATTGCTGGTTATTGATGAATTTGGGGGCGTACAGGGTTTGCTCACCATCAACGATATTCTTGAAGAAATCGTGGGACAAATGGAATTCGAGGAGCCTCAGGCTACTCAAAGACAGGATGGTTCCTGGCTGTTAGACGGCATGTTGGAAGTGGATAAGTTCAAAGAACTCTTTGAGTTTACTGTATTGCCTCACGAAGATGAGTATGAGACTTTAAGCGGTTTTATTATGACATCCCTTGGACGTGTGCCGCAAGCTGCAGACCATTTTGATTGGAATGAATATCGTTTTGAAGTAATGGATATGGATGGGCGCCGAGTAGACAAAGTATTGGTGACCACATTGCCAAAAACATCTGTTCCGCAACCACAGGGAAAACAATGACTGCATATGTTGTCGTGGATATAGAAGTGACCGATCCAGAAGGGTACAAGGAATATGTCAAATTGGCGCCTGAGGCTGTAAAGCTATACGGCGGAAAATACATTGCGCGCGGTGGGTCGAACGAAACTTTGGAGGGCGATTGGCAGGCAAAACGTCTTGTAATCCTGGAATTCCCATCGATGGAAAACGCTAAAAACTGGCTTAATTCATCAGAATACGCGCCGGCACGTAGACTACGCCATAAATATGCTCGAACAAACATGGTAGTCGTTGAAGGCGTGTAATTTGTAAAATGGTATAATTTTTCTTCATATGAGTCCTGAATCTACATCCAAAACAAAAGTCTGCCCCACTTGTGGAACACGCCTGAGCGAGAACGCCGCGCGTTGTCTTGTGTGTGGCACTGAGTTCAATGCACGGCCTGAACCAAAAGTTGCTAAGAAAGTTGAAAGATCGGTACAGGCCACCCGCATGCCGGTAATCACGTTAAGCCTGCCAGCCGCAATTGGTGTTATCGCAGTTGTAATCATTGTAGCTGCCACCCTTGTGTTCTTTTCGCTACGCGCAAGAGCTCCAGTGGGTACGTTTGACACACAAGAAACTGCTACGCCCACTGAAACGCCAACTGCGAGTCCGCCTCCAACAGCGACACAACCTGCAACTGAAATTCCTACAGCTACTCTTCAAGCTCCATTTGACTATACGGTTGCAGCGGGTGACAACTCTTGCTCACAACTCGCATTTAACTTTGGCATTTCGGTCCAAAGCATTATCATCGCGAATAATTTAGCTTCATCCTGTCCAATTAGTGTAGGGCAACTGCTCAAAATTCCATACCCCACACCTACTATTCCGCCGGCAGCTACAAATACATCCCTGCCGATAGATGCAACCAAGAACGCATGTGATACAGTTCCGATCACTGTGCAAGATGGTGATACTCTCTCTACTATTTCATTAAATTATGCTGTTCCGCCCGAAGCAGTAAAAGAATATAACGGTAAAACAACTGATAACGTATTCATCGGGGAAAATTTACTCATACCTCTGTGTATGCGTGCAGCAACACCTGGGCCAACCCCCACGGCGACAATCCCGCCTCCTTATCCCGCCCCGAACCTGCTTCTGCCTGCGGACGGTGCCGCCTTCACTCTGGCAAATGACGTGGTGACTCTGCAGTGGGCTTCCGTCGGCACATTGCGTGATGGCGAAGCCTACCAAATTACTGTGGAAGATATCACTGCTGACAAACCTAATCGACAAACAGATTATGTAACCGACACAAAATATATTGTTCCTGTTAGCTTGCGTCCAAAGGATAATGTGGCGCATGTTCTCCGCTGGTGGATTACTCCTGTCCGTCAGGCTGGGAGCGACGATCAGGGCCAACCCATTTGGGTTAATTCGGGTGCGACAAGCGAGAAGCGCGTTTTCACCTGGGTAGGAATTGCTGTAGAAGGCACGCCCAACCCTTAGGTCCAGAAAGATTCGTTTACTCTAAATATCTAAAACTTCCTGCTTTATATCAGGAAGTTTTTATTTAACCTTGACAAATCCAGTAAATTGATTAAACTATGTGAATTATTCAATAAGTTGAATAATTCAATAAACGGAGAAAACATGTCCCCTTTTGCATTGAATTTGGAAAAACCTAAAAACGACAATCTACTCGTTTCCGTAGAGCCGGCCCTGAATGGGTTTGGAAGCATGCTTCTGCTTGCAAAGGATGAAGGCAGCAGCCCAGGCATCCACGAGTGGGTCACAAAGACCCGTGCACAAATGACTCAAGACGAACTCTTTCGCCATAAGCTGGTGATCATTGGTTTGCACTATGCAGTGATACCCACCAACAACTGGAGCTCTTTTGAGGCGTATCTTGAGAACTTGGAAAAGACTCCCCCATCTGCTTTTCGCCATTCCTTGCTGGATTCATATTCCAAGATTTGCATTACAAATGAATCACTTGTAGATAAAGATAAACCTGTAGATTGGGATGAAGTGCTTTCTTCTCCAGCAAATTATGTTGGATTCCTAAAGTACCGTTTCGGCGAAGAACTCACAGACGCAGAAGTGGAAACTCGCGCCTATGAATATGTGATCGACCCAGCAGCAATGAAACAGTTGATCACTGGTCATATGCGTTGGTTCTGGAAAAATCATTTACAAGCCGAATGGACGCGCGTCCGCAATCTGCTGGAAGAATCTGCCAAGGCATTTAATCAACTTGACTATAGCGATATGACCCGTGCTGATCTAATGCGCTACATAACAGGCAAGGAATTTGAAGAAACCAAGTGGCATGGCGAAATTGAAAAGTCAGAAAACCTGGTCTTCATACCTAACGCACATTTGGGCCCTTATATTCATACCTTGAAGATCAAAGATACATTTTATATTTATTTTGGTGCACATTTACCCGAAGGCTCTGAAATTCATGTACCTGAACTTGACCGAGCAGAGATCGTGAGTAAGTTATCTGCTTTAGCAGATGAAACCAGATTACAAATTTTGCGAATGGTCGCGGAAAATGGCGAGATGCGTTCCAATGAGATCATGGACTCCATCAAACTCAGTCAACCCAGTGTTTCGCGTTATCTTGGCCAGTTGACAGCAAACGGATATTTACAGGAAAGGAGAGTGAACGGAGCAAAAGCATATACATTGAATCGTGAACGAATTGAGAAAACACTTAAGGCTATTTCCGCCTTTTTATTGGACAGTGTGAAAGTATAGAAAAGAGGTTTGATATGAATTACTTAATGGAAGAGTATTTGGTTGAAGAACGCCGCAGAAATTTACATACTGAGATCAGTCAGATCCGCCTGGAAGAACAGGCTTTACGAGGCAAAGTATTTCGTCCCAATTGGTTCACCCGCTCCATGCAGAAATTTGGTCAGTTGTTGATCGTGCAGGGTGAAGGATTGGTCAAACGTTATGAAGCACCTGCAAAAAAATGTAAATCAGCAAATCATAGCTATGCTTAGATAAACTTCCAAGGTCTTCGATCAAAGAGAAGAGAGTTCAAATGTTAGCAAACTTTAGAAAGATCTATCACGAATATCCAAAAGCTTTTTGGATCTACAACGTCATCGTGTTCATTGACCGCTTCGGTGGATTCATGCTCTACCCATTCTTTGCTTTGTATCTCACAAAGAAATTTGATATCGGCATGTCCACAGTCGGCATTGTATTTGCCGTATTCTCCGTATCAGGGTTTTTAGGAAGCGCGCTTGGCGGCGCATTGACCGACCGCATCGGACGCAAAGGCGTCATCATCTTTAGCCTTGTGCTTTCGTCACTCAGCGCACTTGGTATGGGATTTGCTCCCACACTTGCAATTTTCATTGCAGTATCGGTCATCGTCGGCACACTCTCCAGCATTGGCGGGCCTGCACATGAGGCTGTTGTTGCCGACTTGCTTCCAGAAAACAAACGTGCCGAGGGATATGGCATTATCCGTGTGGTATTCAATTTGGCAGTCATCATCGCCCCTGCTGTAGCAGGATTGCTCATCGCAAGGTCATATCTCCTGCTCTTCATCGTGGATGCAATTATCAGCTTGATTTCAGCGACCATTGTCATCTTCTTTCTGCCAGAGACCAAGCCAAAGGCACATCCTGATGCGAAGCCTGAAACTATGTCTCAAACTTTCGCAGGCTATGGAAAAGTATTTAAGGATTTCCCATTTGTGGCATTCATCGCTATGAGTGTAATGACCGCCCTCATCTACGTAAACTTTAACTCGACCCTGGGTGTCTACCTGCGTGATGAGCACGGTATCCCAGAGATCGGGTATGGCTACCTAATTAGCATGAACGCGATCATTGTAGTCTTCTTCCAATTCTGGGTTGCTCGCAAACTGGAAAAATACAAACCAATGTTAATGGTCGCTCTTGGTACAGCTTTTTATGGCCTCGGGTTCGCCATGTACGGTTTCACTTCCACCTATCTAATGTTTGCAGTTGCCATGATCATTATCACAATTGGCGAAATGGTGGTCAGTCCATTTCAACAATCACTCGTGGCAAGTTTCGCACCTGAAGAAATGCGCGGACGTTACATGGCCGTCTCTGGTTTGTCATGGGGCCTGGCGTTCGCCATTGGGCCGTACTTTGCGGGCCTGTTATTAGACAGCGCCTCTCCAAATTGGTTGTGGATGGCATGCGGCATCCTCGGTGTGATTACCGTGATCGGCTACATCATCCTCGACAAGATACATCATTCCCCTGTTCCTATCGTGGCGGAACCTGCCGCGACGGATTAAGACAAGTTTTTCTCCTCACTCAGAGAGCCGAGTTTACGCAGACTCGGCTCTCGCATTTTAAGGATGAAGTTCCGCGCTTCACACTTAACGCAAGCCTGCTCAGTCTCTTCGAAATTCATGAAGCTCGAAAAGTGATTCTCCCAAGGGACATTACAAGGTTTTGCAAAAACTCATCTTAGAGTATAAATAGTACTGGCTTTATAAATTAACTCAAATTCTTTTGTTGTATCGGCAGTTGCACTGCTGATACTTCGGCACGCTTCGCGAACTGCCGAAGAACTCTACTTATGCAATATCTCTATTAAAGAATTTTATATGAGGAACCGCATGGATAACAACGATGATGTTCGGTCTTTTAATCGAGAAGCTTGGGACAAACAAGTTCGTTCAGGGAAAAACCCGTGGACAGTTCCCGTTTCACCTGAAGTGATCGCAAATGCGCGTAAAGGTGCATGGTCAGTTTTACTAACGCAAACTGTTCCAGTACCACGCGAATGGTTTCCAAATTTACAAGGATTAAAAATTCTCGGCCTGGCATGTGGTGGTGGACAACAAGGCCCAACCTTTGCCGCAGCGGGAGCAGAGGTAACCATTTTCGACAACTCCCCTGCTCAACTGGAACGTGATCATGAAGTGGCAGAGCGGGAGGGATTAAACATTCGCACCGTAGAAGGCGATATGCGTGATCTTTCGGTATTTGCCGATGAGAGCTTTGATTTCATTTTTCATCCAGTTTCCAATTTATTTATTCATGAGATCCGCCCCGTGTGGAAGGAAGCGTATCGTGTATTACGGCATGGCGGGTATATGCTGTCAGGATTTATGAATCCGCTTTTTTATTTATTTGATTGGGATGATATGGAAAAAGGAAATCTATATGTAAGGCACAAAATTCCCTATTCAGATGTCGAAACCTACGGACTCGCAAGATTGCAAGAAGAAAACCGTCCTGCAGAGTTTGGCCATTCGCTAACAGACCAGCTTGCAGGTCAGTTGGATGCGGGGTTTTCCATTGTCGGGTTATATGAAGACAGTCACACTGATGTAAAGATCAGTGAATATACATCCACTTACATTGCCACACGGGCAGTAAAACCGTAAAGGAGTAATAATGAAAATTTTAATCGCCGCAGATATGGAAGGCATTACGGGTGTTATCCATTGGGATCAGGTTAATCCAAATCATCCCGAATATATCCGTTTTCGTAAACTGATGACCGATGACGTCAATGCGGCCATTCGCGGTGCATTCGCAGGCGGTGCTACGTCCGTCGTGGTGACGGATGGTCATAACAATGGGAGAAATATTCTGATCGAAGAATTAGATGTTCGTGCGACATTGAATTCTGGCTCACCTTCCTATCTTTCAATGGTACATGGCGTGGATGAAGATGTGGATGGCGTAATGTTCGTTGGCTATCATGGGCGCATGGGTGCGATCAACGCGATTCTCGATCACACCTGGTCTGATGAGCGCGTGTCTGGACTGTGGATCAACGATCGGGCATTTGGCGAAGCAGGCTTGAACGGAGCGGTATGCGGTCATTTTGACGTGCCGATCATCATGGCTTCAGGAGATCAAACTTTGTGTGCGGAGGTCAGGGAATTTTTTGGAGAGGAGATCGAAACCGCACAGGTAAAAAAAGCTCTAAGCCGCATGTCTGCTGAATGTTTGCCGCCTGCTGTTACATCCAAATTAATCGAGGGAGCCGCGCAACATGCTGTAAATAAACTTAAAAATAAAAAAGTAACAAAACCTTTCAAGGTCTCGAAACCAATAAAAATGACTTTGGAATTCGAGCAATCAGACATGGCTGATAGAGCCGCGCTTATGCCATATGCAAAACGCACAATGGATCGTCGTGTTGAATATACAGCGGATGATATGGTGATAATTTACCTGGCATTTCGTACCCTGCTTGCTTTGGCACGCTAGGCTATGGTAAATATAAATTCAATGGAGAAAAATGAATTCAACTACAAAAACTATTCTTAAGATCTTTGCAGTAGTTCTCTTTCTTACGGGTGGAACCTTCTTCCTGCAAGGTATTAATGTTCTTCCCGGCAGTTATATGACAGGCGACCCGCAATGGGCAGTTAATGGTTCTATTATCATGGTTGTGAGTATTGGGCTGTTCTGGTTTGCGAGCCGCAAATAATCGATGGATGAGTCCTTTCAAGTTGGAGACCATGTCAAAGTTTACTTTGATGCCAAGTTCGGTGACAATGAAGGTTGGTACGAAGGAACAGTCTTCAAAGTTGACCCATATTCTGAGCATCGCAGTTTTTATTGGGTGGAATTGGATATCAGCGCGCGTACCATACTCGGGATTAGGGAGATCTCAGTATTTAATTTAAAGAATATAAAAAAGTTCGAACCTTGAATCATCAGATAAAGAATTTATTGCTCTTATTTCTGTAATTGCAATGATGTAGAAAGATTTTTCAGCACTTGTTTCATTGATTTTTCAAAAGAAATTCATTATAGTTAAAATTATTTGGTTCTAAAAAATTCACATTAATTTGAAGCCTGTTTTGAAGCTTGGGGGAAAGTATCCTATTACCATGGTATTTTCTGTCATTCTTCACATAAACACTTGGATTTGTAACGTCATTACGCAGATACATCCAGGAAGATAGTAGATAGTCAATGACCCTTGAAGAGTTTCTTAGTTTTCTTACAAAATTTATTTATGCACTTGTAGCTCTCATCACACTAGTAGATTGGCTGCGGCATCGGGATAGAACGCGGCTCGATATTGCTCTGGTCTTCGTTTCGCTGGCTGCTACAATTATCGTGCAAAGTTTCCAAGGGCTTATTGGGGTGAAATGGCTCTGGCTGGAAAAGCTCGGCTCTCTGGCTGTAATCTCCCAACCTTATTTTTTACTGCGGCTCGCCCAATACTTTCGCCCGGTTCAGAAGCTTAGTCAAAGTGCCGCACTACTTGGTCTGGCATTTTCGTGGATCGCGCTACTCCTATACAGCCAGCCATTGCCGTTGCCAATTACGTTGTTTCTCATTGTTTATTTTGTGATCGTCGAAGTGTATGCTACGTATATCCTCGTCCAGGGCGCATTGACAATCTCTGGAATTACAGGCAAACGTTTACGGCTTGCTTCGGCCGGTTCAGGCTTATTAGCCTCTCTGTTTATAGTGGGTATTGTTCTTATAGTATTTGGGCAGGCGGCCGCTGAATCCCCGGCATTGCAATCTGGTTTTGCTTCCTTGATTCAGGTCATCGCTATTCTATCTGGATTGAGCTACTATTTTGGTTTTGCTCCCCCGCGCTGGCTAATACGGTCCTGGCAGTTGAACGAATTACATCTTTTTCTACAGCAGATAGCACGTCAGCCGGAGGGACATAATCAGGCTACTATCTTCCAGCAATTATCTGCATCTGCAATGCGCACAGTTGGTGGGGCAGAGGCTGTCATTGCCCATTGGGATCCAACTGCAAAACATTTAAATCTTACAATATCGAGTGAGCCATCTTTGCAGGTTGAAAATTTAGAGACAGAGTCCGTCATCATTGGCCGTGTGTGGCGTCAACAGCGTGGGATGGTTGCCAGTGTGCCTCACGAACTTGGGCCAGCAACAGCGGATTGGGCCGAACGGATCGAAGCACAGACACTGCTGATTGTGCCCGTTATAAGTTCACTGCGTTCATGGGGATTGTTGATCGTGGCACTACGATACGCGCCGCTGTTCGCTACAGATGATATTGATATGCTTACATTACTTGCGGAGCAAAGCACAATTCCGCTCGACCACACCTTACTGATCACAGAATTGCAATCAGCGAACCAGTCACTGGAGCAGCATGTAGCCAAACGAACTTCTCAATTGGTAACAATTAACAAACAACTTGAAGTAGAGAATACCGAACGCAAAATTGCAGAGGAGAAAATCCTTCACATAAATGAAGAATTGGAACAGCGTGTTGTTGAGCGCACACAGCGGCTTGAAGACGCAAACCAGGAATTAGTAAATAGCAGAAAGGAAATCCAGGGCATTCTTGATAGCATGGCTACACTGAATGCAAAGGTTGCCCTGGATGGCACTCTTCTTTTCGCCAATAAGATCGCTACACAAGCAGCAGGTGTCACATTCGAAGAATTGATGAAAACCAACTTCCTGGAAGGCAAGTGGTGGACTTTTGATCCAGAAGTTCAGACGCGCGTAAAGAATGCCTTTGCAGAGGCAGTTTCTGGAATAAAGATCAGTTACGATGAAAAGATTTTTGTGTTTGGCCAGATATTGGCAATTAGCTTCAGCCTCACCCCCATGCTGGGAAGCGATGATCATGTGGAATATGTTTTAGCAGAAGCAAGAGATATATCAAAGCTAAAACAGATTGAAGAGTCTCTCCAGGCTAAAACTATCCAACTTGAAGCTGCGAACCGTGAATTAGAATCTTTTTCTTATTCTGTCTCACATGATCTGCGTGCCCCATTACGGACCATAGATGGATTCAGTCAGGCAATTTTGGAAGATTATAGTGATAAATTACCTGAAGAGGGTCGTGCTCATTTGGATCGTGTGCGCAAAGCAACACAGAATATGGCGAATTTAATTGACGATTTATTAAATCTTTCACGCGTTACACGAGCCCCTCTTAGGTCAGAACCTATAGATCTAAGTAAATTTGCAGCAGAGATTTATGATGATCTGCAAAGGAATCACCCCGAACGCAATGTGAAGTTTACCATTGCGGAAAATCTCAAGGCAAAAGGCGATCCGCATCTTATACAGGATGTCCTTGAAAACTTTATAAACAATGCCTGGAAGTTCACATCCAAACGAGATCAGGCGCTGATAGAATTTGGGTCAAAGCGTGAAAATGATGAATCAATCTATTTTATCCGCGATAATGGCGCAGGGTTCGACATGGCCTATGCAAATAAATTGTTTGGAGCCTTTCAACGCCTGCATTCCACATCTGAATTTCCAGGAACAGGCATTGGTCTTGCAACTGTCCAGCGTATTATTAATCGTCATGGCGGACGGGTATGGGCTGAGAGCATAATCGACCAAGGCACAACCTTTTATTTCACGTTGGGATAAGGAAAACACATGGACGAAAAAACCATTTTACTTGTGGAAGACAACCCGGATGATGAAGCTCTAACCCTTCGAGCCTTGGAAAAGAAGATCAGGATATTTCATTTCGGATGGGTATAATGAAGGTATCAACTCTTACATCCGCAAATCTGCAGATTTCAATCATGGCTTATATTGGCTGGTCTTAAACGAGAATCCTCCATCTCAAAAATAACTATGAATTCAAATTTAAGAGTCTTATTTATTGAAGATTCTGAAAATGACATGCTCTTATTATTACGTGAACTTCAAAAGGGTGGCTATGAAGTTGAATGGGAGCGCGTACAGACGGCCCCTGATATAGAGGATGCATTTGCACGCCGCCCCTGGGATTTGATCGTCTGTGATTATTCCATGCCATCCATGAGTGCGCCGCAAGCTCTGGCAATTTTGCAAAAAAGTGGTTTGGACATACCTTTTATTATTATCTCCGGTACCATTGGAGAAGAAGTTGCAGTATCTGCTCTAAAATCTGGTGCAAATGACTTCCTGGTAAAAGGCAAACTGGCAAGGCTTATACCGGCCATTGAGCGCGAAATGAAGGAAGCCAGGAACCGTAGAGAGCGCAAACAAGCCGAGGATATGTTAAACCGGCAAGACGAAGAATTACGTCAACGCAGTAATGAACTGGCACGCTTATATAGAGCCTCTGAATCACTGCTAAGTGGTGCCATGACAAACCTAACTGGTTTAGCTTCCACCATCGTCCTAACCGTTTTACGCGAGTTTGAACATTCAAATTGCAGCCTGTTGCTGCTGAATAAGGAAACGAACGAATTGGAACGGCTCGCAATAGAAGGTCCGTATGCGAGCCAGGTCAAAAACGCAAAATTAAATCTTAATGGCTCCGGGTTGGCAGCGAAGGCAATTCGCAGCGGACACATTATCAACGTCCCGGAAGTTACGGCTGACCCTGATTACATCCGCAATTGGGATGCCGCTCGCTCCGAAATGGTTATCCCACTTCAATTTGGGAATGAAGTGATCGGCGCGTTGGATGTGCAAAGCTCCGAGCCAGCAGCTTTTGAAGCCAATGATGAACGTTTGATGACGATCTTTGCCGAACGCGCCGCCTTGGCTTTGGAACGTACACGCTTACATGAGCAAACCCTGCGGCAGGTTGAACGGTTAAGCAGTCTGCGCAGGATCGACTTTGCAATTAGCACTACATTTGATTTACGTCTATTATTAAACATAGTTCTTGAACAGGTACTCACCCAATTAAGTGTGGACGCTGCGTCAGTGCTATTGCTTCAACCCGGCATCCAACAATTGGAATTCGCCGCCGGGCGCGGCTTTCATTCACGCATCATTGAATCCACGAGATTAAAATTGGGGGAAGGATATGCAGGTCAATCAGCACTTGAAAAAAGAATCATTCACATAAAGAATCTGGCTGAATATAAAGAAAGCTTTATACGTAACGAACTCTTATCGAAGGAAAACTTTGCCACTTATTTTGCTGTACCATTGATCGCGAAAGGTGAAGTGAAGGGCGTTCTGGAAATATTCAACCGCACGGTTCTTGTGCCCAACATGGAATGGTTGGATTTTCTCGATGCGCTTGGCTGGCAAACAGCCATTGCTATTGATAATGCCTTGCTCTTTGAAGGTATTCAGCGCTCAAATTTAGATTTGCAGCTCGCTTACGATGCAACTATCGAAGGCTGGTCACATGCGCTCGATCTGCGCGATAAAGAGACCGAAGGCCACACACTTCGCGTCACTGAGATGACACTAAAACTCGCACGATCCATAGGCATAAACGAAGATCAGTTGATTCATATCCGCAGAGGAGCCTTACTCCATGATATTGGCAAAATGGGTGTACCGGATAATATTTTGCTCAAACCTGACAAACTTACAGATGACGAATGGGTCATCATGAAACGTCATCCACAATTTGCATTTGAAATGCTTCAACCAATTGCATATCTTAAAGAAGCGCTAGACATTCCCTACTGTCATCATGAGAAATGGGATGGCACAGGATACCCGCGTGGCTTGAAGGGTGAACTCATTCCCTTCTCTGCTCGCATCTTCGCCATCGTGGATGTCTGGGATGCTGTCACCAGCAACCGTCCATATCGCCCGGGTTGGACTAGAGAAAAAGCATTAGAATATATCCGCGATCAAAGCGGCAAACACTTCGACCCTCAAGCAGTGGAAATGTTTTTGAAGGAAATACATATCGATTAATTTCAGAGAGTTGTCGTGATATTGCCGATAGTTTCAAATTAATTTTTTATTGGATGAATATACATGACAACCACATCAATTTCAAATTTGTTGGATAAAGCCCTCGCCTCGCGCTTAACCTTATTTGACTCAAGTCACGAATCAGCTTTTCGCCTCTTCAACGGATTCACCGAAGGGCATCCCGATCTTGTAATAGACATCTATGGGCGGACTCTTGTCATTCACAACTATGCTGATGATCCCGCGCAAAACGAAGAAACCATTAACGAAGTAAAAAAACATATACAAGCTGCTCTGACCTGGCTGCAATCTGGGATATTAAAAACACGCCACAGTGAGTCACAAGAAGACAAACGCGGAAAACTGATATTTGGCACAGAGATAGATCACAAAATAAAAGAACATGGCGTTTGGTATGCTATTAATTTAACATTGAATCGTGATTCAAGTCTCTATCTGGACACACGCAACTTACGTAAGTGGATCATTGAAAACTTAAAAGATAAATCTGTTTTGAACACCTTTGCATATACAGGCAGTTTCGGAGTCGCTGCATTGGCTGGTGGAGCCAGCCGCGTTGTTCAAATTGACCTAAGCCGCGATTTCCTCAATATTGCCAAAACATCTTATACACTAAACGGCTTCCCTATTCAAAAAGGGAACTTTATCGCGCGAGATTTTTTCGAACAGGTCAGCAACTTAAAGCGGACAAATACTACTTTTGATTGCGTCATCATTGATCCACCATTCTTCTCAACCACGTCCAAAGGTAAAGTGGATCAGGAAAAGGAAAGCGCACGCCTGATCAACAAAGTCCGCCCACTGATCAACGATAGCGGATATCTAATAGCCATTAACAATGCGCTTTATGCCAGCGGACAAGAGTACATGCAAACACTTGAAGCGTTATGTAAAGATGGATATTTGAAAATAAAAGAACTTATTCCCGTTCCAGAAGATTTCATAGGCTACCCCGCTCTCAGCACTGAAATCTTACAAGGAGGAGAGCGGGGCTATCCCGAAACGCGGACTGGAAATCCCATCACTGACCCAGCTCCATTTAATCACTCAACCAAGATCGCGATACTTGAAGTGAAGAGAAAATAAGCTATGGCCTTAGATAGGCAGAGTCGAAATCCAAAAAGAAACACATTCACAGAGAAAAAGACAATTGCTTAAAATAAAAAGTTCCCGTTGCCTAAAGGCAATGGGAACTAATCGTTATAAATCTCAATTTATGGAGTTGCTGTTGGTGTCGCTGTATTTGGAGGTGCAGTTGTTGCTGTAGCCGGGGCAGTTGTCACAGTCGGCGTTGCGCTGCCTGGCACAGTGGTGGATGCAGTGGTTGGTGCAGTAGTCGGTGCGGATGCAGCTGCATTGTAAATAATGGGCGCAACCCAGAGTGCGCGATCACCTACTGGAGAGCCAGTAGAGAGCACAGTCAAAATAAATTTGATATCCTGACCTGCAAGCGCAGTAAGATCGATATCGGCTGTATAGGATTGACCGGGTGTTTCATATTTTTCCACAAACGCCCAAAAGGTTTGTACGCTTGAGCTGCCTGCGACTGAGTAATCAAGCCGGAAGACCACGTAACAGCTTGTTGCACCACCTTCGCAATTAACAATACTGCGGAATTTATCACCAGCCTTTACTTTATAAGCTGGATAAAAACCTTGGATATAACTATTGTTGGTATTCTGAGGAGCAGTGATCAAACCGGGGCGGTTATCAAGTGTTCCATTCTCCAACTTGGAAGGATTTGTGATTAATACAAAACCTTTTGCGTCACCGTTCGTGCCGGGGCATGGCAACTCGCCTGCGCCGCTATACCATTTTGCAGCACAGACGTTTGCAGCAAAATCATAGCTTGTGCCTGCGATCGGCGTTGCAGGAGTTGATGGAGTGACTGGTGTAGCCGGGGTGCCCACAGTTGGAGTTATCGGCGTGGAGGGAACAGTGCCAGTACCGGCAACCTTGATCTCAACCCAGAACGATTTAATTCCGCCAGCACCGATACCAAATGGGATACCGCTGCCATTCTTAAGTTTCCAATTACCGCGATACGTGCCAGCTGTAGTTGGCGAAGTTAATGGGATGGTGATATCTACTGTTTGGCCGGGGGCTACAGAAGTGGGGATAGCAGCAGAATCTGGCCCACCCATCTTCTCGCCTGAATCAAAGATCAAACTGTAATTTGTCCACGTGCATGTACCAATGTTCTTCAAACGCCAAGTCTTGTTGAAGCCAAAACCTGGTGCAAAGCTCGTGCCATCGGGGACAGTAACATCTGAGACAAATTGCGCTCGATCACATGCCGCAGGCCCAGGTGCAACAGTTTTTGTAGGCGTAACAGTTGGAGGCGTACCGGTAACAGTAACTACAGGAGTATTCGTTGGCCCAGTGGATGCACCAGCGCGTGCAATGATCGGGTTACCCCATAATGCGCGATCACCTATCTGTGAACCATAAGCAGAAATAACAAGGATGAACTTTACATCCTGACCTGCCAAAGAACTTAGATTGAGATTGGCATTATATGTAAGACCTTCATATTTTTCGCGGAAGGTCCAGAAGGTCTTGACGGCACCAGAACCGATCTGATAATCAAGACGATAAGCAACATAACAATTGGTAGCGCCAAATTCGCAGCCAATTGTTGCCTGGAAGCGATCTCCGTTCTGCACTTTGAAAGCAGGATAGCTCGCTTGAATATAGCCATTGTTTACATTATTAGGAGCAAAGAGCAAACCAGCCTGAGCAGATTCAATTCCATTCTCAAATTTGGGTTTGTCTAATTTAAATGAAAAGCCGTTTGCACTTCCCTCAGTACCCGGGAAAGTTAACGCGCCTGCGCCACTAGACCATGCAGCGGATGCGGCGTTGGCTGTAAAGTCATAACCAGTACCTGAGGAGGGAGTAACATTGATCTCAACCCAAAAGGTTTTATTAGCAGTAGTACCAATACCAAACAAACCGCCTGCTGCACTCTTGAATTTATAGTAACCAAAGTAATGACCAGCTGCACTAGGCGCGGTCATATCCAAAGAGATGTCCACGGTTTGACCCGGATTCACAGTGGTCGGCAAAGCAACAGAAGCGGGCGCGCCCATCTTCTCGCCACTATCGAAGACCAGCGAAACATCGTTACTATTCCATGCACAAGTTCCGATATTCTTTAAGCGCCATGTTTTCTTAAATGCAGTGCCGGGCGCAAAGTTCGTGCCATCGGGTATGGTTACATCAGCAACGAATTGAGCCCAATTACACGTCGCAGCCTGTACAGGTTGCGTGGCCGCAGGCATGATCGAGAGCATCAAAGCAACCAGAAGTAATGCAGTTCCAAATTTTGACAAATATTTCATTTCTTCCTCCATAACAAAGCAATTCTTAATAACAACCTTACAAAAACAGCCGCAGCGGAAAAGAAAAAACTCTATTTACTCTTGAATTTCTCTCTGCTACGGCAAAACTTCACATATTTAAAAACGTTTAATAAAGCGAAATGTTCCTTTTGACTATACGCCATCTCTAGTATAACTTTTCTTAAGAGAATGTTCAATATGTTAACAGGTCAATTTCATGACCTTTTTTTCCTATATTTTAATAGACCCTAAAGGTTTCCCAGCCAATAAAACTATCTTTTGGTTATCCAGAAAAACCTTTAGGGTCTTCTTGTTACACTATAATTATAAGTATGCCTCGCACCATTCTACATTTAGATCTTGATGCGTTTTATTGTTCAGTGGAAGAAACGCAAAATCCGCAGTTACGTGGAAAACCGTTTGCAGTTGGTGGCAAACCCAATGAACGTGGCGTAGTCGCTTCCTGTTCATATGCAGCGCGTGCGCTTGGCATTCGCAGCGCCATGCCCATGTCTCGTGCAATAAAATTATGCGGTAATCTCATTATCGTCCCCGGGCGGCATAATTTATATAGAGAAGTTTCAAGCCAGGTGATGGAAAAACTTCATAAGTTGACTGCTTTAGTCGAACAGATTTCCATCGACGAAGCCTTTCTCGACATCTCAGATATAAACGAATCCCCGGCACGCATCGCACATGACCTGCAAGCTGGCATCAAAAACGAATTGCATTTACCCAGCTCCATCGGAATCGCATCCAATAAACTCGTTGCAAAAATCGCAACGGAGGTTGGAAAGAAAGCAAACAAAAAAAGCAATGAGCCGCCATTTGGATTAACCATCGTTCCATTTGGTGAAGAAGCAAAATTCCTTGCTCCCCTCCCAGCGGATATGCTTTGGGGCGTTGGGCCAAAAACATCTGCAAGATTAACTGAACTCGGCGTGCATACCATCGGTGACATTGCAGGCTGGCCAGAAAAAGAAATGACTCGTCTCTTCGGCGAAAATGGACGTGATCTCTGGCGTCATGCTCACGGAATTGACGAACGGCCAATAACCACCGAATCTGAAACCAAATCCATCAGCCAGGAAACTACATTCAACGTGGATGTGCGTGATGACAAGAGTCTCGAAAAAACATTAAGAGAACAATCGACTGAAGTTGCAAGACAGCTAAGAAAAAATGATCTTGCTGGAAAAACTGTCAAAATAAAAATACGCTGGCCTGATTTCACAACGATCTCAAGGCAAGTCACACTGCCTACTTCAACAGACAGCGCCGATGACATTATTAAAGCCGCATTGAAATTATTGCATACTGTCCGCAAGCCAAATCAAGCTGTGAGACTGCTCGGAGTCGGCGTCAGCGGAATCGGTGCTCCAGTACGCCAACTTAGCTTGTGGGACGCGGGAAACGAAAAGTCGCGTAAGCTGCAGGAAGTAGTTGATTCGTTACAGGAAAAATATGGAAAAGATGTCATTCACAAAGGTTAATAAATCTGATGGTCGAGTAGGACGAGTGCTTTTCTCGTCCGTATCGAGACCACGTGTTATATGTAAACAAAAAATAACTTGGAAACATGATGGTCTCGATATGCCCTTCAAAGATCATTCAGGGCTACTCGACCATCAAAGGATATAATATGAAAACCATTGATCTTAAAAAACAATTCAAATATTTATATCAACCTTCTGCAAAAAAAGTTGAGGCTTTGCAAGTACCGAAACTTCAATTCGTAATGATCGATGGCGCCATCGAAAAGGGACAAGCGCCCGGCACATCCCCAGGTTTTGCAGAAGCGACGCAGGCTTTATACAGTCTTTCTTACACACTGAAGTTTATGCTCAAAAAAAGAACGACCAACGCGATAGATTATCCTGTGATGGCACTTGAAGGATTATGGTGGGTGGAAGATGGCTTCTTCGACATCACCGTGAAAGACAATTGGTTCTATACGTTGATGATCATGAAACCTGAAGTCATCACAAAAGAATTGTTTGAAGAAGCGCGTGAACAAGTCCGTAAGAAAAAAGAGGATTCTCCAATGCTGCCAAAATTAAGATTGGATTCCTTTGAAGAAGGTTTATGCGTACAAGTAATGCACATCGGACCATATGCCACAGAGCCTGCTACAATAGACCGAATGAGAGAATTCATGAGCGAGAATGGGCTACATGATAATGTTGGGCCTAATGGTGGCAAGCATCATGAAGTTTATATTTCCGATCCACGTAAGGCCGCGCCTGAAAAAATGAAGACAGTATTGAGACACCCTGTTGTGAAAATTTAGACGCCATAGGAAAGAGGACAGACATGAATTGTTTTTATCATCCTGATAAACCAGCTATTGGACTATGCAAATACTGCCAGCGCGGACTATGCACCGATTGCGCTGCCATTATAGATGATGTGCTGGCCTGTCAGCATCGTCATGAAGATGAAGTTCATAAAATAGAACAACTTGCGGCTCGCAACTTGTTCCAGTCCAAACGCGTTGCTTCTGCATACTCACGCAATGCAATTTTTTATGGATTGGTCGGAACACTGTTCACAGCCTTCGGACTTTACCAATATCGCTTTCTAGGTTTACAAGCCGTCTTCTTTATTTTGATCGGACTATTTCTTTTATATGCTGCAAGCGCGAATTATTTTGAGGGCAGAAAGCACAAATAGTATTTGCAACTCTTTTCGTTTCCCTGCGTAAAACAAGTATACAAAACGAAAGGAGTAAAAAATGAGCGATTATAAAGCCCTTACCCGAAGCAAGTCCAACCGCATGGTTGCGGGTGTATGTGCAGGATTTGCAGATTATCTAAATATCGACCCAACTGTTATGCGTCTGTTGTTCGTGCTTGGATTTTTCCTTGCTGGTCCTGGCATTGTGCTGGCCTATATCATCATGGCCATTGTGACCCCCGAACAATAATATATCGGGACACAGCGACGCTGTGTCCCGATATATTATTTAACGAGCTAGTGAAATAAACACATCTTCGAGAGTTACTTCGCCTTTTTCGATTTTCTCCACTTTCAAGCCTGTTTTACTTAATTGACTTAACATCGCATCTTTCTTAACGTTTGAACTGATCACTCGTAAATAATCACCAGCCAACCCGACGCGTTCCACACCTGTCATTTCGGATAGAATTTCCAACCCACGTTCCAGTGGCTGTACATATACTTCCCAAATATCACCAGAAATAATATTCTTCTTTAAATTCAGCGGCGTATCCATTGCTAACAATTTTCCATCGCGCATGATGGCAACGCGTTCGCAGTATTCTGCTTCATCCATATAATGTGTGGTGACCAGAATGGTTACGCCAGTACTGGCGAGTTCATAGATCAGATCCCAAAAAGCGCGGCGTGCAGTTGGGTCAACACCTGAGGTAGGTTCATCGAGAAACAATAATTTCGGCTCATGAACTAATGCAATACCCAAAGCAAGTCGCTGACGCCAACCCGCGGAGAGAGAACGTGTCAGTGTGGAGTCATGCCCAATGAGGCCGACCAGTTCAAGGGTATGCTTGATGCGGGCTTTGTCATTGATCCCATACACGCCGCCATAAAATGTCAAGTTTTCCCACACGGTAAGATCATCATAGATCGCAAACTTCTGCGACATATAACCCACGCGCTTCCGCACTTCTTCGGTTTGCCTAAACGCGTCGAATCCCAAAACAGTTGCCTGGCCTTCGGAGGGTTCAAGCAGACCCAGCAACATACGGATCGTCGTAGTTTTCCCGGAACCGTTCGGCCCAAGATAACCGACCACCTCCCCCTCGTTCACTTCAAAGTTGACATGATCCACTGCGACAAATTCACCAAAGCGGCGAGTGAGATTTTCTACCATGATGACTGGCTTATTCATTTAGACTCCGACAATGTGATGAAGACATCTTCAAGTGTGGGATGAATGATTCGCAAATCATTGATCTCGCCGCCAACGCTTCTGATCTCAGACGGAAGCCTGTTGAGGACATCTTTAGCTTTATCTTCCCCCACGCGGATATGCAGACGATCTCCAAAAGCTTGTACATCTTCCACATCTTTATCAGCACGTGCAGTGCGGCGCAAAATAGGCAATGGACTGCCGCGCAATTCAAGAATACGTCCTGCGAGTTGAGCACGCAAATTTGATGGTGTATCTTCCGCGATGATGCGACCCGCTTTCATAAAACCTACACGGTTACAGCGTGAGGCTTCATCCATGTAGGGTGTGGAGATAATTACTGACACACCATCACCTTGTGTAGTTAAACGAATCACAAGCTGCCAAAAATCCTGACGCGTGACAGGGTCAACACCCGTTGTGGGTTCGTCGAGCAGCAAAACTTTTGGACGTGTTACAAGCGCAGAAGCTAAACCAAGTTTCTGTTTCATGCCGCCAGAGAGTAACCCCGCGCGGCGCTCTGTAAATTTTTCAAGCCCAACAAATTCAAGGATCTCATTACAACGCGGGAGCCACTCATTGGATTTCAATCCGCGCACCTCGGCGAAGAAACGAATATTCTCCATAACTGTTAGATCTTCATACATTGAAAAACGCTGCGAGAGGTAACCGAACTGCGAGCGGGCATTTTCGGTTTGTGTGTTGATGTCGTATCCGCAAATATTCACTTCGCCAGAATCCGCTTTGAGCGCACCCACCAGCAAACGCATGGTGGTTGTCTTCCCTGCTCCATCCGAGCCAACGAGTCCATAGATTTCGCCAGATCTAATTTTCAGTGAAACATCATCTACAGCATGAACATCGCCGAAGGATTTGCTTATATTATTTGCTTGAACAAGATATTCCACGATTATGTTCTCCATAGGGCAGACGGCCATCTGCCCCTACAACATAACAATTATTTGAAAGTTACATCCGCCGGCATACCGATCTTCAACTTGCCTTCGCCATTGGTAACCTTCAATTTGATCGCAATGACTGTGCTGCTGCGGCCCTCAACAGTTTGAACGTTACGTGGAGTGAATTCAGCTTGATCAGCGATATGGACAACTACTCCGCTAAAGATTTCGTCAGGGAATGAATCCACCATCACATCCGCTACTTGATTCAGACTGATCTCGCCATATCTATCTTCAGGAACATAAACAGTGATTGTCAGTTCATTAAGATTTGCCATGGTCAGAGCCACTGCACCGGGTTGTACAAACTCACCAACTTCAACGTTGCGTGTGAGAATGACGCCGTCCATGGGAGCATTAATGGTGAGCTTCTTAAGTTGCGTATCAATGAGATCAAGATTGGCTTGAGCCTGATCAACTGCTTTCTGTGCCTGTTCAATTGAGGCTTCAGCCTGATCCAAGGTTCCCTGCGCAGCGGTGACACTTGGAGATTGCTCACCAGTCTGCAAGCTGCGCAAAAAATCTAGTGTAGTGTAATAACGTTCCTGAGCAACTGATACATCCGCACGCGCCTGAAGAATCTTGTCATCTGATTGAGTCTTCAACAGATCATTGTATGCATTCTGCGCACTTACCAATTCATCATACGCATTGTGGTAGAGATCACTGCCTGCCTCGCCAAGCTGGGGGTCGCGTGAACATTTATAGATTTGATTTGTCAGTTGTGCGGTTTCAACAAAATAACCTTGATTGGTTCCACAGTGAGTACGGTTGAAAAGCCCCTTGGGGACATCACCAGTAGCTGAATTCTGTGCACGATAGTTTACAGTCTGGGCGATCTCATATGCCAGCCGAGCATCCAGGAGGCGCTGCTCAGCTTTTAGATACTCTGCTTGATCTAAGGTCTGTGTCAGTGTTGATAGGTTCGCCTGTGCATCTTCCACTGCGGCTTGCGCAGCTTCGACCTGTCTTTGCGCGGCTTCAATTTGTTCTGCACGGGTATAGTACCAGCCTGGCTGTTCAAATATATCTGGATCAGAGAACCAGTCTTCGAGACGCGTCTCCTTGCCTTGAGTGAGTGCGGATTCCAAAATTATTTGATATTGAGATCGAGTCGTAGCGAGTCCGTTTTGAGCAGTATGTACAGCAGCTTTGGCAGAGTCTAATTGGGCGGAGGCGACAGCTCGTTGGGCAGTCAGCAGGCTGCTGTCTAAAGAAAGAAGCGGATCACCTGTTAATACAGGCTGTCCTTCCTCGCCAAGAACTTTATCCACTTTGCCGCTCATCTCGGGGGCTATGTTGATGATAGCCGCTTCAATGGAGCCGGAAGCAGTCAGGCTATCACTGCTATTATTGTTTAGCGAACGGAATATGAAATATCCAATCGTGCCGACTACTAAAATTGCAACGACGATGCGAACGGGAAGCGGGGGAAGTTTGTTATGCATAAGAGACTCCTTGAATGAGAAGAGAAATTAATCCAATCGTTTTCTAAAACGTAATGCGGCGGCGGTCATAATGACCAAACCAAAAATTGCCAAGGCAATAACTTCATTTTGAATAGCTTCAAAACCTACGCCTTTCAATAACAGCGAGCGAATAACAACGAGAAAGTATCTCAACGGAATGGCATACGAAATAATTTGTAAAAATTTTGGCATAGCTTCAAGTGGAAATAAAAATCCAGAAAGAAAGATACTAGGCAGGTTGTACATCATCACTGTGAGCATGGCTTCTTGCTGAGTGTTCGCAATAGTAGAAGCAAACAATCCAATTCCAAGGCTAGATAAAAGGAACAATCCTGATGTAAATACAATCAAACCCAAACTTCCGCGAACTGGTACACCAAACCAAAAATGTCCAATAATAAGTATCTCAAAAGCTTCAATTAAGCCGAGGATTGCAAAGGGCAATATTTTTCCGACTATCAATTCCCATGGACGTATTGGGGTCACAATAAGTTGTTCAATGGTGCCGCGTTCGCGTTCACGGACGATGGCTGTTGCAGTGAGAATGGTGGTGATGAAAGAAAGAATCATGCCAATAACGGCTGGGATCATGAAATAGGAAGAGTTGAGGTCTGGGTTGTACCAAACTTGTGTGCGAACTTCTACTGGTAGAACTGGAGCAGGCCTTCCGCTAAGTGCTGCTTGTTGTGTGAGAACCTTTGTGCCATAAGATTGCCCCACCAAACGCGCTGTAGAAAGTGCAGTAGCGCCAATGCTTGCATCAGAGCCATCCAAAACCATTAATACTTTTGCATTTCCATCTAATAAACGATTCGCATAATCTGGTGGAATAATCAATGCAACGCGTGCATCACCAGATTCAATTAGCATTTGATATTCATCAGCAGAGTGGACGAGATAATCAATGTTGAAATAATTTGCCGCACGAAAAGCATCCAGCAACTGACGCGACTCTGTTGTTTTACTCTGATCCCAGACTGCTAACGAGACATTTCGTACGTCGGATGTGGCGGCATACCCCAATAGAAATAGCTGCATAATAGGCATTACAACCGCCAGCGCAAGAGTACGCGGATCACGAAAGAGTTGCACAAACTCTTTTCGAACGATGGAATAAATACGGGAATTGAACATACTTAAGCCTCAGCTTTCAAAATACCGTGCAGGTAGATGTCCACATAGGTATCCATTGCATTTTTAGGCATCAATTTTTGCAGGATGGAATTTGAAATAATGATGTCAGTGATCATATAAGAAAGAATCATGCCGATAAAAGAACGGAAGAGTATGGCGGGGTTTGTGATTCGCAAATTCTTTCTGGACTTTACGATTCTTTCGAAGATAGGCAAAGCCTTTGGTGCAATTTCTTTAATTAAGGTAGAGCCGTGTTTGCCATTAAATTCAACAATTTCAATTAGCATCAATTTGATGTAATACGGCTGTGATTTAAGTTCTTTGATTACTACATGAGCGGCATTATTGAGAAATTCTTCAACCGTCTCCCCTTCTGCTTCAAGAATGGCTGGAAAAACTCTTTTATACGGGTGCTTATCTAAAATAATGGCTTCAAAAATTTCCTCTTTACTGGCAAAGTGATTGTAAATACCTCCCAACGCCAGTTCAGCATGTTCCGCAATCTGCCGCATGGACGTGGCATGGTAACCCTGCTCCATAAACAATTCAATGGCAGAATCTTCAATGGCGAGGCGGGTAGTATCACCCTTTGTCAGATTTTCCTTCTTTTTTGCAGGCATGGCTTCTTCTCCAATAAAAATGAACGAACGTTCGTTTTTATTTTATGCAAAAGCGATAATCTGTCAAGGCCCAAATCCCAAATGGTAAAATCAAAATATGCTTTCCCTTACAACACTTGAAAAGAAAATACGCGAAAACCTGAAATACAATGTCGCTGTCGGCCTATGGGATGGCGGTCTCTTCGGTGTTGCGCTTGGTTTTGCATCCTTTGGCACTATTCTCCCCCTCTTTGTCGCATCCATGACAGACTCGGCCTTGTTGATCGGCCTTGTACCAGCGATTCATTCCGTCGGCTGGCAACTGCCGCAGTTATTCACGGCTAGTCATGTCTCACGGTTACGAAGATACAAACGCACGGTCCTCATGAACACCATTCATGAGCGAGCCCCGTTTTTGGGGTTTGCCATTGTTGCGTTATTACTTCCCACTATCGGCTTGCAGGCCGGGCTTATCATCACCTTTTTATTGCTCACCTGGCAAGGCCTTGGCGGCGGATTCACTGCCAACCCGTGGACCAGTATGATCTCAAAGATCATCCCACCCGAATCACGCGGGACTTTTTTTGGATTTCAAGCAGGGCTTGCCAATTTATTCATTAGCGGATCAGCCATCATGGCAGGCTATCTTTTAGATTATTTCGATTCACCCTTTGACTTTGCGGCCTGTTTCTTCATCGCAAGCATTTTCTTCACCTTATCCTGGGTGGCACTCGCAAAGACGCGCGAACCTGAAGATATCGAAAAGATCATCCCAGAAGAAAAAGCCAACTTCTGGAATGATTCAAAAAAAATATTAGGCCGCGATAAAAACTTCAATTGGTTTCTCAGCGCGCGCTTTCTTTCTCAATTTGCCACAATGGGATTCTCGTTCTACATCATTTACGCCCTACGTGAATTCAATATGGATGCGATCACAGCAGGCTTTCTCACAGCCACATTGACCATCGCACAAACGATAGCCAATGCAAGCATGGGTTGGCTTGGTGATAAATGGGGACATCGTTCCATGTTGATCATTGGCGCAGTCGCCGCGTTGTTAAGCTCCATCCTCGCGTGGTTCGCTCCATCCATCGCATGGTTCTATCCCATCTTCCTACTTGCAGGCATAGCCAACGTATCGATCTGGACTATTGGCATGACAATGACCGTGGATTTTGGCACAGAGTCTGAACGCCCGCTATACATTGGTCTCTCACAAACTCTCACTGCGCCCGCCACCATCATTGCTCCCCTGCTTGGCGGCTGGATCGTAGACTCGGCGGGATTCATTCCCACTTTTTCGATTTCAATTGTGCTGTCGATCGTCATGATCGGGATTCTTATATTTTTAGTGAAAGACCCAAGAAAATAACAAAGTAAGGCATTCGATCAGCAACCCGTCCATCTCATCATGGAAAAAATTATCTTTGTCTATAATGCAGATAGCGGACTGTTCAATGGAATCAAAGACCTTTTACACAAGAATTTCTCACCAGAAACCTATGCCTGCCGTTTATGCGCCGTGACGTACGACAACTCCGGCATGGTCCGCGAGTGGAAGGAATTTACACAAACACTGAAAACATCGGTGGAGTTTCTGCACCGCGATGAGTTGGAAGACAAATACGCAATTACAGATATTCCACTCCCCGCTGCATTTATCCATTGCAGGGACGAAGGACCAAAATTATGGTTGAATGCCGAGATGATGAATGGTTGTAATACACTGGAAGATTTAAAACAACTAGTAAAAAATAAAACGGACAGCTAACGCTGTCCGTTTTATTTTTTACTCTAAACAAAATTTAATTGATCAAGCGGCATAAATATCGACTCATGAGTTAGAGTCCGCCGAGGATAGTCTGGAGTTGCGCGGCGGCATCGGCTGCTACGGTGAGGTCTTCGGCATCGGCTGCGGTGCGCAGGGCGGCGAGCTGAGTCTCAATGGTTTGGGCCGCGGATGCATCCACGGTGTGGCTGATGCGCTGCCAGATAAACTCTAAAATAACGACATCACCAGCCACGTGGCCCGCATTGGCACTGGCACTATCCGTGATGACGCGGCGAGTCCAAAGGTCGAAGCGGATATTGTCAATCTCAATGCGCGGCCGGTAGGGCAGTTGGAAGTCCAGCGTGGCCACGGCTACATCAAAGGCCGCATCACGCGTGGCTGCAGGATTCTGCTGTTCGATGGCGCTCGTAAGCGCGGCGAGCGAGCGGGCCATCTGGATGTCGAGCAGGGGGAACAGGCTGCCGAGGTCAAGATTGACTTGGTGAGCCTCCCAGGCTTCGGTCATGGTGGCACGTGTAGCGGAAAGCGACTCCCAGTCCGCTGAGTCAGCAGCATCAAAGATACTACTGGCACCGGTCAACAGAGTCTCAAGCTCGGCTGGCAGCGGTTCTGGGAGCGAGTCAATCGGCACAGCCACGCCAACATCCTCGGTATGAGCCAGAAATTCGCCATAGCCAGGAGCGAAGGCCTTGACCGTGGTCTGTCCATCCATGCCAATCTGCTGGACAAATATGACGCCTTCGATGAGTCCGCGTGGGCCTTCAAGCGTTTGATTGATGGCCTGAACAGTGACTTCTTCGAAGACTTTGCCAGGGATGTTCTCCACGCGATAGATGTTGCCGACCTGCGGGTTGGCGGGCATGATCATGGCGGGTGGGCCGTCTTTGCCAGCGAGCCAGGTGCCATCAAGGTCAGCGACCACGCCATTTTCGTAGTTATAGACATCCTCACCAAAGTACCAGACTGCGCCACCATCGGCTTGAGCAAGGAAGTCGAGAGCATGCTCAAGGATACGGCCATCCAGATAAGCAACGAACTGAAGGACGCGCACCTCGGTTTGTTCGCCATTCCAGGTGATGGTTTTGGTATCGGGGAGCAGGGTGAACTCAGTGCGGTGTGGATGGCCATCCTTCAGGCCGAGTTGGATGAGTTGATCCGTTTCGGAGATGGGGAAGAGCGGGTTGGTAATGGAGGTGGGGTTGGAAAAGGTGGGCTTCACAATATCCACGCGGTCAGCTTCGTTAGGAACGAATCCAGGCGGGAATCCGCTCGTCGGCTGTGGCAGCAACTCAGCAGAGACTGCTTCGCCCGTGGTGTATTCAATCAGTTCAAAGATTACTCCAGTAACAAGATTGACATTTTTGACCACGCCGACTCCGGCTGCGTAATACTTGTGTTCCAGCGACCCAGGGTCCAGGGGGGTAAAGTCAAAGGTTTTCACCACGTTCTCGAAACTGCCAGCGGTGACGGTGACACTTTCATTGGCACTTAACAATTGCGCTGCATCTTCGGCCTCGCCCACATAATATTCCTGGTAATAGGTTTCGTCGATGTGGGCGGCCGGGTCCGCATACATGATCACGCCCGGCAGCGCACCATCCACACCTGCCTCCCAGGAGCCAGCAGAGTCTGTCAACTGGCCGTTTTCATAATTTTTGACATCTTCACCGAGATACCAGACGTTGCCAGCTTTATCCTGGGCAAACCAGTCGAACGTATCTTCAACGAGTGCCCCATCAATGTAAACAGTATCCTGCCGGATCGTGGCCTGGATGCCCATCACTTCGCGGGTCTCCAAAAGAATTTTGATCTCGATGTGTTCCAGACCGTTTTCCGTCATGCCTTCCAAAACTTTGGTTGAACCAGGGGTGAGCGGAAAGTAGGGATTGTCCACCCCAGCGACAAAATCGGCCGCGGTGACATCTATGGTGTAAGGGTCAGCGGGTAATGCCGGGACAGCAGGTAACGCGGGCACGTCAGTGGGTGCTGGCGCATCAGTAGGTGCGGGCGCGCAGGCACCAACCAGTAAAGCAATTATTGTCAGAATAAAAAAGTATTTAGGTTTCATGTCGTTCTCTCCTTTTGAAATAGGTTTTACTCAATGCACTTGAGTTAAATTTGATTATAGAAATCAAAAATAAGAAAACGATAATGGGTGTCTATGAACTTTCTTATATTTGTCTCAATTACTCACCTTACGCATCAGTCGTGATTCCCTGAGCGACACCTGCACTGGCGTGCGGCGCAAGTGTCGCTGTCGCTTACGCGTGCCTGCTGCACGGTGCAGGCAGAATTACACTGCGAAGGCGAGTCAATTAAATAAAAGAAGGCATCGGATATATCCGATGCCTTCAAAATCATGGTCTTTGAGACGGGATTAATCCCTCTTCTCAGAATATAGAATTTCGCCGGATGCAGCATCCACTTTTACATCCAGGTCATTATCTAATTCGACCTCCCACATATCCTTGCCGCCTTCACGGTCAAACTCGACGGCGATGGTTGTTGCTTCCGGATATGCTTTTTCAACAATCGCTTGAGCTTCATCGGCTGTGATACCGGTTTGGGCGGGCGGGACCTCGTCAGAAGAATCCTGCCCGGGCACATCTGTGCCGTCATTGGGTTCTTCAGTTCCGCTTTGAGCCGCAGGCTGTGAGCTATTTTGCGCAAACACGCGATAACTAACTATACCCATCACGCCCACCACCAGTAAAGCTATCATCGCAAGGGCGATCCATCTATTGATCTTCATTTTTAAAACTCCTTCTAAACGATATGGCAATTCAGTGAATACTGAATATAGGTTAATTCTAGGTGGCAAGACTAAGAAAATAGTAAGAAATGATTATGAATTGGATAAAGGCAGGCGCACAGAAATCGTCACACCCTGACCCGGACTACTTTGCGCTTCAATTTTCCCCCCATGCCTGTTCACAATTTCATGGGCAATTGCCAATCCCAGACCACTCCCGCCTGTCTGACTGGAACGATCTTCATCCACACGATAAAACCGCTCAAACAAATGGGGAAGATGCTCCGCTGAAATACCCGGGCCTGTGTTATGAACCGATATTTGAATCGCATCATCTTCCTTCATTGCGCTGACAGTAATCTCCCCATTGGACGGCGTGTACTTCAAGGCATTCTCCAGTAAATTCATGAAGAGGCGGATCAAGTGATCATGATCGCCATAAACGAAGACCTCATTTGAAATTTGCGTACTTAACTTTAATTCCTTCTCTTCAGCAAGGGGCTGTAATTGTTCGATCAGCACATCCAGCAATTCGCGCAAATTAACCAAAGCAGGTTGGAATGAAATTTGATCCTGGCTGGAGCGCGAAAGAAACAAAAGCGCATTGCTCAAACGGATCAAGCGATCCACCTGCACAGATAGCTCACGAAGTTTATTTTCATATTCAACAGAATTTCGCGGGCGGCTCAACGTCACGTCGATCTGTCCCTTGAGAACTGTCAATGGGGTCCGCAGCTCATGCGCGGCGTCGGAAGTGAATCGTCTTTCCCTTTCAAAAGAGGATTGCAAGCGTTCAAGCATCTGGTCAAAGGTTTGCGCCAGCCTGCCAACTTCGTCCATGGCGCCTTGATAATCCAATCTTTTCGACAAGTCGTTGGCAGTGATCTCCTGTGCTGTATTTGTAATTTCCTGAATGGGCTGCAAGGCACGGTTGGAGAGTACATATCCTCCAATGCCAGCAAATAATAAAAGCAGGGGAATCCCCAAAAGCAATTGATTACGCAATTCCTGCAGAGTCATGGAAACGGAGTTGAGAGATTGCGCTGCCTGCACCCAGCCTATGGTTTGTCCATTTAAATCAAAAATGGGTTCGCTATAAATTCGCCATTCCTCATTATTGCTCCCACCTGTTTGCGTGGAATATCCCAATTCAACTGCTCCCCATTGCGGCACACTTTGTGCGGAACCATAATTATCCCAAACTGCGCCCTGTGCAGAGAGAACGCGCATGGCAAAGCCTGTAGCAGCCGTAACTTGTGTTTGCCGAACATGATCAAAAGTCAATTTGCCAGTTTCGATAAAGTCTGCCACATCCAGGGCTGCTATCGTTTTTGAAACTGTGATCTGCAAGGATGTATCGATCGTACTTTTTAAACTATTTTGAAAACGAGTCAAAAGATAAATAGCGATCATAATAAAAGTAACCAGCATGAGCAATAAATACCACAAAGTTAAACGTGCTCGTATCGGAAATTTAGTCAGCATGCGCATCCTCGCTCAAACGGTAACCAATCCCTCTAACAGTATGGATAAGCGGGACAGCAGAGTCGCGGTCAATTTTGCGACGCAGATAACCGACATACACATCCACCACATTCGTATCGCTGAAGAAGTTGAAATTCCAAACATGTTCAACAATTTGTGTACGCGTCAGTACTTGATTGGGATGGCGAAACAGCATCTCGAGCAGTGCAAACTCACGCGGGCTTAGCTCGATGCGTTTCCCATCACGGCGCACTTCATGCTGGACAATATCCATTTCAAGGGTATTCATTTGAAACAAATTCCCGGCCTGCAAGGGCGGACGGCGCAATAAGGCGCGGATACGTGCCAGTAATTCAGGGAATGCAAAAGGCTTGACCAGATAATCATCTGCACCAAAATCCAGCCCGCGAACGCGATCATCCAACCCATCCCGCGCAGTCAACAGCAACACAGGCGCTTTGACTCGCTTGTCACGAATCTCGCGCAATACATCCAAACCATTCATTTTTGGGAGCATAATATCCAGCACAATGGCATCATATTCGTAGGCAAGTGCATACTCCAGCCCTTCGGTGCCATCGCGGGCAACGTTGACCGCATAGCCGGCTTCCGTGAGTCCCTGCTCTACAAAACCCGCAACTCCGGCTTCATCTTCAACGATCAAAATTCGCATGAAATACACTCCACATCAATAACAGTCCATCGTCATTGATTATGGCATGACATTCTAAGAAACCAATAAGACCGTCTACTCAATTTAACAGGCTTTAACTTCAAATATTTGTTTTCGACTTCGAAGATTTGAGCTTATTCAATAGCTTGGTAATTAATATGCCTATGGGCGCGGCGAGAACAAATGCAAGCACACCCGTCAGAATCAATGCAGGAACAGCGACCATGCCAACCCAGAGGAACCCATAACCAACCGGGTCTTCCTTTACAACATTTCCACTTGCATCCAAACATTGAAGCACATATGCTGTAGCTGGCTGCCTGCCTCCATTTGAACTCGTTGTCGTTGTCGCATATGTGCGGATGTTATAGGTTGTATTGTCAGGGCAAATAATAGCTCCAGTCTGTTTTATCGCAAAATCACTGGCGGATGTAATGACACCGATCGGCATCGCAATCGAGAACATACACATGCCGATTATTCCAAAAGCAATAATCCACACAAGGCATCCGGACATTGTGCCTGCTGCTGCTTGTTTCATTTTTACTCCTTGTTGAGTGAGGCGCACCCTCAATTCTTGGCGAGTATAATACATCCGCCCGAAACTTTTATCTCAGGAGCAACCCATGACCACCATTGACCTGACCATTCACAAGGACCGCCGCGCGCGTGCTATTCAACGTGCAAAAGAACGCAATATTATTATCCCCACTTATGCACAAATGAAAGACCCTTCAAAAATTCCTGCAAAAGTTAAGGATGAATTGAAGAGTATCGGCCTGTGGGATATTCATCCGCGCAATTTGTTTCGCATCAACTGGCACAATCAACCCACCGCTTCAGGCGGGGCTTTTAGCGGAGTTAACTATCTTGAGCTTCCCTCATCGCTGACAGGAGTTAAGGCGCGCATTATTGTTGTTGTTGGAAAATGGTTTCCGACTGGAGCACACAAAGTCGGGGCGGCGTTTAGCTGCCTCGTGCCGAGACTGGTCACAGGTCAGTTTGACCCGACGACTCAAAAAGCTGTCTGGCCGTCCACTGGCAATTACTGCCGCGGCGGCGCGTATGATTCAGCTTTGCTCGGATGTGAGTCGATTGCTATTTTGCCCGAAGGCATGTCTAAGGAAAGATTCGAGTGGTTGGAAAAAGTAGCAGGGGAAACGATCAAGACACCTGGTTCCGAATCAAATGTAAAAGAAATTTTCGATAAATGCTGGGAGTTGAAAAAATCTGGTCAGGATTTAATGATCTTCAATCAGTTTGAAGAATTCGGAAATTATCTCTGGCATTATGAAGTGACAGGTCACGCTATGGAGGAAGTGCTCGCGAAAGTAATGGGTAGAAAAGATGACCGCTTCCGCGGGATCGCCTCCGCAACAGGTTCAGCAGGGACAATTGCCAGCGGCGATTATCTCAAACAGATATTTCCTGAAAGCAAAATCGTAGCTGGTGAAGCCCTGCAATGCCCAACACTTTTAGAAAATGGATTTGGCGCACATCGCATTGAAGGCATTGGCGATAAACATGTGCCTTGGGTACATAACACAAAGAATACAGATATTGTCACGGCTATTGATGATAATGCAGTTGTCAAAATCGCACGCTTATTCAATGAAGAAAATGGACGCGCTTATCTCGCTCAAAAAGGTGTACCTGAATCTATAATATCTAATCTCGATCTGCTTGGCTTCTCTGGCATTTCAAATGTTCTTTCCTGTATCAAGACTGCTAAATATTATGAGATGGACGAAAACGATGTAATGATCACCATGCTCACTGACTCGATGGAACTCTATCGTTCGCGTCTGCATGAAATGCATCAGGAATTTGGCGAATATTCAGAAACCAATGCTGCCGCCGATTTCGCGCGTTATTTACATGGCCAATCCACGGATAACATGCTCGAATTAACTTATCCCGAACGCCGCCGTGTGCACAACCTGAAATACTACACCTGGGTCGAACAGCAAGGTAAGACCTACGAAGAGATTCAAAATCAATGGTATGAACCAAAATACTGGACAGATGTCCAAAAGCAAGCTGATGAAATTGATGAATTGATTGTCGAGTTCAATCAGGAAGTTGGTTTGATGTAATTCACTTGACCGCCACTAATTAGTGGCGGTCAAGTTTATAATGTGCTCATGTTCGAATACACACCATATGTTTTACCTTTTATTTTTTCCACAGCAATCTTAACCTACCTGTGTGTGTATTCCTTCGGCTTGAGAAAACAAATAGAGACAGCGCGAGAGTTCTCCTGGCTGACTTTTACCCTGACCATATGGACAGTTTGCTACGCTCTTGAGTTGGTCAGTACTACATTAGACGGCAAGATCTTTTGGGCAATGATGAAATACCTGGGGAGTGCACCGGGACCCGCAGCCTGGTTTGTGTTTTCATTGTATTACACCAATAACCAAAAATGGTTCACCGCACCTAAACGATGGGTATTGGGAATCTATGTACTCGTAACGATTGCAATTGTATTTACCAACCCGCTTCACCATTGGTATTGGACTGAAATAACCATGGTGGATGGATATCCCGAAACACAATCTGAGCATGGTTTCTATTTTTGGGTTTATGCAGTGGGGACTTACCTTCTCATTCTCAGCAGTGTGGTCATATACGTCAGACATTATTTTCGTGTCTCCTCTTTTTTTAGAAAACCAGCGGTGCTAATGGTATTGGGCGGATTTTTACCGTTGGCAGCCCGCATCCCTGAAGACTTTTTAGGTTTGGACTTAATTCCAAAGCTCGATAATATCATTGTCTTTTTGCTGGTTTCTGCCATTATTTTCTTTATCGCTATATCTCGTTTCAACGCCCTCAAGATCCTTCCCATTGCTCATGAGCTTATCGTAAAAAATATCAACTCTGGGATTCTCGTTTTGAATACAACAGGTTATGTAGTGGAGATAAATCCTTATGCACAATCATTGATTGGTTCTGAAAGCATTAATGCAATCGGAAAACCTCTTGAGGTTGTGCTAAAAGATTGGCCCAAACTAGATTACTCCCCCCAACTTAAGAAACAGCTTGAACAAGAAGTTTTATTGAGTCACAATAACACCTCAAACTTTTTTCTTGTTCAAATTTCACCCATTCTTAATAAGCGGGATATTTCAATCGGCCATGTAATTGTATTGGTGGATATTACAGACCGCAAACATGCCGAAATGGAATTAGAACGCCTTGCACGTACGGATGTACTGACTGAGGTCACCAACCGCCGCCACTTCTTCGAATTGGCAGAGATCGAGTACGAACGCTTCAAACGCTATGGTCACCCTCTAACGATCATGCTTCTGGATGTCGACCATTTCAAACAAGTCAACGACAATTTTGGTCATCTCGCTGGCGATCATGTTCTGAAACATATTGCAAGTGAATGCCGCAAGGCATTGCGTGTTACAGATATTTTTGCGCGTTATGGTGGAGAAGAGTTTATATGTCTTCTGGTTGAGGCGAATCAAGAGGCTGCTTTAGAAACAGCAGAGAGAATTCGCAAGAATATCGAATCGTCTATGCTTGAATTTGACGGCCAGAAAATTCGAGTTACTGTCAGTATCGGACAGATCTTTGCTCAAAACAATACTGACTTGAAATTGGATAACTTGATCGATCAAGCCGATAAGGCGCTTTACGTTTCCAAATCTAATGGCAGGAATCAGGTAACAGTTTGGAAATAAGCAGCAAACTTAAATTATGACCATCACCTCGACTTCTCTTGTCCTTGTTTGTTTACTACCCACCCCACGCGACTTGGAAATTGCGCGGTTATTAGGATGGTATCGAATTCCGCTTCGCACCGCGCCCAAAGTTGTGGCTGTGGACTATCTAGCTTTTTATCAACCCTCGGCATTTGCACAGCACGGCGGACAAATCGAATTCATAGCGTCAGTCCGCGGGCATGAGTTGACCACACGAGGTGAACTATTGCGCGACGAAGCGAATCATCCGCGTGCAAAGGAAGAATATTACAAGATCCAAATTGGAGCATTGGAAAAATTACCCCAGCCAATTTCTACAGATAAATGGAAACGATTAACCTTTTTATATTCCACTGGTGAATATTTGCTGAATGCAAAAACGTTAAATGACCTTGTAGTAGCTGGCGATGAACGTCAAATCCTCTGGCGTTCCTTGCGAGAACGCGCCGAAAATGCCCAACTCTACAAAACAGACCTGCCCGCAGTAGATATTCCGCCAGAAGTGCTGATGGCGTTGTTGGGCATTAAAGAGCTGCAAACCGATTATGACACGCCTTAATTTAAAGAATCTCATGCAATATCTCTCCTTTTATTAAATGATAAGCATTTGAAAGGTCTAGTTAGAGCTAACTAGTCCCCTTGTACGGCTTGATTCCGCCTCTTATAAGTGATAAACTTCATACAAATGCCAGCGGATATTCTTGTCGTTACCCCCTCTTCCACTCTTGGAGATACGGTCCGTCGCACATTAGAAGAGACGGAGCTTTACCGTATCCATGTGGTTAACAATAAATCATCTGCTGTCGTACGTGCAGATGAGATTGGCGCTCCGCTTGCCATGCTCGATTTCGCTCTCGGCGAGGGCTGGGTAAATGAAATCGGCTATGCTCTGCGCACCATTCGACCAGGCATTAATCTCGTTATCCTGTTTGATGATAATGTGCCTGCTCCTCCCCTGGATAATTTGCGCCCATGGATCCTCGTTCGTAAACCCTTTAGAATGTCGGAATTTATGACTGCTATCTCAAAACCTCAAACTACTTCCAGTACACAAAGCAATGTAGCCACCGCTACTATGCCGTGGTTAAGCGATGTCAGCAAAGCCGCACAGCATCTCACGCGCCTCACACTTGAATCTTCTGCACAGGCCGCATTAATCACACGCAACAATGATCTTTGGGCATATGCGGGAGGCCTTTCACAAAGTGCTGCAAAAGAAGTGGCTCAAACTGTTACACGCAACTGGGATGGGCAAAAGGGTTCGGACCTCTTACGATTTATCCGCCTCGAAAGCACAAAAGCTGAGCACATGTTATATGCCACCCGCCTCGGAACAAATATTGTGCTGGCTCTCGTCTTCGATGCAGAAACACCTTTTAGCACCATCCGCACTCAGGCCAGCCAGTTGGTTAATGACTTTGGCACTGAAAGACCTGAGTCTCAAAAACCAGCCAAACATACGTCGAAACCAGCCTATGAATACCCCACCGATCTGGATGAGGGCGATTCAATGGACATCGCTCCAATTTCAAATATTCTCACCAACATACCGACGCCAAATCCCGAACCACCTTCAACACGGGACTTTGGCCCGCCGCGCAAAAAAGAAAATTTTGATCCCAACGAAACGCGCATCGCTACTTCGCTTTCGAATGCCTCTGTTTTCAATCGAGAGGCATCACCCTCTGTCCAATTGAATAATCTGGTTATGACCGATCAGGCTAAGGGTCCAGACCTGAACGTGCAAGCGCAAACATCATTTGATGAAGTTGAAGTCACAGCGCCATCACGTCCGAGGCATAGACCCGAAACTCCCATCTCCAGACCTGAACCCGGCGAACAAGATGTGACCCGCGAAAGCCCAACCACAGATGCTGTGAAAAAATTGATCGTGGAACCAACCACAGCGGGCTTATATCATCTAACTTATGCTTGTTTGCTGGTGCCCCGTTTTTCAGCACATTACATCACCGGCGATCTGGCAGATCATCTAAGTGAATGGCTGCCAAATATTTGTATCGCGTTTGGTTGGCGTTTGGAATATCTTGCAGTGCGCCCGGAATATTTGCAATGGGTGGCGAATGTACAACCCAATACATCGCCTGGCTATCTCATGCGCATTATGCGCCAGCAAACTTCAGAAAAGATCTTTAGCGAATTCCTTCGCTTAAAGAAAGAGAATCCATCCGGTGATTTTTGGGCACCCGGTTATTTAATTATGGGCGGCACACAACCTCACCCACCTCAGCTGGTTCGAGATTACATTCGGCAAACACGGCAGCGTCAGGGCCAGGAAGCCCCGCCCCAATCACGCGACCCACGGGTACGTAACTAAAATTGAAGAAGCGCAGAGTATAATCAACTCTGCGCTTTATTTTTATCTTATACATTCGTCATTGCGAGGAGGGCACTTGCTCTTTCCGACGAAGCAATCTCCTGATTGTATTGAAGATTGCTTCGGGCAAAAAACAAGAACGCCCTCGCAATGACGAGACGAAGAGTAATCAAAACCTATGCCTCCTACACTTTACTTAATTGACGGACACGCTCTCGCCTATCGAATGTATTTTGCCTTAACCGCAGGAGGGGGCAGTCAGCGCTGGCAGAATTCCAAAGGCGAACCTACTGCGGGCATCTATGGTTTTGCACGCGAACTGATTCGCATTTTCGAACAGGAAAAACCTGAATATCTTGCTGTGGCATTTGATGTAGGCAAAACTTTTCGCGATGAAATTTTTCCTGAATACAAAGGCACACGCGAAAAAATGCCCGATGACTTGCGCCCGCAGCTTGATCGCATTCGCGAAATGGTAGATGCCTTTAACATCCCGCGCCTTGAAATGGAAGGTTATGAAGCTGACGATGTGCTCGGCTCTGTTGCAAAGATCGCTGTTGAGCAAGGGCTTGGCGTAAAAATCGTTACCGGTGACCGTGACCTGTTACAACTGGTCAATGAACGCACAGCCGTTTATCTTGCAGGCGATAATCAAACCTACATTACAGATCAAGATGTAATTAAAAAGTTAGGTGTGCGCCCGAATCAAGTAGTGGATTACAAAGCTATCGTTGGAGATACATCCGATAATATTCCTGGTGTAAAAGGCGTAGGTGAAAAGACAGCCATCTCCTTAATTGAAAAATTTGGCACGCTGGATGCGATCTATCAAAATTTAGATCAAGTGGAAAATCGCTGGAAAGCAAAACTTGAATCAAGTAAAGAACCCGCATACATGAGTTATGATCTCGCACGCATTCGCACAGACTTGAAAATAAATATTGATCTTGAAAATGCAAAAGTTAAACCATTTGACGGAACTGCTCTTGAAGAATTCTTTAAAGAGATGGAATTCCGTACATTGTTAGGCAAGGTCGCTGCCATCAGCGGACATGAATCCCCAGCAGAAGTTGTGGCCAAGCCTAAAAAAGGAAAAGCTGGCGAACAAATTTCAATGTTTGTGAATGAACCGCAGGTTGTTTCCGTTTCACCCGTTTCAAATATCGAAGTAGTGATCGTAGACACAGAAGAAAAACTCAATGCTTTGAAAAAAGAACTTGCCAAAGCAAAAGTTATTTCCTTTGATACTGAAACCACATCTACACAAGAAGTTAGCGCAGAGATCGTTGGTATTTCGCTTGCTATTAAAGAAAAGCAGGGATATTACATTCCAGTGGGTCATTCTTCTGGGAATAACCTACCCATTGAAAAAGTGATTGCGGCATTGACGCCATCCATGACAGATGCGAAGATCGGCAAAGTAGCACACAACGCAAAGTATGACTTCATCATCCTTGCCCGTTATGGACTCGTAGTTACCCCATTAACTTTTGATACTATGCTCGCAGAATTTATCGTTGATCCAGGCTCACGTCACCTCGGGTTAAAGAATCTTTCTTTGAATCGTCTTGGCGAAGAAATGCTTCACATTGAAGCATTGATCGGCAAAGGAAAAAAACAGATCACAATGGCTGATGTCGCCATCGAATCCGTTGCCCCTTATGCCGCTGCAGATGCAGAAACTACTCTGCGCCTCATGTCTATTCTGGAAAAAGAATTGATAAGAGTGAATGGCACAAAACTGCTGACAGAAATAGATATGCCCCTCACAGCTGTGCTGGCTGATATGGAAATGACTGGCGCTTTGATCGACACAAAATTCTTCAGTACATTATCTGTGGAATTGACAAATCGCCTGGCAGAACTTGAGAAGGAAATTTTCAAACTAGCTGGGAAGACCTTCAACATCAATTCGCCGCAGCAACTCTCGGACGTGCTTTTCAATCACTTGCGCCTCGAACCACCCGATAAAGGCCGCAAAACAGCAACAGGATTTTATTCCACTTCAGCCGATGTGTTGGAAGCGCTGAAAGATAAGCATCCAATATTGGAATGGATTCTTGAACAACGCGAGCTATCGAAAATTAAATCAACTTATGTAGATGCTCTTCCAGCCGCAATAGATTCAAACACAGGTCGCGTTCATACATCTTACAGCCAGATCGGTGCAGTGACAGGGCGCTTATCATCGAACAATCCAAACCTGCAAAATATTCCGATCCGCTCCGAAACAGGACGCCGCGTGCGAAATGGATTTATCGCAGACAAAGGCAATGTATTGCTTGCAGTGGATTATTCTCAAATTGAATTACGCATTGTGGCGCACATGGCAAAAGATGAGGCGATGCTCCAGGCATTTCACGCGGATGAAGATATTCACGCTACAACTGCAGCGGCCATCTACAATATTGAATTAGATAAGGTAACAAGCAATATGCGCCGCCATGCAAAAGCTATCAATTTCGGCCTCATTTATGGAATGTCTCCATTCGGTCTCGCCCGTTCCACAGATCTAACACTGGCAGAGGCTGAAGATTTCGTCAAAGCTTATTTCACAAAGTTCCCTGGTATTAAAAAATATTTGGATGGCATTCGCAGACAAGCCGCAGAGATCGGTTACGTGGAAACGCTGCTTGGGCGTAAAAGATATTTCCCAGCCTTACAGAGCAAGATCAATGTCCAAATGAAGAACCGTGAAGAACGCGAAGCAATCAATGCGCCAATTCAAGGTACCGCTGCAGATATTATGAAGATCGCCATGCTTAATATTCCGCCTGCGCTTAAGGCCGCTGGGTTGAAAGCAAAAATGCTTTTACAGGTGCATGATGAACTCGTGTTGGAATGTCCGCAAGATGAATTGGAAAAGACTGCCCGCCTTGTGCAGAAAACAATGGCCAATGCTTATGAAATAAGCATTCCGCTTGCCACTGAAGCACGCGCTGGTAAAAGCTGGGGCGAAATGCAGACATTAAAATAATCAATAATAAACAGCGCAAGGTTATAATTGCATTGAAATCGTAAGACATTAAGCATTCGCCAGTAGAATTGGAACATTATGCCCGGACGAGAAGACATCTTTCAAAAAGCAATGAATGACGGCCACTCAGCGGCCTGGGATCAGGAATGGGATAAAGCCGCTGCTGCATATCGCCGCGCCTTGCAAGAATCCCCCGATCACCCAAAGGCACTCAACAGCCTGGGCCTTGCGCTTTACCAACTTGGTAACATCGAAGAAGCTTTACAAATCTATATCAATGTGGCAAAGCTCGCACCTGATGACCCGATACCGGTGGAAAAAGTCGCACAGATCTCCGAACGCCTTGGTGAGCTAAAGACAGCCGTAGATGCCGCCATGCGTGCCGGTGATCTCTTTTTACAACAACGCGATACCGAGAAAGCCCTTGAGAACTGGGTACGTGTAACGAACCTAAATCCTGAAAACGCAATTGCACATTCACGCCTCGCACAAGTGCATGAAAAACTGGGCCATACGCAACAAGCCGTGACAGAATATCTTGCCATCGCCAGCATTATCCAGCGCGCAGGCAATGCTGAAAAATCAAAAGAGATGGTGGATAAAGCCCAATCGCTTTTGCCCAACAGCCCTGAAGTAAAGCAGGCACAGAATTTACTCAATACCGGGCAACTCCTTCCCAAGCCAATTCGCGGCAAAGGCGGGACAGGTCCGATTCGTATGATGCAAGTAAAGGAATTAAAAAAACCTGCTGCTTCGCGCTCCGCTTCGGGTCTGGACCCGATAGCTGAAGCACGTCAAAAAGCATTAACTCAACTGGCAGAGCTTCTCTTCGAATTCTCCGATGACAGCCCGACCGCACAGGAACGTCGCGGTATTTCAGCCATTATGAAAGGCACAGGCGGCCTGTCATTGCAGCAATCTGAACAAACAAAAGTGGTCTTACATCTTGGTCTTGCCATTGATGCACAAAGTAAAGGCAATGAAAATCAGGCCGCAGAAGAAATGGAAGGCGCATTGGAGGCAGGTTTTAAGCATCCATCGCTTTATTTCAATCTTGGACTTTTACGCTTCAAAGGTGAACGTATTGAAAGTGCACAACGCTTTTTACAAAATGCCATCAAGCACAACGACTATGCACTTGGCACACGTCTCTTGTTGGGACAATTACTTGTAAAGAAATCCCTCTTTCATGAAGCCGCACTTGAATATCTTGAAGCGTTGAAAGTTGCCGATTCGATAACAGTGCCCGCTGAAAAGGCAGATGAGATCCGTCAACAGTATGAACCACTAATCGAAGCATACGAAAATCAAAAAGATGAAACCATCCTGCGTAAAGTATGCGAGAATGTGAACAGCTTGCTCATGCGCCCTGATTGGCGTGAACAACTTCATAAAACACGTGAACAAATGCCAAAGCAGGACGGCGACATGATCGCTCCGCTTGCAGACATGATCTTGCAGGCACAATCCAGCTCGGTGATCGAATCTATGAACCGCATCAATCAACTGGCACGCATGGGAACGCTGCGCTCTGCCATGGATGAAGCCTATGATGCCATGCAACATGCGCCCACATATTTGCCGCTTCATACACTTATGGGCGACCTGCTTGTGCAGGAAGGCCGCCATCCAGATGCCATCACAAAATTCAGTGTCGTGGCTCATTCTTACAGTGCGCGCGGCGAAGTAGCACAAGCCACAAAATTACTGCGCCGCGTGATTCAACTCGCACCCATGGATCTTGGCGCCCGCCACCGCCTGATCGATCAACTCACCGCACGTGGACAATTAGATGATGCAATTCATGAATATCTTGAATTGGCTGGCATTTATTATCGTCTCGCTGAACTGGATCTGGCGCGTAAAACGTACACCACTGCACTGCGTGTTGTACAGCAAGGAAATGCCAATCGCGATTGGAACACACACATCTTGCAGCGTATGGCAGATATTGATCTGCAGCGCCTTGATTGGAAACAAGCATTGCGCGTTTATGAACAGATCCGCACGCTTGCGCCCGATGATGATGCCGCACGAAAACAACTTGTTGAACTTAACCTGCGCATGGCACAGCCAGACAAAGCCATGAACGAACTTGAAAATTATATGGCTCATCTACAAAATCAAAGCAAAAATGATGTTGCCGTTTTATTCCTGGAAGACATTATGAAAGAACACGGTAATCAACTTGTCGTAAAGCGCACCATGGCCGCGCAGCTTCATCACATGGGTCGTACAAACGAAGCGATCACGATCCTGGATGCATTAGGTGAAAGCCTCATGGAATCTGGCGATAAGTTAAAAGCACAAGAAGTGATCAATCAAATCGTTCAAATGAATCCAGCCAACGTGGATGACTACCGAAAACTACTCTTTCAAATGCAAAACAGCTAAATACTGGATGAAGACACCAAATGCCCATCATATACACGATGGGCATTTTTTTCGAGTCATTCTTAACCTCAAGCCTGTTTCCGTTTCATTTGAATACATCCAGCCTAAAGATTTTCACATGCTATAATCCAGCGATTTCAATATGGAGAAACAACATGCCGCAAACACAAAATAATGCCGTGATGAAATGGCTTTTCACTTTCGCCATCATCGTTGCATTTCTCGTCGTATTTGGGGGATTTGTCCGCCTCACCCGCTCAGGCCTCTCCATCACAGAATGGAATCCCATTAGCGGATCAGTTCCCCCACTCAGCGCCGAAGCCTGGCAGGATGAATTTGCAAAATATCAGGAAACGCCCGAATTCTTAGAGATCAACTTCAACATGACGCTCGAAGAATACAAATTCATCTTCTACATGGAATGGATCCATCGTTTTATTGCCCGCTTTGCTGGATTGATATACGCAATTCCAGTTTTTTATTTCCTATTCAAGAAAATAATTCCCTTTAAAGAATTTGGAATTTATTTCTTAATGGGATCACTCTTTATTGCCCAAGCCTTTGCTGGGTGGATCATGGTCGCCAGCGGACTCGTTGACCGCCCCGCTGTAAGTCATTTCAGCTTAACAACTCATTTATTGCTTGCACTTGCATTGCTTGGGTTATCCTTTTGGACTGGACTTGGACACAAATATGGTTTCCCAGATTCCAGTAAAAAATCAAAATGGTCATTGGCATCCAAACTTACTCTAACTTCCTTTATATTATTGATCATTCAAATTACCTACGGCGGCATGACAGCCGGGCTCAAAGCAGGTCATGTTTCAGATACATGGCCCCTGATGTTCGGGAAATTAATTCCACCTAATTTATTTAGTTCTTTGATTGATATCTTCGAGAGTCCGCAGACGATTGTCTTCATCCACCGTTGGTTCGGATGGCTGGTATTGATCTCAATACCCATCATATATTATTATGCAAAAAAACAAAATTACCCCCAAGATATAAAAAAAGGATTGATCTGGTTAACAGGAATAGTTGGGCTACAGATCATACTGGGCGTATTGACTATTCTCTCTTATGTCAACATTGTCATTGCTCTGGCCCATCAAGCCAACGCATTGATATTATTTACACTCACGATATATCTACTTCACAGATTTAGAGCATTGGATGCTAAATAAAAAAACACATAGAATCATAAAAGCGCGGATGTCTTTCAAGACATCCGCGCTTTTATATTTAATAATATTATTTACGAAAATCCACCATCGATGCCACAGCGATCATACCCAACGCCCAGCCTACAATGGTTGAGCCCCATGAGAGAAAATTCAAGAAAAAGCTGGAAGGGATAACATGGATCACCATTAGAAAAGGGAAGATAATTCCCAATAGCATCAGAGTCAAGGCGAGGGCAAGGAGAAGGCGTGGAGATTTCATTTTGGTTGATAAAGCCAGCAGGCGACAAAATGTTCGGGTTCAGGTTCAAAGTCTGGCGGGAATTTTTCATCACACAAGCCCGGCATAGAATGAGAGCAGCGCGGATGAAAACGACATCCCTTGGGCGGGTTAACCAGACTCGGCGGCTCACCAGGCGGCACTTCTTTGAAAGAATCTGCATTGCGGGCATCAGGGTCAGAAGTTGCGGCGAGCAGCGCCATGGTGTACGGATGCAAAGGATTCTCAAGCAAGCGGCGCGTTTCACCTTTTTCGATCAAGTTGCCTGCATACATTACAAAAATACGCGCAGAAAAATATTTTACAGTTGAAAGATCATGCGTGATGTAAATTACGGTAAGGTTATATTTTTCCTGCAAGGCATGCAGAAGTTTTAAAATTTCAACACGCACAGAAGCATCAAGCATGGACACAGGTTCATCAGCCACGATCAGCTTTGGTTCAAGGATCATGGCACGCGCGATCACAATGCGCTGCTGTTGGCCGCCGCTTAACATATGAGGGAACTTCGTTAAAAAATCCTCGGGAGGATGCAGTTTCACTTCACCCATTACCTTGCGAATGCGATCCAAGCGTTCAGCTTTATTTTTCACGCCGCTAATGATCAACGGCTCTTCCAAAATTTGTTCGATATTCATAAAAGGTGGCAGCGCACTATAGGGGTCCTGCTGCACATATCCAACCTCAAACCGATATGAACGCATGTCTTTGTTATTAAGCTGGCTAAGGTTTTTGCCATCGAAAACAACATCGCCGCTGGTGGGGATATTGAGGCCGAGGATCGTCTTCATCAGGCTCGATTTGCCGCATCCCGACTCACCGACAACTGCCACGGTTTCTCCCTCAGCCAACTCAAAGCTGACGCCGTCTACTGCTTTGACACTCCCCACGCGTCCAAATCCGAATCTACGCAGTTCATACCATACATGCAGATCACGAATGGATAGCAATATTTCCCTGGGTTCTTCAGTTTTTAACGTCATCCTTTTTGCCTTTCGTAATTCAGTGATCATAGTAATATTTTCTACAAGCTGCAATTAAACGCAGCTTATTTCCTTTGTTCCGTAGCCGAACCAAAACCCGTTTGCAATCCTTTCAAACATTCCATCATGCCAAGGTGACGGCAATCATGCGATAGAAATACCAGTAAATTCAAACGGATGTTTTCCAATTTCTTCTTTAAATTTTCATCCAAATTATCAAAGTTGGGATAACGCTCATCCAACAATTCAACAAATTGCTCAAGAGCTTCATAAGAACGACGCAGATAATCTGTTAACTCGTCTTTTTTAGGAATGGGTAAAGTGGCTGCCATCTCATCGCTTAACCCTGTACCTACGGTAGCATTAAGTTCGGTAGGGAAACCCCATTTTTGTGCAAGGCTTTCCTTTGCCCAGATCTCTGTTACTTCGCCAAAATCTTCGCCGAGTTGAGGTGTACGTTCCAGAATGACAGCCCTAAGGTAATCTGATTCACGTGCGAGATGCCAGAGATTAAATCCGATAGAGGTGCTGTAGCCTCTTGGCTTCCAGTTGAGCTGGTCTTCATCAATACTGTCAGCAAATTCCAAAACAACTTTATGAATATCTTTGAACATGAAGAGAACATCGTAGAGAGCCTGAGAGGACATAAAGTTTTCCTTTTTTTGCGCTTAAGCGTGAAGCCAACATTTAACTTTGCGATTTCCCTTTTCAAACATGGGGGGCTCCTCGCTGCATTTTTCAAACCGAAATGGACAACGTGCTGCAAAGCGGCATCCTTTGGGAGGGTTCATTAGACTCGGCGGCTGGCCTGTAATAAACATTGGGTCTGATTCGCTTCGCAAACGCGGCACACTCGCCATAAGCATTTGTGAGTAAGGATGCAGCGGTGCAGGAAAGAAATCCTTAGCATGGCCTGTTTCCACAATTTGACCTGCATACATAATGGCAACTTCATCGGCAAGTTCACTGGAGGTAGCGATATCGTGCGTAATAAGAATGAAGGATGTACCCAGTTCATGTTTAATACGTTTGAGCACATTCATGATGTTTGCTTGTGTAAGCAGATCCAATGCAGAAGTAGGCTCATCCAAAACGATGAGACTAGGCGAAGTGACAAGGGCCATCGCTAGCGCCACACGTTGACGCATACCGCCGCTCAATTCAAATGGATATCGTTCGACAAAATCCAAAGGCACACCCACGTGTTGAAACATTTTATGCACAAGATGCAGGGATTCAGCTTTACTTAATCCCAAATGGATCATAACGGGTTCGGATACCTGGTCACCAACTTTCAACACAGGGTTTAGTGCATTCATAGCGGCCTGCGGTACAAGCGACATACCCACCCAGCGCACGTTCTGGCGATACTCTTCATCATCAAGCATCATCACATCTGTGCCCTGCAAAAATACCTCGCCCGAGTATTTTTCAACATTCCGAGGCAGGAGGCGCAAGAGAGCTTTGGAAAGTGATGTCTTACCGCAGCCTGATTCACCGAGAATAACAACCGCGCGGTTTGTGTGAAGTTCAAAATCAACACCATCCACGGCCTGAACAACGCCAAAGGTGGTTTTGAAATGAAGGACAAGGTTTTTAATACGAAGCAGTTCACCCGGTGTATTGTTCATACATCTCTCAATTTAGGATTAAAGATACGATCTAATGCAAACCCAAGAACTGCAAAGCCAAGGCCGGTCACCATCAACAAAGATGCTGGTTCAAGAATCCAGTAGTAGTAGCCTTTATAAAGAGCACCATTGGATTGGGCATCTTGGATAATTTTTCCCCAGGTTGGTAGCACAGGGTCACCCAGTCCGATCACAGCAAGGGATGCTTCCAGAAAAACAAAGGCCGGTATGGATTGAACCAAACTCGGAATCAGTAAGGGGATCATGCGCGGGATCAGATAGAAGAAAATGATACGTGGACTGCTCGCACCATAGGCACGCGCGGCTTCGATGTACATTGATTCTTTTACCTGCAGGAAGATGGCACGATAGCCTTTGATCGCCCCGGTAAATATACTCAGCAGAATCGTGGCTCCGAGAATCACCCAGATGCTGCGCGAGTAAAAAGTGCCGATCATGATCAGTAATGCAAGGAATGGCAAAACAAGATTGATCTCAGTTATCCGCTGGATCAATTCATCGACCCACCCTCCATACCATGCACCAACAGCAGCGATGATCATGGTCAGAATGGATGTACCCATCGATGCGATTAGCCCGAAAGCTAATGCAATGGGGACACCCCATAAGAGCGGCAGGGTTAGGTCACGACGTGCATGATCAGTGCCTGCCAAACCAAATACTTGGCCATGAAGGACAAATTCCATATCCAAAGTTGAATCAGGTTCAAAGGTAGTGCCAGTAATAAGGACTTTATATTTTCCTTTTAACGGAACTTCACTATCGGGCAGACTGAACAGGGCCGGGATGACGTCTTCTGTCCGTAGTTTGGCACGCAGTTTCTCATCTTGAGAGAAGCGATAGGTAAATTCATTTCCAAGGGCAAAGTTAGCGATCCTGATCGTTCTGTCATCAGGCGTCAACAATTCAATTGAAACGAACGGCTGTTTCTCATCAAAAGAAGATGTGAAATAAAAAAGCATTTCCTGTGGATATTCGTCGTAGGAAAAGTCGAATTCATAACTCATTTCAACTGTTGCAGTGTCACTTTTGCCCGGTGTTACTTTTTTAAATATCTGCTCATCAAATGTGCTCACTGCAAAAGATTCAGAGTACTTTTTGCTTGAAAAATAATTGATCCATGCCGGCGGGGCGAATCTGGGATTTTGATACCACACTTCCTCACCGCCGCGCCATAATCGTATGGCCTCAGAATATGGAATTGTGATCATGGTATACGCGGCAACCCCAACCAGCAGAAATACAACGAGCAAGCCGGCAATTGCCGATGGATATTGAAGTAGTTTTGTGAATGAGTTCCGCAAAGTATTCATGAAATTATTTGCCTATCTTCACTCTCGGGTCAACTAGTACATAAACAAAGTCCAGCAGGAACACTGTAAAAGCAAGCAGGTATGCGTAAATGATGGTTGAGCCAACAATGATAGGCAGGTCATAGAGACCAATGGCCTGAAAAAGAGTCCTGCCCAGGCCGGGCCATAGGAAGACGCTTTCCGTAAACAAGGCACCGGTCCATAGGGTAATAATAAGCAGGGAAAAATTTGTGATGATATTAGGCAAAGTGGGGCGCAAAATATACGTCCGCTCGATATCACGCGCAGGCAAGCCTTTTGCCTTGGCCATATCTACATAATCTTCACTGGAATATATCAAGAAGAAAGTCCGATAGTTGTAAACACTGATGAAAAATGAACTCACGATGAGTGAGACCCCAGGTAAAACCAAATGCTGCAAGACGCTCATTGCATAGTCAAAGGTATTTTGCGGCGGCGGAGAAGATACCATGCCACCAAAGGGCAGGATCTTGAGAGCTGACGCAAAAATCAAAATAAGAAAGATGCCATAAAACCAGGGTGGTACTGCAGAGGTTGGTGAAAGTGCAATAACAAATTTATCCCAGAAGTTTCCATAATGGCGCGAAAGCGAAAGCGCGATAAATATGCTGGAAAAAAACAGGAATAACTGTGAAGTACCCATTAACAACAAAGTAGCGGGAAGTCTTTCAAGAATGATGAGGCGCACCTGTTTCGAACCGCTGTCACTCGTCATATTCTTTGCGCGGCCCAAATTCAAAGTTAACGCATTCGATAGAAATTTAAAATTACGGATGGCTATAGGTGTATTCAGCCCCTGTCGCTCCTCTTCCAATGCAATCTTTTCTTGAATTAAATTTTTTCGGACATCAGTTTCCATTTGTTGAAAAGATGGATTGGCAATGAAGGCTTGTGTGACACGATCTCTAATTTCACCTTTCATGATCTGATCTACATATCCGCCCATATTGGCGATCACAATAGTTAAGTAAATACCGATCACCACTGTGATAAATAGAGTTATTAATCGCACGGCGATATAGCGAAATACGCGTAAGAACGTGCTCTCGCGCTTTGCTTTTTTCACCTCTAAATTTTCTGAAGGTGTATGGGCAACTACAGACATGGCATCCTCACAATCTTACATAGTGCCGCATATTTGCCTAAAACAGAAGTTTGATAATTAACTAAATAAGCGGCAAAAGGTTGGAGCATGGGGAAGGCAATGCCTTCCCCATGCTCGCAGAACTTACACTTATGGAACTGCTACAAAATCAAATGATGTGAATGACGGGATAGCTACAGGAATCGGCACGACTGCAACTTCAAGTCTTGCAGAACCCGTGGGCAGCTTCGCGGTGTCATCTGCACTTAGGGTCACTTGATATTGTCCATCGCCAACAGCAGTAGCGTCACCTACGGTTACAACAGCACCAGTGGCATCATAAAGAATGTACTTCACACGGCGAACATCAGCCTGAGCATAAGCTTCATCCTTAAAGGAGACGGTTACATCGAAGACCGCTTCTTCACCAGCTGTTACCTGTCCGGGGCCATCGAGGACAGTGGTCGCAACTTTTGGTTCGCTGAATGCAGCCCAACGATCAGCCAGATCAACGAAATCAGCATTGTTTTTCAAGACGAGAGACTTCTCGGTGGTAAAGACCTGATCCAGATAGTAAGGACCAGTTCCGACCCAGAAGTGACCATGTTCTTCGTACCATGCCTTAAAGTTGGCATAGCGCAGGTCTGCCTCTTCCTTAGTAACGTATTCACCAAGTGTAGGTGCATATGGAATATATGATTCACCTGCGGCCTGATCCAGATACTTGGTAAGGATCTCGAGACTCGGTCCGCCGATCCAGCTGGTGTTCTCGATCTCGGCATTGTCAGCCTTGTCCTGGGTATAAGCAAGTTCGCCAGCGGCTTCAGCCAAATTCGAAATGGCCAAGACCTGCCAACTGTTCTCACCCGTGAGACCGAATGGAGATTGCGGCCATAAAGGAGCAATGTTTAATTCAGCATCTGATAGGTAAGCATCTGTATAAGATTCAATGGTCAACGGATCTGTGGAAGTGATGCGATAACCCTTGAAAGCCACCAAGCTTGCGTCAATACTCAAAGCAAGAGACTCATCATAAATGGGGCTTTCTGGTTTACCAGGGTCAAAGCCTTGAATCATGTTCATTACAAAGTCACCAGCCGAGATTGGGCTGCCATCGTGCCATTTGACTGTATCGTACAAGTCGGCAGGATAGACTACAACACTCTTGGTATTGGCAGTGAGACCATCTGGGAATTTTTCTGCAGCAGTGATAAATCTCTGCTCAGTCGCATCCCAATCAACCCATGCATCTCCAGGGACATCGATCTGTGGCTCTGTCTTTACAGTTAACCAATCGAGGTTCTGAGTAATGGGCAAGCCTTCTTTATAAGTTAATTCCGCGCTTTCAATACGCTGCGGGTAAGCCAATCCAGTATATGGATCAGCCATCAAACCACCACCGCCGCCAATATTGGAAGTACCCATGGTAGTGGCACGCATGACATGAGCATCCCATACCCAGTTGCTTCCACCAATCGTATTCCAGGGCTGGGTGAAGAGATCGTTCGTGCCGATCTTCATCGTGCCGCCTTCCTGGTCAACAAAGCGCAGGTTATATGGGCCAACGTTTGTAGATTCAGGTCCAGTGGCAAGATCGAAGGTAGCTTGAACGTTATTATTGTATGGAGCATATACTCTCTGGTCGATCACCCATACAAATAGGGAATCTTCCATAGAAAGTTCAAGCGCTCGTGCCATCATTTCATCGCGCTCTTCCTTGGAGGCATAATTGCCCTGCGCGAGATCATCACCTAATTGTTGGAATTCAGGATCAGAGACATTCGAGATGAATGGTTCGCTGGCTTGAATACTGGTATTCAAATAGCTCTGTTGGATATTACCGCTCTCATCGCGTAAGCTACCGAGACCAGAAGGACTATATCCAGCTGTGTACAGGTGCCACTGACCCTCTGATGCAGTGGTTCCCAGCCAGATCGGGAAAGCTTCAGAGGAAGTCTTATATTGGCGGTCAACGGTTAAACCAACACTTTCCAATTGATTGGAAACATAATCGCCTATTGGCTGGCGCGTGCCATCACCATCGGAACGGATCAGGAAGATCAATGTAACTGGAGCGCCGCCAAATTGCCACTTGCCATCATCCCCTAAAGTAGCACCCATGCCAGGCATTTCAGCATCAATGACTTCCTTCGCCTTTTCAACATTGTAGGCATATTTGGATTCCAATGCGCGAGCGGTCTCAATCAGGTTGGTATATTCAACCAGCTGAGTAGTGACAGGAAGCAACTTAGGCATCGAACCGCCTGCAAAGATTTCCTGGTTCACGTAGTTGCGGTCAATTAACCAGTTCAACGCTTCACGGATCTTGCGGTTTGAAAATGGATTCAAAACGGTTGTATCAGCGAACACAGCAGGGTTCAAGCTAATGCCGTAATAACCACCAAGAGATTGGGTGCTGGATAAACCAGCTTCCTTGATGGCAGGGTACACATCTGAAGCAAGATTAAACGAAAAGAAATCAATGGTGCCAGCCTGCAATTGTGAAATTGCAGAATCGCCAGCAACTACAGAGACATCAATTTCATCCAACCAGCCGCCATGACGATCAGTTTGTACTACTGGCGCTTCGGTAGCGACGGGCGCTTCAGTTGCAGCAGCTGGGACCTCTGTCTCAGCGGGCGCTTCAGTTGCTTCAGGCACAGCAGGCTGGCACGCGGCCAACATCATACTGAACACCACCAGCAAACTGAACAGCATGTATAATTTTTTAAGTTTCATTCTCTATTTCTCCTTTTTAAATTTGAACAAATGAGGTCAAGTACTTCACGAAGCCTGCAACCAATCACCTCCTTGTTTTTTATGTTTATGATTTGAAAAAGCAGAAGGCGGACGCCAGTGCGTAATTCTGACATCCGCCTCGCCTATGAAAGTGCGGGGCCTTCTTGTGAGGAGATAAGCTTGTCCGCTAAACATTAGCTATATAATAAAGACCATGCTCATAACTGTCATGCGCCTGTGTGAGCATCTTTGCCCCCCCGGCTGAATGGTTCACCTATACCGTTTTACCGTTCACCCTCCCATTCTCCTCGTGCAAAAAAACCCCTCCATGGAGGGGGAAGTAAAAGAGCAAAGCCTACATAAACTGCATATAATGGAACACAATTATGCGTAAACTACTACTTAGTACAACTTTTCTGATTACCCTGCTGACCAACTCGTGTGGGACGTCTACCCCTACCCCTACATCGGAACCACCCTCCCCCGCCTCCTTCCCAGCCCCTCAAGCTGATGCATCCCCAATCGGCACTTTTCTACCGAATACATCGTACAGCCAGAATATTCGCTTCGAACATCTCAGCCTCGAAGAAGGGCTTTCCCAAAGCGTTGTGAATGTTATCCTGCAAGACCGCATGGGATTTTTATGGGTGGGCACTGAAGACGGACTCAACCGCTACGATGGGTATGATTTCAAAGTCTACAAACCTGATGCTGATGACCCAAACAGCCTAAGTGACCGCTGGATCACATCTCTCGCAGAGGATACACAAGGCTATTTATGGGTGGGCACACGCCTAGGCGGATTGAACCGTTATGATCCTGTTACAGGAAAATTCACGCGTTTTATGAACAATGAATCTGACCCCCAAAGTTTGGGCAATAATCAAATTTCTGCATTACTCGTGGATGAAGAAGGCATGTGGGTTGGTACTGATTATGGTCTCGATTATTTAGATTATGAAACTAACAGTTTTACACATTATCGTTCAAACGAAAGCCCGACCACTTTAAGCAGCAACCTGATCACGAATATTTTTAAAGATTCGAGCGGCACATTGTGGGTGGGAACTTTGAACGCAGGTGTAAATGTATACAATGAGAAAAATAATACATTTCAAGCCTACAAATATAATGAAGATGACAGTACCAGCCTGAGTAATAACCGTGTGCTAAGCATTGGAGAAGGAAAAGGCGGCGGATTATGGGTAGGTACGGCTAATGGACTCAATCGTTTTGAGGTTGCCGGAAAATACTTTACCCGTTTCCAGAATTCAATAGAAGACCCAAATAGTTTAAGTGGAAATACAGTCTACGCAATCTACCAGGATCGTTCCGGTGGATTGTGGATAGGCACTCATAAGGGTCTTGATCGATATGATGTACATACAAATAAATTTATTCATCATCAATATCAAGCTAATATTCCAAATAGTCTTGGTCATGATGTTGTGTACTCGATTTATGAAGACACAGGTAAAGTATTATGGGTTGGTACGTACGGCGGCGGACTGAATAAATATAATCGTCAGCAGGATAATTTTAGATACTATCGTAATAACCCCAATGATCCCAACACGTTGAGCGGCAACTTCGTCATCCCGATCATTGTAGATATAAATGGCATCGTATGGATCGGCACACACGGAGCCGGCTTAAATAGTTTTGATCCTCTCACAAACCAATTCACACATTATCGGCACGATTCTACAAACTCACAAAGTATAAGTAGTGATGATATTCTCTCGCTTCAAATTGATCATGAAGGGACGTTATGGATTGGCACAAATCGCGGACTTGATAAGTTCGACCCTGCCACAAGCACATTCATTCATCACCAGCCCGATCAAAATGACCCAAATACTATTTCAGGTCCTGCCTTCTCTATTTATGAAGACTCAGATAATAACCTTTGGATCGGTACCAATAAAAGCCTTGATATATTCAACAGGAACTCTCAACTCTTTACTCACTATGGATTCGATGAGAATGACCCCAACAGTTTCAATGGAAACCAGGTGAATGTCATTTTTGAAGATACAGACCACAGTCTTTGGGTCGGCACATTTGACGATGGTCTAAAACGTATACAGCCTGAAAAAGCTGGGATTATCCAATACAAAAACGATTCCAAAGATCTAACCAGTCTGGGGAACGATTCGATCTTGAGTATTTATCAGGATCTAGATGGAACATTATGGATCGGTACAGCAGGCGGCGGGCTTAACCGCTACAACCCAGAAACAGATTCATTCACACGCTTTACTGAAAAAGAAGGTTTGCCTAATGATGTCATTTACGGCATTCTCGAAGATCAGGCAAATAATCTATGGTTAAGCACAAACTTTGGCTTATCCAGGTTTAATACGAAAACAAAAATAGTTCGCAACTTTACAGCCAGCGATGGATTGCAAAGCAACGAGTTCAATCAAAATGCCTTTGCCAAAGATCAAAATGGAAATTTATATTTCGGCGGGATCAGCGGCTTAAACATATTTCTACCTGAAGAAATCAAAGATAATCCTCAGCCGCCGCGCGTGGTATTGACATCCATCACACAAGATAGCAACGCATTAAATAAAGATCGAACGACAGAATACCTGCAAGATATTACACTCGCATGGCCGCAGGATGAATTTGAATTTGAATTCGCTGCCTTTGCATACGGACAGCCCTCCAAGAATCAATATTCCTATACATTGGAAGGCTTTGACTCCAATTGGAAGAATATCGGCAATCAAAGGAATGGTCGATACACCAATCTGCCTGGCGGCACATATATCCTGCGTTTGCGCGGTTCAAATAGCGACGGCACCTGGAACCAACAAGGCCAATCAATAAAAGTCACTGTCATCCCGCCATATTGGGAGATGTGGTGGTTCCGAAGTTTGGTAGCGTTTGTATTAGTCACCGCCATCGCAGGCGGCTATCGTTGGCGAGTAAAAAGCGTTGAAGGACGCAACCGAGAATTGGAACGCCTTGTTCAAAGGCGCACATCCGATCTTGCAAAACGAACGAGTGAGATCGAAGCTTTATACGAAGCTGATGAACAGATCATACGCAATGTCACACTGAACCAAGTCTTCCAAACACTGGTGGATGTATCCATTTCCATGTTGAAGGCAGATCGAAGTGTGGTCTTCGTATGGAATGAAGAAGAGGAAAAAATAATGCCTCGCGTCAGCCGTGGCTTCGACGCAAAGACCTTGTTCGCACTCAATTTTGAAGAAGGTGAGGGAATGGTTGGCCGTGCCATGAAAACAGGCGAACCCGTTATTGTTTCCGATCTTAAGCTCAATACGTTGCGCGGTGATATTCAAACCGTCATCCGTAGTGAGGGAATTCAATCCTTTGCACATTTCCCCATTGTCGTAGATGGAAAAGTCCTGGCAATTTTTAACGTAGCATATACGCGCCCCAATGCGCTCAATGATGATGCGATCAGACTTTTCACAGCGCTGGTTAACCGTGCTTCATTGTCGATAGCAAACATGGAACTCTTTGAGCAGACCAAAGACCTGGCTGTGATGGAAGAACGCAACCGCCTCGCCCGTGACCTGCATGATAGCGCCAAACAAAAAGCATTTGCGGCTCTTGCACAATTAGGCACTGCTAATGGCATTCTGGCATCGAGACCGGATAAAGTTAAGCCTCATTTAACCGAAGCAGAAACACTTGTGTACGAAGTGATCCAGGAGTTGACCTTCCTGATTCAGGAGATATATCCCATCGCTTTACAAGAGAAAGGCCTGCCCACTACGTTAAGAGAATATATCTTCGAGTGGGAAAATCGCAACGATACAGATGTCAATCTTACGGTCCGAAATGAACGGGCGCTTTCGCTTGAAATAGAACAGGCAATTTATCGCCTGATTCAAGAGGCGCTTGCAAATGTGGCCCGTCATGGTAAAGCAAGGCGTGTGGATGTCTCTCTGGTTTATAATCCAGATTCACTACAGGTGCTAGTTGCGGATGATGGATGTGGGTTTGATATGAATCAAAAGGCAAAAGGCATGGGCTTCCGCTCCATGCGTGAACGAATTGGCAGTATTCGCGGTACTATTCAAGTGCAAAGCGCGCCCGGGCAGGGAACGCGCTTAATTGCACAATTACCTATTAAAAGCTAAAGCAGGAGAGTATGGTTATGAAACATCATCGCACAAGTATATTGATCGCGGACGATCATGAAGTAGTCCGCAACGGAATTCGTTCCTATCTTGAAACAATCACTGATTTTCACGTAGTAGGCGAGGCATCTTCCGGGGAAGATGCGCTTAGCATGGTAGCTGAATTAATTCCCGATATTGTTCTGCTTGACCTCATTATGCCAGGCATGGATGGCATTGAAACCACCCGTCGTGTAAAGCAAGTTAGCCCGCGTACACAAGTAGTGGTGCTCACCTCTTATCATGAAGATGTACATATCTTTCCCGCACTAAAAGCAGGTGCGATTTCATATATATTAAAGGATATGAAAATGGAAAAACTAGTAGATGTTCTTCACCGCGCAGTACAAGGGGAAGTAACTCTACACCCACGGGTAGCGGCGCGTGTTCTGCAAAATATTCGCGGCGAAAACAGCGAAGAGCAGCCACTGTTCACAGAATTAACTGACCGTGAAACCGATGTATTGAAACTGATTGCGAATGGATTAACCAATAGTCAAATTGCCGAAAAACTTGTTATCAGCGAGAATACAGTAAAAGGACATGTGAGTAATATTCTAAGCAAATTACATCTGGCAGACCGTACGAAAGTGGCTGTCTATGCGTGGCAGCAAGGCATTGTTCAGCGTAGCAGTCTTATTGAAGATTAGATAGATTTCAACAAGAATTAAAAAGGACATGGCTGAGTATCAGCCATGTCCTTTTGGTTTAATCATATGACTTTATTTATTGCGGAGCCATCTCAAGTAAAGCTGCTTCGATCTCCTGCTTGAAGACATCATAAGGTTGTGCACCTTCAATAAGTTTTGTCTTTACTTCTCCATTCACCGCATAAGACATGATGAATGAAGGAGTGGCTTGAATATCTGCAGCAAGGGCATCCTTGGCATCCTGAGCAATGAGGTCTTTATAGTCACCGCCATCAAAACAGGAGTTGAACTGACTCATATCCAGTTCAATGTTTTCAGCAAAAGCTTTCAAGCGACGGTCGGTAAAAGCTCCTTGATTCTCACCAGCTTGATTTGCAAAAATAGTATCGTGCATCTCCCAGAATTTTTCCTGGTCTCCTGCACAATAAGCTGCTTCTGCCGAGCCAGCAGATTCAGGGCCAATAAATTCACCAAAGGAATGATAAACGAAATACACAGTGCCATCTGCCACGTATGTTTCCAATAATTTTGCCTCAGTATCTTCAAAGAATCGACGGCAGAATGGACATTGAAAATCAGAATATTCTTCAAGTTTAATTGGAGCATCCGGGTTTCCAGCCGCATTAAATTTTACATCCGGGCGGGAAATCGCCTCTGGGGTAAAAATCTCGCCTACCGGTTTGAAGTTCGGGTAAATAAACAAAAAGGCGATAAGGATTGCAACTATTGAAATAAAACTAATACTAATAATCCGCCCGCGCATCTCTTTACGGCGTATTTGCTCGCGACGCATTTGCCGCTTGCTCATTTCTTTCGTGTTACTCATTCTGACTCCTGTGATTTAAGTGTGATGAAGTAAATTGTCCCATGTGAAAATGGATTTGTCTAGTAAACCGTTAATATGTTCTTATTTATTCCCGCAAACGAGCATCCATCCAAAGCGTCATTGTCTTGAACACTTCGTTCTGCTGTGCCTCATTATGAAGTTCATGGTATGCATCATCCCATAATACAAGCGTGCTTTTATTCTTCAAGGCAGCAGCAAATTCAATACTACTTGAAGGATATGCGATCTCATCTTCTTTGCCATGCAATAACAAAAGCGGAAGTGAAAACTCGCCTGCATGTTCAAGAGTCCATTTGGTGACACCCAGCATGATCTTGCCAAAGCCCAGTGAAACCTTGTCATGATTAAGCGGATCATTGTTATAGGTAGTTACCACTTTTTCATCGTGCGAGATATTTTTCGAGTCTAATCCGCTGGGAACAGCAACGCCTGGTATAACGGAACCCAATATTTTTGCCATATTTACTTTCAAGGTTTGGGTTTCCAAAGCTGTATGTAAACCAGGGCTTGTGGCAACAATTCCCTTAACATCTGGTTTACGAAGCAATCCATAATGCAAAACCTGAATGCCCCCAAGACTGTGTCCGTATAAAATGATCGGCAGGCCTGGGTAACGGTTGCGAGCCTGATCGAGCAACAGGTCAATATCTTTCATAAAATCTTCAATGGATGAAATATGACCACGCGTGCCACCTGAACGTCCATGACCGCGCAAATCATAAGTGAAGAGTGCATACCCTTCCTTCCCAAATGCTTCGGCCACATGGGTATAACGCGAACTGTGTTCTCCCAACCCATGTACCAGACACACAACTGCCTTTGGTGTGCGGGCTTCCGGCTCCCAGCCTTGTGCGAAAATATTCAAGCCATCATGTGCTTTCCAGGAAGTTTCGAAGTTGTTCATTTCACCCTCCAATAGTGATCTTGAATTCGCATTGACGCTCACCCATTGAACGACAAGTTCGTTCTTCAATATCATACACTTGCCCATCGGCCCAATATAAACATTCACGGATCAAGCCAAAGGTTACAAAACAGATCGGAGCATCGTCTGATTGATCCAGCGTTGTAGGAGATGTTTGGTCAACGAGAAGCAGGTCCAGGTCCAGAGTGTGAACCGTTACATTTCCCGGCGTAGCGCTCAAAATACGTGCAAGTAATTCCAGCGTAGGTTTACGTCGCAAGGATTTGGGAAGTCCACGAATAATTTTGGATTGGGCTTTAATTCCAAAACCTGAATCGTCCAATAAATGACCCCAAAGTTTCGTTCCGATCCGTAGCAATATGCCGCGCGCGCCGCGACCATAATAAGTACGCAGTGCAGATTGCAGGCGTGAATATGCCTGTGCCGTTCGCTCGTCATCCAATGCGCTGAAGTGCGCAGGGTGAGCCCATTCATCCGGCAGACCAGCTTTTGAAAGCACGGATGTAAATGTTTCATGGCCGATTTCAGCAGAAAGCACTTCTACAAATCTGCGCATAATTCGCCCGGGAAAATTTATCTCAGCCATTAAACTCTTTGCTTATCGGGTAAACAAGCACAGGAAAATTCTCACCAGTGGAAACAAAACCTAATTTTTTATAAAGTGATAATGAAGCCGCATTATCAGCCTGTGTGTTGACGGATAACCTCTCAAGTTGGCTGACACCAATACGCTGGAAGAGGTCACTCACCAGTGCAGCTCCCACACCTTTACCTTGTGCTTCGGGTCCTACCGCAAGCCTGGCGAGGTGTGCCCCGAACAGATTTCCTGTACTGAGTTGATATCCAATAATCGCACCTAAGGCATCTTCTGCAACAGTGGCGCTTAATGACTGCAAACGCGCTTTTTGAAGTGCATCAAATGTGTTATGCCAAAACTTACCAAATGCTGCGAGGTCCACTTCTGTAACGGCATGTATATCTGATTCCTGCATGGGGCGAATCTGAATTTCTTGTGGTGCAGGAAAAGATCTGACGTTCTCACTGGTCAATTGAAGCAAAGTGATATTTTGTTTTAATTCAAAACCGCTGGAAAGTAGAATATTTTGAAACCAATGTTTTACAACGATCACTGCAACTTGTGTTTTTGAATCTGAGTGAATGATTTCGTTACGAGCGGCTTCCCACAGAGCGGCCCAGGCTTCAGTTGCAGAGAGATGCGGATGATATCCAAAGAGTCTAATCCATGCCACTTGAGGAGGATCTTCAGGACAGGCCAACGCGGCGGCAATATGTCCGTCTTCTTCCAGTACCCAATAATTTGGCGAACCGATCCACTCAAGTGGAGGGCGCCAATCTAAATGACGATGGGTATTGGCTTCATATAAGAGGAGGTTGGCTATCTGCTGATGATCTTCAGCAACCGCGCGACGAACCCGCAAACCGACATTGATCATTTTACAAAGATACGAACGAAGAATCTTAAAATACGTTCAAAGAAAGTTGGGTTATCTTTTACATCCAGTGACCCCATCATTTTGAAAGCTGAGTCGGTGACTTTACCTGTTTTAAGTTTAATCGCTGCCGAAGATTTCATAACCATGGAACGCAGATCACCTTCGCCAGCCAGGGCAAACAATTCGGCAGAACGGTCATATACGATAATAGCTTCGTTGAATTGGCTCAGTCCTTCAAGCGCAGCAGCTTGATTCCCCAATGCCATTGCCTGTCGTTTAATGTCTTTTTCGCTTTCAAATATCTGATCGGTGCCAAGAGCGGCATCCAGCGCTTCTTTCGGTTTGCCCGCCTGCAGAAAAGCAACACTCATATTATTCTTCATCTCAGCAGCCATTAAAACTGAACGGGCCAGTAAATAACCATCTGCAGCTTGGCGGAATAATTCAGCGGCCTCAACAAATTTTTTATTTTCAAAGGCGCTTTTGCCTTGTTCAGCGAGTTGGGCAGGTTCAAGTGTCATGTTTTATTTCCAAATATAATTAATTTAAGTAATTTTGCTTTTCTATAAAACCATACGCAATGATAATAAATTATAGAGTTAGAGGGTAATATCAAGCAGGCCTTCAGCAACAGAACGCAATTTTTCTCTGGACATATCGCTGAGTTTCATGGCAAGCTCAAGGTAGGGACGATTAACAGCCTGACAAACGAAATTCTGCATTTCCTCGGGCAGATCTAGAAATTTTTGCATCGCCCGCTGACTCGTCATCCACTGCCCTACCGGGCCGTTTTGATCGAAGAATGTATCAACCCGGCTTCCCATGACAGTGAGGATACTTTCAAGTTCAGGCACAGGGATGGCACGCTCGCCTAATTCATATGCCTTCAGGCGTGATTGTGCAATTCCAGTTTCGGTTGATAAATGACGAATGGACATATTAACGTTGTTGCGTTCCTGCCTCAAAAGCGCACCGATCATACGTTGACGTAGGGCGATCAAGCGTGCCATATCTAAAGCTTCCATGGGAGAAGGCACATCCGATCTAGTTTCATTGCCCCAAAATTGTGCAATCGGAAGTTTTAGATAATAAACAAGTGTTTCAAGTTCTGGCAGCGAAGGAGAACGGCGGCCCTCTTCATAAGCACGAAACAAGCCTGGTTTAATACCAATTGCATCGGAACATTCTTTAATACTACGGCGTTCTGCCATGCGAGCATCTTTAATAAGTAAACCTAATTTCTTTTCGCGGATGGTGATCTGAGCGTTATTCATGCGTCCTCATAAATAGTTGGATGCCTAGATTATAGCAGAGTGTTTCAACGCCGCGCGCCTTGATTGGCAGATGACCGTGGAGCAAAGACCTCCGCGCTGAGTTTAAAGCCAGCCGCTTCAAGCCGCGGCGTGAAGTTGGGTCGGATACCTGTGGCATTCACTTCCCCGAGCACTTTTCCGTCGGTGGTAACACCTGTTTGATTAAATTTGAATATATCGCTTAACACAATAATATCGCCTTCCATGCCCGCCACCTCGGTCACAGCGGTCACTTTACGCTGACCATCTTTCAAGCGGGTTTGTTGAACGATTACATCCACTGCCGAAGATATTTGCTGACGCACCACTTTGAGAGGCAAATCCATACCTGCCATAAGCACCAGCGTCTCCATACGAGAGAGAGCATCACGCGGAGTATTAGCATGCACAGTTGTTAATGAACCGTCATGGCCCGTATTCATGGCTTGAAGCATATCCAAGGCCTCGCCTCCACGTACCTCACCCACTACAATTCTATCTGGGCGCATACGCAGTGAATTTTTCACAAGTTCGCGAATGGTCACAGCATGCAGCCCATCGATATTGGCGGTTTTTGTTTCCATACGCATGACATGATCCTGCTGAAGCTGTAGTTCGGCGGCATCTTCAATCGTGATGATACGTTCGTTCTCAGGTATAAAACCAGACATTACGTTCAATAGCGTTGTTTTCCCCGAACCAGTACCGCCAGAAATAACAATGTTAAAGCGGGCCTTAACACAGGCCTCCAAAAAATCGGCCATTTGCCTGGTCAACGAACCATAGTTGATAAGGTCTTCTGTTTTAAGTTTATCCTTGCGAAACTTACGGATAGTAATGGAAGGTCCATCCACCGCCACAGGACGGACGACTGCGTTGACACGTGAACCGTCTGGCAGGCGCGCATCTACAGTGGGAGTATCAGCATCCACGCGGCGGCCAAGCGGCAAAATGATGCGGTCAATGATACGCAGAACGTGATCGTCATCATCAAATGTAACGCTGGATTTTGTCAGTTGTCCTTTTTTCTCAACAAAAATCTTTTTTGGGCCGTTAACCATGATCTCGGTTACATCTTCATCATCCAATAAAGATTGAATTGGGCCATAACCAAGCAGGTCATTTAATACCTGGTCAAAGATCTGCTTACGCAGATCATCAGGCAACTTTAATTGTGTTTGTTCATATATCTGGATGATATTCTGCTTCACAAATGCATTCCTTTGCGCAACAGGAACACCTTCCATTTCCAACGCACGTAAAAGATTATCCGATAGATATTTTTTTAGGCGTGAAAGATCCTGGCTCGTAAAGCGGGCCGCACCCGCCGAACTTAGCATGGACATCAGCTTATCCCCTCAACTGGTTCCCCTTCTACAGGCATGATCCAAACGATCTGTGCGCGTTTCACTGCCATAAATGGCGCAGTGAAAAGCACTTTATCATCTACCCCATGAATTACAGCATTCGTAACGGCAAGAAATATCTCATCCTTTTCGAGTTCATTCTTTAATCGCTCTCCCTGCCGAATATGTATAAAGCCACGCACCAAATGATTAGTAGTTTGTATCACAGCGGCTACGGGTAGTTTTGTTACTACATCGGTATAGAACTTACCTTTTTCATCATATTCGATTGACATGGTGTTACTCCCTTATGATAGATATTGATGGGACATTGTTGGAGATAAATTAGGCTATTCGTGATTTACGTGCCAGAGCAGACATTTCTTTCGCCGCATCCAGAAAAACGATGGAAGCTGTATCCTTGGGAAATTTTAACGTGAAAGGCTGATGATGGGTATTGGCAAATGCCATGTTACTGCTAAGATATGGGATTGTAGCATTAATTGGGATATCTATCTCTTTTTCTGCATCTGTCTTGCTTAAACCCTCCAGGCCGCCTGCACGATTAAGGATCGTATACACTGAACTCGCCTTTACACCTTTATTCTTCATATAATGCCACAAAGTCTTTGTGAGAGATACTGTGCTTGTATCCGTGCTGACGATCAGGTTGACAAGGTCCGCATTTTGAATAATCGGCAAGGTGATCTTGGAGAGTGAACGGCCAATATCGATCAAGACATAATCATAGGATGCTTTCAAAGCGCCGACAATATCCCAGATGCGCTCAACTTTAATATGATTACTGCTTTCCGGGTCAGGTGAGCCAGCAAGTAAATTGAAATTCCAGATCTTCATATCCGTTAATTCATTGAGAAAGAATTCAGGCGTGGTTGCTGCAGCAGGCATATCGGTGATCGTGACAATATTATCCGCTCCTTCATAGCCGACAATTGGAGCAATGGAACCGATAGGTAGGACCAAATCTAGAACGACAACTCGCGCCTCAGGTTGATTCTGAGCAATATTCATGGCAATGTTGGCACATATGGAAGAAGTGCCTGTCCCGCCTTTTGCACTTAGAAAGACCATTAAAAAACCACCCTGTTTCAAAACTGTGGAAGTAAATCCCAATAAGCGATTGATCGCTTCAGTAAGCAGGGGCACTGCCTGTTCTGACTTCGTTATATATTCACTAAAACCTGCATCAAGACAGGATTTAATACGAACCACACTAAAATCACTGCTCAGAGCAACAAGCGGAACTTCCGCAGTACGTGCATCCAGTTTTAATTTTACAGCTATGTCTTCGCCCTTGAGATCCCGAATTGTTGGATCGATGATGATCAGGTCTGGACGATCACGCCAGGCATGGATCAAACCCTCTCTGCCAGAGCCACATTGAATGACATCATAATTCTGGTCCAGCAGATTACGGGCTATGAAATTTCGGCTGGCTACATCTTCATCAACAATAAGGATCCGTTTTTCAGGCATGGCTTAACTTCCTGCGCGTATATGCACGCGCTCAAGTCACGCCTCCGTTGGTGGCATCAGGTATCCTAAACCAGAACGCGTGACAATATGATGTGGATTGTGAGCATCCGCCTCCAGTTTCTGACGTAGGCGGGCAATACTCACCCATAAAATTTCTTTATCAGATTTATATTCTGCACCCCACACACTGGTCAACAAATCCTCAGATGTGAGGATCTTGCCAACGTTATGTGTGAATTGAAGCAGAAGTCGATATTCCGTGGCTGAAAGCGAAATGGCCTCTTCACCACGCCACACTTCCGCACGCGCAAAATCAATCTTGAGATCGTCGTGTGTAAAGAAGCGTGCCTGACCTGATTCAGCAGGAGGCTGAGCACGCCGCAACACAGCACGAACACGCGCCAACAACTCAGTTGCAGAAAAAGGCTTTACCAAATAATCGTCTGCACCCAGATCGAGGCCGCGCACGCGATCCTGTTCTTCACCGCGCGCAGTCAAAATAACAATGGGGACATTCGAAAATTCTCGCAAGCGTTGGCATGTGCCGAAACCATCCAACCGCGGCATCATTACATCCAACAACACGAGATCTATTGGCTGCGCTGAAAATACATCCAGCGCCTGCACACCATCTTGTGCAGTTGACACCTCGTACCCTTCGGTGCGCAAATTCGCTTCCAAAAGGCGCAGGTAACGAGGTTCATCATCCACGATCAAAATACGCTTGGCCATAGTGTCTACTCCCATGAAAAAGATGAAGGTTGGTCAAAGCGTTGGATCCACAGGCAATTCAATAAAAAAGGTTGTGCCCTCGTCCAACACTGACTCTACCCAAATATTACCATGATGTGCCATAACAATTTGCTTGCAAATATACAGCCCCAAACCGGTGCCGGTTACCGTACGTTCTCCGGGCACACGATAGAAACGCTCAAAAATAAAAGGTAGATAATCTTCCAGGATGCCCTCGCCTTTATCAGCAAAGGCGACACGGATCTTATCTCCAGTAGAAATGATGGAAATCTTGATCTCAGAATTAGGAGCGTACTTTATCGCATTGCTAAAAAGATTTTCGAAGACTTGTGAAAGCCGTACTCCATCTCCTCGAATCTGTGAGACAGGCTGAATATCAAAAGAAATCTTTAATTCAGGATGATGCGTATTAATACGCGTTGCCACATCGCGCACGAGGGCATCAATTCTGACAGGAGAATATTTAAATTGCAGAGTCTTGCTTTGTAAACGCGCCGATTCAAGCATGTCTTCGATCAGCCTCGTTAAACGATCAGCTTCTTCATCAATAATGTTAAGGAATTCGCGCTGAGTGGCTTCATCCCATGTTGTATCCTGCCGCAGGAGACTGGTGCTATATCCTTTTATAAAGCCAAGAGGTGTACGGAGTTCATGTGAAATAGTGGAAACAAAATCATCCTGCAAACGCATTTGGCGCTGGACAGAATCCAATTCAGCACTTGCTTCCTGCAAATATCTACGTTCGATCAAGGCTGCTGTCCAGAATGCTTGTAGTGCTGCAATTTGAACATGCAGCTCAGAATATGCTGGCCCGCCAAAACGAATAAACACCAACGCACCCCCCAGCTTTCCTCCAATAAATAATGGGAACCCTAATAGATGCGCCAAATCGAGACGGTCTGTATTACCTGAACCGCGCTTTGGTTCTTTCAGAACCACTTGACCTTTTAAGATCACATCATTTGCAACGCTCTCACCCCAGACTGCATCGGCTTCAGCATTTTTGCCTCGCCCCATTGCACGCGCATATGCAACTTCCAACCCTTTTGTACGAGGTTCTTCAAGATAAATTGCTACATTATCAAAAACAAAAGAACTGCGCAAGGATGTAAAAAGCGTATCCAGAGCGATCTTCCAATCCTGTTTTTGTTGGACTTCCTGAAAAATATTATGTAAAAGAGTAAGAGTTTCTGTATCCATATTTTATTCACGCACAGCCAATAATGGGAATTTGAATGTAGAACCTTTTCCTTCCACGGATTGGACATCAAGCAATGAACCATGCGCTTCAATGATCTGACGTACAAGCGAAAGACCAAGCCCCGTACCACCATAATGCCTAGTAGATGATCCGTCTAATTGATGGAATGGTTCAAATACTTCCTTTAGGCGACTTTGTGGAATGCCAATGCCTGTATCTGTTACGGAGAGGAGAACAAGATTGTTGCCTTCTTCTTTAAGAGTAACGACCACGCTTCCTCCGGACGGCGTAAACTTGATCCCGTTATCGAGAAGCTGATTCAACACCCAGCCGATCTTCTCCGGGTCTGCTTGTACCCCGGGGATATTATCTGGCGCATTGGCAGAGACTTGTACACCGCGTTCTGCAGCTTTATTGAAAGCTGCACTAGATGCCAGTGAAACAATACGGCGAATATCAACCTTATCTAGTTTCATGCTCATCTCGCCACGTGAAGCAAGTGAGAACATGATCAAGTCTTCGATCATACTTTCAAGTTTTGTCGTAGCCCGTTGACTCACCTGTAAAGCATGGCGTTGGTCATCTGATATTTGTCCCAATGACCCTGTTACCAGTAATTCAAGATAACCTTTTACATGAGTGAGCGGTGTGCGTAACTCATGCGAGATGTTTGCCACAAAATTCGCTTTCATCTGGCTGAGTTCTGAAAGCCTTTGAAGCGCTTCGTTTAAATCAGAAGTGCGTTCTTTTACACGTTGTTCAAGATTGCGATGCGACGACTGTAATGCGGAACGCAATTGGATTAGCTGTTCAGTAACTACCTGATCCAATGAATCACGGTCAAGCATTTTCATATCCATTAGTGCCTGACCCAACACATACTGTTTCCCCTTTGATATTTGCTCCTCTTGATAAGCAAGCGCCTTCTGCAGATCCATTTCGGTGATCAACCCTTTCTGGACGAGATATTCGCCCATACGAGGGATCAGCATTTCAGGAGTAAGCTTCGGAAGGATCTGTGACATTGGCTGCTCAGTCAAGTACTTATTGTAAAACCCATTCTCCATTTATCATAGTGGCACTGGCGCTCATTGTCAGCAGATCATTCGGGTCAATTGAGAAAATATCCTCTTCAAGTACGATCAAGTCTGCTAGATAATTTTCAGCGAGTTTGCCCAAGCGATGTTCCGCGTTGGCAGCATAGGCGGCACCCAAAGTGTAAGCGGACAATGCTTCAGATAGAGTCAATTTTTGTTCGGGGTACCAGCCTTCGCCGGAGGGTGATCCATCTGCTCTTCGTCGAGTGACTGCAGCATGTAATCCCAAAAACGGATTGGGTGATTCTACTGGCGCATCCGATCCAAAAGCAAGAGGCGCGCCGTGATTCAATTGAGTGCGCCAGGCATAGGCAAGCGCGGAACGATCTCCCCAAAAACGATCGGCGGCAAGCATATCAGATGGCGCGTGTATAGGCTGCATCGACGCAACCACGTTAAGTTGGCCAAGTCGCGCCGCATCATTAGGGTGAATGACCTGCACATGTTCAATACGATGACGCAAATGCGGCAGGCTTTTTTCTGTTTCATACGCACGCAATTGTTGATATGCATTGAGGACTTCGTGATTAGCACGATCCCCAATTGCATGAACTGTCATGCTCAAGCCAACATCTGCGGCTTTGCGACAATGCTCAAATAATTCTTCTCCGTCCATGTTTAGTATGCCGCGATTTTCAGGTTCATTTTCATAAGGCTGGAACATCGCGGCTGTATGCGGACCCAACGCACCATCCATAAAAGCTTTGATGGAACCAATCCACAACCATTCATCACCGAAGCCTGTGCGTAATCCCAGAGTATTCGCTTGCTCAACACTCTCAACAGGAATATTTTTATTCACGCGCAACTTTAATTTTCCATTCGCATGCAAATTTTGTAACGCCATGAAAGAATCACGACGATCAAAATCGTGGATGCCCGTTAGACCCATCTTCCATAAAATAGGCTGCGCTTTTTCAATTGCAGTTTCTATATCATGAGCGGACGGCTCAGGAATCATAGCATCCACTAATTGCATGGCTGTTTCAAGCAGAATGCCTGTTGCGTGACCAGAGTTATCACGTTGAACAGCTCCGTCTTTTGGATTGGGTGTATCGCTACTAACATTTGCTAAATTTAAAGCAGATGTATTCGCCCACGCGGCATGTAAGGACTTGGCTGTGAGGTAAACAGGATTATTTGGTGCGATGACATCGAGTTCACTTGCTGTAGGCCAATCCCCGCTTACAGACCATTCATTATGATTCCAGCCATGTCCTAATACCCATTCACCAGGTTTGGTTGTTTTTGCACGCTCAGCCACACGGCGCAGACATTCTTCTTTTGTTTTTGTTTCGCATTCAACCTTTGCAAGTCCCAGCGAATAATATTGAATATGAATATGAGCATCGGTGAGACCAGGCAAAATGGTTTTGCCTTGCATATCCTGTTTTTTTATGTTGCCATGAGCAAGGTTTTCTAAAGTTTCTTTATCCCCTACAGCAAGAATCCTCTCTCGCGCGATCAAAATCGCGGAAGCATGTGGATTAGCGGAGTCAAGCGTGTGAATGTTTGCATTATAGAGGAGTTTCATTATTCACCTATAAATTTCGATTCTATCATAGGGAATCACGAGCAATCATGGCGCAGGCAGGCGCAATTTGAGAACAGCGCTGGGAATGTAATAAAACGATGATGTTCCCGGAAGAGTAATCAGAGGGTAACCACTGCCTTGCATTACCATACCACTTTCATCGTAATACCAACTTACGAAATAATCTCCAATAAGGCGCTTGCCTGTATACTCGCTAGTCACAACTAACGTGTTCGTTCCCGAAAGATAGATACCATCACTGCGGATAATATACCTGCCTGTTGGCGAAGGGATATCTGCATAGTAGAGCGAGAGATCCACAATCTCGTAATCCACACCCAAGTCCTTCATAAGCTGCTCGAGCAATTCGCCATTCTTGGCGCTCGCTCCCGATTCAAGAGAATACTGAGAAAAAATCACATTACCCTCAGGATGCTGGCGGAAATTATCTGATACAGCAATCAGATTATTTTCCCCATGATGGATGAAAACCTGTTTAGCAGACTGAAAATATGCATAATACTTTGGATCAAACTTATTACCATTTAGCAGTGGAAGCCAGGTCAAATCAAGCAATTCATATCGCTTACCATCGGTCAAATCAAGAATATAGTGAGGTCTATAACTGGGATTATCTGGTCCTACCGAACTACCTTCCAGCCAAACGAGTTCTGAACTCAGAAATATTCCATTGTCAAGAAACAGCGGGTCATCGGGGACATCTCTCTTTTCCCCCGTACGTAAATCCAGCAGGTACATCTTATCTGTACGTCTCTCACGCACGAACAGCACCTCTCCGCCTGGTACTCCGCGGACAACCGGGCCCTTGCAAGCGGAGACAAGTACTTCAGTGTTGGGTGGGCGAAAGAGGTCTTCTTTTAAGCAGAGTAGATAGAACGGCAACGATGGTAAGTTATAGCACAGCAAAACCAGCAAAATAACTGCCGATATTTTTATAAGCAGTGGTTTTTTCGCCTTGATATTTATAGGAAATACACCTCCCTTGTTATTTGATATCAAGTCAATTTTTCCAGAAGCGCATCCAGCTCTTCGCTTGAATAATAATAGATGGTGACCGTCCCGCCTTTTTTGCCGTGCTTCAATGCAACTTTTGTACCGAGACTATGCTGCAAGCGTTTCTCTACATCGTTCACATCCGCGTTTCGGCTTGGTTTCTTCGCTTTGATCGGTTTCTGTCCTGCGAGTTTCCTTATATATTCTTCCGTCTGACGCACACTGAAAGAGAGGTTTATAACTGTCTGCAATGCGGATGCCTGCGCTTTTTGCGTGGATAATGCCAGCAATGCACGAGCGTGACCTTCTGTGACTTTTCCATCCACCAATGCCTGCTTGACTACATCCGCGAGACTCAACAAACGGAGCGTGTTTGTTATTGCCACGCGGCTTTTCCCTACGCGTTTCGCAACCGCTTCATGGGAAAGTCCAAACTCCTCCACCAGTTGACGATAGGCTTCAGCCTCTTCCATTGAATTCAAGTCTGCACGTTGCACGTTTTCGATCAACGCCACTTCAAGCATTTGCTGATTGTTCGCCTGCCGTGTAATCACAGGCACTGTCCGCAAGCCTGCCTTTTGCGAAGCCTGCCAGCGGCGTTCACCTGCAATGAGGGTAAATGTCCCATCTCCATTGGGCGTGACAATTAACGGCTGAATCACTCCATGCTCACGAATGGATGCAGCTAATTCTGCTAAATCTTCTTCTTTAAAATGAATTCGCGGCTGGCGGGGATTTGGCTGAATCGCATCCACTGCCACTTGCTGAACTCCACCTATACCTGAAGAAACAGGCGAAGATTTCCCACCAGTGGGAATAAGCGATTCCAATCCTTTGCCGAGGCCTTTTCTTTGAGCCATTTGTGCTCCTTATCCATTCTTTACCACAGAGATCACGGAGTCCACTGAGATTTTTTTAAATCTCAGTGGTTAATGTTATTTAACCTTATCGCCCTTCAATAATTCCTTCGCCAAGGCCTCATAAGCGACAGCACCAACAGAACCTGGTGCATATGCAGAGATCGGCAATCCATAAGAAGGTGCTTCCGCAAGACGAACACTGCGCGGAATAACACTCTTGAATACCTGCTCTGGGAAATGTTTATTCACTTCCGATACTACATCGGTGGAAAGGTTTGTGCGGCTGTCGAACATGGTCAACACCACGCCGCGCACATGTAATTCAGGGAAAAGCAACGAACGGACACGGTCAATGGTTTGAGTTAACTGTCCCAAACCTTCCAATGCAAGATACTCACATTGTACTGGCACGATAACACCATTCGTTGCTGCCATTAATCCATTAACAGTTAATAATCCAAGCGAAGGCGGGCAATCTATTAATACATAATCATAACGATCAGCAAGCGGCTCAATCGCTTTTCGCAAACGTAATTCTCGCGCAAGCTCATCCACCAGTTCCACTTCTGCACCTGCAAGCGAAGGCGAAGATGGAAGCAAAGATAAGTTAAGACGTTCATTTAATAAAATATAGGAAGCAACATTTTTGTCACCAAGCAGGGCTTCGTATGTGCCGCCTTGTACACCTAATTTATCCACACCGAGGCAGGATGTTGCATTGGCTTGCGGGTCGAGGTCTATCACCAATACGCGCTGACCCAATTGCGCCAAATATGCACTGAGATTAATAGTGGTCGTGGTTTTTCCCACACCGCCTTTTTGATTCACGAGCGTATAAATACGCGTCACGATAATACCTCCATCAGACATTCTTCGATTTCCTGTGAGGTAGGAATCCCATTTAATCCCACACGCGTTACAGAACGCGCCGCAAGTTGTGTAGCAAAGCGTGCCGCTTCCCAAGGGTCATGTGTGGCATGTAAACGCACAAAAAAGGCTGCTGCAAAAATATCACCTGCACCCGTTGCATCCACTTCTTCCACCTCGATCGGACGAAAGCGGCGGCGGTCTCCATTCCAATATAAAACACAGCCATCTTCGCCTTCTGTTAAGCAAAGAATACGTGTGTGATGAGTCATCTCTTCGACCAATTCCAGATCACGATTGACATCTTCCACACTCATCACAACGGCTCCTGCGTAACGAAGAGCCTGCTCGTTGTTTTCCCAGGCAGTTGCGGTCACTTGACCATTTTCATCCCAAGATCGCATCCAGCCTTGCGGAGTAATTCCCAACAATGAATCTGACAATTTTTCTGGTAACGATGAATCTAACTCATGCGCAATTGGCGCAAGATGAATAATCGGCGCGCTCTTCCATACCTGGGGAATATGATCCAATAAAATTGGTTCGGCTTGATGATGTAAGGTTTGTTTACGTCCGCTTTGTGTTCTTACGTTTTCAAATGTTGTACTATGTTTTGAAGGGATATTCACAATATGAATGCCATCCAATGCCTGTAACGGCGCATCTTCCCCCGCTGAAGTCACAATACCCACGCGCATTCCCAAAGCACGTGCAGTCAATGCTGCGAATGAAACTGTCCCGCCGAGCTGTATGCCTTGCGGTGTAATATCCACAGCCACGTGGCCCACTACAAGATAATCCACAGGTTGAGGAGGCGCGAGTTCCAACATAGGTGAATTATACCGTAGGGAAATTCAAGAGCAGAGGCTGTCCAGCAGTTAAACTGCTGGATGAACAATGTGGGGATAAAAAGAGAGACCGCATAAACGGTCTCTCAAATATTTCATTTGATTTTATTCTTTCGGGATGATAACCACTTTGCGATGCGGTTCTTCGCCTGTGCTTTCTGTGGTTACGGCTGGGTGGCCGCGTAATTCGATATGGATCGCGCGGCGTTCACTGGCTGTCATTGGTTCAAGTGTAGCTTTGCGGCCAGTCTTGATAACTTGATCCACCATGCGAAGGGCGATCTGTCGAACTTGTTTTTCACGGCGGCTGCGAAAACCTTCCACATCCACTACCAACTGCACCCATTGTTGTGTCTCTTTGCCAACGATCAACGAAGCGACATATTGAAATGCATTTAATGTCTCTGCCTGACGTCCGATGAGTGCACTTAAGTCATCACCACGAATATCCACTTGAATGGTACGGCGGTCATCTGTATTGTTTTCGTCAAAATGGGCCGAGACTTGTGCTTTCATACCAAGATGATGAATCAACTTGGATACGATTGCTTCGGTTGTATCCAGCAAGGGATCATGATCACCGTTATCAGCTTTTGCTTCTTGTACGGCTTTCTTTTCAGGACGTGATTTATTTTCACGAGGTGCTTTCGGCGCTGATTCTGCTTTTTTAGCAGGAGCAGGCTTGGGCTTGTCAGCAGCGGGAGCTATTGACCCAGCAGGCGGATTTACAGTAAGGCGAACGCGGACTTGACGTCCGCCGAGTCCGAATAATCCCTTACTGCCTGAGTCCAACACTTCCACAGAGACAGCATCTGCCGTGAGGCCGAGCTGTGATAATCCCTGTGACAGAGCTTCTTCAACAGTTGGGGCGATGATCTCAAGCGTAGTTCCGCTCATGGTGCCTCCCTATTTCTTTTTAGAGATGGGTTGTGGCTGTTTGGTGGTTTTATCGCCGCCGGGCAAAAGGTTGCGCCAATTGGCACGCCCAGTTGCAGCGTATTGAGCAATACCAAGCAGATTGCTTGTAATGAAATAAATGGCAATGCCTGAAGCAAAATTCAAAGCGAACCAACCCAGCATAAGCGGCATATAAATGCTCATCATCTTTGTCATCTGGGCGGTTTGATCATTTGGATTGGTTGAAGTAGGCATGGTCAATTTGGATTGAACATAAGTGGTAAGCGCCACGATGAGTGCCAGAGTTGGCAACCCAAAACCCAGTATTTGAATAGCCTCGGGGCGGCCAAGATCCATCCACAAAAATGTGCTATTCAGCGGAATGATCTCTTGCGCATTTTGGAAGGGATAAATTGTGCGGGCAAGTTTGAGCATGTCAAACGGTGTGACAGAGAGAGCATGCGTGATGCTTTGGTATAAACCGATAATAATAGGGAATTGAACAAGTGTTGGCAGGCAGGATGCAAAAGGATTAATGCCGCGTTCTTTATAAATACGCATTTGTTCCTGTGCTATCTTTTCGCGATCCTTTGCGTATTTCTTTTGAATATCCTGCCATTCTTTATCGTTCTGCAATTCCTGCATAGCCTGCGCCCCTTTTACCTGCGAGGCATTTAACGGCCATGTAATCAATTTAATAAGAACAGTAAATAAAATGATCGCCAAACCAAACATATGTGGACCATGCCCAAGCAGGTCATAGATCCACAACAAAAGGTTGGTCATGGGGCTAATGATTATATTTTGCCATAATAACGACATAATGTTTTTCCTTATTTCTCTGGCGCGAAGGTCCAGGATTGCTTGCCTGCTGCATCATAAGCGGCAAGAACAAACTCGGCCTGGTACGGCGCGACGAGAATCAATTCACCCGAAATCACGGGCGTGGTGTAAATCTTACCGCCCACTGTTTTTTCCCAGACAATTTCTCCATCGCGATCCAAAGCGAGGAGAGTTCCATCTTCAGTCGCAACATAGATCTGGTCACCTACTGCAAGCAGACTCGCTACTATAGGGCCATCTGGCTGCACGGCGTCCCAATTTTGCCTTCCAGTGGCAAGGTCTAGTGAAAAAACTTTACCATCCAAATCCGCATAATAAAGAGTTTCACCGTCCAGCAAAGGTGAACCCCAGATCCAATTTTCGGTTGTAGCAATGGCTTCATGCGAACCATTGGATTTAATAAACTCAACAGTAGATGCAAACGAACCTACATATACACCATCGCTGCCAATCGTGGCAGTACTGGGAGCAGCGCCGCCAAGATCAACAGGCTCATTTAATTCATTTCCAGAAGAATCAATTACATGAAGATGGTGATCTAATGAAGTAACATAAAGAAGTGTACCATCTGTTGAAGGAGCAGACCATAAGGCGCCTCCCAATTGAATTGGGGCAGCGGCTTCTTTTCCGTTCAAATCAATGATGTAGAGAAAGCCATCTGCATTGGGAGCATAGATCTTTTCATTTAAGACAAGAGGAGAAGCCACCCAACCGCCTTTGCTCTTAGTGAAATTCTCAGCCCAGTTCTCTTTGCCTGTTGCAGGGTCAAGGCTTATAAACGGATGCTCTGTTCCTGTACTGCCGATCAAGAGTTGACCATCAGCTGTAAGTACGGGGTTTGCATAAAACAATAACTTGTTATCGGCTTCAGGAGGGTAGCGCCATACTTCCTTACCACTATTCACATCAACAGCATAAACAAAATTGCCAGCGGCAAGATAGGCGTGCTCAGTATCTGTGGCAAGCCCAGGCCAGTTATTTGCCAAAGGTTGCCCGCTACAAGCGCTGAGGAAAATTACGCCCAGAGCAAGTAAAATAAATAACGTCAGTCGTTTTGTATTCAAATTGGTACTACTCCTAAATTAATCGTCAACAAATAATGGAACACAGAAATTAGTCAATAAAAGCAGACTAAGTTTGCACTCTGTTATTTGGATATTGCTAAGGAACGGGGTCATATCCACCCGGGTTAAACGGATTACAGCGCAAGACACGCCAGGCAGCCATAAATGAACCTTTTACTGCGCCATGTTTATAAACTGCCTGATATCCATAATGCGAGCAGGATGGATAAAAACGGCAGGTATTTGCAGGCAAGCCTGGTGAAACTATCATTTGATATAAACGAATCAAAGCCAGCACAGCGATGCGCGGCCAATTAACCAGCTTGCGAGGCATATCCCGCAAGCGTGGTTCGTTTGAGTAATCATGTAAATGGAATTCTTTTTCAGGATTCATCCGCAGGGAGAATTTGAGCGCGTTGGAAGAGGTTAAGCAAAGCAGCGCGGGTATCTTCTAAAGTGGCGGTCACAAGCGCGGGTCGGGCAATCAGGATCAGGTCCCAACCGGAAACGAGAGATGTAAGATAAGGTCGAATGGCTTCACGTAACAGTCGCTTGGCGCGGTTACGATGTACTGCTGTCCCTGTCGTCTTACCTGCTGCAACACCCACACGCACATGATGGGTTGAAGTCTCATTGGCTTGTGCTACTAACACAACAAGCGGATGGGCATAGGACTTACCAATTCGCCGCACCCGCTTGAAATCTTCGGATCGAGTCAGGCGAAACTTGCTCTGCACCCGCACCTCAATAGAGATATCCGTTCGTTACAAATCCTACCAACGAACTTTCTTGACATGCTCGTTGGATCTAACTGTAAGCTTATAACGGCCGCGCAAACGGCGGCGTTTGAGCACATTACGACCATCGGCCGTGGACATGCGTTTTCGAAAACCGTGTACACGCACGCGGCGGCGGATCTTGGGCTGATATGTTCTTTTTACCATTCGAAATACTTCCTTATTTTGTAAAGATAATTGCAAACCCCATCACAGGGAGTTGGCTGTCAGTTAGTGGCGCAAAATTATACCTCAAGGGTTCTGATTCGGTCAATTTGAATTCGATACTTTAAAGTACTTATTCCATATTCTTTGTTTGGCATCATCGCTAATAAACGACGCCTCAAATGCATATCGGTTGCACACAGAAATATCGTCCATGCTCATTCCTAATATTTCATGAGCAATCCGATACTCGTTATTTACATTTGTTTCCAAAACTTCAGGGTCATCAGAATTAATGGTTACGCGCAAACCAAGGTCGAATAACTTTTTGAGCGGATGTGATTCAATCGCCGGCACAGAATTGGTCAGATAATTACTCCACGGATTGACTTCCAGCGTAATCCCCTTCTCACGAACCAACTCGACGGCTTTCATATCTTCAATAATATGGATGCCATGCCCGATTCGATCTGGACCAACAGCTTGAATCGTTTCTAAAACCGCTGACGCGGGTGTATCTTCCCCTGAGTGAATTGTCACCTTCAGCCCTGCATCCTTTGCTTTCAGAATTGGTTTGGCAAAATCACTTATCGGGAAAAGTGTTTCACCGTCAGCCAGATCAACAGCTTGAATATGTTGTTTGTTGCGAATTGCCCAATCTACAGTTTTGACACATGACGCTGCGCCCATGCCACGTGAAGTAATGGCAATAATGCCGATTGCCATATCGAATTCATTTTCTGCACGATCTTTTGCGCGCAAGAGACCGTCCAGACAGGCATCCCAATTCAAGTTATGACCATGAAACGCCCAATCTGGCGAAAAGCGAACCTCAAAAAGTTTAATATTTTGCCGCGCACAATCTTCAAACAATTCCCAAGAAATACGCTCCACTACAGCGGGCGAAGTAATACTGTTTTGAAAAATATCGAAGGCATCCAACACAGCTTGCAGGTCACGCAATTGATCGAACACCTTTACACGTTTATCCAACTCACTGACTTCATATGCAGGCAGTTTTAAATTATATTCTTTTGCAATATCAATGATCGTCTGTGTACGTATCCCCCCTTCGAGATGACAGTGAATTTCGGTTTTGGGGATGTCATTATATTTCGGGTCAAAGTTTTTCATGAAGGCTTCTACCTTTAATAATAAAAAATGGAGTCGAGAAATCTCGACTCCATTTTAGCATTCAAATATATTTATTCTTTTGCGCGTTTAAAATCTACAAAGCGATATCCCACGCCGCGCTCAGTAAGAATGTACTTGGGGTCAGCAGGATCTTTTTCCAATTTCTGGCGCAGGTAATTGATATAAAGGCGAACATAATGCGGCTCATCTCGATATTCATAACCCCAAACTTTTTGGAGCAACTGATCATGCGAGACAACCCAGCCTGCATTTTGCACCAGGTGAAATAGCAAACGATATTCTGTTGGACGCAATTTGACAAGTTTTCCTTCAAGCCAAATCTCGCGGCGATCAAAATCTATTTTTAGGCGCTTGTCTATTTCGAGCAAACCATGCATCGAACCTGTGGCACCTTCCGTGCGACGTAATACTGCTTTCACACGGCTGACAAGTTCACGCGGACTGAACGGCTTGGTAACATAATCATCCGCACCGCCTTCAAGACCGCGGACACGGTCATCTTCTTCACCTTTGGCAGTGAGCATGATAACAGGTACATTTGTAATTTCACGAATAGTCTCAAGCACTTCAAAACCATCCAGATCAGGCATCATAATATCAAGCAGGATCAGGTCCGGCGTAACATCGCGCAGTTTTTGGATGGCCTGCTTGCCATTAAAAGCTTCACTCACTTGAAAGCCATCATGCTCAAGATTCATGCGGATGAAGCGAACCATACGTTCTTCATCATCCACAACGAGAATACGACGGCGTTCTACAGAATCAGACATGCTACTCCCTCACAAAACCGATGATCTTCTCTTCCTCGGTGCCTTCGAGAATTTCGATAAAGCTTACCTTGGCCAGGGGCCAAATGACCCTGACAACATTATGTTCGATATAGTGCAAATCCTTGCCATCTTTTTGACGCGGATTGCTAACGATAATCATATTATCCGTGGGCTTGGGGATTTCTTCTATTTCCCCAGCTATGGAGGTTTCACCTGAAATATGTAAAATCACTGAATAAGGCATGACTGGCTCTCTTTGCTATGCATTCTTGACAAGGATTTGCATCTTTAATTTTCCAAGGGCGATGATATCCCCATGATTCAGTAACTGCTCCGCATTGGGAGCGAGGCGCTTTCCATTGATATACGTCCCATTGGCCGAGCCAAGATCCATAAATACAATGCGAGCACCATCTCTTTTGATCACTGCATGTAGGCGTGAAACACCTGCTGCATATGCCTGATAAGGCGATAAATCAATATCAGGCATAATAGGCTGACCTTCACTAATACGACCCATCGTAAATTCAAGCCGAGCCGAAAGCGGAAGCACCTGACCTGTATCTAATAAATGCAGGCTGCCCCATGCGTCACTGCCGTCGAAGGGCTGATACATATCACTCGCAGTTTTATTATCAGTTCCCTTGCTATTAAGCTGCTCTGTTGTGATATTTTGTGTAATTAAAATATCTCTGCCAACCAATTGAGCACCGCATTCGGCGCAAAACATGGTTCCATCAATATTTGTATGTTTGCAATTGGAACAAACTATCATCTTACCTTCTCCTTTGAGCCTGCTAATAGAAGTGCGCGCGTACTGTATTTAATATCCTTATTACCGCTTGCACTCCAGGCGTGCATTTTTTCAAGGTTATCGGCTTCGAACAAGGCTGTTTTGGCTAGTGAATGTTCGCCTTGTGAAAGCAAGTGAGTTGCAAGATTTTGTAAATGGCGGACAGCCGCATCAAATTGACCTGCATCTGCCGCTGCACGAGCTCGCTCCTGCATCCGATATAAAGTAAGGCGGGAGAGGGCACTCAAAATACGAGTTGGCGGAGGTTCAGCCGATGGCTGAGGATGAACCTCCCGATTCAGATTTAATCGAATAGGTGGAACAGGCATGGGGCGGGCGGCGATGAAAGTTTTCAACGAGCCGCTCAATAATGTGAGATCATCCTTATTCAATGCAGAAGGGCCAACAAGAATTTCAAATAAAACATGCAAAGGAGTATCGCGCAAAATAGGTCCAAGATGCAAAGTGGGGCCAATTTCAACCGAGCCGCCTTCTGGCTGAAGACGAAATGCATAATTGATCGTTACATCTTCCTGTTCCTGAAGTTCAAGTAGTACTTCATCTGCATAGGTGCTGATCAATGTATTAAATTTTTCAACAAGCAGGCGCTGAATATCTTTTGGCTTCGAGATGTAAGCAGAGGAGCCACCCGTTTTGCTGGCAAGAGCATCGAGGAAAATATCATTCCACTCGTTGCCAATCCCCATGCCGGTGATACCTATATTCTGTGATGCAGCTTCTTCGGCAAGCTGGAGGCAGGCTTGTTCATCTCCATATGTCTGGCCGTCAGTAAGTAAAATGATGTGATTAACACGGGATGGATCAAGTGTACGGCGAATCTCTTTCAGGCCTGCTTCCAATCCATTAAATATTTCAGTGGCACCAGATGCCTGGATCATCTGAATGCGGCCTTCTTGTTTCTTATTATCCATATTAAGCCCGGCTGGAACAATAACTTCAGCACGGTCACTAAAAGCAACCACACTTAATACGTCTTGCGGGCGTAAACTGCGAAGCAACTGAATGGCTGTGGCTTTTACCATATCCATCTTATCGCCTTGCATGGATGTGGAACGATCCAGAACCAAGCAAATGTTCAGAGGAGGAGTTGGTAAACCTTCTTTCTCTTCACGCGGACCAACTTCAAGAAGCACATAGATCAATTGTGCCTCAGTCATTTTCACAAGATTAGGGCGGCTAAAATAAACGTTATGTTTTATGACAGAGTTAACATCAATTTCGGGGGGCAGTGTGGCATCATATAAATTACGACGCTTGGGATTGGAGAGAACTTCATAAGCTTGCTGTGTTTCAAGGAATAATTCTGTCTCGCCAGCAGCAACATTCTTATCGGGATGCAATCGTTGAGCTGCCTCAAAGTAGGCGCGTTTAATTTCCTCCTGCGAGGCATCACGAAAAACTCCCAGAATAGCGTAATGATCTGGCTTGTTAGATGGCATTATTATCCAATCATTTGGGCAAGAATGACCGTAATATTATCAGGGCCGCCGGCAGCGTTGGCGGCCTCAACCAAGTTTTGACAGGCACGGTGTAGATTGGGTGCTTCTGTTATGGCACGAAAAAGATCCTTCTCGTTAACTACGCCCCATAAACCATCACTGCATATCATGAGATAACCAGTCTGTGGAAATGGAATGGTGAAAATATCGGCTTCAAGATTTTCGCCCTGACCTAACGCGCGGATCAAAACATTACGATGCGGAAAATTTTCAGCTTCGTCCTTGCTAAGGTGTCCGAGCTCTTCAAGTCGCTTGACCAGTGAATGGTCGCGTGTGATCGCTTCCATTCTTCCATCCGGATAAATTGAATAGGCACGGCTATCTCCAACATGCGCAATCGTCACTTGTTGACCTAATACAAGCGCAGCCGTAACTGTCGTTCCACTGCCCGGCGCTTCACGCTGAACATACTGATGCGCTTCATTGATAGACTGTTCCATTACTTCCTGAAGAGACTCTTGAAGAGTCTGTGTAGGCAGGTTGTAAAGATAAGAATGAAATTTTTTCGTGATATTGCCGCCCACGATACGAATGGCGGCATTACTTGCTACTTCACCAAATTGATGCCCGCCCATGCCATCTGCAACTACATACAAACCAAATGGAATACTTTCCACGCCGCCTGAAATGGTGGTGGTGAGGGCAAGCACGCTATCTTCATTATGTTCACGCTGCTTGCCTACGGACTGTCCGACGCTTGCAATAAGTTGTTTCATTTCATATTTCAAATTTTGATTTGCAATAATGGAACTGATCTGCTGATCAGTAAGCGGCGCAGTGGTAGCCATATCAACCTGCTTCGGCTTTTGTTTTTCCGGTTCTTCTTTTTTACCAAATAAGTTACCAAATAATCTACGAAAGAAATCAGCCACAATAGCTCCTTTTAGGCGAACAGCGCATACACGTGATGATCTGTTGAGCCAAAATATACAATATCGTCAAACACTACTGGTGAGCCTGTTATTGCGGCTTGCGATTCAAATTTCCAGCGCAAGCGACCCGTGCGATATTCGAGACAATACATACTACCATCTACAGAGCCACAATACATGGAATCTTTATAAATAGCAGGTGAACTACTTACCTGGTTTTCGGTCTTATAACGCCAAACTTCCTTGGAAGTACGCGCATCTACACAATAAATAAAGCCGTCTGCTGCACCGATGAAAATTAGATCATCGGCAATTGCAGGAGAAGAAACTGAGCCTTTCCCCAAACGGAACTTCCATATTGCCCAGCCATTCTTTGAATCTAATGAATAAAGAGTTCCATCCACTGAACCAACGACAATAGCCTGCCCTCTAAGGATCGGTGAAGAAGTAACCGGGCGCTTGGCTTGGAAACGCCATTTCATCTCCCCGCGAAAATCAAGGGCATAGAAGGAGCCAGCCTCGGTTCCAAAATAGACCATTTCGTTTGCAACCAGGGGTGTGGAATGAATCGGCCCATCTGTAGAAAATTTCCAAATGGCTCGGCCAGTGTTGACATTTACCGCATGTAAGTCCTGGTCATCTGATCCGAAGAAAACATGACCGTCTGCGATACGTGGTGAAGAGTATATCTTCCCCTCTGTGTAATACGTCCACACTACTTTTCCTGCACGCAGGCTTACAACATGCAAACGCTGATCTTCGGAACCGAAAAACACATTGTTATCAAAAACGAGCGGACGAGAAACAATTCCGCCCTCTGTAGCATATTTCCATTGGAATTTTCCATCTGCAGCGTTTAAAGAATACAGGTTATTATCATAACATCCAATAAGTATGGAACCTTGATGCAAATACGGTGTACTGCGTATTTCATCTTCACATTTGAAAGACCATAACGGCTTAACCCCACCGCTCGAAACAGGCAAGGCAGAAGTGATCTTGGAAAGTGTGCCCGTTTTACGGGCCACATTCATCAATGCATCCTTCATAGCTGTGGCGCCAGGGAAACGATCTGCAGGATTGTACTGTAAGGCAGTATTAACAACTGCTTCGAGTTCAACTGAAATATTGGAATTAATACGCCGTATTGGACGTTCTGCAAAAGAGAATGGCGGCTCAAGCCGCGGATCACGACGAGTGATTGAATGATGTAATGCCGCGCCGAGAGAATAAATATCTGCTATCGGAGTAGCCTCACCGCGATATTGTTCGGGAGGTGAATATCCCTCTGTTCCGATCATCGTCCCTTTTTGACCGGTCTGGAATGTCTTGGCGATGCCAAAATCCACAAGTACCACATCCCCATTATGATTGATCATCACATTGGACGGCTTCATATCGCGGAAAATGATCGGGTCTGGTTTATGTCCATGCAAATAGGCCAGCACATCACAAAGTTGGATCGCCCAACTGATGATCTGATCCTCAGGCAGGAATCCATTCGCGTCGGCAATTACTGTTTCAAGATCCTTGCCGTGCACAAATTCCAAAACAAGGTAGGAATGATCGTTCTGGGTAAAGTAATCGTAAATACGGGGAATAGCAGGATGATTAAGCGTAGCAAGCATATTCGCTTCACGCTCAAAATTTTGAACAATCGTCTGTCGGATGAGCGGGTCTGGAGCGAGATTGATCATTTCCTTCACAGCCACCAGCTTTACCACATTTGGAAAATGCAGATCGCGGGCACGATATACAGATCCCATTCCACCCACACCAATTACATCTTGAATGTTGTAACGGTCAACGAGTGTGATACCAGCTTGGAGTTGTTGACGGGAAAGAGAATCATCCCCGCGTTCCGAATCGTCTGATGAAGTAATGTTTCTTGTTTCCAGAGAAGGCTCCTAATCACCCTGAGGTGAGTTAATGAATTATAGTGTGCAGTAGTAGGAATTGCAAATAGAAGATAATGGCAATTTTGTCTTAAATAACTTGCAGGGAAACGAGTTCTACGGCACAATTCAGCAACTGTGAAAATCCTTGCCGTAAGCGACCAGGCTTTAGACCGTGTCTACACGCTTTCATCCAGCGGTCATTTTAAGGATGTAGAGCTTATCATTGGCTGCGGCGATATGCCTTATGCATATTTGGAATATCTGGTCACCATGATTAATACACAGATGTTATACGTGCCAGGAAATCATGACCCCAAATACGATTTCCAAAAACGGGATTCATGTGCCGAAGGCGGCATCAACCTGGACCTGACAACTGTGCGCTACAACAAGTTCCTGATCGGCGGCTTCGGCGGCAGCGTCCGTTATCGACCAGATGGCATAAATCAATATTCCCAAACAGATGCCTACCTACGAGCCTTTCGACTGCTCCCCCGCCTGCTGCTTAATCGTATTCAATATCGCCGTTCATTAGATATCCTAATCAGCCATTCGCCGCCCTCTGGCATTCACGACGACTCAGATCCAGCTCATCACGGCTTGAAAGCTCTCAACTGGCTGATCCGAATTGCACAACCGCGTTATCATTTTCACGGTCATACACACTTTGTCAAAAGAAACCTTGAAATTGCAGAAACAATTGTTGGCATTACCAAGATCATAAATGTTTATCCATATAAAACAATAGAAGTGAGTCACTAAAATGTCAGACCAACACCTTAGCTCTCAAGTCCGCGCAGACTTCAGTCGTGCACGCTTCAAATCTTTTATAAATCAAATCTTCTCTTTCATTTCAGGCAAAAAGGCTACAACCTTATTATCCTATGACGAGGTCAAAGAGAAATTACACATTGGCGGTCCGATTTATCGGGGCGTAAAAACGATTCATGTGGATCAAATTGTAGGCAGCCTGAATCGCTATCATGAATTTGACCGTGCCTTCCTGCCCAAAGAAGATCAGCTTGCCAGCCGTTGGCAAAAAGTTGACCGAGCCTTTTATCAGGATATCAATCTTCCCCCCGTCGTTCTATATAAAGTAGGTGATGTGTATTTTGTCGTGGACGGGCACCATCGTGTTTCTGTGGCGCGTGAAAAAGGACAGATTTTTATCGAAGCAGAAGTCCGCGAATGTGCCACCCGTGTAAACATCACACCTAATATTCAGCCTGAAGACCTTGAGATCCTGGGGTCAAAAGTTAACTTTCTTGAACGTACTTCATTAGACAATATACGCCTGGGTGTAAATATAAAAGTAACTATTCCAGATGGTTTTGAACGCATGTTGGAACATATCGCCGTGCATCTTTATTTTATGGGGCTGGATCTTAAACGTGACATTACCGAAGATGAAGCCGTAGCACATTGGTATGATACAGTTTATATGCCAATCGTTGATGTCATTCGTAAAAGCGATGTCTTAAAAAATTTCCCTGATAAAACCGAAGGTGATTTGTACCTGTGGATACTTGATCATCAGCATTATTTAGCTGAAGCATACGGTCATCCGCTTTTACCTCCACAAGAAGCCGCGAAAAAATTTATTAAGAAGAAAAAGAAATGAACTCAATGACAAACCTGCACCCGCTTGCTGGAGTCTACGCCGCAGCCGTAACTCCACTGAAGCACGATTCAACGCTGGACCTGGAATCTGTTCCTGTTCTTTTACATTTTCTTGCCTCACGCGGATGCCACGGCGCTTTGCTCTTCGGCACTACTGGCGAAGGTCCATCGTTCTCTTCTAAAGAACGCGAGGCTTTGCTGCGTTCAGCAAGTGTGTATCGTCAACAAGCACCTAGTTTTAAATTACTCGCAGGCACAGGCACACCTAGCCTTTCTGAAACTATTGATCTAACTAAACTTTCTTTTGAGCTTGGGTATGATGGAGTTGTTGTATTACCTCCCTACTATTTTCGCAAAGCAACCGATGAAGGTTTATTCAATTGGTTCAGTGAATTGATAACCAAAGCCGTACCAGCGGACCGCGATGCGTATTTGCTGGGTTATCATATTCCTAGTGCATCAGGCGTTGGCTTCTCGTTAGATTTGCTGGCTCGATTAAAAAATGCTTTCCCAAAACAATTTGCAGGGATTAAAGATTCATCACATGACGAATCTTTTGCAACAGCTATTGGCGAACGCTTTGGTAAGGGTCTACTCGTACTTACCGGTACCGATTCACATTTTCATCATGCATTAAAGAATCATGCGCAGGGAGCCATCACAGCCGCAGCAAATTTAATTTCAAATGACTTGCGTGAAATATGGGATACATATCAAGAGGGCAAAGACCCTTCTAAAGCACAGGCTCGAGTTACTGATCTAAGACACATCCTTGAAAAATATTTACCGTTTCCTCCAACACTAAAAGCACTCCTGCATCAATTGCATGACATGCCGCAATGGACTGTCAAACCTCCTTTGGAAGAAATGGATAAGAAAACACTTGAACAAGCTTTAAAAGAACTCAGTACCATTCCAGCTTAATACATGACCAATCACTGGCGTCTCCTGTACACTCCCCCATCCAATGGCGCGTGGAATATGGCTGTGGATGAATCTATTCTTGAGCATATTCATCGCGGCGAATCGCAGCCTACTTTGCGTTTGTATGCATGGGAACCTGCTTGTTTATCTTTAGGCCATGCACAATCTTTTAAAGATGTAGATATGACTCGCTTGAAAGCAAACGGATGGGAAGTTGTGCGCCGTGTGACTGGCGGGCGAGCAATTTTACACACTGATGAAATTACATATTCCGTAACAGGAAATGAAAACGAAGAAATCTTAGCGGGTGGTGTTTTAGACTCATACAATCGTTTGTCAAAAGCATTGTTGTATGGAGTTCAATCGTTGAGCTTGCCAGTTGAAGTTAAAGAGGAGAAACACACAACTGCTTCACAAAATTTGAATCCTGTTTGCTTTGAAGTTCCATCAAGTTATGAGATCACAGTGAATGGAAAGAAGTTGATTGGCTCCGCACAAGCGCGAAAAAAAGAAGGTGTGCTTCAACATGGTTCGCTTCCTTTACGTGGTGACTTGACTCGCATTTGTGATGCCCTTGTTTTTGAAAACGAATCTGCTAGGCAAGCAGCAAAAGATAGATTACTTGCACGGGCGACGACAGTTGAATCCGTTCTAGGCGTAGAAACTGATTGGGAAACAGCAGCCCAGGCTTTCGTTAAAGGATTTGAAGCGCAGTTGGGAATCCGCTTTCAGCGTGAGGAAATGTCTCAATCCGAATCTGAAAGAGCGAATGAACTCGTCAAAGAAAAATATGCACATCCAACGTGGACGGAGCGGATTTGAAAAATTTTCTTATCTATGGTTCTTATGGGTATACAGGACAACTCATTGTTGAGCAGGCTGTCAAAGAAGGGTTGAAGCCATTACTCGCAGGGCGGGACGAAAAACAATTGCGGGCACAAGCCGAAAAATTTAATTTGGAATATCGTGCCTTTTCAATCAAAGATAACGCCGCACTTGATGCAGCATTGATGGAAGTGGATGCAGTCTTACATTGTGCAGGTCCGTTCGTGTTGACGTTTCGTCAAATGGCGGAGGCGTGCATCCGTACGAAGCGGCATTATGTAGATATCAGCGGCGAGATAGAAGGCTTTGAAGCATTGGCTGAAATGGATGAAGAAGCAAAACGTGCAGGTATTATGTTATTGCCGGGCGGCGGATTTGATGTGGTGCCGTCAGATTGTTTGATCGCTTATACTGCTGAAAAACTTCTGAATGCAACTCATCTTGAGCTTTATATAAAAAGTATTGGCAGCGGAGTTTCGCGCGGCACAGCGCGTTCGGGAATTGAGAATATGCATCGGCAGGGACGCATTCGCCGTGATGGAAAGATCGTCAGTGTGCCAAATGGTTGGGATAGTAAAACGATTGATTTTGGACGCGGACCTTCGCGTTTGGTTTCAATGGGCTGGGGAGATGTGAGCACGGCATATCATAGTACAGGCATTCCAAATGTGACCGTGTACATGGGGTTCCCCGCTGCGATGGTCAAGATAATGCGCCTGACTCGTTTTGTTGGACCCTTACTTTATACGCGTACTGTAAAAAATTTAATCAAATGGGCGATCGGAAAATTCCTCGCTCCTGGACCCTCGCGACAAAAAAATGAAAGTGGATTCGCGTTAATGATCGCTGAAGTAACTAGTGGAGGACAAACTGTTCGCGCGAAATTGAAAATGCCCGAAGCTTATTATTTAACAGCACTAACTTCTATTGAAATTATGAAGCGTATTTTGGCTTCTGATTGTAAAATTGGATTTCAAACTCCAAGCAAAGCGTATGGGAGAGATTTCATTTTGCAATTCTCTGGTGTAATTCGCGAAGACCTATAAAGGAGAACCATGAAAAAGATTCTTTTTGTTATTCTCGCAATTGTTATGAGTGGATGTGGAGGCAATGAACCCACTGCACCACTTGCACTCACAAGCCCAGCCTTTGCAAATGGAGAGGCAATTCCAGTCAATTATTCATGTGATGGCACCGATGCAACGCCTCCACTCACATGGACAGATCCACCCAGAGGTACAAAAAGTTTTGCTTTGATCATGGACGATCCAGATGCGGGTTCAACTCCATGGGTTCATTGGGTGATCTTTAACATTCCCGCCTCTGCACGCGGATTAGATGAAGGATTGCCAACTGATGCACAACTCAGTGACGAAAGTATCCAGGGCAAGGCGTCTCCTTATTCAACTGGCTATCATGGACCTTGTCCGCCCGCTGGTACGCATCATTATGTATTCAAACTATATGCCTTGGATACCAAGCTTGATCTGGATGAATCGACAAGTAAGACTGCATTGCTTGATGCAATGGAGAGTCATATCTTAACAACTGCGGAGTTGATAGGAACCTTCGAGCGCTAATAACGAAAGTACTGCAGTCGACGAATTACTAGAGTTGCTATTACAATTTATTTGATTATCAGCTTTCGTTATTAAATTCAATAAAGGGTTATTTAAATGACAACATCAAGCTTTCGCAGATATACAAGTTTATTTATTTTGCTTGATATTCTAAAAGAGAAAAGATTAACCTTGTTAGATCCCCAGAATTGGGATGATACAAATGATGCTTTTTATATGGAATTGTATAAGACAAAAATGGGAGTAAAGTCACTTCTAGCGTTGTGTTTTGCAGAAGTTCGAGAAACTTATCATATTTGGAAAGTTTTTGCTGGTGATGCTAACGGTGTTTGTATTGAATTTAATAAGGATTTACTGCTTGGGTATTTTAAAGAAATGAAATCTGATTATGTAAAATACTTACCACTTGATAAACTAAAAAAGAAAAGCGATTTTAATTATGACCAATTGCCTTTCTTAAAACGCTTTGCATTTAAAGACGAACACGAGTTTCGCTTTATTTATGAAGACAAAGATGACATAATATCAAGTAAAAGTTTACCAATTCAGTTAGATTGTATACAAAGGATAATCTTTAATCCTTGGATACCTTTAACGATTTTCGAATCAGTTAAAGCTGTCATACAAGAAATTGATGGGTGTGAAAATATAATAATAGACAGAACATCGCTCGTTGATAATGAAGACTGGAAAAAACGAGGCAAAGAAATAGCAGACTTATCCTAAACAAACAGGACAGTTAATTGAAGTCGCTTTCGATCAGAATAATCTTGCCATCTTTGAACTGCATGAACTCGGTGCCACTGATAATGACATCACGACCGTCTTTGTTGTAAAAAGCATAGTAATAGGTCACTTTGTCGCCATCCACTGTAAAGTTGCTGATCTCTTTTCGTCCACCGTTATGGATAATACCTTCAACGTAAGTTTGATACGATGCTTTACCAGTGAGGTAACAAGCACCGCGGCATTTCACATCATCAGCCACAAAAGACATGGCGGATTCCAAATCACCAGCATTTATCAGAGCATAGTATTGCTGAACGATCCAAAGTTGCTCAGCGGGGGATAACCCGTCAAAGATAATCTTGCCATCGCGAACGCGAGTCACATGGTCACAGCTTTTATCAATGACTGTACCATTCTCAAAGACTTCATAGCATGAGGTCACCCGACCATCACCCGTATCTAGGAGGTCTGTGAGTTTGAAAGTATGCCCAGCATCTACCGCTGCCTGCCATTGGATAACGGCAGCAGATTTATCATACGTGCCAAAGGAATCGCCAACCACATAATTATCCGCCGTCAATGTCATCGCCTTTTCGACATCTTCGGTGTTGATAATTTCATAAAAGTTTTGGACTAAGGTCACAGGGTCTTTGCTAGTGGCGCACCCACCTAGCAAGAGAGTAGAAATCACCAAAAGAATTAACAGTGAATGTGAAAAGTATTTGGTGTTCATGAAGTAATCTCCCTTTTATCTAGAAGTTATCAAGAATATTGTTGTAGCAATTCATAATGTTGCACCACTGGAAACGGATCATAAAAGTGATGTAATAATTTTTTCCACTCTTGATATTTTTCCGAACTGCGGAAACCAACCGTGTGCGCTTCCAAAGATTCCCATTGAACGAGTAATAAATATCGATTCTCTTTTTCCATACATTTCTGTAATTGATGCGAGATATAGCCTGACATGCTTGAAATAATACTTGATGCCTTCGCAAAAGCAGATTCAAAATTATCTTCCTGACCTACAATCACATCTAAAATTGCCACTTCTAATATCATTGATTGCTCCTTATATTGTAGTAGGGGCGACCCGTCAGGGCTGTCAAAACCATCTATGAATCCTGGCGGGGCGCCCCTACGTGATAATGATAACCATCAAGTATAATTGTTTCCCCTGAAAGGAAAACTGTCATGTCTTTCACAAAAAAAATTGATGAATGGATGAAAGAAGTCGAGGAACGACCCGAATCAGCTGCCACGATCGTTAGACTAGCCGTCAGACGATTACGTGATCTGTCTGAGCAGAACGAGGAACTGCTGGCAGAAAACATTGCATTGGAAAATGGAACACGAGTGGATGAATATCAAAAAAGAATTACCCATCTTGAATATCAACTGGATATGCTCAAACGACGCTTTGGAATGGATGGCTCCAAACTAGACAACCTCCCCATTGCAGAAGAAATCACATCCACACTAAATCTGCTGGTTTACAACTCGCTCGGAAGAATATTCCGCGTTGAGTTGGATGCAGATGTAAAAGAAGTTGGCACACTTACCGGTGAAATGATCACCGACCATGAACCACCGCGTCTTCTGGCTGTGACATCCAATGAAAACCTGCTTTTACTTTTCACCTCTGGGCGAGTCGAAACATATCTGGCAAGCGACATTCCCATGATGCAACTTGGCGGCACATGGACTTGGGAACATGCTGCGCTACCTAGCGAACCACATGCAGGCGAAGTGCTGGCTTGTGTGATCCCTTTTTCGCGCCTGCCTCTGTCTGATTTCTTTTTGCAGGTCAGTCGGCGTGGCTTCACAAAAAAAGGTCTGACCTCGCTATCTGAATCAATTCTCAATAATCATTTCATTGGTCGAGGTGCAGTGCACAAATCCGACCAACCATTGGACCTGACTCTATCGCGCAATAATGACCTAGCGGCGCTGGTGACATACGAAGGCAAAGTCATCGCCTTCGATGTGAATGATCTATCCTATACCACCGATGAACGCATTAAACTCACTGCGACAGATTACGTCGTTGGAGCTTTTACTCTTCCAGCAAACTCGTACGTGCTGTGCGTGACGCAAAATGGAAAAGTGATCCATCGTGAAAGCAAAAGCATTGATCTTGCAAAATCATCCGCTTCAAAAGGACAAGCATTGATTCCTCCAACGCGGCTTGAACAGGGCGTGCGCTTTATGGGTGCAGCAGCAGTACAGGAATCTGATCAGATCGCGATATTGGATGCGGCGGGCAGAATCAACATCCATGATGTGAGCGCGATGATGGGCAGCGGTTCGGTCTCAGCTGAAGGTTGGACTGGCGTAGCCGTCTCAATGGGACTGATTCAAGCTGACGGTAGAGAGAGACGGGTTGAGTCATGAGTCTCAAAGTAGGTATCGACTTCGGCACATCCAATTCCGGCGTCGCTGTGTATGACGGTCAGCATGTGCGCGTGTTACCTGTAGACCCAAAAAATGTTCAGCCAGAAGTGATCAAGACCGTTTTGTATATCACCCGCGAGTATCGCAGTTATCTTGGGCACGAAGCTGCCGAAGCGTATTATCGTGACAATGTCAATCGTCAGCGGCGTTTTGTGAAGCAGTGGGCTGGCGAGATCGATTATCGCGGCGCGGACATGCATTACGTGCGCGATATTTTTGTCTATGTGGATGAGCTCAAGCCTGGGCGATTGCTGCAATATCTCAAGACCGCGTTGCGCAAGGAAGGCTATAAAGGTACACAAGTTTTCGAGCGATTTTATACAGCGGGGGATCTTGCGAAGACCTATTTGAGTTTGCTTAAGCGCCGCGCCGAGGATGTACTTGGCGAACCGATCCATGCAGTGACGTTGGGCCGCCCGGTCAAGTTTTCAGAATCGCCCGAGCAGGATCAAAAGGCGGAAGAGACATTACGTCAAGCTGCTCATGAAGCGGGGTTCAAGGAAGTAGATTTTGAACTCGAGCCAATCGCCGCGGCTTTATATTATGAACAATCCATTTCTCAATCACAAAATGTCGTCATCTTCGATTTTGGCGGCGGCACATTGGATATTGCCGTCATGCGACTTGGCGACTCAAACACACGTAAGGTATATGCAAGCGGCGGCGTAGATATCGCCGGCAGTGACTTCGACCGCACGATCATCGAGAAACGCATGCTGCCGCATTTCGGATATGGACTAGTCAAACATCATCCTGAGATCCTGGAAATGATCCATGCCATTCCCGATTGGATGGCACTCCCCGAACTGGGCACACCCATCAATCGAACTGTTCTTGATAAAGCTATTCAGGCAAAGATCGCGCCTGTCCGTTTGAAAGCATTACGGGAATTGATCTATAACGACCTAGCTTTCACTTTTTACAATCGCGTGGAGGCGGGAAAGATCGCGCTCTCGAAGGAGAGTGCAACGGTCATCAACCTCGAGGATAAAAACATCGCCTTATGGGAAATGTACACGCGTTATCAATTCGAAGCGGATATTCGTCATTACTTGAATGAGGTGGAAAAAGTTTTACTTGATACCCTTGCAAACTCAGGCCTCGAACCTGGTCAGATCGATGCGGTGGTGAAGACAGGAGGCTCATCGAACATTCCACTTTTCACAGAAATGCTCACCCGCATCTTCGGCGCGGACAAAGTAAAAGAGTCAAACGCGCTATCAAGTGTAGTCGGAGGACTGGCGATCAAAGCAGCAATGTAAAAAGTAATTCAGTGAATTACCCTGTTACACAGGTTTCAACGGTTCGTGTGGTTCTAGCGGAAATTCCACATGAATATTGTCATTCACATAAACTTCACCTTCATTCAATACAATTCCCATTATGCCCGCCTTGCGGATTAGATTTCCTTCTTCATCCTTATCCAAAACAGTCTTCATCAATCCGCTTTGAAAATCATCCAGTTGATAACATGGATTACGCAGGCCGGTCACTTCAACGATTGCGCTATTTCCCAAATAAAGTTTTGTGCCTGTAGGCAGTTCCAGCAAGTCAATGCCGCGGGTGGTGATGTTTTCTCCCATCTGCCCGGCGGAGACGTCAAATCCTTTTTCACGCAATTCATCATGCAATTCTGCATGAATCAAATGCACCTGACGTAAATTTGGCTGGTTCGGGTCCTTTGCCAAACGCGAACGATGTTGAACTTTTTCTCCAAGATGTGTATCGCCTTCCACGCCTAAACCAGTCAACAACTTAATACTTTGTTGATTTGGTTTACTAAATGAATGAGTCTGACTCAAAGATATAGCTATGACTTTTCCTTCCATCATTTTTCCTTTATCTTAACGCGCTTCGGAACTCCGCTGCAAACTGCTTTGCTGTTTCAACGGGCGTTTGACTCGTCCCAATCGTCCGCACACAAGCTGTCCCCACAATCACTCCATCTGCCATTTGACCAACTTCTTTCGCTTGTTCAGGAGTCCCAATTCCAAAACCCACACACACTCGTGCAGATGTATGCTCTCGTACACTGGCAATTAAATCACCGAGTCCTTCTGCAAGCGACTTACGTTCGCCTGTAATGCCTGTAACAGAAACGAGATAAATAAATCCTTTCGCATTTCGTGCAATCTTTTCCATTCGATTTGACGATGAAGTTGGGGCAAGCATTCTAATTAATGGCAAATCATTTGTAACAGATTCAAATTCATCTGATTCTTCAATCGGCAAATCGGGGATGATAAATCCATCCGCGCCTGCATCTTTTGCATCACGGACAAATTTCTCAAGTCCATATGCAAGCATGGGATTCATATAACCCATCAAGACCAAGGGAATGGTCACACCACGTTTGCGCAACTCTGCAATAGCCGCAATTACCTTTTTGACTGTAACTCCCTGTTCCAGCGCAACCTGAGTCGCTTTTTGAATGACAGGTCCATCGGCCAGTGGATCAGAGAATGACAGACCCACTTCGATCAAGTCCGCGCCGTTTTTGGCGAGCGCTTCGATCACGTCAATGGATGTTTCCAGGTCAGGATAGCCCAACGGGAAATAGGGCATGAAGATCGGTTTGTTTTTAAATGCATTTTCGATTCGGTTCATAATGGTTCCTTATTTCAAAATCAATCCGGTGGTCGAGTAGAGCGAGTGCTCTTCTCGCTCGTATCGAGACCACACACAACAAGTAAAGATGAAATGAAAGTATAAATATCATTAGTGGTCTCGATACGCCCTTCGCAAAGAACGCTCAGGGCTACTCGACCACCGACTTATTTATAAAGTTCCCAATTCTTTAATAACAGTATTCAAATCCTTATCCCCACGCCCGGACAAATTGACCAGGATCACCTGATCCTTCTTCATCGTCGGCGCACGCTTGATTACTTCCGCAACAGCATGTGATGATTCCAAGGCAGGTATGATCCCTTCAGTGTGGCATAAAGTTTGAAATGCATCCAATGCTTCTGTATCTGTTGCGGATGTGTAAAATGCGCGTTCCTTATCCCGCAACATTGCATGTTCGGGTCCAACTGCTGCATAATCCAAACCTGCAGAAACAGAATGCGTCTCCGCGATCTGACCATCTTCATCCTGCAACACATAAGTTCTTGTTCCGTGAATGACTCCCACTCGTGCTTTTGCGGCATCACCGAATCTCGCGGCATGTTTGCCCGAAGCGATTCCACTTCCACCTGCTTCGACACCGATCAACTCGACCTGTTCATCGTCGACAAATCCGCTGAAGATACCGATGGCATTCGACCCGCCGCCTACACACGCGATCACGGTATCCGGCAATCGACCTACATCACGCATCATTTGTTCACGCGCCTCAATGCCGATCACCGATTGAAACTCGCGCACGATCGTCGGGTATGGATGCGGTCCCAACGCGGAGCCTAGCAAATAATGCGTATCGCGCACGTTCGTCACCCAATCACGGATCGCTTCGTTAATCGCGTCCTTCAAGGTCTGTGTGCCGGAGGTAACAGGAACAACTTTCGCGCCAAGTAACTTCATACGGAATACATTGGGTTCCTGACGTGCAATATCCACAACACCCATATACACCACACATTCGAGTCCCAATAATGCCGCAACGGTTGCCGATGCAACGCCATGCTGTCCAGCACCGGTCTCTGCAACAATACGTTTCTTGCCCATGCGTTTGACCAACAAAGCTTGACCCAACGCATTATTAATTTTATGTGCGCCTGTATGTGCCAGATCTTCGCGCTTTAAATAAATTTGTGCACCGCCCAGTTGTTCCGATAATCTTTTTGCATATGTTAAAGGTGTGGGTCTACCTACGAACGACGCCAGTAATCCTTCAAACTCGTTTCGAAAGGTCGTGTCTTTCTGCGCATCTACAAAGGCCTGCTCCAACTCGATCAAGGCAGGCATCAACGTTTCGGGCACAAACTGTCCGCCATATGGGCCAAACTTTGCAGGTAATAATGTTGTCATAATTTTCCTTTGGAGTGCAGGAGCTTGCTCCTGCGTTTTGCTCCTGCGTTTTGCGACAGCAAGCTGTAGCACTCCATAATTATTTTTCGACTTCTCGAACTGCTTTTACAAATGCGGATATCTTCGCCGCATCTTTCTTCCCCGGTTCTGACTCTACGCCAGATGCCACATCTACCCCCCAAGGTCTCACCTGCCGCACCGCGTCTGCGACATTCTCCGGAGTCAAGCCACCCGCCAACAATAATGGATATTTTTTTGCTAACTCACTTGCCACTGACCAATCGGCTGTGACGCCGCTGCCGCCATAGACTCCTTTTACTGCCGCATCTACCAACAATGTAGGAGATTCAATTCTTATATATCCAGTCACATCAGAAGGAATTCCACGAAATGCCTTAAATGCTTTTCCTTCCAAGGCATTCAACATGTCTGCGGGTTCATCTCCATGGAGTTGTGCAAGCGCCAGCCCGCAAGTATCCATCGTTGCATATATTTCTTCAGCAGAAGAATTGACGAACACTGCTACATATTTAACATGTCCATATTTACGCATCACAGACATGATGTCGCGGCACCTGCCAACGTCAATATAGCGTGGACTCTTCGGATAAAAATTAAACCCGATCAAGTCCGCACCCGCCTCCATTGCAGCCAGGGCATCCTCCACTGTTTTGATCCCGCAGATTTTTATTTTGGTCATGATTCCTCGTAGGGGCGACCCTTGTGGTTGCCCTGGGCGGGGACAAGCCCTGCCCCTACAAGTTCTCTCACCTTCGCGGGAATATCGTTCGATGTTATCAAGGCTTCGCCAACGAGAATTGCATCGATATTTATTTTCGACAATCGATCCACATCATTGGCTGTAAAAATTCCACTTTCGGCAACCACCGCAATATCAGGTGAAATCATCGGGCGGATTCGTTCTGTGGTTTCGAGGGAGACTTCAAACGTGGCGAGGTTGCGGTTATTGATACCAATCAATTTAACATCTTTCAATTTCAAGGCTCGCTCTGTCTCAGCTTCATCGTGGACTTCGACTAATGCAGTCAAGCCTAAACTTAAAGCACAAGTATGTAAATCTGCAAATAATTTATCATCTGTCAATGCAGCGGCGATTAAAAGAATCGCATCGGCTCCGTTGGCTTTGGCTTCGTAGAGTTGAACTTCGTCAATGATGAAATCTTTTCTTAGCAACGGCACTTCTGATTTTTTTGTAAAACGTAAATCATGAAGTGTTTCAAGTTTGCCCATGAAAAAATTTTCGTCAGTTAATACAGAAATTGCAGATGCGCCATTTTCAACATAAATGTCTGCCACTTGAAACAAGTCTAAGTGCTGAGCGAGAATCCCTTTGGAGGGAGATGCTCTCTTTAGTTCAGCGATCAGGCTTGGGTGAGTCCCGAAGCGGCGGCGTTTGATTGTAGCAAGAAAATCCCTGGGCGCAGGCGAAGACTCTGCGGCGCGGCGTAATGTCTGGACGTCGAGCGCCGCAATTTCCGTCTGCTTGTGGGCGATGATTTCAGCGAGGATACTCATTAGGCAGGTTGCAAATTTTTAGAATATTCAACTAATGCATCAAGCTTGGCAAGAGCTTCGCCACTGTTAAGAGAAGTAGTCGCTTCATCAAGTGCAGACTTGAAATCACCTGTTTCGGCAGCGAGGGCGCCAGCAGCATTCAGCAAAACAGAGTCACGTCGAGCACCTTTCAGTTTGCCGCTTAGAATGTCACGCATCATTATCGCGGACTCATCCGGTGTACCACCGCGCAAGTCTTCCATTGTGGCGAGAGAGAAACCGAATTCACTGGGATCAAGATCATAGGTCTTGACCACACCATCTTTGAGATGGCTGATGCGATTGACGCCGCAGGTATTGAGTTCATCAGTACCACCTGCGCCATAGATGATCATTGCAGCGCGTGAACCAAGTTCATTCAACACGTTGGCCATCGGCTCTGTCAACGTGGGAGCAAAGACGCCGGTGAGTTGAATATTTGCACCCGCTGGATTTGTAAGCGGACCCAAAATATTGAAAATAGTTCGTTGACCGATCTCTTTGCGCGGGCCGATGGCATGTTTCATAGCGGGGTGAAACTTGGCAGCAAACATAAACCCTATGCCAATCGTATCAATGGCATGAGCGATCTGCTCGGGTGTAAGCTCAAGGCTAATACCCAATGCAGAAAGCACATCTGCTGAACCACAATGAGAGGAAGCGGCGCGATTGCCATGCTTGGCAACTTTGCGTCCTGTACCTGCTAAAACAAATGCAGCTGCCGTCGAAATATTGAAGGTGTGCGCGCCATCGCCGCCGGTGCCAACAATGTCGTAAATGCGCTCATTGGGATTCGCAAGTTTTACTTTCACAGAGTTAGCACGCATGGCGCGCACGGAACCTGTGATCTCAGGGATGGTCTCCCCTTTCATTCGCAATGCAACCAGATAAGCACTGACCTGTGCCGGCGTAGCCTGACCGGTCATGATCACGTTCATTGCTTCTTCGGCTTCTTCGGCGGTCAGGTCTGTGCGGTTGATGGCTTTGGCGATAAACGGTTTCAGCATGGATAGCTCCGCAGAAGGCGGAGGCGCGATCTTGATATCCAAAAAGTTTTTGAGCAACTGTTTACCATGCTCAGTAAGGATCGATTCAGGGTGGAATTGGACACCATAGGTTGGATGTTGACGATGTTTGAGCGCCATGATCTCGCCTTCGGAAGTTTGCGCGACGATCTCTAACTCCGCTGGAATAGGTTCATAAACAACCAATGAGTGATAACGCATGGCTTCAAATGGAGATGGAATATCCTTGAAAACACCTTGTCCGTTGTGTGTGACAGGCGAGGTCTTGCCATGCATAAGACGTGGCGCGCGGTCCACTTTGCCGCCGTAGACGGCGCCGAGACATTGATGCCCTAGGCAGACACCGAGCACGGGAATTTTGCCTGTGAAATGTTTGATGGCTTCAGGAGAAACGCCACCATCTTTGATCGGTTCGCCTGGGCCTGGAGAGATGACTAGATGTTCGGGTTTGAGGGCGATCAATTCGTTCAATGAAACTTGGTCATTGCGAAAGACACGAATATCAGCGCCGAGTTCGCCAAGGTATTGGACGAGGTTGTAAGTGAAGGAATCATAATTATCAATAAGGGCTAACATAAAATCTCCATTTCCAATGTCATTGCGAGCCGTTCTTTGGCGAAGCAATCTCCAACTTATTAGGAGATTGCTTCGTCGCAAAGGACAAGAGCGCTCCTCGCAATGACATGTTAATTGTCAAACTCACCAAAGATATCCACTTCATCTGCAAACAAATCTAGCGAATACGATAGACCTGTCACTTCGCGGACACGTTCCATGGTGGCTTTGGCTTCGATTTGCATACGACGGATACCTTCTGCAAGCACATCGCGCGGGATGGTGGGATGTGCAAGATAATAGGCACGTTTTTCGCGGAAGGGTTCGAGGAATATATTGATTGCCTTGGCAAGTTTTTCCTTGACTTCCACATCGCCGACCTGACCTTTGCGATAGCGTTCTTTGAGATCATCTACTTCGGCATAGGATGGATTGAACGCATCGTGGTAAATGAAGACAGGATTACCTTCCACCGTACCTGGGTCAGTGGCGCGCAAACGCTTGGGGTCGGTGTACATGCCTTTTACTTTTTCTTCGACAGTCTTTACATCATCAGATAAATAAATTGCGTTATCCAATGATTTGCTCATCTTATGTTGTCCATCAGTACCAACTAACAGAGGAACATCACCGATAATGGATTCAGGCTCTGGAAATACTTCCACGCCATATAAATTATTAAATTTGCGTGCCATTTCACGTGCCAGTTCAACATGGGATTGATTATCACGACCTACCGGTACAGCTTGTGCGCGCGGCAATAAAATATCTACTGCTTGCAGAACTGGATAACCAAGTAAACCGAATGGCATCGAGTCCATGTTGGCATCACGTGCCATATCCTTTAATGTAGGCATACGCTCGAGCCGTGGGACTGTTACCAGCATTTCAAAAAGCAGATTCAACTGATAGGTTTCTGGAATTGCGGATTGCACAAAGATCGTACTAACTTGAGGATCAATGCCAACCGAGAGATAATCTAAAACAATTTCGCGGATAAAGATTGGAATTTGCTTAATATATTGCGGCTCAGGCTTGGTGGTTAATGTATGCAAGTCAGCAATGATGAAGAAGGAATCATATTGATGCTGCAAGCGTACACGATTACGCAGTGAGCCAACATAATGACCCAGATGTAAACGTCCTGTTGGGCGGTCACCTGTTAATAAGCGAGGCTTGGGATTTGTCATAGATTAGGTTCCTTTCAAATTTAAGGATGAAGGATAAAAGATGAGGGATGAAGAAAGATGAAAGACGAAAGAAAAATTCATCATTCATAATTCATCCTTGGTTTTCCGCTGCATCAATCGCTTTTAACATAGCGGATGCTTTATTGACTGATTCTTGAAACTCGGTAGCGGGGTCTGAATCTGCGACAATGCCTGCCCCTGCTTGCACACTGACTGTATTACCTCGTCCAACCATCGTGCGGATGGCGAGGCACGTATCCATGGCACCGTCGAAGCCGAAGTAACCGATCATGCCTGCGTAGGCGTTGCGCGAGTCTGATTCTAATTCAGCAATGATCTCCATGGCGCGGACTTTCGGTGCGCCGCTTACTGTCCCAGCTGGAAATGCAGCGCGGACTAAATCGAAAGCTGTTAGTTCAGGGCGAAGAGTTCCTTCCACATGAGAAACAATATGCATTACATGTGAATATCTTTCAACGGTGAAGAAATCAGAAACTTTGATCGTGCCATATTCGCACACTCGTCCCAAATCGTTGCGGCCCAGATCAACTAACATCACATGCTCCGCGCGTTCCTTCGGATCGGCAAGCAAGTCTTTGGCAAGATCGGCATCAGCGTTGGGGTCTGCATCTCGGGGACGCGTCCCGGCTATCGGTCGGAGTGAAGCGGTTCTTCCTTCCAAGCGGACAAACATCTCCGGCGACGAACCAACAATATAAAACGGTTCATTGTCGACGAGTCCGAAATCAAAAAAGAACATGTATGGTGATGGATTCAAACGACGCACGGCACGATACACATCGAACGGCTCAACATTCGTTTCACGCGAAAAACGCTGCGAAAGCACAACTTGAAAAATATCGCCTGCAGCAATATGTTCCTTGGCCTGCTCAACCATCGCTTCATATTTTTTCTGCGTGAGATTAGATTTGATCTTCGACGGCTTGACTTCGATTTTTTGTGCAGCAGGTAGCGGCTGATGAATGCGTTCGGTGATGGCATCCAATTTTTGATTTGCACCTTCGGCATCGCCATCCAAAACATTTGCAATCAGGAAGATACTGCGGCGCGCATGATCGAACGCGACGATGGTATCGGCCAGCAAATAAATTCCATCGGGAATTTCACCCGCATCCATCTTGGACTGGAGAGTGGGTTCAAAATAACGAACAGACTCATAGCCGAGATAACCCACCAACCCACCCGTGAAGCGCGGAGCATTCGGCAAGTGGACACCAGGAAAGCGGCTCATTTCATTTTGCAAAAATATCGTCGGGTCGGAATGATCGAGTTGAACAATACGCGTTTCACCGTTTTCTTTGATCTCAACCTGACCATCGCGCAAAATATATTCCGCTCTGGGTTGAACACCGATGAATGAATAACGTGCAATGCGTTCTCCTCCTTCGACGGATTCTAATAAGAACGACGCACCGTCGCCACGCAGTTTGAGATACAAGCTGACGGGCGTTTCAAGGTCCGCAGACACTTCGCGGATGATCGTTTGGACTGTAGTTGATTCAAGTAGCATAATGACTCCTTTATTTTTTGTTGACGTAGGGGCGACCCGCCATGATTCATAATGGCTCTTGACGACCTTGGCGGGTCGCCCCTACGCGTGATTTAAAACAGAATCCCCTCCGTCCATAGGGACGAGAGGGGACTCCCGTGGTGCCAACCCAGGTTTGAAGTTTACTTAAAATAAAATCTCTGTTGTGAGCAACAGAGATTGAAAGCCAGCTTCACTATTTCAGGTACGATCTCGTATGAGAGTTATACCCTTACTCTATAACGGGAGTTCCCGAATTGGAATACTTGCGCTTGCGTGCGTTCATCCGATCAACTCGGAGGTCCATTCAACTTCTGCGCTTTTGCCTTGCTTTCAGAACTTCTGCTTGGCTCTCTGGAATTCGCTTTGAAGTGTACTCGTCCTCGTCAGCGTTTTATATATGTTATTGGGCGGTATTTTATGACGGAGGGAGAGATGTGTCAAGGGGAGAAATCAAAAAATTAGTATGCAGAATACAAACCCAATAGTTATTCAGATATTGTGTCTTTGAAGTTCTTCTTTACTTGCTGACGAAATATTGAGGATTGCAGTTAATAACCGAATCAATACGACATGAAATGTATTATGCAAGATCTCATACTCTGTATCATCCGTTATCCACTTTTGATAAAGTTTGTTGCTCTCATCATTTGGGTTATTATGAGCAATTTTGCCAAACAAAAACATGTTTAGAACGTCTCTATTGGTTAGTGTTCCTTTTTGTCCATGAGACACTATCTCATCTAATCTAATGTTTAGAATCTTTCTTATTTTTTCATATTCATCTTTCCATTTAGATGAAAGATCAGGGTCATTTGTCAAATCTGCCAGTTTTCTGAGCGATATGCCATCTTTGTCTTGAAGGAACAGCCTTAGGTTTAGTAATAATGCATCTCTTTGCTCGTCAGTAGGTTGGTAAAAATCAACCTGCCATTTATCTCCAACTTTCTTTATTTCTCCACCAACTATTTTGTCTTTCCCTTCAAGGTAAGAAAGAGTCCTAATATACTCAGCGCGTTCAATAAAATCTTTGAGGCGTTTTTTGGTTTCGGATTTCATAATGTTTCATTATTTATCACTACAATCAAATCAGATTTTACAACAAAACAAGCATATCACATTGGTGCAAAATAAGAATTCACATGTCTTCACGAAAGGCTTGCGTTGAGAGTCACATATCTACCAGCGCGGATGACCGCAATTTAGTTTACAGTAACATATAGGCTGTACTATCGTTTTCTTTAATATGGTTCGTAACACAATCCGCTCAAACAGCATAATCATTATTGTGGTCATGCTGGCTTTTAGCCTTTCAATTTCTTTCACATCTGTTCATGCTAATGCTATTCAGGATGAGCCTCTTTGTGGCAACGGCTCTGCTCCTGATTATGGGCTTTCTTATAATTTGTTTCAGCCGCATTGGACAGTGGGTTGGGAAGGTTATGCATCAGAGCGTGCAGTCAGCCAAGTGGATGCAGTTCTCGATGAACTGGACGCAGATTCCATTGCACAGACCATGATCCTTATCAAGCCGCAAGAGGAAGTGGGCATTCGCTCTAATTGCTCCGTGCATTTTCTACGTTATATGCAGCTTGGTTTACCAAATGGTGAACGTAAAGACAATGGCTTTGTTTTTTTGATCGTTGTTGAACCAGACGATATTGATGTGCATTACGCCGTGGGCCTAGGCTTGCCAGCACTCACTGCCTATGAGTTGACGAATATCAATCGCGCTGTTGAAACTGCTTATGAGTCCACACAAAGTATGGATCAAGCACTGCTGACTTTAGTACAAGAATTCGACAAAGTTGCACGCGAAAACTATCCGCCTCTGACTTACCTCGAGCCGACTCCTGAAACCGTCGATCTTCCCGTTGGCCCTTTAGGCGTTTCCGCTATTTGCGGTCAACTGTGTTTGGGCCTCATCTTTCTACTGTTTATGGGATGGATGTTTAGTCAGATGGCACGGACTGGTGGGATGACATTCAATCCATCTGGTTCACGTTCCTGGGGAGGCGGAGGATTTCGCGGCTTCCCCTCTGGCGGAGGCAGGAGCAGCGGTCCGAGCATGCGAGGCGGAAGCGGCAGTGGTCGTTCAGGGCGAACTAATTAAAAGAAAAGGAGATTAAAACATGAAAAACACTATGAAATATTTCGTTCCCATTTTTGTTGTGATTGCTCTAACATTCGGAGTCACCAGCTGTGGTGTCCTAAAGTCAGCTACAACTGAATACAACGAACTGGTCGCGCTGGTGCAAGGCGTACAAGCCGCAGCCTCTAATTTTCAATTGGTGACTGATACCCAGTATGCCAAAATTCAAGCCAAAACGCAGATCACCAAGGATTATTACGATGCAGTCAGCAACAGTGGTGAGGTCTGGACAGGTAACTTCCGCGACGAACAAGAAGCATTGACCGAGATGCTTAAAAATTATCGCGACGCGAACGGTCAACCATTGGACCCAACTCAACTGGACCTGAATGCTCTGCAAAATCAGGGTGCATTACCGGATAGCGTAGGTCAGGGCTTTACACTCTTTGTCAACGCCGTGACTCAAGCCCCCCCGCCTGTACCAGCTCCTGAAGTTACCATCGCCCTTGGTGATACAGTTGATGAAGGAATGAATACCATTCAATTAGCAGGCACAGATTGGAATGATGCTGTCCGAGCCTATAACACCCGCCGCTCACAAATTTCAGGTGAGGTGATAGCTCGTGTATCAGCATATTTCGGGTTTGACCTGCCAGTAGCCTTCCCGTATTATCAAGGTGCAAATGCAGGTCAGCCTATCCAAAATCCGCTGGATACGCCGGAGCCGTAAATCATTTAAGGTTGAATTAATAAAATAATAGGCATGTCCATGTGGACATGCCTATTTAATTCCGATATATATTTATTTAGTTAAGCAGGTACTGCCTGACTAAACAATCTTTCTTCAATTCTGGTGACAAGCTTTTTCAGTTGGTCATCGGTCTTGATCGTCTTCTCGATCTTATCGATGGCATACATCACGGTGCTGTGGTCACGCCCGCCAAGTGCTTCGCCGATCTGGGGCAGAGATGCATTGGTATGACGTCGCAGTAAATACATCGCCACCTGACGGGGCTTGGCATTTTTCTGTGAACGATTTGGCCCTTTTAAAGCGTCAACCGTAATGTCTCTATCAGCAGCAACAGCTTCCACTATCTTTTCAAGAGATAAATTCAACTTTTGAGGAAGCAGGTCAGCGAGAGCCACTTCCACAAGATTTGGCGTAAGAGATGAACCGCTTAGATCAGCAAAAGCGATCAATCTATTCAAAGCACCTTCGAGTTCGCGGATATTCGATTGCACGCGCTTGGCAATGCTTTCAAGTATCTCGTCTGAGATATGACGTCCAGTCCGCTCGGCTTTGGAACGCAAGATTGCAAGGCGTGTTTCAAAATCAGGAGCCTGGATGTCAGCGCTTAACCCCCACTCAAAGCGGGAGCGCAAGCGTTCTTCCAATGTGACCAAGGACTTGGGAGGGCGGTCAGACGAAACGATGATCTGCTTGTCTTGTCCATGCAGGGTGTTGAAAGTGTGAAAGAATTCTTCCTGTGTAGATTCCTTACCTGCAATAAATTGAATATCATCTACAAGCAACACATCTGCAGAGCGATATTTTTCACGGAAGGCTTGCGTAGTATGTGTACGAATGGCTGTGATCATGTCATTCGTGAATTCTTCAGAGGAAACGTATAAAACATTCAGTCCACTGGCGTGACAGGCATTTCCAATGGCATGTAATAAGTGCGTTTTGCCAAGTCCTACGCCCCCATATAAGAAAAGCGGATTATATGCACGGGCTGGCTTCTCAGCCACAGCCTGACAAGCTGCATGAGCAAGGCGATTGCCAGAGCCAACAACATATGTGTCAAATGTATAGCGCGGATTCAGCGTAACGTGACGGGCTTTTGGCTCAGGCATGGTAATTTCGATGGAAGAGCCAACAGGCTCCACGTCTGTGGTTGAATCGTTCTCGTCTGCTTGAGTGACAACAAAGTCAACAGAGACGTTTGAATTCAAAATTCCGATCAACAAGCGGCTGACTGTACTCGCAAGACGGCTCTCCAACCAGTCACGGGCGTATGCATTACGCACACCAACGGTAATAATACCGTTCTCATAAGCCATGGGACGGGTATCGCGCACCCAGGTATCGAAAGACGCGCGGGGCATTTCCATTTGAAGTTGTGCGAGTACTGATTGCCAAGCCTGCTCTGCGTTCATAAGCATTCCTTAATGAAAGATTTAGAGTGCAAAAAACTAGCCCGCCTTTGTTGCGGCTTAGTAACTTGATGGTATGTTCTGTTGTAAAATTTTCTTACGGGATTGGATGTAACGGACAAACATCCTTTATAACAGCGTGAATACATTCTAGCAGACTTCATGAATATAACAAGACGGTAGACCTACGTGAAGTTAAAAAGATTTGTTTTTTTAAGGTAGCCTTATCTTAAAGAATCATCTCGCACTCATTAATTATCCTGCAATGTTATAGAACAAGCGTTTCAGGCAAGCACACCGGTTCCTCTTATCTTTACCCCCACATATGGGTGTAAGCAGGCTTTTTCGACCAAGCAGTGTATATCTATCTTAAAAAATGATGAAGTAAAACTTATTTGATTCACATAACACGAGACTCTCATTCCTGTGATTCATTTTGAATGAGTCGTTGATTCGTATCATTTATTTTTTTATTATATGATTCATGCATATCAATATTGTCATTTCATTTCAATTCATTGATGAAATAATCATATCAAACAAACCTTGCAGCATTATAATCAACATATCCTGATAGCAATTGAAAGACATCTCAAACTACACTTGGACAATTCAATGACCAACTCCCGCATTTCTGGATTTTACAACCTGACCATCGAACAACGGCGAGCAAAACTTGCGGAAGCTGCGCAACTCACCCCCGAAGACCTGATTCCGTTTACTACAGGCGGACTTTCCACTGATACAGCAGATCACATGATCGAAAATGTGATCGGAATGTATTCATTACCAGTTGGAATTGGTTTAAACTTCATGATCAATGGGCGCGATGTGTTGATTCCCTTTGTAGTAGAAGAGCCTTCTATTGTTGCAGGTGTGTCATTTATGGCAAAGTTAGTCCGATCAGGCGGCGGATTCACTGCTACAACAACCGAATCGTTGATGATCGGGCAAATGCAGCTCATCAACGTAGTCAATATGGATGAAGCACGGCTTAAGTTGTATGAACATAAAGCCGAATTGCTGGCAAATGCTGATAGAGCAGAGTCAACTCTCCGCAAGATGGGAGGCGGTGCAAAAGATTTGGAGATCCGTCTGATCGAAGAATCTCCAATTGGTCCGTTTCTAGTGGTACATCTCATCTATGATGTGAAAGATGCAATGGGTGCGAACGCAGTCAATACGGCTTGTGAAAGGCTTGCACCGCAAATTGAAGCGATCACAGGCGGAAAAGTGCATTTACGCATCCTATCTAATCTTTCAGATCGAAGAATCGCGCGCGCGCGTTGTACGATCCCCGTCAATGAGTTGACCATGGGCTTTGAGACCTTCAAAGGTGAAACGGTTCGTGACGGAATCATCGCCGCGTATGCCTTCGCCGCCAGTGACCCATACCGTGCGGCGACGCACAACAAAGGAATCATGAACGGCGTGGATGCGGTTGTTCTCGCCACAGGCAATGACTGGCGTGCCATTGAAGCTGGAGCCCATGCGTATGCAGCCCGTTCAGGCAGATATACTTCATTATCTACTTGGGGCAAGGATGCGAACGGAAATTTGGTCGGCACAATTGAAATCCCTATGGCGGTGGGAATCGTAGGCGGTGCGACAAAGGTCCACCCGACTGCACAAGCCGCTGTAAAGTTGATGAAGATCAAAACTGCCGCCGAACTAGCTGAGATCATCGCTTGTGTTGGCTTGGCTCAAAACATGGCGGCCCTGCGTGCCCTTGCCACCGAAGGCATCCAACGCGGACACATGTCTCTCCATGCAAGGCAAATTGCTCTCGCCGCTGGAGCCACTGGAGAGACAATTGACAAAGTCGCTTCTCAAATGGTAGCAGAGAAGGCTATACGGGTAAGCCGAGCAGAAGAGATTTTGAAGGAAATGAGAGCGTAATGATAAACAGGTTACTAAGATTTTTAAGCAGACAGGTTTGACTTCAAGTTTTGGCATATGTAGAAACAGAGAGCAGAGCCACTTATGAAAATGTTAGCGAATTTAGGGAAATGGTTGGCAAAATCATGGGCCCCAATCGCATTGTTATTAGGCGCAATAACCGCTATTGTTCAATTCATTCAATTATGGCGTGGAGACGCACAAACAGTTACTCAAGTCATTTGGATTGGTGGAACAATACTAGTTTGGGCTTCTCTCTATCACATTGGTTATTCACGTTCTATAATCTGGATCCCTGTATCTAGTGCATCTGGTGTGGAAAGAAAAGAGCGTGTTATTAGACATCGTTATGGTGAGGTGTTATCTAAGGCTGCTCGAACCTTATTCTTCGTTGCGCTTTTATCGATGATTACACTCTGGGGATACACAATATATCGAAATAAATTACTAAAAGACAAGGTTGTAGTCCTAGTTGCCAATTTTGCTGGACCTGACCCTGAGAACTACCGTGTCACCGAGCAATTGTTAAGTCAATTGTCAAATTCTCTCTCTGGTTACGATGACATCATAATAACTCCTCTGGGCGAAACAATAACAGAGCAAGAAGGTAATAAGAAAGCACAAGATTTGGGTAAAAGTTATCGTGCCGATTTGGTGATTTGGGGATGGTACGGAGTAACAAAAAGTGATGTTTTGTTAACGGTACATGTTGAAAATTTATCTGAAATTGATTACCTACCTTTACTGACAAGCGATCTCTATGGCACGCAGTTACCAGCAACTGAAATCAAGAGTTTCAAAATTCAACAATATCTTTCAAGTCAAATGACAGCACTAAGTTTATTTTTAGGAGGTATGGTTCGCTATGAGGCAAATGACTACCAAGATGCTATCAAGCGATTCAGCAAGGCTCTTAATGAACAATGGCCTGATGACCTAATTTCCAAGAAATTCATATTCTTTTATCGTGGCTTAGCATATTATAGGTTAGTTTATTTTGACGCTACATATTCCATCGATGATGGCTTTAAAAATGGTTTAGCAGATTTCTCAGAAGCTATCGAGTTGGATTCGGGTTTTTGGGAGGCATATTATTTTCGAATAATGGGTTATTCCATTCTAGGCGACATTTCAAGTGCGGAGAAAGACTATCAATTGTTCAGTGCCCAAGCACCTCCACCAGAAACTGCAGACGACTACGAGACTTTAGCTTATTTAGCCATAGCAGCAGAAGATAGCACAAAGGCGCTTGAGTATATTGATATAGTCATTGAAAATGAACCTAACAACTCTTTTTGGTTCCATAGCCGGGCTATGGTTAATGCGAAAAAATGGGATTTTAAAGTAGCATTAGTTGATCTAAATCGAGCTATTGAACTAGATCCAACCTTTGTAATTTATTACCAAAATCGTGCAGAAATCTACCGAGTCATAGAAGAATATGAGTTAGCACTTAAGGATATTAACAGGGCTTTAGATATGTATACTGTAAATAATGATGTAGCTTATGCTTGGATCCTTTATGGCCGTGGTCGTATTTACTCGGATATAGAAAATCATAGTGGGGCGCTTGATGATTTTTCTAAAATAATTCAACTTTTCCCAGATATTCATAGTTTTTATTATGATCGGGGGATGTCATATCTTCAACTAAATGAATTTGATCTGGCCATTCAAGATTTTTCAACCTTTTTACAAAAAAGTGAGCCGAATGATTTCAGAATCCCAGATGCATATTACAATCGCGGAGTCGCATTTGATAAGCACGGCTATCTTGGGAATGCACTAATTGACTACGCATATGCTGCTCAATTCTACACTTCCTTTGCAAATTCATGGAAAGATGGAGGATATATAAATCAGGCTGAAGATGAGTGCAAAAGTGCTATCCTAAATTTTCAAGAATTGTCAAAATTAAGTAAAGACAAGTCTATCAAGGAGTGGGCTGACGCGGTAGTTGCAGCTTTTCAGGTTGCCTGCCCTAACTCATTGATTGAGACCATACCCACAAAAAATTGGCTAATAGAGATTGCAACAAACCCCATTACTCCTAACTCTGGTTTAGCAGGGATAAAAATAGGAGATTCAGTTGAAAATGTGATTGAACATTTGGGCGATTCTGTTGGATGGTTCAGAACGGAAGTACCTAATGTTCCAAATTGTTGCTTGCTCGGCACATGGATTTCGAAAAACAGTTCATTGGCTCTTTACATATTTTTCTCAATTAGCAACCAAGATGTAGTAATAATATATTTAGATGGAATCCCAGATCCCGCTACATCTATTTATCTTCCAAACATTAACGGTGTGTCTTTAGGAACAACTGAGGGAGAATTGTTATTAAAATGGGGGAATCCTACTTCATCTAGGATTCCCGAAACACCGATTGGATGTAAGGAACTTTATTACACTGGTATTAGGTTTCGTACTTGTGGTGAAAATAAATTGATCAACGTTATCGAAATACCAGGAATAATAGAATGAACAAGACCTATCTATCTTACTATCTAAAGGTTCATAAATGACAACCCCACACACTCACACACACTCTCCTACCCTCCTCAAACCCACCAAGCCCGTTGGCATTGTTGGCTACGGCGCTTACGTGCCGCGTTATCGTCTGCCCGCGAAGGAAGTCGCGCGCGTATGGACAGGCAAAAGCACTGGCCTTCCCATCAAAGAGAAAGCTGTGCCTGGACTCGATGAAGACGTGATCACCATGTCTATTGAGGCGGCGCGCAATGCCATGCTCCGCGCTCAAATTGACCCGACGGAACTGCGGGCGGTCTGGGTCGGGTCAGAGTCGCATCCGTATGCGGTCAAACCAACTTCCACGTTGGTCGCAGAAGCGATTGGCGCTGTCCCCAACACGCAAGCCGCAGATTGGGAATTCGCATGTAAAGCTGGCACCGAAGCCCTCGTCGCTGCGATGGGATTGGTCGGCTCGGGCATGGGTCACTATGCCATGGCTATCGGCATGGACACCGCGCAAGGCAAGCCCGGCGACGCGCTCGAATACACAGCAGGCGCGGGCGGCGGCGCGTACATCCTCGGCCCCGCTGAAGAGTCGCTGGCGATCATCAACGCCTCGTATTCCTACGTCACCGACACGCCCGATTTCTGGCGGCGCGAATATCAAAAATATCCCGAACACGGCATGCGCTTCACGGGCGAGCCTGCCTACTTCAAGCACATCACCGAAGCCGCAACTCATTTGATGGAAGCCAGCGGCACAACCGCAAAGGATTACAAGTGGGCGGTCTTCCATCAGCCGAATACAAAGTTCCCGCAGCGAGTCGCGGGTCAACTCGGATTTTCTGCACAACAAATAGAACCCGGCCTTTTAGTCCATACGATTGGGAACACATACGCGGGCGCAGCCATGATTGGCTTGACTGCGACTCTCGACATCGCCCAACCCGGCGACAGAATCCTCGTCGTCTCTTTCGGCTCCGGAGCTGGCTCAGACGCCTTCGACATTCTCGTCACTGACAAGGTGTCTGCGCGGCAAGGTCTCGCGGTGAAGACACAGGAATACATCGCAAGGCGCACTGAAATTGATTACGCGACATATGTCCGCTATCGTGGCAAGTTGGCGATGAAATAAAAATTGATTCACCCATCTTCTACTGGTCGAGTACCCTGAACTTTCTTTGCAAACGGCTTACACTTGCACCGCCTGTCAGATCAGCTGTGGTGCAGTGCAGGCGTAGAGACCTACAAATAACAAGCAAACAAAATTATCGACAATGCCTAAAATTCGATCAGGCTTCGTAATGTATTTTTGAGGAATCAACCACGATAAAAAATTACCGGAATTTCATTATTATCATAGGCAGTTCGCTAGTAGTTTGCATCTTAGTTGCAGTGGCAATATTAGCCACTAACAATCCGAATGCTCACCCCAAGAGTGACGCTTTATTTCAAGTCGCGCTAGTGACGACTCTCATAATACTCCCATTAATTGCAATGGGAATCTGCATGTATTATTTCATGAATGCAATAGTCATTTACCCAAGAGGAAGCTCCGGATTGACAATTTTATGGACTACAATTTTAATGCTTATCATAGGGATTTTTTTATTTTTTTCTGGCTCAGGAACTATCTTTATGTCAATGGGTCTCAATTTATTAGATAAGTAATTACCCAAGTCTAGATCTCTCACATATCGCTGTAAGCTATAGCTCGCAAGTTGGAATTATTCGACTACTACAAGAATCGCTAAGGAAAATATCATGGCAATCTTCGACCTCCCTCTCAACGAACTCAAGGCCTACCTACCAGCTCGCGAAGAACCCGCGGACTTTGACTCATTCTGGAAATCCACATTGGATGAAGCGCGAGCTTTTTCACTCGATGCTAAATTTGAAAAAGTAGATTATGGACTCGTTGCTCAAGAAACATTCGATGTCACATTTAATGGCTTTGGCGGGCAACCCATCAAAGGCTGGCTGATTCTGCCAGCTAATCGAACACAAAAACTCCCTGGTGTCGTTGAATTCATCGGATATGGCGGCGGACGTAACTTCGCAATTGATTGGCTTTTATGGTCAAGCGCAGGCTATGCCCACTTTGTAATGGATACTCGCGGACAAGGAAGCAACTGGTCAAGAGGCGATACGCCTGATCTATATGCTGATGGCGGCAATGCCCATTACCCCGGTAGCATGACCCAAGGTGTCCTTGACCCAAAACATTATTTTTATCGCCGCGTATTTACAGATGCAGTCCGTGCTATTGAAGCAGCACGCAATCATCCCGAAGTGGACTCATCTCAAATTGCAGTCACTGGTGGATCACAAGGCGGAGGCATTACCATCGCCGCCGCGGGACTCGTCCCTGATGTGGTTGCAGCAATGCCCGATGTCCCATTTCTTTGTCACTATCGCCGTGCCACAGAGATAGAAGATACTTATCCATATAAAGAGATTGCAGAGTATTGTCATGTTCATCGAGATAAAGTGGATACAGTATTCAAAACACTTTCTTATTTTGACGGAGTTAATTTTGCGACAAGGGCTAAAGCTAAAACATTGTTCTCTGTTGGTTTAATGGATAAGGTTTGTCCACCCTCGACTGTCTACGCTGCATATAATCATTGGGCTGGCGAAAAGGAAATTAAAGTGTATCCGTACAACGGTCACGAAGGCGGCCAGAGTTACCAGACGATAGAGAAGTTGAAGTTTATGAAGAATATTTGGAAATAAAAGATTTCATCCAACCCCTGCTGGTCGAGTAGCCCTGCATGATTTTTGCAGGGCATATCGAGACCCAGCAATAAAAAGTAAAATTAAATTTCAAGTATGTGGTCTCGATACGGGCTTCGCCCTACTCGACCACCAATGTTAATTAGAGGATTCATGACAGACGTAGTAATCGCAGGTATCGGACAAACAGAAGTTGGTGAGCATTGGGAGATCGGTTTACGTGATCTTGCACTACATGCCATTCAAAGTGCAGTTAAAGATTCTGGCGGACTCAAGCCACAAGCACTATTTGTTGGCAATATGCTCGCGCCGAATATTTCAAATCAGGCGCATCTTGGAGCATTGATCGCGGATTACGCCGGTCTTACCGGTATTGAAGCCATCACCGTTGAGGCCGCAGGTGCATCGGGCGGCGCGGCGTTGCGTCAGGGTTATCTCGCCATTGCAAGCGGCATGGTGGATGTTGCACTTGTCGTTGGTATTGAAAAGTTCACAGATAAACTTGGATCAGAAGTAGAAGAAGCAATTTCAACTACCAGTGATTCCGATTTCGAAGCTGTGCAAGGTATGACCACCACTGCGCAAGCAGCACTCTTAATGAAACGCTACATGCACGAGCACAATGTCCCAGCCAGTGGATTTGCTGGCTTTGCATTAACTTCCCATGCGAACGGCGTTGCAAATAAAAATGCAATGTTCAGAAAAGCGATCAAACCTGAGACTTATTCAAAAGCGGAAATGGTCAGCGACCCGCTTAATATGTTTGACATTGCCCCCAATGCGGATGGCGCCGCCGCGCTCGTTCTGACTCGCCGTGACCTGCTTCCGTCCGATGTGAAGAGTCCACTCGTGAAGATCGCTGGCTCCGCTGCATCATCTGATACATTGGCATTGCATGATCGAAAAGACATATTGTATTTTGACACGGCACAAATCTCCGCTGGCAAAGCCATGAAGCAAGCGGGCATTGTGTTAGATCAAGTCAACTTTTTTGAATATCATGATGCATTTAGTATTTATGCTGCGTTACAACTCGAAGCAGTGGGATTTGCAATTAAAGGCAAAGGCTGGAAACTTGCTGAAGATGGTTCCATTGGCTTGAAAGGAAAAATTCCTTGCGCCACGATGGGCGGAATGAAAGCACGCGGATTCCCCGGTGGAGCCGCGGGCGTGTATCAGGCTGTCGAAGCAGTAACCCAGTTACGAGGTCAGGCAGAAGCGAATCAAATTGCTAATGCAAAATATGGACTCATCCAATCGCTCGGCGGGCCAGCATCCACGGCAGTGAGTCATATATTGATGGCGTTATAGTTTCCGTCACATCTGCATGATTTGCTTAGCAAATCACGCGCGGCGCAATCTCCGCCACAGTGTTGGAGATTGCTTCGGGCTATCGCCCTCGCAATGACGACGGGGCTTTTTATTTTGGAATCGCACCTTCATACGTCGCCAGATATATTTGTGTTGTTTGACTGATATCACCTTCAATAAAAATGAAGTAAGTATCATCTACCAATAATGCATTGTGAAACCAAAAATATGCAGCACCTGGAATATCACTGGGAATAAAAACAGGGTTGACTGCAGATCTATTCCAGTGAATACCATCATCACTGGTGGCAAGCCCAAGCGCCATAGTATTTCCACTTTTATCTTTTGTGCCACGATAAATCATCACCCAGCCTTGAGCTGTTTCAAAGACACGAGGCTGATGCACTGAATTCGCATCCCAAGAACCAGATTCACCGGGTTGAAACACAGGGTCACTTTCGATCGTTGGCGCTTCGGTTGTAGCGGGGTCATTATATTTCGTCCACTGAATCCCATCGCTTGAAGTTGCCATGCCAACCTGTTGCCTCCCCGCATTATTCGATCCACTGTAATACATGATATATCCATCATCGGTTTGGATAACATGCGGCGCAAGGACTTGCCTCTCATCCCATTCACCGGATGCGCCGAGAAGAAGAACAGGTTGCTCATCTGCCACCCACGGACCATTGGGGTCTGTTGCAGTAGCACGCCCAATTACACTGGAGCCGGGGAAAGACGACGAATCCCATGTATAAAAATAAATTACCCAGGTGCCATCCTCTTCAACCAATGCGCTGGATGCATACATGGCAATCTTTGCATAAGCTACATCTTTGGTTTCAAATACAGGCTCATCCCCTTGCTTCGTCCATGTGTAGCCATCAGGCGATGTGACGTATCCCACTTGAGATGTAGCAGGGAATCCACGGAAGCCATTGCGGAACATGTGAAACACGCCATCATAAAAAACTACTGCACCGGGGTCAGTAAAACGATCATCCCATGTGCCAGAAGATCCTTTGGAAACAATTGGTTCATCCCCAAACACATTTAAGAATGTTTGCGGCTCGGGTGTATCAGGTATGGGTGATGGTGTTACAGGAGTAGCTGTAAATTCCACTGTTGGGACAACTTCTGTAGCAGGAGCGGCACAAGCGATCAAAACAAATGCCAAACAAAAGATGAAATATTTTTTCACAGTTCATTCCTTTTGGGTTAAGTTATTTTGTTCGAGCCATTCAGTCAATTTGGAGAAATAAAGAACGCGTGGTGCATATGGGATCTCTGCAAAATATCCGTGTGCGGATTCATTAAGATTATGGTCACCATTGGGGAGAATTACATAAGAGAAATTACTCTTACCTGAATCAATAATGGCTTGCAAATTTTCCGCGCTGACTTTGGCAGGCACGCTTTTATCCACGCTGCCCCACAGCCAAAGGCCGGGCTGTGTTAGCTCGGCAATAACGGGAATAGGGTCAACGCCACTGGGCTGCATCTCACGCAAGGTTTGATCAAGTTTTTCAGCGTCGTAAGTCGTGGCTGAATCACCGTCATTTGTGACAGAACTATATCGATCTTCTTGCGCGAATGAAATCACTGGGCCTGAATTAATGACAAAGAAAGATACTTTATCTGATTGAGCAGCTGCGATTGGAATTACCCAGCCTGCCTGACTTCCACCAATCAATCCGATTTTTGCAGGATCAATTTCAGGTCGTGTAGATAAATAATCTGCACCCGCAACTGCATCTGAAGCGATCAAATTGATATTAGATGCATTCGCACTTTCGCTATAACCACCTTCTGAATCGCCTACGCCACGTTTGTCATAAGTCAATAATGCAATGCCCTGGCTGATCATATAGTGAGCCAATACCTGCTGACCAAATCCATCTTTCACTCCAGGCTCGGAACCATGAAGCATCATAAATGCAGAATATGGTTGGGATGTTTCAGGCGAAGTGAGCAGACCTGCCATCACGGCTCCATCTGCGCTGGTAAATGCCACATCTTCTGTTGAATAATTTACACGAGCCGCATATTGCCCAGACTCAGCGGATGGGGTAATACCATCAAACTTGTCCCACCACATCAGGCCTATTGCCTGACCCGGATCATCACTAATAAATTGGACTCGGCCAGATAAGGGCGCACCTACTACTCTTAATGCACCTATTGCAAAAGTGAAATCATCCAGTGGATAAAGTCCACGCGAATCTCCGCTCTCGAAATCTGTTATCGTTAAGCCTTGATGAAAAAAGCTCAAGCCATTGGCTTCAAAATTAGGGCTTTGAATAACACTAAGCGCACGACCTGATTCAAAGCGATAAACACCAGTATAATTTTCAAGCAAAGCTGAATCAATTGCATAAATGGGATTGAAAGTTATTGAGCTTGTTTGTCCATCCCAATTTAAGTCGCCCGTAAGAATCCCATTAGACAAACTTCCTGTGAAATCGATCTGCTCAAAGTCCTCGCCTGTTTTTCCTGTCACCGTGAAATGGATGTTTTCATCGTCTTGCGGAGCAATTGTCAACGGCCAAGGTTTAGTTTGTGGCTCGATTGTCAGATTTGCTTCATCAAAATTCAATGAGAGCGAAGCCACCGACCCATCTGATTTTGTAAATCCGCCAAGCCACTCACCCGTCAATGTCTCACGCGATGCAAATGGAGCTTCTGTTGGTGGCGAGGTAGTAATGGAAGTGGGAGAAGCAATCGGCGCGGCGCAAGCCGTTAGCAAACAAATCAAGATTGCGAGTATATAAATGGTTCTCATGAGTCGGGAGTATAGTGCTCCCAAATAAAAAAGTACCCCTCCTACGGAGGGGTATTCGGTTAGAGAAGATTGAGATCAATGGTTGTGGAGTTAATTTTCAGACTTTGTAGCTCAAATTCCAGTCTATCGTCTTCATAACCGAAGAATGTCCAAAACGTGACTTGAGGCTGATTCGCTTTGAGCATTACGGAGATAGCTGGCTCCTTGTGACCATAATACCGCGAGCGCCAGCCGCGAGTGGAGTCGGGGTCTGCGCGAACAATGGAGAAATTTCCATTGCCGTTTACCAATCCCATGTGAATTAAGATTTTGGAGTCGGACAGCTTGCTGTCCGTTGTTGGTGGCTTGAGCCACAAGCCATTTGCAGGAGCGAGCTCCTGCATTCCATATTCGTAATCACTTAATAACCAATGCAAAGCATAATGATGTGACTCTTTTGCAAGAAGATTATCAATAACAACCCAGCGGTCACCTTCAAGAGCTAGCACAGTTCGCTTGTGAGCTATAGGTTTGTAACTATCATGTTCGCCTTGCCATAACTTTTCATTATTCTGAAGAACTCTTCCTTTTGACCAATCTGTCCATGTGAAACGGCTGACCATGGTCATTTGGTCTTTGTTATCTACAGTTACCGTATTATGTACATTCGTGTGAGCAAGTCCATTACGCCACACGCCTTCGCCGCTGTAAAGATATGTCCCTGCATCACAGGCAATGTTGTGACCCTGTATCCATAAGTCCACATGGAGTTGGTCAGCATGAGAGGGGCGAGATTGATAATCTGTACAGCGGATTACAGCTTTGCTATTTGTATTGCGTAAGATATACGCTCCCCCATTTGAAAAACTTTGATTGGTTTGTTTTGGAATATCTACTTCAATGTTTAAAGATTGTGAACCATAAAGCCAATATAGATCTTCGTCCCATACGCCAGATTCGAATATCTTTTTTCCTTTAGTCATGTAAGAACCCAACTGTAAAAGCGGACGATAATCAGTAAAGTCGCAGTTATTTAACGACAATACTAATGCGCCATCATTTGAACCGTAAACAGGCATTTGTCCAGTTTGTGGGTCGATCAGTTGATACAGGTGGTCAATGGACTTAGTGACTACACGCTTAACGGATTCTGAAAGTGGAGAGTTATTTAATTCTCCCAATCGCATTGCATAAAAATATATCTGCAAGATAAAGCGATGATAGTTAAGCGAATACATGGAATAACTTCCGTCAGGGAAAATTTGTTTAACCGCTTCCTCTTCAAGTAGTTTGCGTCCCAATGAAAGATATTTTTCTGAGTCATTTAGTTCAGGGAAAAGGATTCCTACCAGCCACAGTCCGCAGGCTTCGCTGATGGTGTGATTGCTTTGGGTTGAGATGGCGTAGTCTATGTTTTGATAAATCCGCTGGGCTTGAGCGGCGACAAAAGTTGTGAATTGTGCAACTCGTTCAGGAGTTGTAGATGGAGAACTCAAAAATGCGTAGAAACCGAATGTCCAAGCAATGAGGCGGAGGGAGATTTCCTGTCCGTCCATCCAGTTGGAACCTGTGTTGGGATGGTTGTGTTCTGACCAATCGAGAATGGATATCCAGAATGCTTCGGCGTATTTTTCATCTTGTGAGGCAGCATAAGCACGGACAAGGGTATAGACAAAGCTAAAGCGATTGGGTTCCCAGGTGAATTTAATGTCAGTATGTCGTTGCGAGGAGGGTTCTTGTTCTTCCCGACGAAGCAACCCCCTATTATGAGGAGACTGCTTCGGCACACCTGCCCTGGCGGGCGGTGCCAGGGAAAACCAAGAGCGCCTCGCAGCGACATGATTGTCATCGGATATTTGAGACCAGTGTATGTTTGTAATCTTGCTCAAGCCGCCTGGAGCAGAATGCCAATGAGGAGGAAATCCAATCTTATGAAATTGATGTGCGAAATATTTTATTTCACCAGACAAGATTTTCTCAGCTTCATCAATGACAGTTTGTTTATCCCAAGTAATATTATTTGGATAGATGGCTTTATCAAAGAAAAATTTAGGCGAATTATTTTTTCGCCATTGTGCGTATGATTCGGGTGTTGATGGGATATCTTTTTTCAGCCATGTTTCAAGCGGACGATCCTCCCATTTGTATTGCGGCATTTGCAAGCGGATGAGTCCCGTGCGGAGGCGAAATGTATAAGCGAGGCGAAATGCTGACCAACGGAAACCAGCTTGTCGGTAGAGTGAAGCGAGTGTTCGGAATTTAGTCAACATAAAAAGCGTTTAACCACAAAGTACACAAAGTACACGAAGGAAAACCAAAGTTAAAAATCCTTTGTACCCGTCGTGTCTAAAGTTTTTTGCAATTGCAAAGCGTGACGGGAAAGAATAATCCAAACAAGCGGTAATCCAAAAAGAATAAAGCTTGAAGCGATCTGATTGCCGCGCATCCATTCAAATGCAAATCGAATTGCAACAGCGGTTAAGACAATATACAAAAAGCTGACCGTGGCGTGGGTGTATCCGCCAATGACCAAACGTTGATACAAATGCGAGCGATGCGCGGAAAAAACTTTTTCACGACGAATTACGCGTTGAATAAAAGTTACACCAGCGTCCATGATGAACGTCCACATCAAAAGCGTGCCAAGCATGAGCGCGTCACCTTTTTGATCAGAAGCCAGCAGCGGCAGCACCGCAAAACTATAACCAAGAAACGTGCTGGCAACATCGCCCATGAAAATTTTTGCAGGCTGCCAATTATGTCCAAGAAAACCTAGGCTGCTTGCGGCAATTGCAAAGCCGATCCAAAACACAAACGAATTCGCAAGATAATCTATATTGGACGAAAGCAGCACCCATCCAACCCCGCCCGCAAACGCCACGCCGCCCGCAATGCCATCAATGCCATCCATAAAGTTATAAGCATTCGTTAAACCGATGATCCATAAAAACGTGATGACGATTCCAACGAAGCCCAAATGAAGCACACCAAAGAGTGGGATCGTGACCGACTCGAAATATCCAAAACCATAAATGGAAACGATCGCAACAATACTTTGGATCGCAAGACGCATCTTCGTAGATAGTGAGTGGATATCGTCACGCCAGCCAAGAAATGCGATGATGATTCCGCACACGATATAAATTAGATTGCGGCTCAAGCCCGTTTCACTTATTGACCATAAGCCTGCTCCCGTTACGATGAGCACAATCGCCAACCCTCCGCCGCGCGGCATGGGTGCGGAATGAGAACTTCGATCATTGGGATGATCAAGAAGTTGACGTTTTTCTGCATAACGTCGAATCAAATAGACGCCGAGAAAAGAGAGGATAGTAAGGAGAATGAATGTGATAATGGGGTTCATTGGGATGATTGTAAACGAGAAATTAAAACTTAAATTTTGAGGTCTAAATGTTATTCAACTCTAACTCTATTCCCTCTGCAAAAGACATTGGACTAAACCCAAAATCCTTTTGTGCCTCGGTTATCAGATAACGTCCCTCACTTGAAGATCAGAGAAGGCAATGCCTAAATTTGTCTCCCCGTTTGGTTCAGCAACCACGAACAATTTTCCCATCTTGTAGCGATTGTCCTTGAGGGAGGTCGCCAGTACCCCGTTCAGGTAGATGCGGAATCTTTCTCCGTCACAGATCACACGCAGGCGGTTGGGCATATTCCTGCCTGTCCGCAGGGAGGCGTGATGCGTCCAATCCACTAACGTGTTCCATTTGAAGTCGCCACTGGTCGTATCAATCGTAAAATAACCAATATTGTATGACCCCACAGGAGAGATATACACTCCGTAACCGCCGTCATTGGTGAGGCGAGGGTAAAACCCAGCCGTGATCAACTTCTCGTCACCGTCCGTGAACTTGATCGTGATACTGGCGTCAAAGTCATCCAAAAAGCCCGAACTCTTCAACACATAATATGAATTGATACGAGGCTTATAGAATCCCCGCAACTCAGATGGGTTGCCTTTGTGAAACGTGATCTCTCCCTCCTTGATCAATTCCCAGCCAGGCAGGATATCACTCCTAAAATCAGCGCCAAGCAGGAGGTCACCCATGCTTGGTTCGGGCGTCAGGGTCTTTGACATGCGAAATGTCGTGCCGCAAAATTCACAGACCGCAAAGTCCGCTTTGATGGCGTTCTCGGATAGGGACGCTCCACAACTGGGACAATTAAGAGCTTTCATGACAAATCTCCTTGAGAATTATATGATACCTGACTTCCACTGCATCAAGCTTTGTATTCAATACTTATCCCATCCTCAAACGACAGCGGACTAAATCCAAAATCCTTTTGCGCCTCGGCATAAGAAAAATCCTTATTCTCGTTCAGCCGCAAGACCTGTTCAGCTTTGATAGGAAATCGAAGATGAATCCGCTCAAAGAAACTTAGCATATTTACAACTGGCTTGGATGGCAGATGAATTTTCCATACTCGCTTTTTCATTTGCGCCGCAATCGTATCAATGAGTTGGTTGTACGTGAGTGCATGCGCGCCTGCGATGTTATAGCTTTTGCGGATGGTATTTTCAGAATCTAAACAGCTTATAACAGCTTGTGCAACATCATCTACATAGATCGGCTGTTGTAAATAATTCCCGTCACCGAAAACTGGAAAGAACGGCAAATATTTCAGCCAGCGAATCAAGCGAGAAATATTGCGGTCACGGTCATTGCCGTAGATCATGGTTGGACGCAGGATTGTATATTTCAACCTGCTAGTTTCAATCGCAAGTTCCGCCGCAACACGCACTTTCTTACTGTTTGCATTCAGCTGTGTAAAGATAGCCGTTGTGCTGATGAAGATCGCCCGTTCAACTCCAGCAATTTTTGCAGCACTGATGATCGAGTCCGCGTGGCCGAAGCCGAGAGATGCAATGTTGACGAGAGCATCCGCTCCTTCTATAGCAGATGATAATGATTGCGAGTCAGAAAGATCACCTAATACCCATTCAATTCCAGGATGTGGGAGTAATGAACGGTCACTTGATGCGCGGTAGAGGCAACGGACTTCATATCCGCTTTTCAATAAAAGTGGAACAACTCGAGAACCTGTGAACCCCGTCGCGCCTGTGACGAAGACTTTCACGATTTCACCAGACTTTCAAGCAGATTCAATGTCTCATTTAATTTATCGCGGCGGTCAAGATGCTTGACCAAATATGCACGCGCATTTAATCCCATTTTTTTTACGCGCTGTGAGTCTTTTGAAAGTTCGAGAATTGTTTTTGCAAGTTGCTCATCATCGCCAGGTTGGACAAATACTCCCCCATCAGAAAATTCAATCACATCACGAACAACACCATCGATCACGAGCACAGTCCCACGGGCAGAGGCCATGTAATCAAAAACTTTATTCGGATAGGTTGTACGAAACATGGGAACATCTTGAAGGATAGCAAGGCATACGTCAGCGGATGCGATCACTAGCGGCATTTCTTTTTTCGGGCAAACACCCGCGAAGATAAGGTTTGTCAACTTCATTCGCGCGGCTTCAGATTCGAGTCGAGTCCGCTCTTTGCCATCACCGAAAAGCACAATGCGAATATGATTCTCACGATTCAATCTTTCAGCCGCGCGCAGGATGGTATCAATATCGTTGGCTTGTCCCAATGCGCCCGCGTAAAGTACAACGAATTTATCTTCCAATCCTAATTTCTTACGAATAGACGAACCATCTAAGTTAGGATTGAACATGTCCACATCTGTGCCGTAAGGAATGTAAGTGATCTTTTTTTCAGAAACACCTTTACCGAGCATATATTCTTTATAAGCAGGCGAGTTGACGAGAATATGAGCCGCACGCGCATATAGAAAATTTTCAAGCCAGCGTGCTAGTAATATCAGGTTCGGGTTTTTTAACACACCCATGCTCACGCCAAACTCAGGCCACAGGTCACGTACTTCGAGCAAAAACGGCTTGCGCCGAATCCATGCCACGAACCAGGCTGAAACTGCTTGAAAGATGGGAGGCGTTGTGCCCATGATGATGTCAGCCTCTTTGACGGTGAACGCGGTCCATACGGAGCTGAACATAAAACTAAGAAAAGAAATAATGCGCCAAAAATAACTGCGATGTAATGCTGGATAAATATATGATCGTAAAATTCGTACACCATCAATGATTTGTTCAGCGAAAATTCCAGTTCGCTGTACTGTGCGTTGACCTGTTTGATAGTTCAAATCACTGGCGACGATGACTAGTTCGTGTCCGTGGGATTGTAAAAATTGTCCCATTTCAAAGTGGCGTGTATGCCCTGGCTCATCGGGAGAGACGAAGGCTTGATTGATTAAAAGGATTTTCATTAAATTTGATTATATTATGGATTATTCCCCATCAAGTTACTGCAACCTGACAATATTTCACCACAGAGACCACACACGTGCCCTGGCGGGCAGTGCCAGGGAAGAGCACGGAGATTCTTTAAAAGATTTTCTCAGTGAACTCAGTGATATCTGTGGTTATGGTTTTACTTTATCAGTTCTCTTTGCAAATAAGGAATGGTCAATGCGGATAAAAACGAAGCGAGACCAAATAACAAAGTGGGAACAAGCCAGCGTGCATTAACCAGAAAATCCTGATACAAAAGAATACCTTGAATGCGGATCTTAGTCAGCATGATGGGCGGGAGACTTTGCACTGCAAAGAATAATGCTCCAATACATAAAGCTATGACGAGGCTCAATGCAAAATCATTCCAGGTGACCAATACAGGGCGCGTGTTCTTTTGGATGCGTGACATAACATCCATAGTAATACTGCGCGGCATAGACGCCAGCGGATAATCTTTGAGCGTGTCTTCAATGATCGCGGTTTCCTGTTCGGGGGTTAAACGGTTATCCATGAGTCCTCCAAATGTGCGAGCGCGTTTCGCAGTTGTGCCTTCGCGCGGAAAATGCCTGTTTTGACGGTACCCAGCGGCAGGTTAAGAGTCGATGCGATCTCATCGTAGGAGAGTTCGTTTTGGTAACGCATCGTCAAGAGCAGGCGATAGTTTTCGTCCAGATTTTCAATCGCTTTATTTAAATAGCTTCTGGTTTCGTTGAATTCAAATTCGCGAGCGGGGTTATCAAAGTTTGAGTCGGTTTCAGGAATATTTTCCATCACATCATCACCAAGATCATTTAATGAACGGCGCAAGTTTGGCAAACGGTTGTAACAAAGATTGGTGACAATGCGATACAGCCACGTGCGGAATTGCGATTGTCCCTTGAAATTCGGGAGAGCAGTCCATGCGCGCACAAAAGTTTCCTGCGTTAGGTCAAGCGCCTCGTTTTCATCTTTGACGACTCGGAGAGCAAGGTTATAGACATAGCGTTGATGCTCATCTACAAGCGCGGCAAAAGCATCGTGATCGCCTTTCTGCGCGCGCTGGATGAGGGTGGCTTCGGTATCGGGCATGGGTTCTCTAAAGGGTTAGACAGGGAAAGTGGAGAAAAGTTTCAATTTGACCATAGACCGCGGACAATGGACGGTGAAGAGATTTTATAGTCTACGGTCTATTGTCCATCGTCCATTTTGAAACTTTTTCGCAAGTCGCCTGTCAAACGTAGTGAGAGTATCCTACCGCATTATGCGTAACTTTGTAAACAAGGAGCACGAAAATGAAAAGACCTGTTGTAATTGTATTATTAGTTGTAGCGCTGGTACTGGTATGTGTTGGTATTGGCTCAGTGATCTACTTTGCGAACGGTTTCCAAACCAATAACCCATTTGATAGGAACAATATCGCATCTACATCGGATGAAAGCAAGACCCTCAAAGTGGATGCGGAAAAACCTGTCATCCTAACAGTGTTAGATGATTCAGGTAGTGTCACCGTCACAGGTGGAGATGTGGAGACTGTGACAGTTAAGGCAATGAAGACTGCCTATGACTCCACCCAAGCCCGTGCAGATGAGGAAGTGAAAACGATTAAATTCGTCGTCGAACAGACTGGCAATACCATTACTATCAAATATGAACTGCCCAAGTCCATGAACTTCAATAATAATGTTAACACTATCGATTTCATCGTCACTGTTCCTAATGAAACTACAGTAGACGTGGACACTAATTTTGGTGAAGTAAGTGTTGCTGGCACAATTGGAAATGTCGATATTAAGAACGATTTTGGCGATGTGACTCTTGAGAATATTGAAGGCGCTGTGTTTTCTCAAACGAACAGCGGTAAAGTCAACGCTACTTCCATCGTAGCAGGCAGCGAAAATATTGAGTTGCACTCAGATTTCGGTGATGTTACTCTGAAAAAAGCTGGCGGCAAAGATATCACCCTCCAATCAAACAGTGGCAACATCACATTGAGTGAAGTCCGCGCCACAGGTGACCTCACCACAAATACAGACTTCGGCAACACAGAGTTTGAGAATGGTTCTGCTGATGCGCTTCACATCGAAACCAATAGCGGCGAAGTATCACTCATCAAGATAAACATTACTAAGGAAATCTTTGTAAAAAATGATTTCGGCGATATCGAATTGGAACAAGCCTCGGCAGCCTCCTACGACCTGCAAGCGAACAGCGGTTCCATTACTGTAGATGGCGCAAAAGGCAATCTGAAAGTTGATTCAGATTTTGGCAACATCACCATTAGTAATGCCAGATCGGTAACACTAACGGTCGAGACCAACAGCGGAAACATTGAATTTAGCGGCTCGTTGGGCAATGGTCCCCACTATGTCAAATCAGATTTTGGCGGCATTGATTTTATCCTGCCCGCAGATTCAAATTTGAACGTGGATCTCAAAACCGATTTTGGCACGATCAGCTCTGATATTCCCATCACGGTCACATTGACTGAAAGTTCAAGTTCAGACAAAAGTCAAATTGTTGGAAGCATCAACGAAGGCGGCGACCTGCTCACGGCTATAACGAATAGCGGAAACATCAGCCTCAGCACAAGCAAGTAACGAACCTATATCAAGTATTAAACAAGAAGCATAGAGAACTCTCTGTGCTTCTTGTGCTATCATAGGCGAATATGAATGATCTCATTCCCTGTCTCGGTGTCATCGGCGTTTTGGTAGTCATCTTTGGCTTTCTCGCATTCATGCGTTACATCAGTTATAAAGAAACGCTGGCCCTGGCCGAAAAAGGGTTGACGCGTCCTGAAACAAAAAATAGCAAGGGTCTTTTGCGTTGGGGAATTGTAATCAGCGCAATTGGACTCGCCCTCTCACTTGGACTCTACCCAATCGGTTTTTCTGCTGGCGAAAACTATCCGCTTCACCTCGGACCCTGGATGCTGGGAGGCTTCGTGCCGCTTTTTCTCGGCCTCGGCCTGATCCTGCTCCATTACCTCACCGAAAAAGAATAATTCCGAAATCTCCAACGGTTTGCAATTGACTAACAAAAGTACTATTTCTTCATCCTGATAGTGTTTGACAGTCGCGAGGGATAGAATTAGATTCAAAGGAACTAATCAAATGGAAATCCCAAGACACTGGCGACTCAAGAAACAACGATATGGACTGGTGGGCGAGGTTTGCCCCCACTGCGAATACAAAATTTTCCCACCCCGCGATGTATGTCCCAACTGCGGCGACGAAGCAAAAGAACAGTTTGCATTCAGCGGCAAAGGTGAGGTTTATTCCTACACCACCGTTTATGAAGCACCTGCTGGTTTTGACGCAAATGCCCCCTATACAGTCGCTATTGTCAAACTTGAAGAGGGTCCTATGCTAACCGCCCAGTTGACCGATGTAGGCGAACAGCCCATTGAAATTGGCATGCCCGTTGAAATGGTCACCCGCAAAATGCGCAACGATGGCGACGAGCGCGGATTAATCGTATATGGATATAAGTTCCGCCCTGCCAGTTTTGGCCATGCGTAGCAAGTTCATTAGATGCTTTTTCTTCCAAAAGACTTAACAAATTAAGACCTATTTCAACGTGTAATTCTCGGTCGCGATCTATTGTTATTCGCTTTACTAAAGTATTTACAATCTGCTTTTTCAGCGTGAAAATCTCCTGTCGCTCCTCATCATTTTGAGGAGCGACATTTAATGACTCCAGCCCAATTTGCAAGTCGTACAAATACTCTCTGACATTGGCTTCCCAATCACCAAGCAAGTGAATATTGACTGCTTGCCCAATGGATACTAATTCGCGCTTTAGGTTTAGTTCTTGCAAAGTCATTACGCCTAATTGATATTCCATATCTTCATCGCTAATTGAGCCTTTTCTAGCCTGAGTAATGACCCACTGCCGCTCAAGTGTGATGGCATCAAGTTCATTTTGTATTCTGTCCTGTTCAGTCACCAGTGAATCAGCACTATTGCGCAATTCATCTACCATTATGTTTGCTTGAGCAAGCAAGATTTCGGGTCTACTGATTGCCTGGCTCACTTTCTCCCAAACACGATTGTCGGCTTTAGCACTTCCAATATGACGAGGACAATCTGGAGAAACATGTTCGATATGTTGCTGTCCACAAAAATACATTCCGCCTCGGGTTTTACGTTCAGTCCACTCCCCACTGCGTGACCTGCGCCGTTGTGATTGAGTCCTTGCACCCCATTTTCGATTACAAGCACAATAGAGTAAGCCAGCAATTAGATAATCGCGTTTGATATTGCGAGACGGGTGCGAGATATTTGCCTCTCTTACTTTCAGAAACATTTCGTAAGTTAATAAATCAATAATTGGCTCTATAGGAATAGTAAAAGCTTCACCAGCACGCCTCTGGATCTTCGTCCCAAACGCATAATCCTTTGCCGCTTTTAGTATGGCTTGAATACTTGACCTAGCCCAACGAATTCGCCGAGGGATACTACTACCCTTTTGTGGAGCATCCGCTTCAATTAATCGTCTGCGTATTTCCATCAGGGGAATGCGATCGTTGTACCATTCAAAAATCTGCCTGACCCATATCGCCTCATCTTCTAGAACTTCGATAACTTCTTTATTTCTCCTGTAACCGTAGCGATCTTGCCCAGTGTTTGCCTTGCCAGCGCGCAAGCGAGCTTTCACACCCATAGTCATACGTTCCTTCATGCCATCTAATTCCATCTGTGCGACCCAAGCCTTAAGCGGAGCCATCTTGGCGTCAAAGGTCTCACGTGCAAGCATGACGGTTATTTTATGTTCTTGTATAGTCTCCAACACCATAAGCATCGCACGCATTCCACGATAAAGGCGATCTTCGCGCCATGCAAGAATTACATCAAAATGACCTTGTTCAGCATCTTTCAACATGGCTAGCAAACCAGGGCGGTCAGAGCGAGTTCCAGATGGATCAACCATCTTGTTCTTAATTCGGTAGCGTTCGATATCCTTATAAACCTGAACAACTGTAAGCCCATGTTCTAGTGCTAATTGGCGACAATCTGCCTCTTGTTCGGTAGGACTGGATTTTTCTCCCTGATGTTCAGACGAAGTACGCACATAAATTACAGCCTTTTTGCTTATTTTTTTATTCATTGTTCTTTTCCTTTCATTGACATCTGATATTCTTACAACTGCCCGCAATAGTTACCTATCACGAGCAGGGCGTAAAAATATTAGTTACACTTATTCGGTAAACAGATGAGCGTTATTTTTTCTATGCCACGCTTGCATGGATTCCAAGGTGGGGAAACCACGACAATCGATAGCTATTCCCTGCTGCTCTGCAATCGCGGGATAAATCAATGCGATAGTATTATCTTCTGGCGCATCTCCGCTTACTTCGGGACGGACGCTATAACGAGGATCTTTTTCATCATCATCGAAATCGAAAACAACTTGGTGATACATGGGGACTCCTTTTGTTTTTGGTTGGATAGGTTCGACATATCAATAGAGAAGTATTCGCGTCGTATCAGTCATAAGACTCCTTTCTTGAATATCCCCGCACCAAAAACAAAAACCGCTTGGGCAAAGGCCGCAAGCGGTTAAGGTGAGACATGATAGAATCTGTCTCAGCCCGTACGCCGCTCTATGGCGTGGGGGTCAGGGCGTGTATCGCGCTTCCAACGCTTTACTCGCCCGTTTTAAAGGGAATAAATCCCTTATCTTGTGGGAATTATACTACGGTTTGGAAATTTAATTGCGATCAATTTTCAGATTTGGGTCCGCGTTTTTCCCCGCTTGCTTGCGCCTTCATTTTATATGCCAAAAGAGATTTCCGATCAACCATCCAAACAATCGAAAATTTCTGTGCTTTGATTTTTCCTTCTCTTATCAATTCTCGAAGATGGTCGGCATTGTAGCCGCTTAGTTCTGCGGCTTCGTTGACAGTCAACCATTCTTGATTTTTTTTCATTGATTAGACTCCACAAAGAACATTATACCTGTGTAACTGGTTACGCTTGCAAATATTCATTTATTAAAGTTCTGATCAAACATAACCTTCTATCGTTTACCAAATCGATGTCAACAGTTTCTTGTTGCCCGCTATGTGCTGGCGCGCTGCTTCAACAAAGCCGTCCTAAAAACTATTCGTCCACCTGTTTTGTGTTTTGGTTGTCGTTTGTGCGTGTCGTAAGCTTTGGAAGTATTGAGGATTGCTCTTGTTCGTCCACCGCTTGGGATTGCCCTTGAGCTCTTACCTTGCGCCCGCGTTCAACAATGCGCTTAAAGAGGGCATCAATTGCAATCAGGTCAACCTGCAAAGGTAGCTGGGTGACTTTCTCATATTTCCTTTCGCCGGATTTAGACAATTTCAACCTATCGTGGCGCGTGATGAAGATCAAGCGCTTCAAAGAATGTTTTTACTTTCTCAATGGGGTAACCATACACACGGATCTTCTTTTGCTTTGCCGGCTTGGGTGTCGCGTGCTTATGTCCGCATGATGGACAGGCTCGTGCGGGTAGCATCAATCGGGCACGCGTTTCTGGGTTGGCAATATCGTGTTTGCCCATGGCATAGTCACGCCATGCCGTGTGTGACAGACTCACACCGTATAGCACATTCAATGCCCGCGCTGCCTTTCGCCATGAAAGGGCTTGTGAATGGGCTTTTTCTACCACTTGGGGATTGCATCGCTCTGACATCTGTCACCTTTCTTTGTGGCTGTAGAATGTTTTCTACACTTGGCCCATTGTGGTTCATGTACTAGGTCGCACACTTCGACATATTTCTAAATTTATCTTCCGTGTAAGTTGTCTAAATACTTCTATCTAATGACCTCTGCCATTGCCCACGTATAGTGGGCAAAAACCCGCTCACGGTTACTACGCTACTACGTGTTACGGGTTTTAAACCCGTAACACGATACATGTAGTAAATTACTACGGGTTTATTAAGAGTGATCATTCTTCTTTACAAATAAGCGCATTGTGCTGGGCCCGCGCTCTTTTCTAATTTCCTGCTCAATCAATACCTCATCCCTAAGTAGTTGGTTAAGGATTGTGTCCAGCCGTTCACGCTGTACGCCAGCCATCATATTCAAATCTTGCGCTAATTCACGGCGTGAATTTCGCGCGGATGTTTGAAGGCGGGAGATAATCTTTTCAACAAAATCATCGTCTTCATTTTCAACTGGCATACTTGCATCTTCGATCATGCGATGCAGACTTGCACGGTATCCTTCCGTGATCTCTTGCGCTCTAAACCAATGGACAGGCTGAATAACAAGTGGGCTGCCTTTTGCCATTCTCACCCAATCCGAGACAGCTAAAAGCATAGCAATTTTGATCGCCTTTTCAGGGAAGCGGCCATAGGATGCATAAAGTTTTTCAGGTATCGCTTTTTTGGCTATTAGTGAAAACATGGCTTCATGGTACTTATCCCATCTGCTTTTTAATTCGGGCGTGATTTTTGCCTCAATCGCGGGTGGCGCGGATGTCGGTCCCATGGCGTTTTCTTTTGGTGTCTCCAAACGCTCAAACATTAATTGATTTACATGTTTTACAAGCGCGGGTGGCACAGGAAATCGATCAGGAAAGAACACGCGCACAGGCGCGGTGTTCGGTGAAACCAAAAGGAAACGGGAGAATAATCCATCTGTCCAGTAGATGGGTGTCTTCAAATGCGGACGCAATGCTGCAGGAGTTGTAGGACCGCAAATGGTCAGGTAAATATTGCGTACTGTCTCACGCCCGCGGATCTGTGTGGAAACTTTTATTTTTGGTTCGCACTCGTAAAACTTCAAAACGATGTTCTTGAGTTCTGCTAGGTGTTTCTGTTGAAACCATGAAAGCAGACTCGATGCTTCGTCGATCCACCATGCGCGCTGTGCCGAAAACAAGCGCTCTTTTTGCCATTCATCCTTGTCTTCTTGTGCCCAATTCTGGAAATTCTCTTGCGGTCTATTCGATAGCTCAGTGATCAAACTTTGCGGTGTTACTCCATCGGGCAAAAGCAAATGAGACAGTCCTGCCGTTTCGAGTACCTTCATCGCAGATTTGTACCCTGTTGTCTTTGTGTAAAGCGTTGAAGGCGCTGAAAGCATGATGTAGAGATTTGGATAAATTTCCTTTGTGCCCATGCTTACAAAAACGCGCCGCGCTACAGCCGTAGACAGGATCGCCAGAGCGTATGTTTGGTGAAAAATTGTCGGTGACATGGGAGCATCTTTCATCGCAAACGCTATGTAATCATCAACAAACTTTCCTGCCTTCTTTCCCTGCTTAATTTCGGCATCGGTTAAGTTCGCGATCTTTGGTAATGCGGGCATGCTGGCATGAAGTGGCAAGGCTTGCGAATCATCCTCGCTGTCTTCATCGTTGACAGCAATCGACGCATCTTTCGCCGTAGCAGCAGCCTTTGCGCTGCCAATATCGAAGGCCTGCGGATTCGATGGTTGCCGCGCCTGAGAATATGCGCTTGCTATGGTTGCCTTCGCTTCTTTGTCTGACTTGCTCATTCTTCCCCAAACTGGCAGGAGCATCCATTCCGCTTCAACCTGAGAATATCCGCATCCATTCAAATCACATGCTGCTATATATAGGCGATTATTTCGCGAGTGTGGACCCGCACCAAACTCAAGGAAATCCCGTGTTGCTCGGGAAGGCTTCCCGCGACCATTATTGGAAATGATCGGCGCGCTCGCTGCAGGTGATTCGATATCCAGCCTCCATGCAGCCCAAGCCTCACAAATATGCATCAGGCGCCCAGCGTCATATTCCACCGGTGGATTGTTCGCATTAACCAATTCATACGCCGTTCCACCAGGGTGTATTGATGGTGGGATAACTCCTTGATTTCCAGTGGACAAAAATTCAAGATGTACGTCATTCCATTTTTTACTTTGTGGAATTTCGCCGATGACCTTCAAAACGATTTTGCCGCGATTCCCTGCATCCCTTCGCAGAAGGATCGGTGCGTCTTGTAGTCCAGGAAAGTATTCAAGAAATTCCTGTAAGTGATCGTCAAGATCAAGCAGACATAAACCGTTTGAATGTTTGCCGCAAAGCAAGCCCACATTCTCGCCGTTCTTAAAATGCGCTAAAACATCCATCAATGTCAAAGGTTTATTTTGCCAGCATTTTTCAATCGGTTGCTTGCCGGGTGCGTTAACTTTCGCATTCCACGTTGCGACTCTTACAAAGCGCGCGCCATGCCTACTAAACCATTCGAGCGCGGTATAATCACTTTGTCGTTGTTCGTGATTTACCATCGCTTCCGCCTCAGGTCCAATCCCTGGGGCGGCTTGCTTTTTGTGTTCTCGCGTTGTCATGTCTCAATTCTCCATTTCTGATAGTTTTTTTGAATTGCCAACACTCCATAATACAGTCGCTCATAGACTCCCACACCCGTTTCATAGCAGGCACTTTTACTTCTCCAATCTCCCTGCCCGACTAGGCAAAATACACGTTACCGTAACGGTTTATTTCGCACACTTGCCATAGTTTTGATTCCATTTTTTAGCAGCCGCTTTCCCTTCGATTCAGTTTCATGCCGGGACGAACTAAACCTGACCGCGTGCGTTTTAATTTATTAGCGCTCATTCCTATTCATTTGCGATAACATCGGCGTTGCCCGCTTCGCTTTATCGCGGCTAACTTTTGGCGATTGTCTGAAACACGTTGCAGTGATTCTTCGAGTCTTTGTGACATTTTCTTAGCGCCATAGTCTTCTAATTCAGCCAGAGGGCCGCTCGTTGGCATCTCGCTGTTAAGCAGCAAACGGGATGATTCCTAGAGCGAAAATCTGATCCCGTTTGCTGTTATTTTATTTATTCCCATTCCTTGCGCTTCTCTTCAATCAGCCAGCGAAAGGCGCCGAGAAGGCCCGGCACCTTGGCAAGTGGCCGCAGATCGTCTTTAAACATTTTCTGCAGGGCAATTACAAGAAAATTAATGTGTGTGGTTTGCTTCGCCCACGGGCTTAGCATCCGTTCTGGGTCCACTCCAAATTCTTTGCAGATCTCTTTAAACGCTTCGCTATAGGTCAGAATATCTATTTTCACTTGATCGAATGTGCCGTTAAATGCTTCGCCTGATTCAAGCGATATCGTTATATTTTCCCAATTCACCAGCATGTGATAATACATTGCCACATTGTGCAGTTGTTCAATCATATAAAATTCAACCAGAAAATTAAACGCATCCATTAAGCCGCGCATTGATGAAACGGAAAAGCCCCATTTCGGGTCCGTTCGTTTAAGGGCTGCCGCTTCTTTTTCATCGCCGCGCTGGTTGGCCTGAACCAATAAAGAAAATCGCTCGTTTACGGTCAGAGTGTCATAATTCTTTTGTATAGTTTTTGTGTCCATCATTCTTAATCCTTTCGTGCCCTCAACGCATTTTCAAGGGCCATAATTCTTAGTTCCAATTCACCTACCTGAATCGCAGCTACATAGCCAGCAACGAGGGCTATCAATAGGCGACCGCGCTGTATTGAGTTTTCAAGGGGAATAGACTCAGCCAAGGTGTAATCCAGTATTTGCATTACATCGCCCATGGTTCGCGCCGCCGATGGTAGGGCGTCTGCGTTGCCGGCATGTTTCGCTCGAGTCCTTTCGCCGCCCGTCTTATGAGCAACCGCACGCGCCGCACCCAAGTTCGGGGAATGGGTGAAACAATATTTACTGCCTGCAATCGCAGGCATCCTGCATGGTTGCCCCCTTTTGGTCTTCTCGATACATTTCATTTTTCACCTATAAGCACTGGTTACTAGCGAGCTAGTTAGCCAGGCTTGGTTATTAATTCGACTTGTTTTTTTTATATCCATGTTTTCTTTCCTTTTGCATAATTCCAGGGCGGTGAAAATGAGTCTCTGTTTGTGAGACTCCCCATTTCACTTTGAGACCCTCAACATTGCCGGGATAAGAATTGAATCCCTTTGCTCAAGTAATAGGCGGTTACCCGCTACGCTTACCATGGGGTGCAAGGGATTTCACTTGTTCAAAAATAAATGGTTGCTTGCCCTTCAAGATCAATTGATCCATTAAATCCATAATAACCATCGGCATGCGGTCAAGCAACCAGAGGTCTCGCAAATCTCTTGGTTTAGGTCGCCAGGCTTTCGTAGTTGGCGTGTGTTTGTAAGTTGTGTGCTTCATCGTCCCACCCGTGTAGAGTTCAGATTCTTCGGGAGTGTTTTTTTGTTCAATTTGTCCTTCCTTCTGTAGTTTGCGGTTAGAAATAAAGCACCAAAAGTCAAATACCTTGGCGCGCGCCAGCATAGATGAAAATATATTATTTTGTTGTTGCGTATTTGTGGGGTTTTGGTATGATTGTCTTTAAACATTGTGACCTATTCACATTGTTGAAGATTTAGGTCTTCCCGCTTTGGTAAAAATCCGATTCTACCAATCGGGTTTTTGCTTTAATACGGGTACACATAAATCAGATTGTTAACGAAAAAGCCGCGCCTGACAGGATCACAGTGATGTGATTCAGTCAGGCGCGGCCAATGTAATTCAAAAGGCGGGGGCTGTGTAACTATGAAATAATACTTGTAGGCAACAATATACCACACTTCATATTTTCATGCGATACGAAATTCTTCAGATTAAGCTGCAAGGCATTAACTCACCGACTCCGTACTCACTCCTACTCTCTCGCATAGCGGATATACCTCTCAGCTGGATCGCTCAGCCGGTCTGCCTGGTGGTAGCAGATCATCAGCTTATCCCTGATCTGATAATGTATTGAGACCAAAGGGAGAAAAATATATCGGTAAAGAGTGTAAAGCAATATTTGTAATAGTCTCATAAGTTGCGCGTGACTAAAGTATTAGTATACTTGTCATCACATTGCGCCTCCATTTCTTCAATACAAGTTATATAATTGAGGAACTAAAAATCCTAAAGTTCTGTTTATAGCTGCGCGTTAACAAGGGAATTGGCTGTCACAAACATAAGGAAATAAAGCCATTCAGCACAGCTCGCCAGACTATTTTCGCGTCAATAAAGCAACGTCACCTTCTAACCTTTATTCTAGGAAGACATATCTTTGAGGAGCAAAGCAATGCCGAAAGATTCGCAATTAGTAAACTCAATTCTTCAGGTCTTCACGGACTATGAAGAAACCTGGGATGCCAAGTTACGAGACAAAGCAGAACAGATCAGACAACTAGAACAACAAGTTGCACAACTCGAAAGCGAATTATTAGAAGCTGTTACACCCGACGACATAATTGATGAAGCCCTAAAAGACCGTTTGCTAAAACTGAAATCAGCCCCATTAGACACAACGCTCCGCGAAGCTGGGGTCGTACTCGAGTCTCGGTTGCGCAAAGCAGGGGGCGACGTTGATAAAACTCTAACCGGTGTTCACCTTGTGGATGCTGTCTTCAACCTCGAAAAAGGCCGTCTCATATTTAGCGACCATCCTACAGAGCAGGAAGGAATCAGGATGCTTTTTAGGGGAGCTATCCAATTTGTTCGTAACCCGCCAATGCACAAGCTGATAGACTATCAGGAAGGTGCTGCAAAAACATTAATTCGTCTGATAGATTCGCTTTTGGTTTTATTGGAAGAGGGGAAACCACGAATCACAGACAAGGAAAAAATTGAAAGCACGCGTTTGATGCTGAAAAGAAGACCACTCTCAAAGGGACAACGTTTGCTATTTCAGATGCTTGCACAAGCCGGTGATGTAGGTATGACAAACTCTGAATTATCTGAAGCAATGGGAATATCTCGTCCGTCTTTGGGCGGACTCCTGGGTGCGTTGGGATACCGCATTACTCATACTCAAGGATTAACATCCAGCACTGGCATTGGCGATATTTTTGCAATTACCCCAGCAGAAAATGGCGAATTGCGTTACCAGATTCGCCCGATTTTACTGCAAGCACTGAAAGCTGAAAAAATAATTCCCTGATGAGTATTCATAACATGCCGACCAACCTCAAAAACCTCGGAGAGCGACTCTGGGACGTAGATGACTCACTGCAAGGAAATCCTCATCTGAAATCAGCCGAATATTCTATCCCTGTGGTGGGACTTATCTTCCTGCGCTCGCGGCTGTTTGCGCCCATTTGCACCGTGAGCCCAGTTATGCCCAAGCGTGCCATTCACGTCTAAGGTTTGGTGTTCCAGTCATATTTCAAGTTCGCCCTTTATCGCCAGTTGTCCTCCCGTAGCGTGCACGACCCTACTGACTCGCCTAGCGGTCTTCCCTCATCCCAGAAGAGGTTCATTCCCCGCGCAGGTTTGCTAGGTATGTGCGCGCCTGCTGTGTGTATGGTGACTCAATCGCTTCAAAGATCGCGAGTGCCTGCTCGGTATACTGAATTGCTTTTTCTTTATAACCCAAGTTTTCATAGGCACTTCCCATGTTGAAGAGGGCCACACTTTCACCGCGGCGGTCGCCAATTTCACGCGCAATCACCATCCGTTGTTCATAAAACTCGATGGCTTTGCCCGCATCGCCCAAAGAGTAATAGGCACTCCCTATATTGCCCAGGGCTGCGCCTTCGCCTTGACGGTCGCCAATTTCACGTGCTATTACTATTCGTTGTTCATAAAACTCTATGCCTTTGTGCGCATCGCCCAAAACTACATAGGCACTCCCCAAGTTGCCGAGGGCATTTCCTTCGCCTCGGCGGTCACCAATTTCACGCACAATGAATAAAGCCTGTTGATAAAACTCGATGGCCTTGCGCGCATCGCCCAAGTCTGCATGAGCAAGACCCAGGTTGATAAGAAATCCGCCTTCGCCTTGGCGGTCGCCAATTACACGATTAATGACTAAGGCTTGTTCATAAAACTCTATAGCTTTGCGTGCATCACCCAAAGCTGCATAGGCATTCCCTAGGTTGCCGAGGATTGTGCCCTCGCCTTGGAAGTTGCCAATATCACGATCAATGACTAAAGCTTGGTCAAAAAACTCGATCGCTTTGCGCGCATCGCCCAAAGCTGCATAGGCAACCCCTAGGTTGCCGAGAAATGCGCCTTCACCTCGGCGGTCGCTAATTTCACGAAAAATTACAAGCGCTTGTTCATGAAACTCGATAGCTTTGCGTGCATCGCCCAAATTTTTATAAGCAACTCCCAGGTTACCGAGGGCATTTCCTTCGCCTTGTCGGTCGCCAATTTCACGTGCTATTACCATTCGTTGTTCATAAAACTCTATGCCTTTGCGCGCGTTCCCCAAGGCCGCATACACTAGACCTAGGCTGCCGAGATGGATGCCTTCTATTTGCTTGTCTTTTAGACGACGGGCGGCATTCAGGGCAGTTTCAAGAATGGGGATTCTTCGTCGAGGAGATAAATGCAGATCGAGCAAGAGTGCACATGAGTTAGGAAATTCGCAGAGCCACGCGTCTGCATCTGATTCGGGTGGGCGGGGAAAGGATTCTTGTTCTGGTAATAATCTGTTATAAGCGGAATCTAGATGGGGCCAGATGAAACGGAATTGGAAAAGCGCGCGCAGGGCGTTTTCGTTTCCTTTGATGTAGTGCTCACGGGCTTCAGCTGCCCATTGCAGGAAATGATATGCGTGGCGCAGACTAGTTTGCGCGGCGTTGGACTCATCTTTGAGAAGTTTACCGATTGAGAACAGCCGCGTTAGATCATGCAGTTCATACATATATGAGACATTCGCCAAAGAGGAAGGCAATATATTCAACAAACTCAGCGAGGATAATTTTCCGATCAGGTCATCGACTTCAATTTCATCTTCACTTTCGCAGACCACCTGAGCAGAAACTTTGATGAATGGAGCAGTGAAAACACCCAACTGGCAGAAGAATGCTTTTGAGGTCTCATCAAGCAGAGCATAGGAAAGACTGAGCGCAGCCTCCACATCCAGATCGATGTCATCCTCGCGCTTCAATCGTTGCAGGCGGGTGTGCTCATCTGCAAGGCGTGTCAGCAAATGGCCCAGAGTCCAATCTGGACGGTCGTTCAAAATGGAAGCCGCCACGCGTAGGGCGAGAGGTAAATATCCACAAAGTTTTGCGAGCGCGTTTATTTCTTCATCGGATTCCGCTCTCAATTTAGAGGATGCCGATTTTAATAGCGAGCACGAATCGTCGCGCGAAAGCACATCTAGGCGCAATGGCATTAAGTCAAATTCGGTGAGAGTGATATGTTGGCGGGAGGTGACAATCGCTGCCGATGGTGCCGACGGAATTAATGAGCGGATCTGCGCAGCATTGGATGCATTATCAAGAAGGATAAGGGCTTTTTGCGCGGAGAATGTCTGTTGGTATAGTCCTTTTAACTGTTCCGATTCATCAGGGAGCTTTTGGTTCGGATAAAAGGGCTCTATGAGCCGGCGCATGGCTTCATCAGGAGCGAGCGGATCAGAAGTTCCACGCAGGTCAATGCTCATGCGGGCGTCGGGGTAGTCCTCTGCGATCTCCTTCGCCAGCCGGCGGGCTAGCTCAGTTTTGCCAATCCCACCTCCACCACTGACTCCCGATATGAGAGCCCCATTTTTGAACGAGGCTTTCAGGGATTCAATTTCCCTGTCGCGCCCCGTGAAATCAGCCACGGGCAGAGGCATGCTGAAAAGTGTATATTCAGTTTTGAGGGCTTCATTGATGATGGTGTTGCCATGCCCGACAATAATGTTCGAGCCAGAGACATCTCCACCAATGTTTATGTTTGCTTCGATATTAGGTTCTTGTTTCTCTTTCGATTTTGAGGACTTAGGCATATCATCTCGCTTGTAAGATCAGATGACCAATAAAATAATCACATATTGATTGTAGAACTTTTCACGCCCTTATATGTTGAGTATATAGGAACTTCTGAAACTCAATAAATATTGTGCGGATTGCTGGAATATTACCTAAAATTTGTTGTGCATCATCCAACGCATGATATTTCAACTTCAGCAAGTCGGGGAGTTTTTCCTGGTCGAGTTCTTCCACACCTGTTTCAATGTACTTGGACAGGACAAATTCGATGAACTGTTTTTGTTCATTGCTCAGCGCGGAGAAGATATTCGATTGCGCCTGCGCTACTCGTAGTTCTCTTGTGATTGGTTGTATTGCATAAGACACATATTCCAGCACGTCGAAGAGATCGCTCTTTTCAGCGTTGATGAGGGATTGCATGATGTGTAACTGTTCTCTGCCAAAACCCGCGTCTGCAAGTTTTTCGAGCAATGCTTTGCGCGTATCAGGCTTTGACCAAATTTTGCGCAGCTGTTCTTCGTCCTTGAAGAAGTCAGGTAGCTTGCCGAAAAGTTTTTCCATGAATTGTTCCGCAGTCAGCGGTTTGCCGTCTGCGTCATAAAACATGGTGGTTGCCATGTGCTGAATTTCGCGTTCTTTGCCATCGCGCAGCTTGATTTTTAATCTTACTTTTGGCGGAAGAGGCGGTTCATCTGGACCACCATAAGGCGGACGTGGAGGCTGGCTTATCTTGGGCTTCTCGTCAGGTTCTTCTGGTTCACCATCCCATTCAGGGTCGGCAAAGTGATTGTGGGCATCGACAAAATCGTAGATGGTGAAATATTCTTTGCCATCGAAGAGACGTGTGCCGCGGCCAATAATTTGCTTGAATTCGATGATCGTTCTGATCTGCCGCATGAGGATAATGCTGCGGATGTTGCGCGCATCCACACCTGTGGATAATTTTTGCGAGGTGGTCAAAATGGTGGGGATGGTCTTTTCGTTATCTTGAAACTCGCGCAGATATTGTTCGCCCAAATCGCCATCATTGGCAGTGACGCGGACGCAGTACATGGGGTCTGTGCTTTTCTTGTACTGGTTGATCAAATCGCGAACAGCGGCGGCGTGATCCTGGGTGGCACAGAAGACCAGGGCTTTCTCGTTCTGATTGATCTCATCCATGAAGAGCTGAACGCGTTTAGCTTCACGAGCTTTGATCTCGATAATGCGGTTGAAGTCAGCTTCCTTGTAGACTTTGCCTGTTTCGATTTCACCTTCGATGATCGTGTCGTCCGCTGTATAGATGTATTCATCCAGTGTAGTTTTTATCTTGCGGACTTTGAAGGGAGTCAAGAATCCGTCATTGATGCCTTCCTTCAAGGAGTAGATGTAAACGGGGTCGCCGAAATATTTATAGGTATCAACATTGTCTTTGCGCTTGGGCGTGGCGGTGAGACCGAGCTGCACGGCGGGCGAAAAATATTCCATAATGGCGCGCCAGTTGCCTTCGTCGTTTGCACCGCCGCGATGACATTCGTCGATGACGATAAAGTCAAAATAATCTTTGGGATATTCGCCAAAGTAGGGCGTATCGTTCGGACCAGACATGAAGGTCTGGAAAATGGTAAAGAAGATGCTACCATTGGTTGGGACACTGCCACGCTTGCGGATGTCATCTGGTTTGATGCGGACGAGAGCATCTTCGGGGAATGCGTTGAATGCGTTGAACGCCTGGTCGGCGAGAATGTTTCGGTCGGCCAGAAACAGGATGCGGGGTCGGCGTGAAGCGTCGCGCTTTAAATTCCAACGGCTTTGAAATAACTTCCAGGCGATCTGAAAGGCGATAAAGGTTTTGCCAGTCCCCGTGGCGAGAGTCAAAAGGATGCGCTGCTTTTTTTCGGCAATGGCTTCCGTGACACTGTTGACGGCGATCTCTTGATAATAGCGCGCGGATTTGGTGCCGCCGACATCTTCATAGGGGACGAGGTCGAAGGAGTTGTTCCAGTTGTTGCGGGGGACATCTGCAAATGTATTGTTCCAGAGTTCTTCGGGTGTGGGAAATTTTTGGATCAGTCCTTCTTTTCCCGTACTCATTTCGACTTGGTAAATTTCTTTGCCATTTGCCGCATATGTGAAATCGAGATGCAGCTTGATGGCGTAATCCTTTGCTTGTCTCACGCCTTCGCTAACAGGGTCTACATCCCGCTTGGCTTCGATGACTGCCAGTTGACGATTTTTATAAACGAGAATGTAATCGGCAATGGATGGTTTGCCGCGCCGACCGCCTGATTGGATTCTGCCGTCTGTGATATGACGTTCGCGCAGGATTCTTGCGCCATCCAAAATGCCCCAGCCTGCTTCGCGCAGTTTGGGATCTATTAATTCGGCTCTAGTCTCGGCTTCGTTCATAATGTTTTTGATAATCCTCGTCAGATCATATTTTGTATTCAGGATCAGCGGGAAAGACTGACTTCCAGAGTATATCTAATACTAGAAGATGAGCGATTGAAGATACAATAATCATACATATTATTTTTGGAATTAAAGCTGCCATATAAAATCATAGCACCTGTGTCTTTGGCTACATCTTCATCAGAGCTATGAACAACATGTGTGATTTGATCAGTAGATGTGACGGTTTTGAAGAGCAGCACTTGCCCGGGGAGGATGCCCCACCCATAACAATCGGGTGGTTGATTAGGAAGTATGTCGACATCCTTTTTAAACAAGGTAGATAACAAAGAAGCCGTGCTAGGAACGACTATTGGAGTTGGTATGACAAATGTCTGAGCTGAATTCAACGGAATGATAAGTTTATTACCAGCTTCAAGTTGGATCCCTTTGTTGGTTTCCCGAAGCACAACTACATCCGCATTATATCTTTGCGCAAGAGATTCCCATGTATCGCCACTTTGGACAATGTGAGATGCAACACAAGGAAGACCGTAGATCCTACTAATGCTTCCTATATTTGGAACACTTACAATCATGCCAGATGATAGATTTTGGGGATCACTAATTTGCGGATTTGCTACAAGCACCTTTTCAAAATCCGCCCCGTAGCAGCGTGCAATTTGGAACAAAGAATCGCCGACGACTACCTGGTGTTGAATCGTCATGCCAGGCTGAAGCGGGGCTAAAAACAAGGTCGGCGTCGCCTCAACATGAGTAAATACTATCGCTGTAGGTGTTGGAGTCTGGGTGAACAATGTCTTGCTCCAAGGTGAGCTGATGAACGCAAAAATTATCGTTGCCACTGCACCTATGATGGCAACTAAATATTCCTTTTTGAACTTGAATGGCTTTGTTGCGGTTATCGAGGGAACGCGTGGAGAATTATCCTTGGTATCAATATTTGCTTCAATGGGTGTCTTCACAAGTGTAGATAAAATTCCTGGCATCCTGCTTCTTTTGACTTGAAGCGTCGCTCCTATGCTATTTGCACGTGCCTTTAAAGCTCTCATCAACATGTCATAGCCATTATCTTCAAATAGATCCACCCAATGCCACTTCTTCAGGCTTTCGAGAGTTTCACAAGCTTCCAAGCGTGCTGGGATGATAAATATCTCCCCTTCAGGTTTTTCCATTGCAGTATCTAAAGCAAGGCGTACTTCCTTTTGTCTAAACCCTGCCTTGTTGAATTCCTGTGAGAGGCAAACTACTATAACGTCACTCTCTCGCACAGCCTTACGGATTTCCAATTCCCAATTCTGACCTGGTAGCAGTTTCTCTTTATCCAACCATGCATCCACACCGTCTTTGACAAGACGTTCATACAGTGCTTTAACATTACCCTTGTCACTGTGGGTATGGCACAGAAAAACTTTGATGGGATGTTTGGCTTCAGGCATGAAATCGCTTACTTCTTTCACACTCATTTAAGTAAATCTTGCATTCAACGAGCCCGTTCCAGAAAATTATACCGTCGTACGAGCACCGTAGCCCCTTGTGTGGGAGTCAATACCTCGCTCATAACTCTCCCTCAAACGCCTTCGCCAGCACGGACTTCTTCAACTCCTCCAGCGACTCCACCTTGGATTGGTAAATCTCCTCCAACCGCCCCGTTTCAGCGGACAGCGCCTCCAGCCGCCCGACGATGGCGCGTTGTTCATCGAGTGGCGGAATATTATTTATTTTCAGTCCTCTAATATCTTTCATGTTCACATGAACAACAGTAGAGCCTTTTGAGTTGTGCACAAAGAACTTTTGAACATTATCTGAAAGCAAGAGCCACATAAGATAATAAGGTTTGAAAACTTTCTTGTTTGGTCTAATCAATACAGTTCTTTGACCTAAACAAGGTTCCAAGTCTTTAGGAATTACTGCAACATTACCAGCAGGTGCTTCTCTTGCAAAAATCAAATCCCCTACCTGCGGTATTGCTCGTCTTGTCCATCTTTTATATGTTTCGTCTGAAACTCTGTTCACACCGTCTAAAATAAAGTAACCACGCCCAATGTTTGGAGTACGAATTGATGGATAACCTTCTTCTTGAATCGGAGCAGTTTTATGTTCGCAATCTACAATCAACTCACAAAGACTTTCTAACACTCTGCCATCAGGTGTATGTTGTGGATCCTCAAAAAAACTTTCAAGCACCGACTCAAACAACTCCCGAGCATTGACCAGATTCCGCTCGGCGTTGGACTTGGCTTGAGCAATAGACACAAAGGCTTCGTCCAGCACGGACACGATCCGCTGTTGTTCGGGGAGGGGTGGATATGAAATTTGTAATGGTTCAATACTGTAGTTGTTTATCTGTGGAATTGATGAGCCATTATTTATTTTTCTTAAATCAAGTCCGATGAAATAGTAAAACAAGTATTCCGATGTTATTTCTTGTTTAGGCGAAACCGCCATTAGATTTAAATCCATGCAAATTGGAATTGTCGTCAACCGTTTTTTATTTGTGAGAATTGCCCCACCTCTTTTTGGAAATATCGTACTGCCCACAGGAATAATTCCGTTTTCATTCACATCAGATTTATTTACGAAACGAGATGAAGTTACAACATAAATATCATTTTCTTCAATATTCATGTCAGCTACTTTTAGATATGGTAATTCGCCTTCTGGCTTTTCAATTGAAGGCGGTAAAGTTGTCCCGCTTCGCAATATGCAAACTTCACCAAGTGTTTTTATTTCCCAACCCTTTTTCATAACATTGCCTTGATTGATTTCAAAATCTTCGCGCTCTCCTCATCCAGTGACTTCATCTCGTCGAGAATAGTTTGAGGCGCTCTCAGCGCAGAGTCCGCTTGCTTGTGAGGGTTCTTAACCGAAAGGTCGAAGGAAGCGGAATCGACATCCGCCATATTCACCGTCCACGAATTCTCCGAATCCGCTTTCGACTTTTGCAATTTCACAAAATCCGCCAGATCATTTTCATTCAACGGATAGGTCTTGCCGAGATTGCGCTCCAAATTCAATTGATAGAACCAGACCTTCTTGGTCGGCGCGCCCTTCTCAAAGAACAGCACCACCGTCTTCACGCCCGCGCCCGTGAAAGTGCCGCCAGGCAGATCCAACACCGTGTGCAGGTTGCAGGTTTCGAGCAACTGCTTGCGCAAACTCACCGACGCGTTATCGGTATTCGAAAGGAAGGTATTCTTGATCACCACGCCCGCGCGTCCGCCCGCCTTCAAAATCTTGATGAAGTGCTGTAAAAATAAAAACGCCGTCTCGCCCGTTTTGATTGGGAAGTTCTGCTGCACCTCGGCGCGTTCCTTGCCGCCGAAGGGCGGGTTCGCCAGCACCACGTTATAACGATCCCTCTCCTGAATATCAGAAAGATTCTCCGCCAGCGTGTTGGTATGCAAAATGTTCGGCGCTTCAATGCCATGCAGGATCATATTCATAATCCCGATGATATACGCCAGCGATTTCTTCTCCTTGCCGTAAAAAGTTTTCTCCTGAAGAAGCCTTGCTTCTTTCGTGCCGATACTTGATCCCGTCCGAAGAAACTCAAATGCCTCGACAAGGAATCCCGCCGACCCAACCGCCCCATCGTAAATCGTCTCCCCAATTTTCGGGTTCACGACTTTCACAATTGACTTAATCAACGCGCGTGGCGTGTAATATTCTCCACCATTGCGCCCCGCGTTGCCCATATTCTTGATCTTATCCTCATACAACGCGCTCATCTCATGCTTCTCTTTCGACGAACGGAAACGCAGTTCATCCACGAGATTGATCACTTCGCGCAAGTTGTATCCGCTTTGCAAGCGATTCTTCAGTTCACTGAATATTTCACCGATCTTGTATTCGATAGTGTTGGGGTCATCCCCTTTGAACTTCTTTAAGTAGGGAAAGAGTTTGATATTTACAAAGTCAATTAAGTCATCACCTGTTTTCGCATTGTGATGATCGAGTTTCCCATCTTTTGTCTTTGGCGCAGCCCACTTCTCCCATTTATATTCACCTGTGATAATGGGTGTATATTTCTTGCCTATTAACTCCGCTGTGTCCTGTCTATCTTTTTCAAGGTCATCTAAATATTTTAAGAACAGAATCCAAGAAGTCTGCTCCACATAATCCAGCTCACTGGAACAGCCCGCGTCTTTCCATAATTTATCGTCAATGTTTTTGAAGGTTTGTTCGAACAAAGAAATCTCCTAATACTGATTGAAATTGCGTAAACTAAAAAATGTCACGGCCACCAGCGGGCAGTGTCCATGATGGCGCGATAGAGTTCGGGGACGATTTCTGGCCCGTTGAATTGAACGAGGGCGGGGGAAAGCGCGTCAACAACTTTGGTTCCCTCTCTTCGGTCCTTTTGAGATACAAACTTAATAAATGGACTTATGTGCTCTTTCAAACCACTAAATTGAATATACTCCCATTTATTCTGGATCTCATACAGAGAACTACTATCTGATATATATAGCAAATCTCGTAAAACGGTAATTCTTATTTCATTACTGACAAGTGGAGCAAGATTGGCTAAGATGCTAGCGCGGATATCTTTATCTTCGAATTCGCGTGCAGCAGCCAATGCAAGTATTTTGAGTTCATCATTGAGGTGTGGAGTCAGATCGAATAATGCGTAAGCACGTTGTGTTTCATCTTTGATCTCGCATACAGCAGTCAGCGCGTTTTGAAGAACCTGCCTTTTGTGATCGTAGTTGAGATATGGCACGAGATTTGACAAGGCAATCGCTCGGCGAGATTCATCTTTAATTTCACTTGCGGTTGCCAACGCCTCTTGGAAAACTTGTATTTTAAGTTCACCTTTGAGGCATGGAGCAAGATCGCCCAAGGCCCGGACACGAGCAAATTCATCTTTGATCCCGCGTATAGCAGCCAGCGCTTGCAATTTTAGTTCATCGTTGATATGAGGCGCGAGACTAGTCAAGACGCCGGCGCGAGCGTATTCAGATTTGAATTCGCATGCGATAGCTAACACTTGTATCTTGAGTTCATCGTTGAGATATGGTGTGAGGTAGACCAAGGCATCACCGTAAAGGGATTCATCTTCAATCTCTTGTGCGATAGCCAATGCCTGAACTTTGAGTTCTTCATTAAGGTGAGGCCCCAGGTCGGATAAGATCTCGACGCGGGTTGATTCGTCTTGGATCTTGTGTGCGGCAATCAGCGCCTCTTGAAGTACTTGCAGTTTGAGTTCATCATTTAGGTCTGGTGCGAGAATAGATAAGACTTTCACACGACCTTCTAGACTTGCTTTGCTTGCTGCAGCCAACGCCTCTTGAAGCACTTGCCTTTTTAGCTCATCGTTTAAGTCCGGTGCAAGAGTGGATAAGGCCCGGGCGCGTAGATAATCATTTTTGATTTCGTGAGTGATATCCAATGCAGATTGAAGCACTTGCGTTTTGAATTTATCGTTGAGGTAATGGGCAAGAGTGGACAAAGCAGTAACACGGAAGTAATCGTCTTCGATCTTGCCTGCGGCAGTCAGTGCCTCTTGAAGCACTTTTATTTTGAGTTCATTGTTCAAGTAGGGCGTGAGATCTTCTAGAGGCCTGGCACGAGAATTATCTTTAACTGTGCGTGCAGCAGCCAGCGCATCTTGAAGGACTTGCGTCCTTAGTTCATCATCTAGGTGAGGCGCAAGGTTAGCTAAGGCCCTCGCGCGACCGTATTGGTCGTTAACCGCGCGTATAGAAGTTAGCGCCTGCATCTTGAGTTCATCATTCAGATATGGTGCAATGTCGGCCAAGGCACGAGAGCGATAGAATTCTTCTTTAATTTCACTAGCTGCGACAAGCGCCTGTGGCTTGAGTTCATCGTTTAGGTGTGGTGCAATGGCTAACAAGACGTTACCGTATTCGAATTCATCTTTGATCTCGCGTGCGACGACCAACGTCTCTTGCAGTATCTGTGACTTGAGCTCATCGTTGAGATGTGGCGCGAGAGCTGCTAAGACATGAGCACGGTCAGATGCATCTTTGATTTTGCGTGCAGTAGCCAAGGCATCTTGAAGCGTCCGTGTCTTGAGTTCATCGTTCAGGTGATGCACGAGCGCCTCCAAAGCGAGGACGCATACTTTTTGATCTTCGATTTCGTGTGCAGCAGCCAGCGCCTCTTGAAGGATTTCTGTTTTAAGTTCATCTTTTAAGAAAGGCGCAAGAGTGGTCAAAGCTCCTGCACGAGAATTATCTTTAACCTTGCGGGCGGCGTTAAGTGCCTCTTGGAGTACTTGAGTTTTGAGTCCATTGTTGAGGTGTGTCGCGATATAGGTTAAGGCTCTGGCGCGATTGTATTCAGATTTAATCTCGCGTGCAGCAGCCAATGCCTGCTTGTTGAGTTCATCGTTCAAATGTGGTGAGAGAGCTGCTAAAGCATGGGCATGATAAGCTTCATCAGTAATTTTGCAAGCAACAGCAAGAGCCTCTTGAAATAATAATGGAGGAAGGTCAGGGGCAATTAATTCCAATGAATGCGCCTGTGCAAAGGAGTTCGAATTTTCCCGAATTGTAGAAAGACATCTCGCATAACTCCACAACCCCTCTTTTGCCAGTTGAGTCAATAGTTCTGGTGTAATATTCAACGCCAGAGAGTGAATGCTATTCTCTATTAGCATGCAGCGAATTGTTAGGGGATAATCTTGTTCCTGTTCGGCATATTCCCAAACATAGGTAAGGTCGCTTATGTATCCTGCGTAAGTCTCCTCTTTTTTGTAACGCGCCTCTGCCCATTCGATGTGTTCCTCCCCTTCTGTAAGCAGATCGGTTAGTTTTTTGTGTTCCTTTGCACCCGCAAGGTGCGTACTCAAGTGCAGGCGGGGGTAATTTTGTTCAACGAGTTTTTCCCATTCACCTTTACATTCTTCTTCAAAGGCTTTCACAATGCGCCCGTGCGCCTCAACCGTTTGTTCGGCAAGGTCACGCACCAGGTTTTTCCGTTTGGGATCCAATTTATCGAAATCCACCCTGCCTACGATGAAGTCACGAAAACTTAGGTGATAGGGCGAGTAGATTTTGCTCTTTCCAGTTTCTTTCTCGGTAATGAAAGAACGCCATGATAGATTTAATAAGTGAGCGACTTCACGCGGGCTTGCTTTTACATTTGACCATTGAATCAATTGTTCAACTGTGATCGCTTCCTGCGCAGCGGCGAGCGTGGTCAGCAGTGGTGAGTACAGGCTGTTCCAAGCTTCTTCACCCTTACCGCGTCCTTTATGCCCATAGCGCCAATCATCCCAATAATCTGCATAATATCCAATTAAGCCTGTGGGGAGGTTTTCAAGGTCCAGAGGTGCGCGCGATCCATTCTCGATCTCTTTGATGATGTAATGCAGGTACATCCAGACGCCGAGGCTTTTCTCTTTCAAGGTTTGAGTGAAGAATGCTTCGGAGTATTCCTTCGAGCGAATTTGTCCTGCCACTTCGGGACGTTTCGCGACCGCACTTAAATAGGTTTGCATATCTAGAAGATTGTCCGCGCCCTGGGCTTCAAGATCAAACCGTAGCGGTTCAAAGTTTGGCAGTTTGGTGTTGACGGGTCTCTGTGAAAGGATGAAATACACACCATCCGGTAAAACATTCGGCAAGCCAAAGACATTTCCATCGGGGAAAGTTCCTGCTTCATCGAGCGCGTCGCACACAATGACAATCTTCTCCCCGTAGGTCAAAGTGCTGGCGGCGAGTCGCAGGAGCCGTTCGAGAAAATCCGGGAAGGCAGCAAGCTGGGTCAATGTGTCGCGGTCTTTATATGGATCGATCTGGTAGTGAGTCACGAGCTGTGACCCTAGCGACTGCAAGGCGCGCTGCAACATTGCATCCCCTGCTACCTGCTCGGCAAAGAGATGAAGATATCTTCTCTCTTTTACCAAATGCGCCATGAAAGAGGTCTTACCCACGCCGGCTTCGCCGACCAACAGGAACGCGCCCGATTTGCGGCTTGGGTCATTGAGGAAGGCGTCCACTTTGGCAGTTAGCCAGTCACGACCAACAAACTCGTCTACTCGCACACGCTGAAACACGGAATCAGGCGGAACATAAAAATCGTTCAGCTTGTCAAACGCGCCTGTATAATAAGTATTGTAAATATTTGAAACGTTGATTTGATTGCCATCGCCAACGATGACATTCGAGTCTTTGATATCCCCTTCAACCTTGAGAGCGATTCTTTCGTACTCGCTTGCGATCTTTAATGCGGCAGCAAGTCCGCGAGTGAGTTCTTTGGTCAGCTTTTCGATCTCGGCTTCGATGTGTGGCAGGCTGTCCAATGCGCGAGAGTCAAACAGGGCTTGAAATGCCTGCTCGGCTTTGAGTTCCGCTTCGAGCCAGAGCAGAAAATCCGCCATTGGTTTTGTTGTCTTGCTAGCAAACTCAGGCTTTGCGCCAATAGATTTTGCCCAGATTTGTGCCAGCAAGGCTGGGTCAGGGTACTGGTTGCGAATCAACAACTTCGAGATTTCAGGAACGGCTTTGCCTGTTAGGAATGTTTTGTCAAATAGGGAGTTTGCATAATCAGGATATTGGCGGACAAATGCGGTATAGGCCCGCGCCAATGCTTTTTGAAAAGCCAGTTTGGCAGGGTCCCGTTTCAGCCAAGTTTTCAGAGTCTCGGCAGGATCGAGTTTGTCAATCGTGTAGGAGATGACCGCGTCTGCAACGCTTGCAAATAAAGAAGAGAGCATTCTTTTACCGTGTCATTACTGTGTTTGTTTTAGAAAAAAATTCGTCAATACAATATTTAGCGTTACGGCATGAGCTAGGTTTTTCTTTTCGTTGAGGGGCGCAAATCCCCGCAGCATGAAGTCCAGTATACAACACAGACAAGACTTAATGCAATTCTGTTATATATTTTTACTTTTCAAATCTAAACAGAATAGCTGGTCGCAAATCCAATCGTTTATTCATGGAAGCCTTATGTCTCACAGTTGGATGAAAACACTTACCAAATCGGTGATATGGTCACAATTACTGCCCAGTTCGATTCAGGTGGCACAGGCTTAAGTGGCGTTACCGTAACGGCAATTCCAGAAAGCCTTTATCGTAGCAATGCTGCCTATATTTTGGCGGTAGATAGAGATGGATTCGGAAACGCCCAATGGTTGAACTAATTCATAGGTAGACACATTTATTTCAGAATCGTATCGTATTTGAAAGAAGCGTCTTGGTTTCTCTATAGTACAACAAAAAACTGTACAATCAGGAAATGTACATCCATCTCGTAGCACATTCCGCATACTCTTTACAGGAAGGGCTAGCAACTCCAGCCGATCTTGTGCAAGCTGCACAGGCTCATAGCATGTCTGCTCTTGGACTCACCGATCATCGCCTACTTACAGGAGCGGTTGAATTTGTCTCTGCGTGCAAGCAAGCTGGTATTCAACCCATCCTTGGCTTGGAAATTGACTTCGAACATGGCCCGTTACAGCTTCTGGCAACAAGTGAAGAAGGTTGGTCCAATCTTTGCAGGTTAAGCAGTTCCCTTATGCTTCGTGAAATTCCAGAAACAGTTTGTACACTAGCAACATTAGATTTATATTCCAAAGATCTGATTGCATTGAGTAATATCCATCTTGATGAACTTAAAGACATTTTTCAAGATCGCTTATATGTATCCCTATCAAACCCATCCGAGGCAAATCGTCTTTCAGACCTTGCCCGAAAGTTGAAACTGCCGACTGTCATCACGCATCCCATTTATTATCTTTCCCCTGAACAAGCACGATTACAAAAAACCCTTACCGCCATTCGGTTGAATCAACCGCTGAAGGATATTTCATCCAATGCAATGGCGCCAGTAGACTCATACTTCATGAGTGCGCATGAAATCGAAACCCGTTTTCAGGATCATCCCGAAGCGTTAGCCGCCACTGTAGAAATTGCAGAACGCTGTCGCTTCGACTTGCCGATTGGCAAGTCGCATATGCCCACTGTTCCCTTGCCCCTTGGAGTTTCAGCCACTGAATTTCTGCGTCAAAAAGCATTTGCGGGAGCACAGACTTTATACGGCGAGATAACTCCTATCATTCAAACACGCATCGACCATGAACTGAGTGTAATTGCTCGTGCAGGTTTCGAACCAATATTCCTGATTGTTGAAGAAGTCCTGAATTACGCACGCAAAACTGGTGTGCCTTTTTCTTCAAGAGGCTCTGCGGCCTCCTCTCTGGTTGCACACTGTCTGGGAATTACTGGCCCCGATCCAATGCGGCTCAATCTGTATTTTGAAAGATTCTTAAATCCTGCACGCGTTACTCCACCTGATATTGATACAGACTTATGCTCGCGGAGACGCGATGCAGTTATTCAGCATGTCTTCGATACGTATGGTGAAGATCGTGTGGCAATGGTTGGGACGATTAATCGGTTCCGTCCACGCTCGGCATTGGGAGGGGTTGCAAAAGCGTACGGACTCGAATCTTCGAAAGTGCGCGAGATGGTCAATCAATTACCGTATGCCTTTTGGGCAAAGTTTGAAGCAGCACAGGAAGGACAAGCCCCGCCTTCTCCTTTTGCAGACTTGCGGATTTCATATCCGCACCATCAACAAATCTTTGATGATGCAGAAGCAATCTTAAAACTTCCCAGGCATCTTTCGGTACACGCAGGTGGCTTGATTGTGGCGCCTAATGCATTAACGGATCTTGTGCCCTTGATGCGATCTGGCAGTAAAGGCATTGTCATTACACAACTTGATCTTGAATCAGTAGAAGCATTAGGGTTAGTGAAGATCGATCTACTGGGCATCCGAGGCTTGACTGTCCTTGGTGATGTAGGCGAATTCATCACAGAAAGCAAACCAGAGCAGTATGTCAATCTGGTTTCCGCGCTTGATGATATTCCTTCTGAGGATGAACAAACATCTCAACGTGTAGAGACGGGACAGACTATCGGCTGTTTTAATATTGAAAGCCCAGGCATGCGTTCCACGCTAAAAGAAATCCATGCCCGCAGTGAAGATGACATCATGGCAGCGCTTGCATTGTATCGCCCCGGTCCACTCACAGGCGGACTGAAGGATGCTTTTGTTCGTCGCTTCAAGGGTGAAGAGAAGGTCAGTCATTTACATCCAGCATTGGCTCCCCTTTTGGATGAGACTTTTGGTGTGATTCTATATCAAGAGCAAGTTTTGAGAATTGCGAACGAGCTGTCGAATTTCAGTCTTGCAGAAGCCGATCTCCTGCGCAGAGCAATGAGTCACTTTGACCCGGGCAAACGTATGCAGGAACTGCAGCGGAAATTCGTCAGTGAAGCGGAGAGCAAGAGCGGTGTTCCTTCATCTATAGGTGAACGAGTCTGGGAAATGATGGCAGCATTCGCAGGATACGGTTTTCCCAAAGCACATGCCGCTTCCTATGCAAGAGTTGCGTGGCGGTCGGCATGGTGCAAGACATATTTTCCTGCACAATTTATGGCAGCCGTATTGGCGAATTGGGGTGGCTACTATAGTCAGCGTGTTTATTTGAGCGAAGCGCGACGCATGGGACTCTCTGTCCGCCCGCCACATGTCAATTGGGCAAGAGGCAATTTTCAGGTTCGAAATGCTGCGCTGTATATGGGACTAGATCAAGTTAAAGATTTGACTCGTCGAACAATTAATAGAATTATCGAGCTTGCCCCCTTCCATTCTTTGGATGAATTTCTAACTCGCGTTGATCCTCGCGAGCAGGAGGCAATCAGCCTAGCACGAGCAGGTGGACTTGAAGGGCTTGGGACAATCCCAGCTATTTTGCGCCGATTGGAAAGCGGTTGGCAAGCGGGTCAGATGAGTTTGTTTGGTTGGGATGATCATGCGGATGACTGGACGCTCGAGCAAAAAGTCAACGCGCAAGTGGAGTTGTTGGGGGTAAGTTTGGAAGCACATCCACTCGAAGTGGTAGCTGATCAAATTTCGAAGGGTGGTTCTATCTCAACAGCGGATGCGGCGGGCAGGCTCGGACAACGCGTGACTGTCGCTGGGATTCGACAGACTTCCCATCGCAGCCGCACAGCAAAGGGTGAGCCAATGTTGTTCCTTACTATAGAAGACTTAACAGGCTCACTGGATGTGATCGCCTTCCCCAATACGTATCGTATCGCGAAGGAATTACTGAATTCCAATTCTCCGTTTTTGGTAACAGGTATGATGGAAATGGATACTTCGCGCGGCGAGCCGTATTTGAGGGCGGAGAAGGTGACGAAGTTGGGGTAGATAATCTCATTATGTGGAGCTGCCGATGTTTGAAAGAATTAATATCCAGGGTCCATTTTGATGATGCATTTTTTATTATATCGACTTCTACGGGCCAATCACCTAGGTAACTTCTAAATTATTACCCACACATACAAATTCTTCGGGCCATGCACACCAAGAGTGACCGTCAACTCTATATCCGCAGTACGGCTAGGACCAGTGATGAAAACTAAATAATTGCTATTCTTTGCTTCTGCAAAGACTTGGTGCATATCTGCACGCAATATTTCAGGACGAACAATAGCTAAATGAATTCGCGGCAAAAGTGAAACAGCACGTGGTTTTTCAGTAGAGGAATATAAAGCAAGTGTCCCAGTTTCGGGTAAGAGAAAATCCGCTTCGGTGATTCCCAAGTCACATTGTGCCATTTCGTGTTTATCAGCGTTGGGGGAGATAAGTTTGATATTGAAAGAGTTAAGAATTTCTGTAACACCTAACTGCCTGAGGTGTGGAGTCTGCCAAACTGTTGCTGTACGAATATTTTGATCAGTAATGAGAGTCTCCAATGCAAAGTCAATTCCATCAGGTGAAAGTTTTTGCCCTATACCAGAAAGTTTTTTAATTTCATTTAGAAAGGTTTCGATTTCAGATTCCACTGATTCGGGTTGACGAGGCTGATAGATAGCAGGGCGCAAGCTCAAAGGAGCCCCCTGCGGGGATGATATCTGATCGGTGCGACCTAAAGATTTTCGAATATTTTCGAGAATGGGGTTTGTCATTTTGTAGAATCTTTTTCTTTCTTCCACCAATTTCTAAAGCTTGCAGTGAAAGATGGCAATGGACGAGCTTTTGTCCAACGGCTGAGAGGATAGGGCGCATTGGAAATCCAATTTCCGCGTTTGAAAATTGACATGAATGTTGGGAGCACGCGAGTGCCAAAACGATAGAGCCAGTTTTGGGCTAAGGCAAATGAAGCAAGGGACGCAGTCACACGAATTGATGTTGAAAGCGTGGGCTTTGAAAATTCATCGCCTTGTGAAACACGCCGACGAAGATGTCGAAGAATGGTCGGGATGGGAATCTTAACAGGACAAACATCTGCACATGCGCCACAAAGTGTGGAAGCGAAAGGAAGTTCGCGGGCGGCTTGCGTGCCAAGCATTTGCGGTGAAAGAATCGCACCGATTGGACCAGAGATAAACGAACCATACGCAAAGCCGCCAACGTTTTTATAAACGGGACAAACATTCGCACATGCGCCGCAACGAATACATTTAAGCACGTCGCGTCCAACAGGGTCTTTGAGAATTTTTGACCTGCCGTTATCAAGAAGCACAAGATGAAATTCTTTTGGTCCGCCCTCGCCCTCAGCATGGCGAGGGCCTGTGATGAATTGTGTATACGTGGACAGCTTTTGTCCTGTTGCAGAACGCGCCAGCAATTTAAGAAACACAGTAAGTGAGTCCCAGTCGGGAATCACTTTATCAATGCCAACGACTGCGACATGAATATCAGGCATAGTTGTACACATACGACCATTGCCTTCATTCGTGACCATAACCAACGTGCCAGTTTCAGCGATCAGAAAATTTCCACCAGAGATTCCCATCTCTGCGGATAGAAATTTTTCACGCAGAGTTTCGCGTGCAATCCGCGCCAATTCAATCGGGTCGTTGGGCGCATCAATTCCAAGATGCTTACTAAACAACACGGCAATCTCTTCCTTCGTGAGATGCACAGCAGGCACAATAATATGCGACGGACCCGTGCCCGCAAGTTGAATAATGTATTCACCAAGATCAGTTTCAAGTGATTCGATACCTGCCGCTTCAAGCGCTCGGTTTAGATGAATTTCTTCAGTTGCCATTGATTTGGATTTGACAACTGATTTGACCTTATTTTCTTTTGCGATTTGCAACACGATCTGACGTGCATCTTCGCCTGATTCTGCCCAATGGACATGTCCACCCGCTGACAGCACTGCCGCTTCCAAATGAGTGAGATACCCATCCATATTTTCGATGGTGTGCTGGCGAATATCAGAACCTATCTGACGTAATTCTTCCCATTGTGGAAGTTCTGCTACACGTGCAGCGCGCCCACTGACAAAACGCCCAGTGGCTTGCTGTACTGCAAGCGGAATGCTAGTTGGGACATGTTCGCTATATTCTTCAAATCCAATATAGGGTGAGGTTTCGTTCATTTTTTATTTCGATGCTAATAAATCAATAATATGCATCGCGCGGACTTTTGAACCTGCTTTATGTAATCCACCTGCCACGTTCATCAAACAGCCTGGTTCACACATCACAACAGTATCCGCTCCGCAGGCAAGAATATCATTGACTTTATTTTCCATCATCGAACGGCTGACTTCTGGAAAAGTTACAATGAACGCGCCACCAAATCCACAACAGGTCTCTTCTTCTTTGAGAGAAACAAACTCCAACCCTTTTACTGAATTGAGCAATGTCTTTGCTTCGGTTTTGAGTCCCATCTCACGTAGATAGTGACAAGTGGCATGGTAAGTCACTTTATGCGGATACACGGCACCTACATCTGTGACTTTCAAAACATTTACCAAATATTCTGTAAATTCAAAGGTGCGAGACGCGATATCAATTGCAAGATCATGCTCTGATATTCCTTCTGGAAATAGTTCTGCGTAATGATGTTTGATCATGCTGACACATGAACCAGAGGGTGCAACAATTGGCGCATCGCTTTTTGAAAATGCTTTCAGGAAATTTAAAGCAACACCCTTTGTTTTGTCTTCAAAGCCGTTGTTAAAAAGAGGTTGGCCACAACAAGTTTGTTCGGGAGGAAACATTAATTCCACACCTAAATCTTCCAAAATGCGCGTCATGCTTTTTAGCGTAGATGTGTAAAATTGATCGCCAAGACAGGTGATAAAAAGTTGTGCTTTAGTCATTGGAATTTGCTATCGCAGGAAGGCCTCATGTAAACCGCCATCCACGCTGATGATTTGGCCTGTCGTCTTACTGAATTTACTGCTGCTCAATAAATATGCAACTTCAGCCTGATCTGCCAGTGTGATAGGAGATTTTGTAAGTGTCCGTTGTGCATAGAAAAGCGCCAGTTTATCGCGTAACTCTTCTGTGCTTTCGCTTTCATCAAAACTGACATTATATTTTGTCAACGAACTAATCACGCGGTCACGCGGGAACATACTACTCCCTTCCACAACCGTAGCAGGAGCCAGCCCATTGACACGAATCAATGGAGCAAGTTCGATTGCCAACTCGCGTACCAAATGATTCGCTGCAGCTTTGCTTGTGTCGTATGCAATCGAACCTTGCTTCGCCACCGCAGCATTTGCACTGGTAGTAATTACAAGGCTGTTCTTTAATCCTTGTGCCTGCCAAAACTTTTTTGCTTCATCTGCCACCAAATAAGGTCCTGTCACATTGATGCTATAGGTTAATGACCATTTCTCATCTGGGATAAATCCTTGTTTATCAGGTGGAACAAAAATCCCAGCAGTAATAATAATATTATCGACGCCACCATAAGCAAGAATAATATTTTCAAACATGGCTTTGATACTCTCACGTTTTGTAATATCTACACTTAAACCAATCGCAGGTCCACAACCTGAGATGCCTGTGCCTGCAACACCAATTCCAACTCCATAAATTTTGACTAACTCATCTGCGGTTTCTTTTGCAGTTTCTTCTAAGAGATCAGCACAAACTACATGCGCACCTTCCTTGGCAACACGATGTGCAACAGCCTTACCAATTCCACTGCCTGCACCGATTACCACGATAACATTTCTCGCCATTTCTTTTTCTGGTGGCATGCGTTTCAACTTGGCTTCTTCCAACAACCAATATTCAATATCAAACGCTTCCTGGCGCGGCAAACCTTGATATTCGCTGATCGCTTCAGACGCGCGCATCACTTCAATTGCAAGAGAATAAAATTCTGCCGTCACACGACTTTCACTTTTATTTTTTCCCCACGCAATCAAGCCTAAGCCTGGAATCAAAATGACCGTTGGATTCGGATCGCGCATGGCAGGCGAATCGGGATGCTTACAAGCTTCATAATAGAATGCATAATCGCTTCGATATTTGACCAAGCCTATTTCCAATTTCTCAAGCAGACTCTCCACTGATTCTTCCCGAGGATCCCAATCCACGTATAACGGTTTAATTTTCGTACGGAGAAAATGGTCAGGACACGATGTCCCAATTTCGGCTAAGCGTGAAGCGTCCATGCTATTTACAAATTGAAGCACACTTTCGGTCGCATGGATTGTGCCAATAAATCTAGTCGTTTGAGATACTTTCCCACGCAAGATCGGCAATAATTTAATAAAAATTTCGTTTCTTGCTCTCTCATCAAGAGAATTATATTTTTGCCCCCCAAATGTATTCCTGCCTTTGTCGTGTTGTTGAATATAGTGTGCGGCTTTTTCGATCAATGTAAGCGTCAATTCATAACAGGCTTTATCATCATCTGCCCAATTGATCAGCCCATGCTGCCCCATCACCAGACCTTTCAAAGCTGGATCTTGTTTCAACTTTTCTCGCATTACCAAGCCCAGATCAAACCCAGGCCGTTGCCACGGAACCCAACCCACTTCCTCTTCAAAAACTTCCTGCGTGAGGCGCTCCTGATCTTTGCTAGCCGCAATTGCGATCACGGAGACAGGGTGCATATGATCCACGTGCCGAAGTGGGATCAATCCATGCAAGGGAGTGTCAATCGAACTTGTAGCGGTATTCAAACTAAACGTGGTATGACGATACATATCCACCATTGAGTCTTCAATTTCAGTCTTCACACCTTTTACTTCGGCTTTGTTATAGATATTTTCCAATGACAAAAACTTATCCATATAAAGGGATGCAAAATTGGCGCGTGTAGATGTGCGTAAATCTCCACCTGAGCCTTTTACCCAAAGCACATCCACTTCTTCTCCACTTAATGGGTCTGTCAGTTTTACTTTTGAAGAGGTATTACCACCGCCTGTATTTGTAATGCGTTGATCTGAACCAAGAATATTACTGCGATAACGCAGTCTCTCAACACCATCCAACTTATCTGCAACGCTATCATCCCATAAATAATTCACATAACGGAAATCTTTTTGTTTCATCTTTCGGTCTCCACTTGAAGATTGATTTATCGCTCTACAAGTTCCTTCTGCTCATAATTTTTAATAGTCTTCATAAAGTCCATACCAACTGGAACATTTTTCTTCAAACAAACCATATCCCAAATTGCGCTGAATGGCATGCTCTTAAGTTCTTCCTGCAAAGCCAATCGGCTGGAAAAATCATTTTCAATTTCAAGTCTCTTCATCATTTCGAAAGGTTCAAGCAAAGCGATTAATAACGCACGTAACGTATTACGCGAACCAATTGTCCATGCAGCAATACGGTTAATGCTGGCATCGAAGTAATCCAAGCCAATATGGATTCTTTCCAGCGCATCATTACGAACAATTTCCTGGGTAATCGCTTGCAAGTCATCATTGAAGGTGACAACATGATCACTATCCCAACGCACACCGCGGCTCACGTGTAACAACAATTGGTCGTGATAAATCAATAATGATGAAATCTTGTCCGCAATGGTTTCTGTTGGGTGGAAATGACCGGAGTCAAGTGTGAGCAATATTTTGCGAGTGAGAGCATACGCAGAATAAAATTCCATGGAACCAACCACATAGGACTCTGAACCAAGACCAAAAAGTTTTGGCTCTACAGCATCAAGATTGTGAGTCAATTTTTCAGCGAGAACAGAATCCAAAGATTCAAGTAATAAATGTCGCGGTGTTTGGCGATCGGCAGGCGTATCTTTGTATCCATCAGGAATCCAGATATTTGTTACAGCGGGTGTCCCTAATTCTTTTCCAAAATACTCCCCTATTTTCCTGCTGGCAATGCAATGCTCGATCCAATATTGACGAATTTTTTCATCGCGATGTGAAAGTGTGAAGCCATCGGCTGATAATGGATGAGAAAAGCAGGTTGGATTGAAATCTATTCCATGCTTGTTTGCTGTTGCCCAATCTTTCCATCGTTCAAAGTGTTTTGGTTCAATCACATTGCGCTCGATCTTTTTATCTGATTCCAAATAAATGGCATGAAGATTCAAACGATGTGAGCCAGGTAACAAACTATACACTACATCAAGGTCTTTGCGGAGTTCGTCGGCAGTGCGCGCCTTGCCAGGGTAATTTCCGGTAGCGGCAATTCCACCGCTCAATTCACCACCAGGGTTTTCAAAACCACCTACATCATCGCCTTGCCAGCAATGCAAACTAATCGAAACTTTTTCAAGACGAGCCATCGCTTTTTCTGTATCCACACCCAATGCGGCATAACGTTCTTTGGCGAGTTGGTAGGCAGATTGAATCTTTGCTTCGGAATACGTCATGATTGCCTCTCAAAAACAATCTTCATTAAATTTTGTAAACGTGCGTAGGCATCGTCCCAATCTGCAGTTCGTTTCGGCTCATATACAACAGGGTTAAACGAAGAACGCACAACTTCACGCGCATCCCCAAGCGAACTCAAATGTTTCAAACCAATGGCTTGCATCAAAATATTTCCAATCGCAGTTGCTTCAACGGGTCCGGTAATTACATTCCGTCCAGTGGAATTCGCCGTAAATTGATTTAACAAACGGTTTTGTGTTCCGCCGCCAATGATATGAATTGAGCCAAGTTGCCCATTTGTTGTTAACTCTTCAAGTTTTTCCAAGACCCAACGATATTTCAATGCAATACCTTCGAGTGCCACACGCACAATTTGACCTTTCGTTTGCGGCACAGATTGATTTGTATCTGCACAATATTTTTGAATTCGGGATGGCATATCACCTGGTTGAAGAAACTCTACGGCATCAGGATCAATTACTGACAGAAACGCCTCAGACTCCGCAGCAAGTTGAGTCAATACATCGAAAGATATTTCCTCCCCCTGACGCATCCACTCGCGCCTGCATTCTTGAATCAACCATAATCCCATGATGTTTTTGGAAAAGCGCCATGTGCCAAATACACCGCCCTCATTGGTAAAGTTATATTCAAGCGCCTTTTCATTGATAATTGGCTGTTCAGCTTCCACGCCCATAATAGACCATGTGCCTGAACTGATCCACACAAAACCCTTTTCAGAGGTAGGTACGGCTACTACCGCCGAGCCTGTATCATGACATGCTGGGACAATGACAGGAATGGGATTTACATTTATTTCTTCAATAAGGCTTGGGAGCAGAGTCCCAATTTGGGTTCCAGAATCAGTGATCGGCTGGAAGAGACGCGTTGGAATGTTAAATGAGTTTAATATTGCCGATGACCAGTCCCGTTTTCGCGGGTCAAAACATTGAGTCGTTGTCGCATTGGTAAATTCATTGGTAATCTCTCCGCTTAACCAATAATTGAAAAGGTCAGGAATAGTTACAAATGTTTTTGCTATATCAAATATTTCTGGGTTATTTCTTCTTGCAGCAATTAGTTGATATAGGGTGTTGAGTTGCATGAATTGAATTCCGCTGTTGGCAAATATCTCTTCACGCTGCATAACCTTGAAGGCCTCTTCCACTATTCCATCGGTGCGAGAATCGCGATAATGAAATGGGTTGCTAAGCAAACTGCCGTTTTTATCGAGCAAAGCAAAATCAACCGCCCAGGTATCCAATCCGATTCCATCCAGCTTTTTTTCAATTTTTGATGACTTAATGATGCCGTGTTTAATATCAGACCAAAGTTCCAGAACATCCCAATGCAAACCATCATTTAAACGCACAGGTCCATTAGAGAAGCGATGGGCTTCATTCAATGTGAGTTGTTTATCGTTGAGGCTTCCAACAATGGCACGCCCGCTTTCCGCGCCGATGTCAATTGCCAGATAATGATGCCCTTGTGCCATAATTAATCCAAATGGAAGTATTCTTCCAACTCAACAAAAGTTTCGTCAGGACGAGCGTTCGCATCGATAAAGGGGGACATGAATTCCTGCCAGCGTGTGTTGACAGCCTTCGCAGCCATCTTTGATTGTGCTGCAGAAAGGTTTTCTTCAGTTTCAAAATAACCGAATATCAAACCATCCTCACGCATGAATAAAGAATAATTATTCCAACCAGTCTCGCGGAGAGCATCCATCATTTCAGGCCAGACATTTTTGTGATGTTCCTTGTATTCGCTGAGTTTGTCTGCGCGGACTATGAATTGAAAGCCAACACGGTTCATTGCTTCACATCCTGGTTATGGGATAGATTCATTTACGCTTAGTCATTTGTAATAAGTATCGCTCTAGCCGGCGCGCCTTCGACCCCAACGAGTTTGAGTGGTAAACAATAAAGCATATAAAGACCCGAGTCAACCTGACTCAAGTCGAGCCCTTCAAGTGGAATAATTCCTGCGTTTAACAAGATTTCGTGTGGCGTGACGAGGTCGTTAAACGGGGCAACTGATAAGTAATCCACACCGATCACTTTAATTTTATGATCCACCAGCCACTGTGCTCCATCTGCGCTGACCGCAACATAATCAGGGTTGAATTCTGTTATACCGTTTCTCCACAGAGAAGAATTGTGAGTTCGGATAAGGAGTCGTTCAGTGCCAGAAGATATGTTTAGCTTTTCAAAAAGATCAGCTGTCAACAAATCTGCATCCAGTGCGTGATAAACCAGTGCGGGTCCACAAAGACTCGAAAGCTCAAGTGCCTCAATTGCATTTCCCTTTCTCACAAAATGCAATGGCGCGTCAAGATGTGTGCCCGTGTGGATGCCCAAGGTTAAAGTGGATACGGTGGCAGTATCACCGTTTTCCTGATCGGAAACGCGCTGAACACTTACATTTTGGCTGTCAGGCCAAATGACCATATCAGGATGGACAGGAAGCGAAATATCATATATTTTCATTTGTCAAATCCTCTTTGACATCAGGCTATTTTTGCCTCTCGTTTATGCCAGTCTTCAGTAAACAAATTGAAGTGAATATTTTGGCGCGGGTATTCGCGGATGGCATCCTCGTCCACGATGACACCAAGCCCGGGTCCAGAAGGAAGCGAAAAATATCCATCCACAACCTCTGGCAATCCGGTCGCCACCTTTTTAACATGCGGATCGGCAAAATCGTTGAAGTATTCCAATATTTTAAAGTTGGATGTACAGGCGCCCAAATGCAGTGCAGCTGCGGTGGAGACCGGTCCACCAACATTGTGAGGTGCAATAAGCATATAGTATGCATCTGCACAGGCGGCCAATTTTTTAGTGTTTAGGATTCCGCCGAAATGCGAGAGATCGGGTTGAACAATATCGGCTGATTGAAGTTCAAATAACTCACGATATTCGTGAATTGTATGCAGTCGTTCACCGGTGGCTATTGGAATGCCTAATGGAGCAATAGCCTGAGCCACTTTTTTAAGTGCTGGAAGGTTTTCAGGCGGGACGGGTTCTTCAAACCAGCTTGGTTTGAACTGCGCCAATTCGTGTGCCATTTCAATGGCTGTAGGTGGGTTGAAACGGCCATGCATCTCAATCATGATTTCGACATCCGGTCCAACTGCCGCTCGTACAGCCTCCACCAATTCTATTGCCTTATGTTTTTCACGGGTTGTCAATTCATATAAGCCGGCACCGAAAGGATCGAATTTGAGTGCCTGGTAGCCTCTCGCGATCACTTGTTTGGCAGCTTTGTGAAATTCTTCCGGCGTACGCTCAACTGTATACCATCCGTTGGCATATGCCTTGACCTTTTCGCGAACAGCGCCCCCCAATAATCGATATACGGGTTGACCCACAGATTTTCCAATGATGTCCCAGCAGGCCATCTCAATCAATGCAATTCCCGTCATGGTTGTTTCTCCAGCCCGGGCATAGTCTTCTCGGAACATACGGTGTACCAGACCTTCTATATTGAAAGGGTCCTCGCCCAGCACATATCGTGGAACTGCCTCGCTTAAATATCCATTGACTGAGTCTGTGCGATTGACCGCTCTTGCTTCTCCGTAGCCGATCAAACCTTCATCTGTGTCAACACGAACAAATGTAATATTGCGCCAGGGAGTGCCCATCACAAGTGGAGTTACCTTTGATATTTTCATATTGATTCTCCTGATTCCAAAAAACAGTAAAACTATCTGGGCAAACGTACTGAACTCATAAAAGACATCTTGGATTCTTTATTTGGCAGTAAAGTGATATTCGCCGGAGCCAATTTTGTATACCGCTACACCTTCTTCACGCCGTATCAGCTTAACGTCAGAAACATCATCAACAGGCTTGTTCAATTCGTAAATCGAAGCAGAAGACGATACTGGGATTGAGATTGTGGCATGAGTGTTGGCGGGGATGCTGATCTTCCATTCAAATATATTGTTTTCGAGTTTCCAGGCACTGCGAATTAACCCATAAAGTGAAATTAATTCAGCACTGGCCCTCGTTAGCCCGCCGCCTGGTTTCGGCTGCATTACGATGTGTTTATATCCCGGCTCGTTTGGGTCGAGGTCGATGCCGCCGATGACGGCATACATCCACGCGCCGATCGCGCCATAGGCATAATGATTAAACGAATTCATGCTGGGGGTTTGAAAACCCTTATCATGGGTCCATGCGTCCCATCGTTCCCAAATAGTGGTAGCACCCTGGGTTACTGAATATAGCCAGGATGGCCAGGTGGTTTGATGTAGCAGATCATAGGCCGTATCGACATGTCCATTTTCACTTAATACCCAGTTGATATAAGGCGTGCCAACAAATCCAGTGCTCAGGTGGTTGCCCCGCTTTTTTATATCTTCCACCAGTGCATCCACCGCAACCTGTCGAAGCGACTCGGGCAATAGATTAAAGTGCAGGGCAAGAATGTAGCCGGTTTGAGTTTCAGTAGTGAGCTTGCCGTTCGGCAGGACGAAGCGGTCGCAGAACGCGGTGTTGATATCGTGCGCCAGCGCGTAATACCGATCCGCTTCTTCGTATTTTCCAAGTTTTGCTGAGATACCTGCGAAGAGTTTGGTGCTATATGCAAAGAAAGCCGTGGCGATCAGTTCCTTAGGCGTGGCGCCTTCCCGTCCATCACTGCCATCCAGTGCGAGCCAGTCGCCAAAGCCTTTCCAGCCATCGTAGCCTTCATAACAGCGGATGTGATCGCGGCTGGTGGCGATTAAGAATTCAATGAATAACTTCATCGAGTCATATTGCGCTGCCAACAGATCCTGGTCAGCGTAACAGAGGTGGATCGTCCACGGACAGATGACGCCCGCATCTGCCCAGGCTGGTCCGCCATCGATCGTAGGCCAGGCTCCAGGGTTGGGAGCCACAGCCGGGAAGCCGCCCTCCGGCGATTGCGAATCCTTTAGATCGTTCAACCATTTCGTGAAGAACCCAGCGACGCTCATGTTGAAAGCAGAGGTGCGGACAAATACTTGGGCATCCCCTGTCCACCCCAATCTTTCATCACGTTGCGGACAATCGGTGGGCACATCTACAAAGTTGCCTTTTTGTCCCCAGAGGATATTGTGCTGAAGCTGGTTGATGCGCGGGTCTGAACATTCGAATGTTCCTGTAACGGGTGTGTCCGAATGAACGACGACACCCGTCACCATATCGGCTGTGACCGTGCCTACGTATCCGCTTAACTCTACGTACCGGAAGCCATGAAAAGTAAAACGGGGCTCCCACGTTTCTTCACCGTCGCCGCGCAGGGTGTAGTGATCGATGTTGCGGGCGGTGCGCAGATTTTCGGTATAAAGTGTTCCATCAGGTTTGAGTACTTCAGCATATTTGAGAGTGATCGTCTTGCCTGCGGCGCCGCTGACTTTGATACGCACCCAACCGACCATGTTCTGACCCATGTCGATGATCCAGCGCGATTGGGTATATTCGTGATTTTCGATCACCTTCACGGGTTTCAATTCTTCCTGACGGCGCACGGTCGGACCATTGGTAGCGACTAGTTCCGCGGAGTCGTGTTTCAATGCTAGCGCGGCTCGCCAATCTGTGTCGTCGAAATCGGGGCGGTCCCAACCGGGATTTTCGCGACGGGCATCGTAACTCTCGCCCATTAAGCTGTCGGATTCGAGCACAGGTCCTGTATTTACTTTCCAGGTGGTATCGGTTGGGACGACCGTGGTGTTGCCATCCACGTCAGTTACGATCAGTTGCGCCAACAAACTAGGTCGGTCGATATAACGTTGCCGTCCGACCCATGCCACGTTGCCCACTGCCCAACCGTCGCCCAGGATGGCGCCGATGGCATTGCCTCCTGCTTGCAACAGAGATGTGACATCATATACCTGATATTGCACACGCTTTTTGTAATCGGTCCAACCGGGGGTGAAGACATCCTCCCCAATCAGCTGACCGTTCACGTAACATTCATAGAAGCCGAGCGCGGTGATATACAAACGTGCCAGCGCGACCGGTTTTGTGAGCGCAAACTCTTTCCTGAGATATGGCGATGGAGAGGCGGTTCGTGGTCCGCCGTAAAAGGACGCGCCAATCCACCCTCCCTGCCAGTCAACGCGATTCAGAAGTCCGATTTCCCACCAAGCCGATTCGCTGTCCGCCTGATTCCCGGCGTTATCCCACACAGTCACTTTCCAGAAAACCTTTTGCCCTGATGCAAGCGGCGCGCCCGCGTAGCGAACGTGAGTGGACGTGTCTGCTTCGACACGCCCGCTATCCCACAGTAAGTTAGAGTATTCCATAAGCGCTTTTTCCGAGCGCGCTACGAGGATACGATAAGCAATTTGAACAACTCCGCGACGGGCACTCTCCAGTTCCCAACTCAGGCGGGGTTGGGTGACATCAATTCCCAAAGGGTTTTTTCGATATTCACAATACATTGATCCAATAGAAAGTAAAGACATTTTCACTCCATAGTAATTAGAGATTAGACAATCAGTTCAAGAGGCGGGTCAAGAGAAGCGGTAAATTAATTAGCAGTCTGTTCATGAAGTGCAAGTTGAGGAGGGAGACGGCGATCCGCCTCTGGAATGAGCATAATATTTTCCAAAGGCCAATAATTTTACGGCAGGCTTTCACCTCGACCCGCAAGGAATAACTGATACCACTCTTCACGGGTTAGGTTTATGTGTTCTCCTTCGCAAGCAGCCAGGATTCGCTGCGAGCGGGTAGTTCCAGGCAAAGGTTGAATCTGAGCCGGGTGACGCAGGATCCATGCAATCAGAATTGCTTCAGGATGTACGCCTTTTTCCAACGCCATTTGTGTCACCAAGTCTGCTGTTTTTTGAATGTGCGCACTATGATGAGTGCGAGGCTTACTTGTAAGTTTACCGGCAGCGAGCGGCGCCCATGCTTGAAGGGTGATGTCATGCAAACGACAATATTCGATCACGCCCTCATTTCTTGTAAGCCGTAAATTGTTTTGATTGAACAAAATGCCTTCATCAAGCATGTGGGGATGAATGAGATTAAATTCCACTTGATTGACCACGATGGGTTGATTTAAGTACTTTCGTAAAAGGTCCATTTGCGCTGCTGTCTGGTTACTGACTCCAAACCAGCGCACCTTTCCCGAATTCTTTAATTCATCAAAGGCACGAGCTACCTCTTCAGGCTCCACCAGCGGATCGGGGCGATGGAGCAGGAGCACATCGATGTAATCAGTTTGAAGGCGTCTTAGACTGCCTTCCACCGACGCAATGATGTGTTCATAGGAAAAATCAAAGCGGTGCGGTGGATCAAAACGGATCCCGCATTTAGTTTGCAAATAAATCTCCTGGCGCAAATGCGGAGTATCAACCCAGAGGTCAGCGAAGGCTTCTTCAGATTTGCCATTGCAATAAATATCGGCATGGTCGAAAAAGTTAATACCAGCACCCAGGGCCGTTCTTATAGACTCCATGGCGCTCTTACGGATTGAGTCATTAAGGGGAGTAGCATCCCACGAACCGCCTATGGACATGGCTCCATAACCGATTCGTGAAACTTGTAGATCTGATGTTCCCAATTGATAAGTCTGCATAGTAGTCGGTGTTCCTGTCGCTCTTCAGCGCTTGATCTGGTGATTTGCTCCATACGCAAGGATCTAAACAGTGGCTTCCCTGAATATCGAGATGTGCTCACAGAACGAAATTTGGCATTATCCTTTCACAGCGCCAGCTGTAAGTCCGGCGACGATTTGACGGTTGAAGAAGAGGAAGATCACGAGAGGTGGAATGGTAATTAGTAGAATGTTCATAAAGAGCAGATTGTAGGATGTGTCGAACTGACTCTGGAAATTGTATAAGGTGAGTTGCACCGTTACGTTCTTGTTTCCGGGCAAATAATAGAGGGGATTAGTAAAATCGTTGAAAATCGCCACCGATTGCACCACGATCACTGTGCTTACGACCGGTTTCAGAAGTGGAAGGATGATCTCAAAAAATAATCTGAAAGGTCCTGCGCCATCCATTATTGCAGCTTCATCGAGTTCCCGTGGAATTGTGGCGACAAAGGCGCGGAACAATAGTACTGAGAATGACAACCCATAAGCAACTTCTATAAAGATCATTCCATGCATTGTTTTGAACATCTTAATACCCTGTAACAACCAAATGGTTGGCACCACAGCGGGTGGAATGATAAGCCCCGCTAGGACGAAGAAGTTGACCAGCCCGGTCCATTTGGAGGGATGGCGTTGCAGAACAAACCCGGCCATCGCGCCTAAAATCACCAAAAGCGTTACGCTAGTAACGGTCAGAATCACGCTGTTCAGGAAGGCGGTCAATAACATATAGTTGCGGGTTTGAATGACTTCAACAAGATTGTCCCAGAAGTGATACGTGGTCGGTAGGGTAAAACTGCGTAGGGAGGCTTCTTTGCGATCTTTGAGTGCCATCAATAGAATGAAGGTGAAAGGCACCAGAAAGACCACACTCGAGAGCAGGATGGCAGATCCGCTGATTAGATACCTACGTGCCGCGCTCATAGCTCGACCTCCCGCTTGTTGAGGAAAGCCGAAAGCGGCACGATGATAGCTGCCACCAAAACAATCAATACAACATTGCCTGCTGTGGAGAGTCCGTAAAAACCCGCCTGATATTGTTTGTAGATGACAGACGCGATCACGTCAGTGGTGAAACCCGGTCCGCCGCGTGTCATAGACCAAATGAGGTCGAAAGACCTAAGTCCTCCGATCAAGCTCAAAATAATTACGGTGAACGTCGCCGGACGCGCTAAGGGGAGCGTGATATTCCAAAACTGCTGGAACGAACTGGCACCGTCAATCTCCGAAGCCTCATAATACTCAATGGGAATGGCATTAATCCCAGCGATATAAATCACAGTAGCAAGCCCAACGCCCTTCCAAACATCCACTAGCGCAACCGATAGCAGGGCAAAGCGCGGGTCGGTTAACCAGGCGGGTCCTTTGACGCCCAACAGCTCCAAGGTCTCATTGATGAAGCCCTGTGTGGGGTGCATCAGCGCTGTGAACGTGATGCCAACGCCCACCGTGCTCACCAGTACCGGAAAAAATACAACCGACCGCAAATAGTCGCGGGCGACGATCTGTGAAGTGAGGAACACACCAAGCATCATGCCTAACACCACCTTCATCCCGGAGGTCACTACACCATAGATGAGCGAATTTCTTAATCCCTGAAAAAGGAACGGTTCTTTGAAGAATTGGCTATAGTTATCCAGCCCAATGAATACCGCGTCGAACAGAGTCCAACGGGTGAGGCTGAAAAAAAGCGATGCAATTGTGGGGAAGAGAAAGAACACAAAGAATATGACTCCCGCCGGAAGGTAGAACCACACAGGATAGGAGGATGTCATCCAGCGTTTGAACGGGATTCTTGGGGTTGCTTCAATACTTTTCATCACAGTTGCGCCTCTATGTAACCGGGTCTCTGTCCCCAAAAGAACAGAGACCCGGTCTTGAAAGTGTGTGTCTACCAGCCTGGCAGACCGAGTTGCTGCGCCTGTTTCTCAACATCCAGATCATAAAGCGCGGCTGCATCAGCCGCTGTACGAATGCCAGAACCGACTTCTACGGTAATTTGCTCGAGTGACGGACCCTTGATCGGCGAGAGAAACTCGAGAGCAGGAGCCGTGGCTCCATCAATTTGGAAATAAGGAAGAAGGTCCGCAACGGCAGGGGGCACGTCTGCAGGCAATTCACAACCTTTGATAAGATATGGGCCTGTCGCTCCGTTCGCAGCAGACCTCGCATCACAACCTTCGGTGCTGGCCAGGAATGCGACAAAGAGTTTGGCCTCGTCGGGGTGGCTGGTACCTTTGTAAATATAGACTGCGGCAGGCATCCAAACTGTCAGTCCGTTCTTGGCCGCATCGTCGCCAGGCATTGCGAAGAAACCCACGTCTGCAAGATTATCTGGGTAGTCCTGCGCGATGCCTCCTATAGCGAAAGTTAACATGGGATAGTGGGCGCCTTCGCCTAATGCCACCATACGAACGCCATCAGAAAACTGTGCGGAGGCATAATCCTCGTTGAGATAGCCACCTTTGAATATCTCTTCCTGACGTTCGAAACTCCTAAGCGCAGCTGGAGTAGTTGCATATTTGGCCTGGTTGGCGGTATATTTTTCTGCAAAGTCCGGCACAGCGGCTTGCACATTGTAATAATCTGCAAGTACAAAGAGTTGGCTAGTCCATGTTTCGCCAAAAGTTTGGATTACGGCAACCTTACCTGCCTGCTTGATCGCTTCGTTATTGGCCATGAATTCTTCCCAGGATTTAGGAACCGATAAGCCAAGTTCGGCATAGATTTTCTTGTTGTAAAGTATGCCTCCACCCATGGCAGCTTCTTCAGGCGCTCCGTAGATTCGGCCACCTGCTGTTACCGTAGGTTTAAAAGAATCGATAATATTAGCCTGAAATGCTTCATCGGTGAGATCAAGGAGATTTTCCTGGGGGTTTAACGCCTGGAACAACGACCCGGCATTGTAGCGAAACACGTCAGACATCTCACTAGTGGCAAGCCGAGTCTTGACAAGATTGTCTCCATCTGAACCACCGGGATGGGTTTCCAGTTCAACCTTGATTCCCGGGTTTGCGGCTTCGAATGCAGCGATTTGATTCTCTGCAGAAGCGACATTAGTTGGATTATCGTCTATGTAGTAAGTAATAGTGACCACCTCAGCAGGTTCTGTTGCAACTGGAGCGTCGGTCGCCGCGGGGGCGTCTGTTGTGGCTAGAGCCTCCGTCGCAGCGGGTGCTTCAATTGCCCCAGGAGAGCAGGCTGCCAATAGTCCCAATAAGCATAGTATGTTTATAACATTATAGAAAAAACGATTTTTTTTCATTATTATCTCCTCCGAGATTATTGTGAGTGTCTAAATGGTAAATATGATATAAAATTGAAATAGCGGCACACATCATCTTGTCATAGGCAGGTTTCCTTTTCATAAGAGTTTGGTATCTTACGCCTAGTAGAACTAACTCAGAAACGAAATGGCAATTCTCCACTTGATAAACTGCTTGTTCCTGATCTTCCATGATCTCTAGGGACTTGCAGTTGGTGTGTGCCGCTTATTGCGGCGGTTCCTGCCAAATCGCAACTCACAAAACCAAACGTACAGATGTTATCAATGATGAAGTTCATGAATATTAAAAGCAAAATGCAATTCAATTAAATTGAGCTGCATTTTCTTCACAAACTGTAAAGTTTACTCTTGCTTGTTCCAGTTTTTTGATCCACTCTGGCGAGAGGCTGGAATCACTAATCAGGTGTGTGATCTGGTCAGTGCGAGCAAAGGGCGTTAGATCTTCCTTGCCAAATTTAGTTGAATCAATCAGCGCAATAACCTGTCGTGATGATTCAATCGCCTTGCGCTTGAGCTGGGCCTCCGCAAAATGGACCTCGGTCATTCCACGCTCGAAGCTGAATCCGCTGCAAGAAAAGAATGCCTTCTCGATGTGCATTTCCGCAATGATCTGTTCACTCAACAAGCCTGTTACTGATGAAGAATCATTATTAACCACCCCACCGATAAGGACAACTGTATTGGAAGAATTTTGGGCGAGCTCGCGCGCCACTTCAAAACCATTTGTCATCACCCGCAATTTTCGTCTATCTGATAATGCCTGAGCCAGGTAGTAAGCAGTGCTGCTGGCATCAAGCAAAATAGAGTCGCCGTCATTAACTAGAACAGCTGCCTCCCGCGCAATGGCAAGTTTAGCAGCTGCATTTTTCTGAAATCGGAGCAGGAAAGAATTGTTTTTAAATTGATCTTGATCATTTAAAACTGCTCCCCCATGGACACGCTTTAGCTTCCCATCTTCCTCAAGCGCGTTAAGATCATTTCGAACTGTGCCTTCTGAGATATTCAATGCCTGGGCCAACTCCGGAACGCGCAGACCCGGATGTTTGCGCAGTATATCCAACATAGATTGGCGACGTTCGTAAGTAGTCAATAACAATCCTTTTGTTGATTTTTGTTGAAATATGTTGAATACAACAAATCAATATTACAATTTTTATAGAATTTTGTCAAGGACTGAATTTTTAGTGAAGTTTACGAGATCAAATAAGATCTTCAGAAGGAAGTGATTACAAAAACTAATACCCTCTGTTGTCTAATAACAAACTTTGCCATCATCCGCCCCTTTGTGAGATTATTTTGTATTGAGTAATATTGTTCAGCTACTGTATTTAGTAAATGCTGTGCCATCCCTGGCAAATGGCTGCTGACTTTTACTACAGTTACCAGATAGGATAAAAAAGTAAATAAGCAAGCCCAGTTCTGAGTCATAAAATCACAGACAAGAGTATTGGCGTGGTCAAGTCAGATATATGGATATAAATTTAGACCGGCTGTAGTCGCCGCCCACTAAATCTTATTACCAAGCTATATAAACATTATGCTGCTTCTCTTTATTTTGAGGAGCAGCATAATGTTTTTGGGGCTGAAACTCTCTTTATAGCCGCTCAAAGAATGGGAGAATATCCAAGGGGGTCGGGTAGGAAGGAATAATCATTGGTCCAGTGTAAATTTTTCCTGTCCAGTGATCCTGCCAGTTGCCAGGTGGCAGGTAAATATCGCGATAACGCATTCCAGCGAATAAAACGGGGGCAACGAGAATATCATCGCCCAGCAAAAATTGATCATCACAAGTTAAAGCATTTTCCTCTTCAGCAGCCAACCAAAAAACAGGTCGAATAATAGGATATCCGTTTTCAGTTGCATTCTTTGCGATCTCCAATATTTTTGGAGCATACTCTGTGTGCAAGTTTGCATATTGACGGCAAAGTTCTGCGCTTTCTTTGCCGTAGTCCCAAGGAGCTAAACTAAATTGCATCGCAGGCAGCAACGCATTTAATTGAGTCCAACGGATCATCATTTCAGCATCCGCTTTTTCTTCATATTCATTGCCGCCAATCATATCGGGCAAAATAAATGGATAGCCCGCCAAACCCAACGCCAATATCCCCGTCAACACAGAATGTAAACCGTTATCCAAGCCCCATGAAGTGGTCTTATCCCATTGACGAAAAAAAATCGGCGCGTGTTGATTCTTCCAACCTGAGCGTACTTCCGTAAGTTGATAATGTTTTGCAACTGCATCCACATATAACTTTGTATATTCATTTGGATGAATGTTTTGATGAGTGACTGCATGTGCTGGAAGAAAACAGGCTTCCCCAGCATCGAATTTAAATCCATCGAGTCCAGTCTTAACTTGAAGTTGATTCAGCCTGCGAAAAAACCATTCCAATGCCGATGGATTTGTTACGTCGAGTAAACCGCTGCGTCCCTGCCACCACTCTACAAGATATGGTGATCCATCTTTCATGCGGACAAGCCAATCATTTTTTTCGCCTTCAGCAAAGGCTTGTGACTGTGGATCTAAAAACGGAATCACCCATGCTGTCACTTTGAATCCTTTATGATGCAATTCATCTATCATTTGCTTTGGGTTGGGAAAGCGGCTTAGGTCAAAATCCAAATCACCATAATACACTTGCCAACGGTCATCAATTTCTAAAACATGATAGGGGAATTTATTTTCGATGATTTCATTTGCAAAATCCAAAATCACCTCTTGATTGATTTCAGTTTTGTATCTTGCCCAAGTTGTCCATGTTGGTTTTTCAAAAAGAGATTCAGGCGGCGTTTCTGTGGGATGACCGAAATATGAAACTTGTTTTTCGTAGGCTTGGATTACATTCTCTGTGAAGAAAAATTTCAAGTTAAGCGCATTGCCTTTGATGGTGATTCTGTCATCACCTTCATTCTTTTCATCTAAAAACGGGCGATGAGAAAATGGTCCACGGCCTTCGGAGGAGAAACTCCATTTGTAGCGTGGATAATGTTCAGGCGGTTGATTAATGCAAACTTCCACAGGGGAATCCGCAATAATCAATGTGCCATTAGAAGAAAACCAAGCAGGGTTGAGTTTGCCACTTAATCCAGTGGGGCCATTGTCAAAGGTGTGTAATGGACTAGATTGAAGCATAAGTTTGTTTAATGGAAACTGTTGATGAATGAGTTCACCATGCCCATACCAAAAACCTGGCAGTTCAATTTTTATCTCGACAAGTGACTCTGCTGGAGAGATGGTTAATGCCCAATGGTCAGCGAGCAGGTTGAGGTTAAGAATGAAGCGTGGAAATTCAGCAGTGACAGAAGATGAATCGGTGCGGAGATTCGGCTCGGAGTCAGAAGCCAGATGAATAGTCATCATCAAGATATTATTTTTTTTGAAAGAGATGGTGAAGGGGTTGAGGGTAGTGGAGAGTTGAATCATTTTGACCGTAGACGATAGACCGTAGACGGTGAACCATCGTACATCGTCTACGGTCTATCGTCAGATTTTATCTTTTAAATTTCTTACCGGTAGCAAGTTCGACACTTTTATAGGCGCCATCATATATGCCGATGCTCTTGTTCTTGACGATACAATCACAAAACATAGTAAGCAAATCATCATAATCAGTGAGCAGATCGATGGCTTGCAGAGTTTGTGGGATGGTGCGCGTTTCAACAGTACTATCACCAATTTCTGCGCCACGAATCGCTCCCCACATTTCATGCCCGCCTACGCGTGCATTGAAAATTTTTGGCACAGGATAAAATGCAAGCTCGCTGGGTTTAGTGATCATCACATCCATGACACGCATGAGGTAGTTGGTAGCATACACAGCGTGAAAAGTGTTGTCGTGCAGGAAGACGTGTAATCCATGAGCGGGTTTCTTGCGAATATTGTCCGTAAAGTTTTTTGTATCTTCCCAGGTGAAATGTGTATTGATCAAGTCTTTATGTTGTGCAAGTTCAGTTTGCAGCCATTCCCAATTGTTTTTATGATCACCCAGATTGATAAATAAAGCGATCTTATCTTTTTGTATCAACGGAATAGCATGTTCAATAATAGCTTTGAATAATTCACGCTGTGCGCCTGCTCCGCCCATCGTAACAAGAAAACGACGTGGTTCTTTTGCTTTCATACGGCTGATACGATCAGTGCAATCTACTTCTATATTTTCGACAAGTTCATGGTCTACATGATGACCTGTGAAATGAATTGCATCGGCAGGAACAGGTTTGAGAATTTTCCCTTTGTCGTCGAATCCGCGCATGGCGCGAAAACCATAATATCCGGAAGGCGATTGAACCGCGTGTTTAGCACCTTCAGTTAATTGAAATGCCATGGGCCAATTATCAAACATCATATCCACCACATTGGTCATGCCGCCTGAAACTGCACCCATACAATTCCACATATGCGATGTAAGAATAGGCATATCGGATGGAAGTGCGCCATATAGATTTTTGAACAACTCACTCATCTTATAATCTTTGACTTCTGTTTTGAGGAAGCGCCAGGGCCACGTGCTGGTGACGTAATTAAAAAGAGCATCTAACCCAGGGAGAGTTGGTTCGCCCGTCGTTAGAGACTCCCACACGTATTTATCAAACCAGGAATATTTTTGTGAGATGCGTGAATATTTACTGTAATTGGTGTTGCACCAGTTGATCACATCCGTTGTAATTCCTGGAATCGAAAGTAAATCTAACCAGTAGGGAGTAAAGCCCATAGCTTTCGCGGCAGAGACGCCTGCCATCGCAATACGATAATGTCCGAAGCCCATACGAATGGTACTGACAATAACTCCATTTTTTTTATCTAACGGTTTCCCAATTCCATCACGAGCAATGTTTTTGAGTCCAAAGATTTCTGAGCCGTAAGGATGGTCTTCAACATTTAAATTAAATTTTTCATTAGGGTCATACTTAAATTGCTTTGCCAGCATATCCTTCCATTGATCTGCCGCACGGCTCTGGCTTTTGGTGATGGGATTGCCATACACGGTATATTGTCCGTCTTTCTGTTGCAACATAATACAAGTTCTCCTTGAAGATAAAATAATTGCTAATGAATGACCGCGGACAACGGACTGTAGACCGTAGTCTATTGTCCGCCATCGGCGGTCTTATTGTTGAGACACCCTAAGGCTTCAAACTTAGATTTTATTATCCCTTCACACCACTGCTTGCCACGCTTTCTACAAAGAAGCGTTGACCAAGAATAAACACAATCAAAGGTGGGATAATAGCAATTGCCGCTCCTGCCAATATCAAGTTCGGTGTATCGGAAGCGCGGCCACGTAATACGTTGAGGGCCAATGTCAACACGTGATTCTTCTCATTACCTACATTGATAATGACCAATGGCCAAATAAATGAGTTCCATGCATAGAGGAAAGTAAAGGTTGCCAGCGTTGCCAACGCTGGCACACTCGCGGGGATCAAAACTTGAGTAAGGATCTGTAAACGTGATGCCCCATCCAGTAATGCAGCTTCTTCAATTTCCTTTGGAAAAGTGATGAAGTGCTGACGCATTAGGAATGTTCCATATGCTGTAAAAATCCAGGGGATAATGAGGGCAGCGAGGCGGTCTGTCCAGCCGATCAATACCATCAGTTGATATAACGGAACGATCAGCATCACAAACGGAATCATGATCGTGCCCAGATAGAAAACAAAAACTGTATCCCTGCCAGGAAATTTCAATCGTGCAAAGGCATACCCCCCGACAACCGATGTGAGCAGTTGCCCAATGACGACGAGAATGGTGACCAACGCAGTATTTGTCAAAGCACGTGCCATGTTATTTAATTCAATAACTTCTGTATAATTTTCAGGGTGTGCACCAATATTTTCAACAGGTTCGCTCAGGCGCACGTTTTGAAAGACCTTATTCTCAGGGTTCTGCAGGTCAACAAACTCACCCACTGTTGTTTGGCTGATCAGAATCATTGGAATGATTTGACCGTCCACTTCCACATCGAAAAGTTTTTCTTCTTTTCCGTTCACTTCTACTTTTTGCTGGTTCGTCGCTCCGCCAGTGGGTTTGACTTCCGTTAGATATTCTTCTACGGTTGCAGTTAGATTATCCGCGGGAGCATACGTGCCAACTTTGATGTTGCTTTTTGCAAGAGCATATTGTTTTTTCTCGCCATCTACCTGCACATAATAAAGTGGAAGAGGTTCATCATAGCCCGCTATTTCTATAGTAACAGGGTCGCGCGGCAACATACGTGGCGGGTAACGAAATGTATCTGAAGGAATCTTGAAAGAGGTAGAAATCATATACATAAATGGAAACAACATGACCAATCCAAAAATCGTAAGAATAAAATAAATGATAAAGTTGTTTAAATATCGCCGAAAACGGTACCCTTCAAATTTCATAAATGTCCTTGTTTAACCTTCATAAATACTGGAACGTCGTTGACGCTGAAATTGGACCAATGTGAGTCCAAAGATAACGATGAACAACACCCATGCAATTGCAGAGGCATAGCCCTGTTGGAAATTTTGAAAACCATTTCGATATAAGTAAAGCACCAACGTAATCGTTGAGTTGTTCGGTCCTTCAGGCGGATTCATTAAGATAAAGACCTGCTCAAATACTTGCATGGCTTGAATAGTGGTCGTCGACACAACATAAAAAGTAGTGGGAGCAAGCATAGGCAGCGTGATGCGCCAGAACTTATCCCATGCACCAGCGCCATCTACAGTGGCGGCTTCATATAATTCCCTTGGAATGTTTTGCAAACCTGCTAAGAATAGAACGGTATTAAATCCCATCGTTTGCCAGGCGGCGATAATTACTACTGCTAACAAAGCCGTTTTTTCATCGGACACCCATTGAATTTTCGGGTCAACCACTGCGAGATTAAATAAATTATTCCAGAATCCAATGCCAACGGTAACAAAGTAATTGATATATCCAATCGTGGCGTTATATAGCCATTGCCAAACAAGTGAAATACCAACGACTGCGGCAATGCTCGGCATAAAATAAATGGCGCGATAAAACTTCATGCCAGGCAGTTTGCTGTTCAATATATTGGATAAAACTAAAGCAGGAATCACACTTAAAGGCACAGCGAACAGAACAAAGGTCAACGTGTTGCGAAGCGCGAGCCAGAAAAATTTATCCGCGGCGGCAAAAAGAATCCCGCCGTTTCCAATCAGAAAACGCCCCACTTCGTCATAGATTTTTATATCCACAACTTCACGTGCGAGTTGATCAGGTGCAGTAAGCCATGCAAAACGGATATTTAATATTCTTGCATAATTATCAAAGCCAACCCAATTTGGTGTGTTGAAGGCATCTGAATCAGTAAATGAAAAATAAAAAGAAAGAAGCAATGGACCAGCAAAGAAAACAAGAAAACCTAACAGATTTGGTGAAAGAAACAGCCAGCCATTAATAATTTGTTCGTCGCTATTTTTTGCATGGAGGGCGTATGCAATTTTTTGCTGTGTCATTCCCCAAATTGCGAAGCCAAAAATCAAAGCACCGAATACAGAAATAATTCCAAGTGGTTGTGCAAGTTTGCCAAAAAAATAAAAAATACCATTGACTGCACCAACACGCCACAAAAATAAAATAAAACCTGTCAACATCACCCACTGCCCTACTATTTTTAAACTTGATTCTGATGTTTGTTCTTTTTGTGGAAAATATTCATCGAGTGAACCAAGAAAATAGCCTGCAATCGCAATGCCAAGAAATGGAAGCCCGCTTGTAAAAGTTTCTGCCAGCGCATCAATGCCAAGAAAAATTTCACCTGTGTTTAAAACAACCACAGTACAAACTACAAATGAAAGATAATCTAAGATGAGCGAGATCATGCGTCCGCTGTGATGGAGGCGGGAAATTTGAACGGCTCCGACTCCGCTGAAAATTGCGGCTACGCTCAACGCCAAAGTTAATCCACCTTTCAGCCAAGTCGAATCAACTGGAAAATATCCCAGCCACGGAGCAAGAGCACCAAATATTGCAAGCAAAGCAAAGAGTATTCGCCAGAAAACATACAGGCGTAGAATTAAATTTGTTTGCGAATCTATTTGAGAAGGAACGGCCATATTCGATTTGCTTTTCCAGTGTAGCGATGTATAAAAAGATGGGGCAGGCAAAATTAATTTTGCCTGCCCGTTTCACAAAATGTGGATTAGTTGGTGAACACTTTATCCGCTTCGTCGCAAATTGTTGCGCCGAAATCTTCTACTGTGGTTGCACCAGTCAATACACCTTGAATTGCAGGTCCCATGATCTGATCGAACTCAGGCCAGGAGCCAGCCCACAATGGACCTTCCGCAGTTGGGTTTGCATCTGCAGCAATTCCATTCAAAAAGGCTTGATTGTTTGCAGGAGGTGAGAAAGTGAGGAAAGCGTCGAGAGCCTCCTGACTTACACGGCTTGGAATGTTTGCACCAAGTGCAGAGATCTTGCCTTGAGTTTGAGCAGTGGTTAATGCTTGAACCAATTTCCAAGCTTCTTCTGGATGTTCAGTATTGGCATTGATCACATAAGCTCCCCAGAACAACCAGTTACCAGCAGTTCCACTTGGGCCAGCAGGCAATTCAACAACATCCCATTCAAAATCTACGGTACGAATACCAGGAGTTGCCCATCGACCATTCTGGAACATAGCCACTTTACCAGCACGGAAAGGAGGCTCTGCATCTTCACCATAAGGAGTGGCAATATCAAAATCTTGATATAGAGAGCGTTGGAAATCAAGACCAGCAAGAGATTCTTCAGTGTTCAATGCACAAGCAGTGCGATCTTCATTAAAGAAACCACCACCAGAAGCATTTAACCAAACACCGTAAGGACCCCACCAGGCACTGGCTCCATAACCATATACATCAGAGCCAAGAGCACGAGTCTTTTGTGCTACATCAAGGAAGGCATCCCAATCCCATTCGCCATTGGCGGCTAATTCACGAGGATCTGGCGCACCTGCTTCGTTAATCAAATCCATGTTAAGATATAGGGCGAAAGTCGAAACATCACGGGGGAGACCCCAAAGCGCGCCTGAGCCAGCACCGCTAGTGCTGGTTTCAGGGTTAAAGGTCAAGTGATCCATGGGGCCGGCATAGAAATCATCGACGTTAAAACCATCAGTTGCGGCAGCAACATCAGCTGCGTTCAAGATCAAACCACGAGTTGCAAAATCTGCAACGTCGGTTCCAGGAATCCAGAACACATCAGGAGCTGTTCCAGCGGCAACTTCAGCACGGAGTTGATCTTGATAGTTGGCGCCTTCAGAACCACCTGGTTCGTAAGTGAGAGTAACGCCATCAATTTCAGCATCTAACTCAGTACTGATTTGACTATAGACATCAATTTCTTCCTGATTATCGGGGCGAGTACGCCAACGAATTTCAACATCCTCCGCAGCTGGGGCTTCGGTCACTACAGCTTCAGTTGCTGGAGCTTCAGTCACAACGGCTTCAGTAGCCGGTGCTTCTGTTGCAGGAGTGCCACAAGCGGATAAAGCAAAAGAGGCAACAACAAGAAGGCTTAATACCTTCATTAACAAACTGTTCTTCATTTTATTCTTCTCCTTGAATATTTAAGCGTAACTTATTTATAAAATAGTGAGACCTGGCATACAAAAACTTTAACTTATAGATCACCTCCCTGTTCAGATGTTGATTGTCGAACCACCAACTGCGCAGGCAATTTCACTTCACGCAAGTCAGTATTCTTCTTTTGAATAATATCTAACAACATACGAGTGGCTTCCTGCCCAATGAGAGGCATATCCTGTCTCATCGTAGTAAGAGGCGGATCGAAATAAGAAGATAAGGGCATGTCATCTACACCAATGACTGCTAATTGAGATGGCACTTTCAAATTTACATCTCGTGCTGCACGTAATACACCCATTGCCATTCTGTCGTTTTGTGCAAATACAGCGGTTGGAACATTTCCATTTTTAACAAAAGAAAGTAAAGCATTCTGCCCCGATGAAGCGGACCAATCCCCTTCAATGACTTTGGCATTATTAAAGGGAATATTCGCTTCCTTCAAAGCACGGCGATAGCCTGCTGTACGATCCTGTGAACAATCCTCTTCATGCGGACCAGTAACAAGTGCAATATTGGTGTGTCCTAATGAGATCAAATGGCTGGTGGCGTCATAAGCCACTTTTTCATCATCCAAACAGACGGATGAAATATCCTTCTGATGCGATTGAGCACCCACGAACACCACAGGGAAGTCTTCAGGAATATGCTCGAAACGTTTATCTGAATAGGGATTGATCACGATCAGCCCATCGACCCGACGATGCCCCACCAACTCATCCACCAACCTGCGAAAAGATTCTGAGTCTACAGAAGAAGAAGACAACATGAAATAATCGTGCTGTCTTGCCTCGGTTTCAGCGCCTTCAATCACACTTGCCAGGGTGTAATCTGTTAAATTCGGGGAGATGCAGGCCAAAGTGTGAGTCTGACCACGTGCCATTGAGCGGGCAATCGCGCTGGGGTGATATCCCATTTGCGAAATGGCTGTCTCTACCAAAGTGCGCGTTTCAGGGGAAACATCGTTTTTTCCATTGATTACGCGCGAAACAGTTTGGTGCGAAACACCAGCCTGGCGAGCCACATCACGAATGGTTGGGCGAGAAATAGCCATAAAGTTGATTCCTGTTCAATGTGACCGTTCACGTGAACGGTCACATTAGTTTACAGAGTCTTATGATGTTTGTCAAGTACTTTTTTAAGCTTTACTATTGCTGTGAGGTAAGCAGAATTCGCCAACTCCCCTTATTGAGCCCCGTACCTCTGACAAACTCGTACAACCAGGCACAGCAGTGGCTGATTACCATAGTTCAAGTGAATGGATGAAGGCTCGCATTATTACTTGAAAATTTAATTATTCTTGGATTTAATAGACTGGACAGACATAAAATGCCTGTCCAATTTTTATTAAATATTTGCAGCTATTCTGGCTCTATTTTTTATATAAACTAAAATTCAAAATATTATTTGAGCGGCTCGAAATTCACTTCGACAGTCATGCCCCATCGCACGCGCGGGTCAACATCGTTCACCGCAATGCGAACTGAATAGATTACATCACCGCTTTCCACAAACGATGATTGACTGATCTCTGTCACCACGCCATCCATAGTGACATCACTCAATGCATCAGCAGTGAAGGTAACATTTTGCCCAACTTCAAGGTCAACGACTTCAAGTTCGGTGATATCAGTGGTCTCAATAATCCACGAAGAAGCATTGACAACGCTCACAGCTCGAGACTCCGCCCCAACCTGCTCGCCAATCTCAACAGCCACATCAGCTACGACACCATCAAATGGTGCAGTGAGCACATAATTAGATAGATTCGATTCAGCTGCAGCAAATTGCGCCTGAGCATTTTCGAGCCGTGCTTCCAACAATGCCAGTTGATTTGTATCAACACCGTCTTTCATATTTTCATAATCGCTCTGTAATTTCTGCAATTGAGCTTTTTTCAGGGCTAGGTCATTTTCCGCTTCAATGATCCAATCTTCTGGAGCTGGGCCTTTAAAACTCTTGGTCTTATATTGATACTCATATCCTTTAAAGGTTTGGACAAGATTCATCTGGTTTTGCGTTTGAGGAACTTTCTTGGAATTTTGGAGATAAACCAGATAATCATCTGCCTCATCGTATTCTTCCTGTGCCTCTTTCATGTCGATGACAACCTGGGCAAGGCTGGTAGCGGATGCGTCTTGCAGGTCATCAAGTGCTTGTTGGGCAGTGATCAGTTCAAGATTCGCGGATGCCAATTGTGCCTCTGCCTGACTCGCATTCGAAAGACGTGCAAGCAAGTCACCCTTACTCACTTTATCGCCGATTTTCACATTGACATCTTCTACCATGCCACGAACTTGAAATGAAAGGTTCGCAGCTTGTGCAGGTTGAAGGTTTCCCTCTGCAATAATTCCAGCTGGTTCATTGGAAACCGGTGTAAGAGATGTAGGAGTTTCAGTTTCCCCTTTACTTCCACAAGCGGTCAATGCAATTGCAACAACTACGATGAACATCATTATGGTATAAATTTTTTTCTTCATCATATATTCCTTTTATTAATTAGTTTTCAAATTGAGATGCAAAGAATTCAATTGATTTGGTCATCAATCGAATTAATGTTTTACTATCTTCTTCCCCTAAATGATTGACCAGCCCGATTAGGTTTTCGCGGACCTCTGAAATAAGGGATTCAGCAACCTGCGTTCCTTTGTCAGTAAGCCCAATGCGAACGATACGGCGGTCATTAGGATCTTGCAGGCGTTCAATATACCCAGCACCTTCCAATGGATTGATCAAATGCGTTACACCTGCGGGTGTGATCTGTAACATGTTACTGATCTCAGTAACAGTAAATGCCTTTTTATCAGCATCCTTACCCATTACCAGCATCACTAATAATTCATACTCGCTTCGAGTAAGACCGTCGATGGAAATTTGCTTTAACTTTGGACGCGGAAATTGTTTCATGATCTGAAATAATTCACGCGTCAGATCTAAAGATGTTTTTGCTTTCATGATCAGATACCTTTTATTTTCAAGAATATTGCTTATAAGCTAAATATTTTACTATGTAAACTATTTATTAAGTGTACAATTCTGCAAAGTGGAATTTTCCTTCGTAGCCGATGGTTATATAGGCATAAACCCAGATGTAATTGCCCTTGGCCATCTACAGAGGCAGAGTAGCTTGGCTTTTCTCAAAATCCCTCATATTTAACCTACGGCGTTATAATTCATTAAAGAAAATAAAACACAGTAAGGATTATTGATAAATGACATCAGAGCACGAATTTCATGGCCCCAATCTTGGTTATATTTTGGAGCTATATGAACAATATCGAAGCGACCCCAATTCTGTAGATGAATCAACGCGCCAACTCTTTCAGGGCTGGCAACCTACGGATGCAGAACCCGCGCTTCGCTCTCAACCGGAACTGAATACCCTCATACGGATAGCGAATCTTGCTCAGGCAATCCGCGAATATGGATACTTAGCTGCTAAGCTCGATCCGTTGGGTGGAGAAACAGCAAGCGACCCGATATTAAGTTTTGATTTCTATAATTTACGGGAAGATGAGCTGCTCAAATTACCTGCAGATATTGTGGAATTGCCCGCTGCATACACAAATCAAAATGCTCATCAGGCAATCGAATCATTACGCTCGATCTATAGTGGAACGATTGGATACGACTACGACCACATCCGTCTTCCTGAAGAAAGAGCGTGGCTGTTTCAAACTGCTGAATCTGGTAGCTTTCGTCTGCCGCATCAAAAGATTGACGAAAAAAAATTACTGGAACGTTTAACTCAAGTGGAAGCTTTTGAACTTTTTCTGCATCGTGTGTATCCCGGTAAAACACGCTTCTCCATTGAAGGACTGGATATGCTCATTCCCATGCTGGATGAGATGATCAAAGCCGCGGCACAAGTAAAAATTGGCGCAGTATTTATCGGCATGGGACATCGCGGAAGATTAAACGTACTGGCACATATCCTTTACAAACCGTATGAACAAATCCTTGCAGAATTCAAGGATCCGAAAGGCAGATCGACAACTTGGGATGAAATGGGCTGGACAGGTGATGTTAAATACCATATGGGAGCATATCGGCTGCCTCAACAAGGTGATGATTTTGATTTGGTCATTCGCATTGCTGCCAACCCCAGCCACCTCGAATTAGTTGACCCAGTCATTCAAGGGATTGCCAGAGCCGCCAATACACGAGTTGATAGTGTAGGAGCGCCTCAATATTTTGAGAACGCATCCATGCCGATCTTAATCCACGGTGATGCAGCTTTTTCAGGACAGGGGATTGTTGCCGAGGTACTGAATTTTTCACGCCTGGCCGGATATACTACCAGCGGCACGCTTCATATTGTTGCCAATAACCAAGTCGGTTTCACTACAACTGAAAATGAATTACGCAGCAGTCTGCACGCAAGTGACCTGGCAAAAGGATTCGAGATCCCCGTCATCCATGTCAACGCGGACGATCCTCAGGCTTGCTTTGAAGCGGCTCATACTGCGTTTGCTTATCGCCAGAAATTCCTTAAAGACTTTGTGATCAACCTGATCGGCTATCGGCGTTATGGTCATAACGAAGGGGATGAACCTCGCTTTACACAGCCTGTAATGTATCAAAGGATCGACGATCACCCAACGCTCAGGCAGCTATGGAGCTCCAGGCTGGAAGCGAGCGATCTGCTTCAACAAGGTCAGGCTGAAGAATTACTGCAAAATTATTTAAAGAATTTACAAGACGTAAATGATAAGCTCGATGCAGAAGGGTCACTGAAAGAACCGATTCCGCAGCCTCCTCCACAGGGTGCTGCACAAAAAGTAAAAACTGCGGTCTCGCTTAAATTGCTCAAAGAATTGCATCAAGCATTATTAAAATTCCCAAGCGATTTCAAGCTTAATCCAAAGCTTGAGAAAGCAGTAGAAAAACGAAAAAAATTGCTGGATGGTAATGTTGATTGGGCTGCTGCTGAGGAATTAGCTTTTGCGTCCATTTTATATGATGGCACACCCATCCGCCTGACAGGACAGGATTCTGCGCGTGGCACATTCAGCCAACGTCATGCAGTGTTTTATGATAGCGAAACCAACAAAGGTTATGTTCCTTTACAAAATATTTCGCAAGCCAAAGCCTCGTTTGAAATTATTAATAGTCCATTGAGTGAAATCAGCGTAATTGGTTTTGAGTTTGGTTATAACGTGCAAGCGCCTGAAAGATTGGTGATATGGGAAGCTCAATACGGTGACTTTATCAACAATGCGCAAACCGTTATCGATGAATTCATTCTTTCAGGACGAGCAAAATGGGGATTAACTCCTTCTTTGGTTTTCCTGCTGCCACACGGGAATGAAGGCCAGGGGCCCGATCATTCCAGTGCACGTATTGAACGATTTCTCGGTCTCGCCGCCGAAACCAATGTGCGCATCGCTTATCCATCTACAGCTGCACAATATTTTCATTTGTTACGCCGCCAGGCATTGCTGCTGAAAACAGATCCATTACCTTTAGTTGTTTTTACTCCAAAAGGTATGTTACGTCATCCTTTGGTAGCTTCCCTGCCTGAACAACTGACTGAGGGTACCTGGCAATCTGTCATTGATGATGTAGATACTAAAATAAATAAAAAGAAAATTGAAACTCTCATTTTATGCAGTGGGCGTATTTATGTTGATCTCGTTACAAATGAACTGCGCAAAGAAAACTCAAGCGTTGCAGTTGCAAGGCTTGAACAGCTCTATCCATTTCCTCAGCATGCATTGGAAGATTTGATATCGAAATATGCCAATCTCAAACATCTGCTTTGGGTACAAGAGGAGCCTCTCAATATGGGAGCATGGAATTATCTTCGTCCACGCCTGCGCCAGTTGACTGGAGATAACCTGCCCCTCCATTATGTGGGCCGCCCGGAAAGTTCCAGCCCATCGGAGGGCTCTTCCACATTATATAGAATCAATCAGCAAGCCTTGATCGAACAGGCTTTTAAATTTGAAGAACAAACCCACACGCCAAGCGTGGTAAAAGAGAGAGGTTAATATGAGCGTACAAGTCCTAGTCCCGGAAATGGGAGAATCTGTATTGGAAGCTACTGTTTCTCGATGGCTTAAAAAAGAAGGGGATTTCGTGAACGTAGGCGATATTCTCGTCGAATTAGAGACGGATAAGATCAACTTGGAAGTTGGTGCGAAAAACTCTGGCATTCTCTCACGAATTGCTGTCGCTGATGGCAAGGATGTAAAAGTAGGCGATGTATTAGGTGAGATTGACGAGAAAGCAGAACAAAAGTCATCTCCGAAAGCAGAAACTCCAGAACCTCAAAAAGTTGAAGAGAAAAAAGAAGTTGTGAATGAAGATAGAAATAATAACAAACAGCTTCGTGAAACTCCACAGTTAACACCTGTTGCTTCACGCTTGGCACGCGAAAAAGAGGTAGATGTTACTCAGTTATCTGGAACAGGCATCGAGGGCCGCGTAACGAAAACGGATGTGGAACAGTTCCTGCAAGGGCGGGAGAAATCTCCAGAAAACACAAAGCAGGCATCAGTTGAGTCTGCGCTGCAGCTTGTAAAGGCCGCAAATGTAAATGCAGGCGAGCGCTCTGAAGAACGAGTCCGCATGTCACGCAGACGTCAAACAATTGCCAAACGGCTATTAGAAGCTCAGCATACAACTGCCATGTTAACCACTTTCAATGAAGTGGATATGGGCGCAGTGATGGATATGCGGAAGAAACAGAATGATGAATTTCAGGCCAAGCACGGAGTCAAACTGGGTTTTACTTCTTTCTTTGTCAAAGCCGCGATTAGTGCGTTGCGAGCCTTCCCGCGTTTGAATGGAGAAATTCAAGGCGATGAAATCGTTCTAAAAAATTACTATGATATCGGCATGGCTGTAGGCGCAGAAGAAGGTTTGGTTGTACCAGTGATCCGCGATGCTGATAAATTAAGTTTTGCAGACATCGAACATCAGGTCAAAAATTTTGTAACCAAAGCAAATGAAGGCAAACTCACCATTGAAGATTTACGCGGTGGAACTTTCACCATCACCAATGGCGGCGTTTTCGGGTCACTGCTTAGCACGCCGATTTTGAATCCGCCACAAGTGGGTATTTTAGGTTTGCATAAAATTGAAGAACGCCCGATTGCATTGAATGGTCAGGTTGTAATTCGCAGAATGATGTATACGGCTCTTAGCTATGACCATCGCATTGTGGATGGCAGCGAGGCTGTGCAATTTCTCGTTCACATCAAACAAATGATCGAAGACCCTGCATTGATGTTGTTGGATTAATGGCTTTTAATCAAATTTGGGATGTTATTGTTGCCGGCGGAGGTCCTGCGGGATTCTTCGCCGCGATTCGTTGTGCTGAATTAGATCCGAACTTGCGTGTGTTGATCATTGAAAAAGCTCAGCAAACTTTAGGGAAAGTTATCATCTCAGGCGGCGGTCGCTGCAATGTGACTCATGCTTGTTTTGAGCCTGCTCAATTGATCACATATTATCCACGCGGGGGGGCAGCATTACGTGGTGCATTCACACGCTTTCATCCTGCAGATACGGTCAAGTGGTTTGAATCGCATGGTGTGAAACTTAAGACAGAAGCGGATGGGCGCATGTTCCCCGTCACAGATTCATCCGCGACGATTGCGGATTGCCTGCGGGAAAGCGCAAAAAGGGCGGGTGTTGAAGTAAAGGTAGGAATGAGTCTGCAAAAGGTGGAAAAAAATTCAGGTGGAGGATTCAGGCTCACGGTTCAGAAAGCTCGTGTTGAGTCTGGTAGCACAAACGAGCTTCATCTGCAAACAAAAAAATTATTGCTTGCAACAGGCAGTGATCCCAAAACGCGCGAAATCGTCCAGTCGCTTGGGCATTCGATTGAAGAGCCTGTCCCTTCATTATTTACATTCAATATTTCGGATAAACGGCTGGAAGGATTGGCGGGCGTATCGATTGAGTCAGTCACAGTAAAAATGGATTCGCTCACACAACATGGTCCGCTGTTGATCACCCATTGGGGATTAAGCGGGCCAGCCGTACTGCGCCTCTCTGCATGGGGAGCGCGTATTTTATTTGAAAAGAAATATCAGGCAACTTTATTTGTGAATTGGCTTGGCGATTACACGTTTGATAAAACGCTTGATGTTTTACAAAGACATAAAGATTGGCATGAGAACGTACGCAAAAAAGTTGTAACCGAACCCGCATTCACGCAAATCCCTGCGCGATTATGGAAACAGCTTGCTCAAGAGATCGTGAAGGAAAAAAACTGGGGCGATGTTTCAAAAGCAGAATTAAGAAAACTTGCAGAAGAATTAACTGCGAGTCAATTTGAAATCAAAGGCAAGGGACAGTTCAAAGAAGAGTTTGTTACCTGCGGCGGGGTAAAACTTAATGAGGTGGATTTCAAGACCATGCACAGTCGTGTTGTGAATGATCTTTATTTCGCAGGCGAAGTGCTCGATATTGATGGCATCACAGGTGGGTTTAATTTTCAATCATCGTGGACGACAGGTTGGCTGGCGGGGAACGCATTGGCGGAGCGGAACTAAATCGGACACACCGATAACAACGGATTTGAAACATCAGCTTATCCGTGCTTATCCGCTACTAATTTTCCATTGACCATCTGCGAATACTCCCGTAAAATCCCCTTGTTAAATTATATATAATTTCAAGAGGATCAAGCATGGCAAAATATCGAATTTTTTACTGGAAGCACATCCCCTCTTCTATTACAGTCGAAGGCGATGGAAAAACGATCAAAAAACAACTTTCGCAGAAGATCCAAAATGCGATTGACGCCTATGCAATGGCTGAGGGATTAACTGGCACAACGGAATATGCCTCGCAGTACAAACGCGGACCATGGGTTGAACGTGAGGGCGCTCCTGAAGAAGTAGCGGATGCGCTTCTTGCTGAACTGGAAATTGAATTTGCGAAAATAGAGATTCCACGCCGCAACAATGTAGGAGCAGGGTAACCCTGCTCCTACAATACTCATGACCCAAAAACATAACATCATCCTGCAACCCTCTGGCTCCCGTGGACAAGTGGAAGCAGGCCAGTCTATTCGTTCTGCCGCGCGTGACTTGGGCGTGGAGATCGAGTCCATTTGTGCTGAGAATGCGACTTGCGGCAAGTGCATGGTTTTAATTGAGGAAGGTCGTTTTGAAAAATACGACATTAACTCAAAGCGCGAGAATGTTTCGCCTGTAAGTAATGAGGAAGCCGCATACTTCGCTCGCAGACCCGCTTTGTTAAAAAGCAAAGGCTGGGAAGTAGGTTACGTCCGCCTATCCTGTCAATGCAAGATACAAGGCGATGTGTTGATCAACGTTCCTGAAGAAAGCCAGGGGAATAAGCAGATCGTCCGCAAGAGTGCAAGCAACCGTCCAATCGAGATAAAGCCTTCGGTGAGAAAGTATCTTGTTACGATGAGTCCGCCCAATTTGGAGAGGCCAATTGCAGATTGGGAACGTCTCGCAAAGGGACTTGAAACATCGATGCAGCTTGTCCATGGGGTAGATGCAAAGATTCCTCGCTGGTTTGATCTAAGTATTGATTATCAGTGTCTACGAACTTTATCATCCACGCTGCGCGAAGCAAAATGGAATGTAACTGTTTCGGTCTGGCAGGATAAGGAAGTTATCAGCGTTCAGCCTGGGTATCACGAAGAGAGCTATGGCGCAGCAGTGGATATTGGCTCAACAACTGTCGCTTTGTATTTATGCAATTTACGCACAGGTGAAATGCTCGCGGCAGAATCAGAAATGAATCCGCAGATTGTGTATGGCGAAGATGTGATGTCTCGCATTCAATATACGATTGAATATCCAGATGGCTTGGAGAAATTACACAAAGCCATTATTTCAACTTTGAATAAATTATTAAAACAAGCCGCGGATACAGCCAACATTAAAACACACGAAATCCTTGAAATGGTCTTGGTGGGCAATTCGACCATGCACCATATTCTATTAAATCTGCATCCAAAAGATTTAGGGCTTGCTCCTTTCGTGCCTGCAATTCATAAATCAATGGATATCAAAGCGCGTGAGCTTGGAATTCATATTAATGCGTCAGGCAATATTCATGTCTTGCCAACAATTGCCTCATTTGTTGGTGCAGATACCAGTGCAATGATTGTTGCGGAAGAACCTCATAAGCAAGATGAAAACTGGTTGTTGATTGATGTGGGCACAAATGCTGAATTGATTCTTGGGAATCGTAAGCGATTAGTTTGTACTTCTACTCCAACAGGTCCAGCATTGGAAGGGGCACATGTTGAATATGGAATGCGTGCCGCACCTGGCGCAATGGAACGCATCTCCATTGATGAAATAACACTTGAGCCAAAATATAAAGTGATCGGTGTGGATGGTTGGAATACAGACCATGCTGAATTCAAAGGTCAGGTTAAAGGGATTTGTGGCTCCGCCATCATTGATGGCGTAGCAGAATTATTCCGAGTGGGAATCGTGGATTCTCGGGGCAAGTTCAGGAAAGAGCTGGAGTCGAAACGTATTCGAAAAGGCGAAAGCGGTTGGGAGTACGTCATTGCCTGGGCGGAGGAAACATCCATAGGTCGAGACATCCCAATGACCCAACAGGATGTGAGACAAATTCAACTTGCGAAGGCTGCTTTGTTTACTGCGGCGCGCACGTTGTTGAAGCGCTTTGGTTTGCAAGATCCTGATAAAGTTATTTTGGCGGGCGGCTTCGGAAGTTTTATTGACAAGGAAAAAGCGATGCTGATCGGCTTGATTCCTGATTGTGTGTTGGATAATGTGTATGCAGTTGGTAACTCCGCAGGCGATGGCGCACGTATTGCGTTGTTGAATGTGGAGAAGCGTAAAGAGATCGAAGAAGTGTCACGCAAAGTTGAACGTTTTGAATTACCAACTGACCCTGAATTTCAAAATCAATTTATGTTGGCAACGAGTTTCCCGCACATGAGTGAGCCGTTTCCACATATTGCACATTTAATTCCGAATCGAGTCCCAGACCCGATGGCGAAAAATTTTATGAAATGATTTTATTTACCGCGAAGAACGCTAAGAGCGCAAAGATTCTTAATGAGTCTTAGCGACCTTCGCGTGCTTTGCGGTTCAAAATGGAGATTCAATGAATAAATTTTTAGAACGATTAAATAGTGGTGAAATTCTTGTTGCAGATGGAGCAACAGGCTCCAATTTACAAATGATGGGACTCAAACCTGGTAAGCCACCAGAGGATTTAATTATTGATGATCCCGATACGATTTTGAAACTCGCTTCTTCCTTCGCGGAGGCAGGGTCTGACATTATTTTGACATGTACCTTCGGGGGAACAAGAATGCGAATGAAGGATTCTAAATATCAAGATCGGACTCCCGAGGTTAACATCCGCGCGGCCGAAATTGCGCGAAAAGCTGCTTCACTTAATAATGGACTTGTGGCTGGGTCAATGGGTCCTGTGGGTGCGATTCTTAAACCTTATGGTCCGCTTGAAGCAGATGATGTGCGAGCAACATTTGCGGAGCAAGCCAAAGCATTAGCTGATGCCGGTGTAGATTTATTATTAATCGAAACTATGTTTTCATTTGAAGAAACAACTGCCGCGTTTGAAGGGGCAAGGTCTGCGACAGATTTGCCGATTGTTGTTTCATTTAGTTATGACCGAGGCACACGCACGATGATGGGTGTGAAGCCAAAAGATGTGATGAAAAAATATACAGAGATGGGCGCGACTCTCGTCGGTGCAAATTGTGGATCAACCCTTAAAAAGATGGAAGAAGTTGTCAAAGAATATGCGGCGACTGTGCCAAACTTTCCATTATGGGTAAAGCCGAATGCTGGAGTCCCACACATGGATATTGAAACCGAACAAGGCGTGTATGATATGGGTCCAGAAGACATGGCAACTTTTTCAAAGAAATATGTTGAGTTAGGTGCAAAAGTTGTCGGTGGTTGTTGTGGAAATACACCTGAGCATATTGCGGCGATTGTAAAAGCAGTGAAGTGATAAGAGAGTAGAGAACAGAGAGCAGTAATCAGTGAACAGTTATCATAAGTGGAAATTCTGTATAACTCTTAGCTAGGCATTTCCTTGCATAATCTAGTAATTAATCTATATCAATGTATCCTCTAATCCCTTACAAGCATTTTGTAATTAATACCAACCTTTCTAGTGAAGAAGCAAGAAGACTAGCGGCAGACAATATAGCACCACACCGCTCAATCTTTCAGGCTCATATATCTGGAAAAGAATTTGAAGGCAGTGCTGCTAGTGATGGGTTTACTATTAATAGAATAATTCGTTATCGAAATTCATTTCTGCCAGTCTTAAATGGAAAGTTTAAACCACACAAAAACGGAACAAAAATTGATATTTATGTAACATTACATCCTATTATTCTTGTACTTTCCCCAATCTTTTTCTATCCGTTTTTTGAAATGGTAGTGATGGTTATTAAAGATTCTATTATCAATGGTTATTTCAATACTAGTGAATTGGATTCACTAGGAATGTCCATAGGGGCATTGTATTTTATTGGGCTAATTGCGTTTGGCGTTGAAGCCAGTAAGGCAGAAAAGTTTATCAGGATGATTTACAAGAAACACGAAAAATCTCCTAATTCTTAATAACATAATGCGCGAAAAAATTCTTGATTTACTCTCTGGTAAAAAGATTGATGAACAACCTACATTTAGCGGGTTGATTCATATTATAGAAGAGGGATTAAAACAAGAAGGGCTGCTTCTTCACGAAATTCATAAAGATGCAAAAAAGATGGCGAAAGCAGCGGCAAGTACATTTAAGTTGACAGGAATGCCATCCGCGACATTACCGTTGGATTTATGCTCCCCTGCTGAGATGTTGGGTGCTGAATTAAATTATTTTGAGGGCGGGGAGTTTATGTTTCCGCAGGTAAAGAGGGCTTTATTTGAAAGCACAAAAGATATTGCCACAGAGTTCACAGAGATTTTTGAGAAGGGTAGGTTAAGTTTGATTTGTGAAGCTATTGAGTTGGTGAAAGAGGATATTGGAAAACAGGTTGTGATTTCAGGAATGATTCCTGGCCCATATACTTTACTTTTGTATTTGTGCAACCCAAAGAATTTATTTATTGAAATGAAGAAAGAACCGCAAGCCGTGATGGATGCTCTCTTTCATCTTTCTTCTTTTTTGGCTGATATTGGGAATGAATATAAAAAATCAGGCGCGGATTTTATTACAATTCACGACATGGGCGGGTCGCCTGGGTTTATTGGTCCAGCAAAGTATGAGCAGTTTGTTTTGCCTGCTGAGAAATTATTGATTGAAAAATTATCTTCAAAAAATTCTGCTCAAGCCGCCGTCCTCGGCGGCGGGGACGCCGCCTTGAGCAATATAAATAAAAAGCCAATTGTCTTATCCGTATGTGGAAATGTGACGAATAGTTTGCATTTGTTAGGTCAAACGGGGGCAGATGCAATTTCCATTGACCAGACAGTTGATTTAGTCACGGCGCGTGCTGCGTTAAAAGATGCGTTGCTGTTTGGGAATCTTGATCCTGTGGGAACAATATCAAAGGGAGATGATGCTCAAGTACGCGAATCAGTTATCAGGGCCAAAGAGGCGGGTGTAGATGCCATCTGGCCGGGCTGTGACTTGATCATCCAAACGCCAGTTGAAAATTTAAAAGCAATGACCATGTAGTAACGCTATTCTATTGACTTAAGCTATCCTGAAAAGTAAACTCTTTTGAAAATTAGTTCGATTGAGGAGAATGACGGGTATGGCAAAGAAAGTCTCAAGCGCAAGCAAAACTATAAAGAAAAAAACAGCCAAACCTAAAGTTTATACTGAGCCGAGTCGAAGTATCAAAAAAGAAGTGACAGGGGTGAAGAAGAATCGTCAAAAGGCTAAACCAAATATCCCAATAGATTTAAATGATGTTAACTATTTACAACAAGAATTAAAGCAGCGCACAGACGAACTTGCCATCCTAAACAGTGTGGGCGAAGCGATGGCGAAGACGCTGGATGTTAAGACAGTGACACGGATCGTGGGCGACAAATTACGGGAGATATTCAACGTTGAGGTGACCGAGATCTTGTTGTTGGATCAACAGACCAATCTAATTCATACTCCCTACTCTTATTACCGCGGCACGAAGCGAGAAGTGGAAGATACATTTGTCTTCCCATTGGGCGAAGGATTGACAAGCCAGGTGATAACATCGCGCCGACCCTTGGCTTTAGGTACGCTCCAAGAACAAATGGAACTTGGCGGCATCTATCTTCCTGAATTGGTGGGTGAAGTTGACCGAACCGAGTCTCTCTTGATGGTGCCAATTATTATGGGAGAAAAGGTTCTGGGCGCGGTATCCATCCAGAGCTATCAGAAAAACGTCTACAACGAGAGTCATGTGCGTCTCTTGCAAACGCTCGCCTCCAACATGGGAGTTGCCATCGAGAACGCGCGTCTCTTTGAAGCAGAGCAGGAACGCGTTGCTGAACTCGCCATCATCAACAGCGTGCAGGAAGGGCTTGCTTCCAAGCTGGAAATGCAAGCCATCTATGAAATGGTTGGAGATAAGATCCGTGACATATTCGACGCGCAAGTGGTTGTCCTCGGCATCCGCGAAATCCAGAAACAACTTGTTCACTTCCCATACGCGGTTGAAAATGGTCAAAGTTTTAACCTCCCATCAATTTCAAGTCCTGACCCCGTTGAGGAATACTGGCTGCGTACACGCCAGCCATTGGTTATTAATGATGATTTTGCGCATCGCTGGGTCGAGTTAGGGAATCCACTTAATTCCATGGGCGAGGCAAAATCTTATTTGGCTGTACCGCTATTCGTTGGCAGTGATTTGCGTGGCGGAATTTCATTGCAAAACTTGGATCACGAGAATGCCTTTACGGATTCCGATATACGTCTGCTCGAGACTCTCGCAAACTCAATGAGCGTGGCGCTCGAAAATGCCCGTCTCTTTGATGAGACCCAACGCCTCTTTGAAGCCGAGCAGGAACGTGTCGCTGAGCTGGCTGTGATCAACAGTGTGCAGGAGGGACTCGCTTCCAAGTTGGACATACAAGGCATTTATGACCTTGTTGGTGACAAGCTTTGTGAAATCTTCAAGCCTGATATTCTCTATATTGCCTTGCACCATCCAGAAAGAAACAGTACTTCCTTTCCGTATGGGAGCATACGTGGTGAAAAAAATATCACTTTGCCTGAAAAAGAAATCGGCGGATTCTCAGGTGAAGCGATACTCAAGCGGCAAACGATAATTATTAATGAAGATATTGAGCGGCGCAGCGCAGAAGTCAATTCGTATACCATGGCGGGTGACGAGAATCCCGAATCGATGGTGTTCGTTCCAATCATTGCAGGTGAAAATGTATTGGGTGTTGTATCTTTACAATCGTACGAAAGCACACACATCGTCCCCGAATCGGATGTACGTTTACTCGAAACGCTTACCAACAGCATGAGTATGGCTTTGCAAAACGCGCAATCGTTTAAAGCCGAACAGGAACGCGTGGCCGAATTACAAATTATCAACTCCATTCAGCAGGGACTCGCGGCCGAGTTGGATTTTCAAGCCATAGTAGATTTGGTTGGCGATAAGTTGCGGAAAGTGCTTCATACAGGCGATCTTGGCATTCGCTGGTACGATGAAAAAAACAATCTGATGCATTACCTGTATGAATTCGAACATGGGGAAAGGCTGACAATTGAACCAATGGCGCCGACAAGAGGTTCAACATTTGAAGCCATATTGAAAACACGCCAATCCGTTATTTGGAACACCATAGCAGACTATCCCCCAGGTAAAACTCTCGCTGGCACTGATCAAAGAAAATCCATGGTATCTGTTCCTATTATTAGCAGTGATCGCTTGCTTGGGACAATTCATCTTGAAAATTACGAACATGAGAACGCTTATGGTGAATCGGAACTACGTTTGCTAACTACTATCGCCGCATCGCTGGGAACTGCCTTGGAAAATGCGCGTCTCTTTGATGAAACTCAACGTCTCTTAAAAATCACGGAAGAACGTAATGCTGAACTCGCCATCATCAACAGCGTACAGGCTGCATTAGCCGCGAAACTCGATATGCAGGGTATCTACGATGCGGTCGGCGACAAAATCCGCGAGATCTTTGATGCGCAAAAGGTAATGATCGTTACATATGATAAAAGCTCTAATATGATGAGCTATCCCTATCTGACTGAAAAGGGCATGAGGCTTACATCAGAGCCACTTCTCCTGGATGGCACGGGTGTAATGGATTATGTCATTAGTGAAAAACGTTCCATCATGATCAACTCCGATATAAGAGAACGCACCATGGAATTAACAGGCGGTGAGAGCGTGCTTGTCGGACAGGAACAATCCAGTAAGTCACGTCTGGATGTGCCAATCATTATCGGGGAAGAAGCTCGAGGCGGAATTTCTCTTCAGAATGTTGACCGGGAGAACGCCTTCAGCGAATCAGATATGCGCCTGTTACAGACCCTCGCTAACAGTATGAGTGTGGCGCTCGAGAACGCGCGTCTCTTCGATGAAACCCAACAGCGCAACGCCGAGTTTGCCATCATCAACGCCGTGCAGCAAGCGCTCGCCGCCGAATTGGATATTCAAGGCATTTACGATGCGGTCGGTGAAAAACTGCGCGAGATATTCAGTGCGCAAGCCATCATCATATATTCTGGAAATTTAAAAACACGGATGGAAACGACAGAGTATGCTTTTGAAAAAGGGCAAAAGCTCGAACGGATCACTGAGCCGCTCAACTCCATGTATGAATATATTCTTGGGTTGAATAAAACCTTTGTGCGGAACAAAGACTTTCCGCAATTTGCGGCGCAATTCAAAGACTATGTAATTCCACAAGGCGAAATGCCCCTATCCGTTATGGATACCCCTGTGATTAGAAATGAAGGAGATGGTTTTTATCTCTATGTTTCGATCATGGATATGGACGGCGAAAAGACATTTGACGAATCCGATGTGCGCCTGCTACAAACGCTCGCCAACAGCATGAGCGTGGCGCTCGAGAACGCGCGTCTCTTCGATGAGACCCAACGTTTGCTCAAAGTCACTGAAGATCGCGCCGCGGAACTTTCCATCCTTAACGCCGTCGGCGAAGCGATGGCCAAAACATTGGATATGAAAACGGTGACCTACAATGTAGGTGATAAAGTACGCGAGATCTTTAATGCAGATATTGTCGATATTCTGATGTTTGATCCAATATCAAAAATGGTTAATCTAACTTATAGCTATTACGGTCAATATTTTGAAAATGAGCCGCCCTGGGAATTAAGCGAAGGTGGATTGACATCCAAGATCATCACTACCCATCAGCCGCTATTACTGAATACAGCAAGGGAAATTAACGATAACGGCGCACAAGCTTATATTACTGCGGCGGATGATGAAGAAGACCCGCAATCTTATATGGGCGTGCCCATTATGGTTGGAGAAAAAGTATTGGGTGTGGTGGATGTTCAAAGTATGAAACCCAATGCCTTTGATGAAAACAACCTGCGCCTTCTGCAAACACTCTCATCCAATATGGGCATTGCCATCGAAAATGCACGGCTCTTCGATGAGACCCAGCGTCTGTTGAAAGAAACCGAACAACGCGCGGCGGAGCTTGCTATTATCAACAGCGTGCAGGAAGGGCTGGCATCAAAACTGGATATGCAAGCGATCTTTGATCTGGTTGGCGACAAGATCCGCGATATGTTCGAGTCACAGACAACTGTAATCAGTTCATTCGACCATGAGAAGCAGGTCTCACGTTTGGATTACGCTTTTGAAAATGGAGAACGCCTATTTGACGATGAGTTGCTTTCATTCAGCCCTATGAACAAACATCTTATCGCCACCCGCCAGCCTGTAGTAATCAACGAAAATAGTATTGAAGAATCAAAACGGTATGGCTTGAAAACAATTGAAGGAACGCAGGTACCCAAGTCTTTGATCTATGTTCCATTTGGGACTGGCACTCAAGTCAATGGGTATTTCAGTTTGCAAAATATAGATCGCGAGAATGCCTTCACTGAATCAGATGTGCGGTTGTTACAAACATTGGGAGGCAGTATGGGGATCGCGCTCGAGAACGCGCGGTTGTTTAACGCCGAACAACAACGCGCCCATGAACTCTCCGCCATCAGCACCGTGAGTCAGGCTCTCGTGGCGGAAACTGAACTCGAAGCAATGATCCAGCTGATCGGGAGTCAGACGCGAGACATATTCAACGCAGATATTGCCTATGTAGCATTGCTTGACCCGCAAACAAATCTCATCCGCTTTCCCTATCAGGTTGGGCAAGAACTTCTCCCTCTTAAACTTGGCGAAGGGCTAACCAGCAAAATCATTCAATCAGGTGAAGCGTTGCTAATTAACAAGGATATTAATGAGCGCAGCCGTGAGATCGGTGTTACGCGGGTTGGAAGGGAGGCTTTGTCTTATGTGGGTGTACCCATCAAGTCAGGTAAAGAGACCATCGGTGCGATCAGTGTGCAAAGTACTACAAAGGAAGGAATATTTGGTGATGACTCCCTCCGCTTGCTGACGACCATCGCAGCAAATGCGGGCGCAGCTATTCATACTGCGCGTTTACATGCTGAAACGCAGCGTAACGCCAGTCAAATGGCAACCATCGCCAATGTAGGGCGTGAGCTTTCGGCCACGCTTGACATGCAAACTGTGGCTAAAAGTGTCGTTGAAAATGTACATAAGCTGTTTAATGCACGCGATACTATTTTGCGGCTGGTCGATTCCGATGGATATACATTGAGAGCAGTGCTTGCGCTTGGCTTATACGCGGAAGAAAACTTGTCCGATCCGCTTGTGATTGGTGAAGGCATCACGGGCAGTATTGCACAATCTGGCCTTGCTGAAGTAATCGATAATGTAGAACTTGACCCACGTGGCGTGCATGTTACAGGCACACCCGATCAGGAAGAGACTCCAGAAACAATGATGATTGCTCCGCTGATCGCTAGCAACCGCACCATTGGCGTGATATCCGTTTACAAAGATCGGACAGCTGGTACATTCTCTCCTATAGATTTGGATTTTCTTGTTGGGTTGGGTCGTCAGGCAGCAATTGCAATTGAAAATTCACACTTGTTCGATGAAGCCCAATCTGCTCGCGCCGCAGCTGAACAAGCCAATGAAGCCAAGAGTTCATTCCTAGCCACGATGAGTCATGAAATCCGCACCCCCATGAACGCGGTCATCGGCATGAGCGGTTTATTGCTTGATACAAATCTTAATAATGAACAACGCGATTATGCAGACACTATTCGTAACTCGGGCGATTCACTTCTGACCATCATCAACGACATCCTTGACTTTAGTAAGATCGAAGCGGGCAGAATGGATATCGAGTCTCAGCCCTTTGATTTACGCGAGTGCGTCGAGTCAGCACTGGACCTGGTCACTGCGCGTGCCTCCGAAAAAGGAATCGACACCGCCTACATTTTCGAAGGTGATGTTCCCGCCGCGATCAAAAGTGATGTGACCCGTCTGCGTCAGATCATTCTTAACTTATTGAGTAACGCCGTTAAGTTCACTGAAAAAGGTGAAGTGGTTCTCACTGTTTTTTCAAAACCAACCACAAATAATCATACTGAGCTTACCTTCTCCATCCGCGATACAGGCATTGGCCTTTCAGATGAAGGCATGAGCAGACTCTTCCAATCTTTCTCACAAGCTGATTCATCCACCACGCGTAAATACGGCGGCACAGGCTTAGGGCTTGCTATCAGCAAACGCCTAAGTGAATTAATGGGTGGAGATATGCGCGCTGAAAGTGAAGGCATAGGCAAAGGCTCAACCTTTATTTTTAATATCAATGTTCCTATTACAGAGCTTCCTATTACCAAACAACGCGCATTTATAGGAACACAACCTGAACTACAAGGCAAACGTGTACTCATCGTAGATGACAATTCTACAAATAGATATATCCTTAATATGCAAACCAATAAATGGGGCATGATGCCACGCGATACTGAATCACCTGCTGAAGCCGTCAAATGGATACAAAGCGGAGAAGTTTTCGATGTTGCCATTCTCGATATGCACATGCCAGACATGGATGGACTCGAACTAGCAAAGCAAATTCGCCAAAGCGATGGAAAAATTCCACTGGTGCTATTCAGTTCTCTTGGTCGGCGTGAAGCGGGAGATGACATGAATCTCTTCTCAGCTTACCTAACCAAGCCCATCAAACAATCCCAATTATTCGATACGCTTGTCAGCCTCTTCGTTAATGCAAAAGTACAGGAAGAGAAACCCGTAACAGAGCGCATGAAACTTGATCCTGAAATGGCGGCGAGACATCCCTTGAAAATTCTGCTGGCTGAAGATAACGCCGTCAATCAAAAGCTTGCCTTGCGATTTCTTCAACAAATGGGATATCGAGCAGATATCGCGTCCAATGGACTCGAAGCCATTGAATCTGTGGAACGTCAAAGCTATGACGTGATCCTAATGGATGTGCAAATGCCAGAAATGGATGGCTTGGAAGCTACGCGCGATATCCGTAAACTAACTCAAGTGAGGCAACCGCGCATCATTGCCATGACCGCCAATGCCATGCAAGGAGATCGTGAACAATGCATCGCCGCAGGCATGGATGATTACATTGCCAAACCTATCCATGTGGATGAATTAGTTGGTGCATTGTTAAAAACGCAAGTTACTTAAATACATTATTATGCTCTCGCGCCGTCCTCGGCGCCGAGGACGGCGCGAGAGCAACCTAAATATGATTTATTAAAAATCTTGATAGTGGAGAATGAACATGGCTGCAAAAAAGAAATCGCCCAAATCAAAAGCAGAGAAGAAATCTGAAAAAGAAATTGTTATCCCTCCTATACCAAAGCGGCAAATGCCCTGGTTCGGCTGGATGGGATTGGGGATACTTATTGCCAGTGAGATTCTTTTGTATCTTCGCAACCACCCTGTAGAGTATGCGTTCACCGCCATCATGTGGACAGGCTACATTTTATTATTAGATGGCTGGATATGGGCACGCGGCGGTATATCTTATTTCAAAGATCAAAAACGCGAATGGCCCATGCTCGCATTGCTTTCCATTTTGATCTGGGTCATGTTTGAAGTATTCAACCTCAAACTTAGGAATTGGGATTATATCGGTCTGCCCGATAATTTGATGATCAAGGAATTTTTATATTTCTGGGCATTTGCCACCATCATCCCTGCTCTGCTTCGTACGACCGACCTCTTTGGTACTTATAAATTCTTTCAGCGCGCGCATAACATTAATATCAAATTCACACCATTTTTACTTGCACTCTCGTTTGTGATCGGCCTGGGGTTTACCTTCATTCCGCCGATGACCTCTTATGAATTCGCACCAAACCTGATCCCGTTTGTGTGGCTTGGACTCATCTTCCTGATCGAACCTATCAATTACCGCCTAGGTGCACCTTCCATTTATCGTGAACTGGAGGAGGGAAAATCAAGCTTTCTTTGGCAGATACTGGCGGCTGGATTATTCTGCGGCGTTCTGTGGGAAACCTGGAATGAGCAGGCCATTTTACTTGGCGGCGCATCGTGGCAATATTTTGTCACCGAGTTCTGGCAAAGATTGTGTTTCCATCTCAAGTATGGCCAAATGCCGTTAATCGGTTTCGGCGGCTATCCACCTTTCATTTGGGAATGCTATGCCCTATATCAATTAATTAAGTGGGCTATGCAAGGTGACAAGTTATGGAAGAGTCCGCAGGTGACAAGATAAAGTAACAATATGTCGTTGCGAGAAGGGCTCTTGCTCTTCCCGACGAAGCAACCCCATGTATGAGGAGACTGCTTCGGCTAAGAAAAAGAGCGCCTCGCAGCGACATGTTCATACAGAATCAATTATCCGTTAAGAGTGAAGTGTCACAATAAGGTGATCCATGTCTGAAATAACAGGCTATGAGATAAAAGATAAACTGCATGAAAGCGGCAACACGCTCGTGCAGCGTGCTATTCGATTGTCTGATGGGAAACCTGTCATTTTGAAAACGCTGTACGAGGCATTTCCATCGCCTGAACGTTTAGCTCGATTCAAACGTGAGTATGAGATCACATCGTCACTTAATACAAATGCACAGGCAGGCGGAGAGATTCGTGGTGTGATCGCCGCATACGGAATTGAGAACCTACACAACAAATGGATGATCGTACTCGAGGATTTCGGCGCAACAGATTTGGAACATGCGCATGAACTCCCTTGGCAAATAGCAGACTTCTTCAACCTTGCCCTGCAAATCGCGGATGCACTTGGGCAGGTACACGCGCGTCAGATAATCCATAAAGATATTAATCCATCGAATATCGTTATCAACCAAACAACAGGACAAACCAAACTCATTGACTTTGGTTTGTCCTCTTTTCTGCCGCGCGAGAATGTAAGCCCTCTTAATCCCACAGGCATGGAAGGTACATTGGCCTATGTGTCCCCCGAACAAACTGGGCGCATGAATCGTGCTGTAGATTATCGCACTGACTTCTACTCGCTTGGCGTTACCTTTTATCAATTGCTCACGAGCAAATTACCGTTTGAAGAAAAAGAACCGCTGGCATTAATGCACAGCCATCTGGCAAAACAAGCGCGCCCGCCACATGTATTAAACGAGCGCGTACCCCTTGCGCTTTCAGACGTGATCTTGAAATTAATGGCAAAGAATGCGGAAGACCGCTATCAATCCGCGTTCGGATTAAAGTCTGATCTGCTTGAGTGCCAGAAGATATGGCGCGAAGGAAGTAACAGGAAGCAGTTTACGCTAGGCAATAACGATATCTCAGATAATTTTCAGATCTCGCAAAAATTATTTGGGCGCGAAAAAGAAGTTGAACAAATGCGTTCTGCTTTTGATCATGTAAAGAAAGGCAAACTGGAAGTATTTATTATCAAAGGCTATACAGGCAGTGGAAAAACCGCTCTTGCAAACGAGATCCAGGCTTATGTCACCCAGCAAAATGGATATTTCATTAGCGGCAGGTTTGACCAACTCAATCAAAATGTGCCATATTCCGCGCTGATCGAATCGCTCAGCTCACTTCTACAGCAACTGCTCACTGAGAGCGAAGAAAAATTAAAAGCCTGGCGTGCAAAATTATCTGTGGCGCTCGGCGCAAATGGGCAAGTCATCATAGACATGCTGCCCGAAGCTGAATTCATTTTCGGTTCGCGGTCTGCACTGCAACCTCTCTCCCCTGCTGAAACTCAAAATCGCTTTAACACATCACTACAAAATTTCATTCAAGTCTTTGCACAGGCTGAACATCCACTCCTGATGTTCATCGATGATTTGCAATGGGCAGACTCTGCCTCACTTGCCTTTTTACAAAATTATTTCACACGCAGTGATGCACATCACATGATGTTCATTGGCAGCTATCGTGAAAATGAAATAAATGAAAATCATCCTCTCACACTGGCACTGAACGAATACATTAAAGCTGGTGATACAGTCCATTTTATAGAGCTTACGTCTTTAATATTGAATCATGTACAGACTTTGCTTGCAGAAACTTTGCATTGCTCAGTGGATGAATCAAAGCCGCTTGCTGAATCGATCATCACAAAAACAGGCGGCAACCCATTCTTTGTCAACGAGTTTCTCAAAGCGCTTTACCAAGAAAACCTTGTTCACTTTGATAGAGAACACGGCGGATGGTCGTGGGATATTGTTCAAATACAAACCCGCCCATCTACAGACAATATTGCAGACTTAATGTCTGCAAAAGCAAAACAACTTCCTGAAGAAACTCAACACACACTAAAACTCGCGGCATGTATCGGGTATAAATTTGATCTCACTGCTCTCGCCGCAATTGCTAATGAAACCGAACATGAAATTGCAGCCATGCTGTGGCCTGCGCTTACGGCTGGACTTATCTTTCCGCTTTCTGCAAATTATGTACTCGCGCAACAAACCATGCCCGAGTCGCTTGCCGATCTCGCGCTTGAATATTCCTTTGCGCATGCAAATATCCAACAAGCGCTTTATAGTCTTCTTTCCGAATCCGAACGCGAAATGATCCACTGGCAAATCGGCCAGCGCATGTTAAAAGAAATTCCTTTGGATGAACGCGAAGCGAAAAGTTTTGAGCTGCTTAATCAATTGAATCCTGGCTTGAGCCAGGTCCGCACCAATGAGCAACGCCTCGAACTCGCAGACTTGAACCTGCTGGCTGGACGAAGAGCATTTTTCTCCGCCGCGCATGACGCCTCCTACAAGTACACGCAGATAGGTCTCTCGCTCCTAAAAGAGATGGAAGAGCAGGGCGTAGATATATGGCGTGATCATTATCAACTTGCATTAAATCTGCACCTTCAAGGTGCCACAGCCTCTTATCTCACAAATCATGTAGAGGAGATGGATCACCTTGGAGAAACCATCATACAGAATGCTCGCTCTCGGTATGACGAGGCGCGCCTCTATGAAGTAAAACTCCATGCAAATTTATCCAGAGATAATCGCGTTGAAAGTTTAAAGATGGGACTCAAAGCTCTCAACCTGCTTGGGTTGAAATATCCTGCCAAAGCTGGCATCCCTCACGTTTTAAGCGCATTGATCAAAACCAGAATAAAACTGATCGGCAAATCTGAAGAAGACCTGCTTAATATTCCCATTACAAATAATCCAGAGGTCATTGCCACTGTACGTATCATTCGCAGTATGTTCACTGTAATTTATACCAACGCCCCTGAACTCGCGCCGCTGGTTATTCTGGATATGGTCAACATTACCCTTGAGCGCGGCACTACATCCATGTCACCATTTGGATATATAGGCTATGGTTTTATTATGAGCGGAGCGCTTGGCAATATCGCTGCAGGGGGCAGATTCGGCAAGCTCGCCCTCCGCCTTGTTGAAAAATTCAAAACGCCGCAAGCCAAGGCTGGTTCATACGTTTTATATGGTACTGTACTCCAACACTGGACAGAACCATTACGCAACACACTTCCCACACTCATAGAAGCGCATCATTCCGCATTAGAGATCGGTGATTTCAATCAAGCAAGCAATGGTTTATTGATCCATGCCTATCATTCTTATGCAGCTGGCCGTGAACTCAACGAACTGGAACGTGAGATGGCAAAGAACGCTGTCATCATTAATAATCTGAAACAAGAATCCATTATTAATTATTACAACCTCTATTATCAATGTGTATTGAATCTTCTAGGCAAAGGCAACGATACGCGCTTCCTTAAAGGTCCTGCATATGATGCAGACAAAATGGCCCCACGGCATCTTGCCGCTGATGAACGAAGTATTCTCTTGAATGTCTTTTTGCACCCCATGATCTTGAATTATCTATTTGGTGATCCTAAGACTGCATTGGAGTATGCCGAGAAGACCAAGCCTTACTTGAATGGAGGTATTGGTGCTTATGCATCTGTGATGCATCCATTCTATGAATCGCTGATTCATATTGCACTGTGGAATATGTATTCCGAGGAAGAACGCAAATCCAAACTAAAACTCATTCAAGTCAATCAAAAGAAATTGATGAAATGGATGAAATTCTCGCTAGGTAACACCAACCACAAAATTACACTTATCAATGCAGAGTTGGCACGCATTCAGGGAGAACATGGCAAGGCGCGTGAATATTATGATGAAGCCGCAAAACTGGCACATGAAAATCACTTCATGCAGATCGAAGCCCTCGCCTATGAACTTGCGGGAAAATTCTACCTAGAACGTGCACAGGAGCAACTTGCGCAGCATTATCTACGTAATGCTGTTTATGCTTATCAGCAATGGGGCGCTGTGGCAAAGGTTAGAGATCTTGAAGAAACCTATCCCCTGCTTTTAGTGCAGGAGAAGTCATCCCGGTCAACTACATCCAGCAGTACTTCCAAAAGCACCAGCAATACCGACCGTATCAAACCTGTGGATTTTGCTAGTGTTCTGAAAGCATCACAAGCGCTTTCAAGTGAGATTGTGTTGAACAAATTGCTTGCATCTTTGCTTGAGATCGTGATCGAAAATGCCGGGGCTGAGAAAGGCTGGTTATTGCGTGAGCAGGCTGGGGCGTGGGTGGTGGAAGCGCAAGGTACAGCTGACCAGGTGCAGATCATGCTTGAGGCACAGGTCAGCTTGCAGAGTTTGCCACTATCCATCTTCAATTATGTGATGCGTACACAGGAAACGATCGTGCTGAACAACGCCACGCAGGATGGACAATTCACACGCGATCCATATATTCTTGAAAAGCAGCCGCGCTCGGTATTATGTTTGCCGTTGCTCAATCAGGGAAAACTCGCGGGTATTTTATATCTTGAGAATAACCTTACTACCAATACGTTTACACCTGCGCGTTTGGAAATTCTGCGTTTCCTTTCCTCGCAAGCTGCCATCTCGATCGAGAATGCGCGTTTATACTCTGACCTGGAACGTAATGAAAAAAGATATCGCACGTTGTTCGAGGATTCGCGCGACCCAATCTTTGTTATCACTCCAAATGGAAAATTGATAGATTTGAATCAAGCCACACTAGATCTATTTGGTTATTCACTTGATGAGATTTCGGAAATCGAACTGGATGATATCAATGTTACAGCCAATAATTTTTCTGCCTTTCAACAGATCATTGAACAGAATGGCTCTGTGCGCGATTATGAAGTCAACCTGCGTCGCAAGGATGGCTCGCTAAGAGAATGCTTACTCACAGCTACTGTACGCCGCGATGACAACGGCCAGATCGTTGCGTATCAAGGCATTCTGCGCGACATCACAGACCGCAAACGCTCTGAACGTATGCTTGAAGAATACAGCCACACCCTTGAACAAAAAGTGGAGGAGCGCACTGAGGAACTTGCCCGTGCTACACAGGATGCTGAATCTGCCAATGCGGCAAAATCCATTTTCCTCGCCAGCATGAGCCATGAGATCCGCACACCTATGAACGGCATCATCGGCATGACAGGTTTATTGATGGGGACAAATCTCAACAATGAACAACGTGACTTTGCAGAAGTCATCCGCAACAGCGGCGAAACACTGCTCACGATCATCAATGACATCCTCGATTTCAGCAAGATCGAATCAGGCAAGATGGAATTGGAATATCAACCTTTTATATTGCGCGAATGTATTGAAAGCGCACTAGACCTTGTCGTCACACGAGCTGCCGAACATCACCTTGACCTAGCCTGTCTCATTGATGATGATGTGCCACAGGCCCTGCATGGAGATGTGACACGCATTCGTCAGATATTGCTGAATCTGTTGAGCAACTCGGTTAAATTTACAGAGAGCGGCGAAGTAGTGGTCACTGTTTCCAAAGATCATGAATCAGAAGCGATTGGTTTGAAAAATTATTTGCACTTCACAGTACGTGATACTGGCATTGGCATTCCCAAAGACCGCATGAATCGCCTCTTTGAATCATTTTCGCAGGTGGATGCATCCACCACGCGCAAATATGGGGGCACAGGCTTGGGTCTTGCAATCAGTAAGAGCCTCGTTCATCTGATGGGTGGCGAGATCTGGGCGGAGAGTGAAGGCATTCCAGGCAAAGGTTCTGCATTCCATTTTACGATCGCGGGCGAATCTGCAACTCTTGAACCCGCTCTCCCAACAGCCGAATCGCAGGCACATTTGAAAGGCAAACGTATTTTAATCGTGGATGACAACGATACCAATCGTCGCATTTTAAAACTTCAAACCGAAAAGTGGGATATGTTTGTGCAAGATACTCCTCACCCACGCGAGGCGCTAGCCAAATTTGAACGCGGTGAAAAATTCGACTTGATCGTTTTAGATATGTTCATGCCTGATATGGACGGAGCGATGCTTGCGCGTGAAATCCGAAAACATGAGCCACGTATTCCAATTATTTTATTTTCATCACTTGGCCAGCGTGAAATAGGGTTGGAACGCGGACTATTCAATTCGTTTCTTGCGAAGCCTCTGAAACAATCGCTTCTTTTCGACGCCCTAATGGCTATCTTCGACCAAGACAGAATCTCAGCCCCAGCCGCTCCCGCCCCATCCGGGCTTGATCCTGAAATGGCATCCCGTCACCCACTGACTATTCTTCTTGCAGAAGATAATATCGTCAATCAAAAATTGGCCTTGCGTTTACTTGAACAAATGGGTTATCGTGCAGACGTAGCATCCAATGGTATTGAAACGATTGAATCACTTGAACGTCAGCCTTATGATGTTGTACTCATGGATGTGCAAATGCCCGACATGGACGGACTCGAAGCTACACGACTCATTCGCCAGTCAACGCAATTTAAGCAGCCACGAATCATTGGTCTGACCGCCAACGCCATGCAGGGTGACCGTGAAATGTGCATCGCGGCGGGCATGGATGATTACATTACCAAACCTATTCGTGTGAATGAGTTGGTAGAATCATTATTAAAAGTAAACCAAAAATAAAAATGGAGATACATCATCATGCCCACATCGCAAATTGACATGAATACCTTCAACAGTCTCAAAGAATCCACGGGCGCTGACTATATTGGAGAGTTGATCGATGCCTTCCTCGATGATGCGCCAAATCTGCTTGCACAAATGAAATCTGCCTTGGATACTACTAATGCAGAGTCCTTTCGCCGAGCCGCTCATTCCATGAAATCGAATGCAGCTACATTCGGTGCAATGGAGCTCTCACTGCTCGCAAAGGAACTCGAAAGCCTGGCACGCGAAAATAATCTCGAAATCGGAAACAGGCTTGAGGTTATGGAATATTCGTTTCGTCAGGTTGAGAGTCAGCTAAGAACGTTGAAATAAAAAATTAAAACCTAGTTTTGAGGCAGTTGCACTGCCGATTCCCAGCACGCTTCGCGAACTGCTGGAATAACAGCATAGGAATCCTAATGACCACATCTGTTGTACCCGCTCACTTACTTGTCGTTGACGATAATAAAGTTAATCGCATGGTGCTCTCGCGCAGCCTTGAACAACAGGGGCATGTCGTGGAGACTGCTGAGAATGGCAAAGAGGGGCTGGAAAAAATTCGCACGCAATCATTTGACCTTGTGTTGCTTGATATTGAAATGCCAGAGATGGATGGTTTTCAGGTGCTAGAGGCGTGTTTGAACGATGTGAATTTGCGTCAAATTCCTATCATCATGACCTCTGCCATGGAGGAATTGGATGCAGTGGTCAAATGTGTGGAACTCGGCGCAGAAGATTATCTAACCAAACCAGTTAACCCAATCTTGTTGCGCGCGCGCGTGAATGCCAGCCTTGAAAAGAAACGCCTGCGCGATGAACAGCGCAAATTATTTAGAACCTTCGCCACCAAAGAAGTAGCAGAAGAATTATTGCGGACAGGTTTTTCACTGGGCGGCAAGTACATTACAGGAACTGTGATGTTCTCGGATATTCGTTCGTTCACAACGATTGCGGAAAGCCAAAGCCCAGCGGACATTATTGAACTGCTCAATGGATATTTCGCGTTGATGATCGAGGCCGTATCTAACAATGGCGGGATCGTTAATCAAATGGTTGGCGATGGTCTGATGGCTGTATTTGGAGCGCCGATATTCCATGAAAACCATCGTGAGCAAGCAGTATGTGCGGCACTTGAAATGCTTGAGCAGCTTGAAGTTTTCAATGCACAACAGATCGAGAAAAATAAAAATCAAATCAATATTGGCATTGGCATCGCATCTGGTGAAATGGTTGCAGGCTATACGGGCACACAAACGCGTGCCACTTACACCTGTATCGGGGACACGGTCAATTTAGCTGCGCGGATCGAGGGGCACACGAAAGTTGCTCTGCGCCCATTGCTGATAGATCTTTACACACGAGAAGGATTGTCCGATTCCTATAAAACCGAAGACCTGGGTCCGGTGCTTTTTAAAGGTAAACATCAGGCGATTAATATTTTTTCTGTAAGCAGGTAATATAATTTTAGAAATGAATAAAGAAATGCCTTCTTTCAAGAAGGCATTTCTTTATTCATCACTATTACCACTCGATAATCCTCACGAACACATTCCACCTTTGCGCCGCTGGGATCGGTGAACAGCAGGAGAGTCGTTCTTGTTTTAACTAGGCCTTCTTACCGATCAGCCCCATAATGATCAAGGCTAGACTGATACCGCCAACGACTCCGGAAGCCTGCCCAACAATCTTCATGAATTCCACAGGGTTGGTTGAACTCGGCGCGATGATCGTCATGAAGAAAAAAAATCCGATGGCAAGGGCCAGAAACAAAAAGCCAGCAAACACAAATCGCCAATTTCTCTTTCGCATAATTCACTTTTCCTTTTCATAAATAAGAATAATTGGTTTTCACCATAAAACGACAAATTTTTGTTCCCAGACCATCCTCACAGAGGGCAAAGGCGAAACTCTTACTACTCAATGATCCTCACGAACACATATTCCGCCTTGGCGCCGCTGGGATCTGTCAACGTAAAAGACTCAGGGAAAACGGGCGTAGGCGGCGGATCGGGGTCTTCAATCTCTTGAAAGTTATTAGAAACCGCAACGCCTTTGTGAATGAGAGCCATCCATCCACGCTCTGCTACAATAACTCCATCCACCGATTTAACCCTCAGCCATTTATCCCCTTTTTTGACCTCAGTTCCATCAGCGGGTGCCGTCCACAATTCATCTCCCACCACCAATTGTCCACGATTGTATGAAGCGATAACATTAGAAAGAACATTGTGATCATTACGCATTCTAGTTCCGTTGTTAATCGGGGTCATGCTGTATTGGGTCATGAGACTCTCCTATATTCCACCAGCGTATTTCCAAATTTTGCAACGATGGTGGCTGGTTGCTGTACATTTGGGTAACGAGCAAGAAATTCCGCTTCACTGCCATTGAAGTAGTTCAAGTCAATGTTTAAACTTTCCACGCCAAACAAAGTGCCATCACCATTATCTGTGAATTGCCAGTAAGTCCAGTTATTCCAAATAGGCGGAATGCGCGGTGCTGCCGTGTTGTAGGCAGCGATCCATAACGGATATTGAGAAAAATAAGTGACACCCGGAGCAAATTCCAGCCAGTAAAAATAACCTGTATAAACGCCTAGTTTTTTATTGGGAAGCAGGGCTTTTAAACGTTCCATAAAATCGAACCAATGTCTCCAGCCCTTAAATGGTCCATTGTATCTTTCCTCAAAATCACACCATAATTCCATCTCGCCGGTGTCATCTCCGAGCACCTGTGCCCACTTCTCAGCCTGACGTTTTGGGTTTGCTCGACTGTCGTAAAACCAATAGGAGCCTCGCAGCAACCCGGCTTGTCTTGCGCCCCGCCAGGATGTTTTAAATTTGACATCCTCCCAAAGATTTTGCCCAGCGCGAATGATGACGCCTTGTGTCATCTGCGCCATTTTTTGAAAATTTATTTCCTGCGGCGTGGTCGGGTCATTTTGCCAGAAACTGATATCAGGCAATATAAACGATGCAAGGAAATATTCCCTGGGCAGTTGAATGTTGGGCGTGGGTTGATGTGGTTGGTCCATTGTGTGGGAACTGTTATGTTCATTATAAATGTACTTAGGTGAGATGTGTTGATTCTGACACGCTAAAACCGTCTGTTTTTTATTGGTTATAATTCATTCAATGCGCCGCTTCTTTCAATCTCAAAAATTTATTCCCATTCTCTTCAGTCTATTAACCATACTCGCTTATGGCTTGCTCCTTCCAAAAACAGGCTTTTACTGGGATGACTGGCCCTTTGCATGGATCGCAAAATTCCTCGGCCCATCCGAATTCGTCCCAGCCTTTGCACCGTTTCGCCCATTCCTTGGTCCCATTTTTTATTTCACCACAAGTCTCGTCCCGCCCGTTCCGCTTTACTGGCAGGTCTTCGCGCTTGTTATTCGCTGCATCATCGGCATTACCGCGTGGTGGACCTTCAAACAGATCTGGCCTGAACGTCCGCGTACAGCTCTAATTGCATCGTTATTCATTCTCATCTTTCCAGGTTACAGCCAGCATTGGGTTGCGCTCACTCACATCAACCAGGAACTCATCCCTTTCATTTTTTATCTGCTTTCATTTGGTTTTACTTTTAAAGCACTCAGATCTGAAAAACCTACTACATATATCATCCTTGCATTGCTGCTTCAAATCTGCGGCATCTTTCCAACAGAATACTTCTTCGGCCTCGAAGGTCTGCGGTTCCTCTTTTTATTTTTCTTTTTTCAAGGAAATCTAATCGAGAGATTTACAAAAACTTTAAAAACCTGGTGGCCCTATCTCATCATTTGGATTCTCAACGCGGCATGGCTTATCTATTATTATAAATTTGGTCCATACAATTCCTACGAAGTCACCGCCGCTCAATCACTTACAACATTAACCTTTATTCGAGCAGTACTGGATGCTCTGTGGAAAGCAGGATTCTATATATGGATACAAGTCCTAGTCCTGACATTTAAGTCGCTGCCTGCGCCCGCTTCTCTCTTAACCCTGAGCCTGATTCTGCTTTCGTTTGCATTGCTCGCCTTTTATCTAAAAAACACTTCGCAACCAGAAAACGATAAAGAAAAAACTTTTCCCATTTCTCTTATTATCATTGGCATTATAGGAATATTGCTAGGAAGATTGCCATCCTTAGCCGCAGGGCTTCCCCTCACACTGCAATCCTCATTCGATAGATTCATGGTCTCTATGATGATCGGCGCGAGTCTTTTCCTGCTTGGAATCATCGAACTTCTATTTAAAGACAACCGCATCAGGAATTATGTCTTCGCTCTGGTCATCGCCCTCGGCATCGGACAGCAATTCTTCAATGCCAATATTTTCCGCCGTGACTGGGAAAAGCAACGGGATATCTATTGGCAAATGACATGGCGCATCCCCGC
>JACMLM010000016.1 GCA_014379595.1 Anaerolineales bacterium
TGGAGCAATTCATATGGATCAAGAATGGTGGTGATGTTCTTGGCAGCATGTGCTGCGGCCTTCAATAATTTTGCATGGCGTTGAATATCGTTTGTCATGGTTACCTCTTATTTCTCATTCAATATCTTTTGGATCAATTCGACCAGGCCTTGCTCGCGTCCTTTTACAAAGAATGCGCTCGCGCCGCGTGACACTGCATCCTTTGCCCTGCTTACTTCATCATAAGCTGTCAGGATCACAACTGGCAGGTCGGCCTTTTGTTTTTTCAATTCATCTAATAAGTCAAGCCCAGCACCAGATTTCGGTATACCGTCAAATCCGGGCATGTTCAAATCCAGCACTGCAATATTGATCGTGCCAGTATTCTGCAAAAACAACTCATTGCCGCTTTTGCAATCTGACGCGGTGACCACATCAAAGCCTGCACGCAAGAGTGTTTTTTCAAGACTGCGTTGGATCAACTTTTCGTCGTCCACTAATAAAACTGTTGTCATTTATCCTCCAAAATTTTTATGTCGTTGCGAGGAGGGCATTTGCTTTTTCCGACGAAGCAATCTCCTCTTAACAGGGGATTGCTTCGGGCATAGTACAAGAGCGCCCTCGCAACGACATTACTCATAACTATTCTTTCTCAACAGGCAACCGCACTGAAAAGAGCGCGCCTTTGCCAACTTCACTTTCAAGTGAAATACTTCCACCGTGCTGATTCACAATTTGCATAACTGAAGAAAGTCCAAGCCCGGTGCCGCCGCTTCCACCTTTGGTGGTAAAGAATGAGACCCAAATTTTTTCCTGGATCTCTTTCGGTATTCCAGGCCCGTTATCTTTTACTGTCACCAAAACAAATTTCGAGTCATCGGCGCGGCGGCCTTTTACATAAATTTTCGCGTCAGATGATTGCGGCATGGCTTCCCATGCATTCTTGATCAAATTATTAAACACCTGCTCCACCTGCCGTGCATCCACAAGTGCCTTGGGCATATTAGCTGCCCATTCCATTTCAACCACTCCATCAGGCAAGCCCATGTTCAGCACAGTATTTGTGATCATTTCAGCTAAAGAAACAACTTCATCGTTACGCTGACGTGCAGGGCCGATCAAACCTTCTTTGATACTTAAAATTGTTTCTGCGCTTGTCTCGGCAATTTCTAGATCTTCCATGAGAGATTCGACGCTGACCAACGCCTGCAAACGATTCGGCTTCATCGCAGACATCTCAGCGAGCACCTGTTTCAGGTCAATACCTTTCGCTTCCGCTTCTTCCCTGACCGTTTGAACTGCTGCGCTTAAAGATTCATTTTTCAACTGTGAGGGATTTATCTGCCCAATCAATGCAAGTAAATAAACTATATCTTCACGTACACGTTTAACGCTACCGGGGATCGGCGCAGCCTTATTCCCCACCCAATGGATCGCTTCGCCTGTGGCTGTGGCGATAGCTTCAAATGTTTTTGTACGCAATAATTCCGCGCTGGCATCTTCCAGTTTATGCATGGACTGCGCATTGTTGATCGCAATTGCGATCTGATCTGCCATGGTTTGTAACGACGTAACATCTTCCTCGGTGAAAGCATTAAGCTGATCACTTTGTACACTCACTGCGCCCACTGCACGAGATTTAAACACAAGCGGCAAAGCCATCTCTGACCTTGTATTTGGTAAAAACGGATTCTTAAAACGAGACTCTTCTCCCGCTGCATCCGAAGCGATCTGCGCCTGCTGGCTTAGAATAGAATTGCCAATCATGGATTTATCATCCACAGGCAGACGGTAGTTTTCTGCGAGCATTTTTCGTCCCGCTGCTGAGTAGCCCGCACGCAAGACAGCCCATTCGTCATTCTCTGAAACCAAAAATATTCCTGAATAATAAAAATTAAATTCACTGCAAATAATGTTAACCGTATGTTTTAGCAGTTCATCCAGATCTAAAATGGATGTGACCATTTGCCCAACACGCGCAGCAGTCTCAAGTAATTTATGTCTGCGTTCCAACATGGAAAACATGCGTTGATTCTGTTGAAGTAGATGTTTATTCTTTTCAACTGTACTGCTCAACTGACGGATATTTCCTTCAAGCCTTTCTACTAGCTCCTGTTGGTACGCTTGAAGATGTTTCTCGGCATGTTCAAGAATTTCCACTTTGCCGTTTAGATATTCATCCACTTGTTGTTCAAAGTCATCATCAATTGGCTTGGATATAAATCCGACTGCACCTGCGGCCAATGCCCGTTCCCGTGCGCCAGGCGATATATCTGCTGAGACAATGACAATTGGTGTATTCGGCAGCATCTTCCTTAATCGGGTGGCCGCCTCACTGCCAGACATGTTTGGTAGGTTATGATCCAGCAGAATCAAATTGGGATGAGTCTCTTCTGCAAGTTGTAATCCATCTAATGGGTCAGCAGCTTCAAGAATCACATATTTCCTGGAAAGCAAACGCCGCACCAGCGCACGAGATTCGTCGCTGTCTTCTATATATAGAACCTGTGGGAGCTTGCGTGGGTCAGGCGTAGACAATTGATCAACTCCCAAAATTATCTGCAGTCTTCTGTGCTTGGAGGCGCTTCTCCACAGTTTTGCCAATGGCTTCTGCTGTGATCGGCGACTCTTTCATTACACGGACAAAGTCATCTCTAGGAATGACAACTGCTTCAACAGGTTTATTTCCTGCGCGCACATTTGCAATAGACCTTCCGCCGCGCAGTAATTCGATTTCACCGAAATATTCTCCTTTATTCAAATGCGAGAGAACATATTCTTGTTTCTTTTCATCCTGCATTACCACTTCCACTTCACCTTTGCGGATCATGAAAAAGTGATCTACGTCTTGATTACGTGAAATAATAGTCTCGTGCGGCTGATAGAGGCGGTCTTGAACTAATTTCGTAAATTCCAACATATGACGATGGCGCAATTGAGGCAGAGATCTTGAAACAGCTTCATCGATCAACTCACCATCAGAAATAATAATATTGCGATGAGTTCGGGACGTGAGAGATGGGTCATGCGTAACCATGACAATCGTTTTACCCTGCGAGACGAATGTTTCAAATAATTGAATGATAGTATCTGCTGAACGGGTATCAAGATTTCCTGTTGGTTCATCTGCGACGAGCAGAGGCGGGTCACACGCCATGGCACGCGCGATGGCGGCAAGCTGTTGCTGCCCAGTTGAAACTAACGCAGGAAGTTTGTTTGCAAATTTTTCCAAACCAACAAGTTTCAATAATTCCATGGCACGCTGCGGGCGCTCATCGAAATCGTATAAGTCCACGTAATCCATTGGAAGCATCACGTTTTCTACAAGCGTAAGCATCGGCAATAGTTGGAAAAATTGAAAGACTATGCCTAAATTTTTGCCGCGCCATTTCGAGCGTTGACTTTCGGTCACGCCTGTGTAAATATCCGTGCCATTAACAACAACTTGACCTTCAGTAGGATGGTCAATGCCTGTGACCATATTCAACAATGTAGATTTACCGCTTCCAGATTTGCCTACAATGGAAACGAATTCACCGCGGTTGATGGTCAAGTCTACGCCTTTGAGAATAGTGACTTCACCCGCTGCGTTGGTGAATCGTTTGACGAGGCCGCGTAGTTCGATCATGGAGTCAGGTGCAAAGTCTGCTACTTGGACGGGGCCAGTTTTCCGCTTAGGGCGAAGCGAGATTTTATTCATTTTCGCCTCTGGATCATCGTTCTGTCAAATTTCGATTCAGTTTCAGAATCCAATAACTCGCCATCGGCAAGCGTGAAGTTGCGTGAGAAGCGGCCGGCGAGTCCCATGTCATGCGTGACCATGATAATGGTTTTGCCTTGATCGCTGACAAGGTGTTCAAAGACATCAAAGATGCGATCAGCTGTGACGGAATCAAGACTACCCGTTGGCTCATCTGCAACGAGAATGGAAGGATCATTTGCAAGTGCACGTGCGATAGCAACGCGCTGCTGCTGTCCACCAGAAATAAAAGCTGGCAATTTATTTGCATGATCTTCAAGCTCAACGAGTTCAAGCAATTGCATGGCGCGTTCTTTTGATTCGCGTGGCTTATAGTTATCAGCGAGATCCATCGGGAGGGTAATATTTTCAACAAGTGTGAGCATGGGCAAGAGTTGGAACGATTGATAGATAACGCCCATGGATTGGCCGCGCCAGAGCGCGCGCTGATCTTCGCTCATTTCATGTATTGAAATATTTCCACCATTATCGTTCACTCTTACTTCACCGCTGCTTAGTTGATCTACACCATTGATCATGTTCAACAAAGTGGATTTCCCCGCACCCGATTTCCCAACTACACCAACAAACTCGCCTGCTTCCACTTTGAGATTGACATCTCTTAATGCAACAAAATCCCCTGCTGCAGTGGAGTAGGTCTTTGATACGTTAATTAATTCGATAAGAGGTGTGGACATAATTAACCAGTCGTCATTGCGAGGGTATTTTTGTTTTTCGCCCGAAGCAATCCCCAATACTAATGAGGAGATTGCTTCGTCGGAAAGAGCAATTGCCCTCCTCGCAACGACATTTGTTCCTTAGATTGAATTTACCGCCATTGTGCAATTTGTTGCAAAAGGCGGGCTTGCAAACGGTTTTCAATTGTTTTGCAAACAAGCCAGCAAGTCTACTATTACCCCTTGCGGCTCTTCATTTGCAATTGCAAGCACTGGCACCTTCCCCATACTATATACATCACGTACATTCCCCACCTTCCAGTGTTTCGGCAGGATTCCAACAGCATTGGTTTCGGAATTTAAAATATCTGACATTTGCTGCGCACCGACAGCAACTTTCGCAAAAGAAGTAACGCTTCTTCCTTTCATCACAAGTTGGTCAAACACAATTTGCATATCAGTCCCTGACGAATACACCCAGATCTGCGCCGAAGGATTCCCTCGCGTGAATAAGTCCTGAGCCTCTTTAAGAGATAAGCTTTGTACCGGGCTTTCGCGATGTGTGACGATCAGAATTTCTTCTTCATCAATTTGATAGACGGGTGAAATAATATTTTTAGGTTCGCCAACTCGCAAATAAATATCAGGTTCATCCGCGTTGACATTTAATATGGCAGATAAATCTTCTGCACAGGCATAAAGCTCAGTCAACCACGGCTGTGCTGCGGAGGTGGCATAGACTGTGACAACTTCTGTTTGAGAAGCAATTTGTGTAGCAGGAGTACAGGAAAATAAAAAAAATGAAGAGATAAGGAAAATTAAGACTTGCTTCATAAGAATTATTTAGCGATCAATACAACAAGGCCAACCACTGCACAATATATGGCAAAGATATATAACGAATGTTTGCTTATATAAGCCAACAGCCATTTTATGGAAAGCCACCCCACTATTGCTGCTGTCACAAAGCCAATAATAAGAAAAGGTAAAAATTCATGTGTTCCAGGCATGGCAATTACGTTTATGGATTCATAAGCGCCTGCCGCTAATAGTATTGGCGCGGACATAAGAAAAGCAAAACGCGCTGCAGATGGACGGTCAAAGCCGCGGATCATACCGCCTGCAATCGTCGAGCCTGAACGGGAGGCTCCTGGAAAAATCGCCAGCACTTGAAATAGGCCAACAGTTAAAGCATCCAGCCATGTGGCAGATTCTAGATTGCGTTTACGGTTATCAAAATATTCAACTAGCGTTAATAATGCCGCCGTAACCAGCAAACGAATCCCGCCTTGTGTAAAAGGGTCGCTGAATCTGTTTTGGACAATATCCTTTAAAAAGAAGCCTGCTATCAACGCAGGGATTGTTGCAACGATCACCAGCCAGCCGAGCCGCGCATGAAAATTGTCAAACGGCTTTTTATTTTTTATTCCTAGAAAGAATGCTTGTGTGATCTGCCAAAAATCCTTCCAAAAGAAAATAAACAACGCCAGAACAGTTCCCAATTGAATAATGACAGAAAATGAAAAAGTTCTATCATCTGAAGGAAGACCAAGCAGATTGCTGACGATTAACAAATGTGCAGTGGAAGAGACTGGGATGAATTCGGTCAATCCTTGTACGATGCCAAGCAGGAAAGCGTGAAGGAAAGTCATAAACCTTTTTACCACAAAGGGCACGAAGTACACAAAGGAAAACCTTTATGCTAGTTGGTGTTCTTTGTGGTTATCTTCCTTTCTGCATTATTTCCCCATTTGTTTAGTAGGATTGGAGCTTGTTCTTCAAACGAACCATCTGTAATATAAACGCGGATTTGTTCCATTAAACGTATCAACGCACGCAGATTATGAATTGATAATAGTGTTCCTGCTAATAACTCCTTCGCTACTATCAAGTGACGAATGTATGCTCGTGTAAATGTAGTACATGTATAACAATCACATGTTTCATCTAATGGACGTTCATCTCTTGCAAAGGTTGCATTCATCATGTTAAGGCGACCTTCGGGGGAAAACGCGGAGTGATGACGCGCCAGACGAGTCGGCAGGACACAATCAAAGATGTCGACACCGCGTAATACGCCATTGATCAAATCTTCGGGTGTGCCAACGCCCATCAAGTAACGAGGTTTATTTTCTGATAACAGTGGAAGGACAACATCTAGTGTGTTGTGCATTTCTTCCTTCGTCTCGCCCACGGAGAGTCCGCCGATGGCGATGCCGGGCGTATCGAGAGAAGATATAAATTGCGCTGACTCAGCTCTCAGGTCCGCATTGACGCCGCCTTGCACAATTCCGAACAAAGCTTGATCCGCACGCGTCTTCGCTTTGACGGAACGTTCCGCCCACCGATGAGTCCGATCCATGGCGATCTTGCTATAAGCAACATCATTTGGGTCGGAACATTCATCGAAAGCCATAATGATATCTGCGCCGAGATTCTCCTGAATGGCAATGGACTTCTCTGGCGTGAAGCGATGCGTGGAACCGTCTATATGACTCTTGAAGGTTACGCCATCGTCGTCGATCTTGCGCGTGTTCGAAAGCGAGAAGACTTGAAATCCGCCTGAATCAGTGAGCATTGGATTGGGCCATTGCATAAATTTATGCAAGCCGCCCATATCACGAACGAGTTCGTCACCGGGGCGCAGATATAAATGATAAGTGTTGCTCAATACCAGCGAAGCGTTAATGCCCTTGAGATGTTCAGGTGTGAGAGTCTTAACTGTAGCTTGCGTGCCAACGGGTGCAAAGACAGGCGTAATAAGATCACCATGAGGGGTGCTGAATTTGCCCGTGCGGGCGCGATTATTTTTTGCTGTAATTTGAAATGAAAACATGAAAAGAATTGTAAACGAGAACTCGGAGATTTTAGTCTCCGAGTTCTTAAAACAAGAACCACGCCTACAAGTGGTATGCTAATTCGTCGACAATTGGAGCTTTTATGATTCCATTCAACTTACTATAATAACCAAGCGATAAGAACATTGAAATGCTAAATATAAGAAAACATAAACTTATGCAAAGGTACGTTAAGGAGATGATGTTATGAAAAAGAGTGTTCTAATTTTTATATGCATGACCATATTAGGTTTTTCCGCCTGTATGTCTACTGTAACTTCGGAGGCACCACCTATTCTTCCAACGCCTACTCCAGTTAAGATGACCAAGCCGCCTACAAAGGACCCGAATTTTTTTCTAACATCTACGATTGTCCCGTTCTACACTCAGGTTCCCTCACCAACAGTTGTTGGAGTTCCAGCAATCGTTAATGTAGCGCTGAATATGGGCAGTGGAGGTGCTGGCTTCTCAGCCAATCTCTATGCTCAGGAAGTCTATACGGGAAAGACGTTTACACTTTTCATGTCGGCTGGAATGCACACCGCTCCACTACTGCCTACTTCTCCGCCGCTTGATATCGCAATTCAGGCACCCGGCACTTATGTTTTTTATGCACGCTTGAGCAATGCACCTACTGAGTATTTTTATGGCTATACAGAATGCCAGATTCCAACAGATTGTGTTGGCAGTCCCCTTATTGCATTGGATGTGCTGCCCGGTGAACGTTATACAATTTTGATCGCCGACCGCAAGGCTCTATTGCCTGCCAATGACAAACGAGGTTTGCCGGTCACTGTTCCATGGGTAAAGTTGAATCCCTAGAGAGTTTCTCTTAATTAAACATATTGTTCAAAATAAGAGCATTAACCACGGAGAGCACAGAGTCCACAGAGATTCTTAATAGTTTTATCTCCGTGATCTTCGTGGTCTCTGTGGTGAAGAGCCTTTAGAGCTACTGTCCTAACAAATGATAGAATCTTTGATGTGAAAACTTTGCTCATCCCTTTGGATATTAATGCAACGAAACCGCTTTACCTGCAAGTTGCGGATTACATTACCGAAGCTGCACGAAACGGGCAATTGAAACCCGATCAAAAACTGCCGCCTTCTCGTACCCTCGCAGACCAAAACAAAGTACATCGCTCCACGATCATCAACGCTTATCAGGAACTTAAGGCGCGCGGTGTACTTGCATCCCGGCCGGGAAGTGGAAGTTATATTGAAAAAGGTTTAAGCGAAAACACAGTGTCGATTCAAAAGATGCCAAAGGGCGATGTCATTCAAACCGATGAACTGATCGGCGAGATCCGCCGTATGCATTGGGCTGAAGGAGTGATCTCGCTCGGCTATGGACCTCCGTCAGATGAACTCATGCCTGTCGAAGACTTCGACCGCTCCCGTCAACGGGTGTTAAGACGCGATGGAAAAAAAACTGCAAACTATGAGCATCCTCAGGGTTATTATCCGCTGCGGCAGGCGATCTGTGCCGATCTGATCAAACAAGGCATACAAGCTGACCCTGAAGATATATTGATCACGGCGGGCGCATTGGAAGGCGTATCTCTGGTGAGCCGTGCATTGGCTGCGCCGGGCGATAGTGTGCTGACTGAGCTACCTCAATACTTTGGCAATTGGACAAACTTTTTTTATCTCGGTTTAAAAGTACGCGGATTTGACTTGCTCGAAAGCGGACCCGATTGGCACTCATTAGAAACACAGTTACAAGATTCTGCAAACCGTCCGCGTTTTGCATTCGTCACAGCAGATCATCAGAATCCGCTTGGCACATGTTGGACAATGCCAGCCCGCCATCAATTTTTAAAACTACTTAATAAATATGATCTGCCAGTTGTGGAAGATGCGACCTATCGCGACCTGACTTATGACGGCCTGCCTCATACTCCCCTGCGCGCATTAGACACTGACGTTATTTATATTGGTACATTTTCACATTCGCTGATGCCCGGATTGCGCATCGGATTCGTATTATGCAATGGACGTTTACGCGAACACATTGAGCGATTGAAAGCTATCTCCAGCGGACCTGGCGAAACGCTCAATCAACGCGCACTAGCAGACTTCCTTGCAACAGGCGAGTATGAACGTCATCTCGAACGGATTATCCCCGTTTATCGTGGCCGCCGTGATGCTTTGCTGAATGCCATGCAGGCTTACTTCCCCACTGACCTGCGTTGGACGCATCCTTCCGGTGGCTTTTTCGTGTGGATCTGGCTGCCTGAAAATATTTCCGCAATAGATTTGTTTTATCGGTTATTGAAAAAAGGAATCACCATTGCCCCTGCAAATATTTTTTATCCCGGTCCATGCCCGCAAAATGCATTCCGCCTGGCCTTTTCTCCTTACCCTGAAGATGTGTTGACTCGAGCCGTGATGGAAATAGGTCATTTGTTGAAGAGTAGATGAGATAACAAAAGACCTCCGAGATTTTGGAAATCTCGGAGGTCTTCATAAATAGAATTATATTGGCAGAAACCAGCCAATTCCGAAACTGGACAGGTTAATGATCAAACTCAATAAAATAGATTCTTTCATACTCAACTGATTAAAACGAAAACGATAAAATATCAGGCTTTCGATCAACCAGATCAAAATTTCAGCAATGAATAAAGTTAATAGATAGTATTGAAAGAAAATGTTCAATGCAATCCATAAAAGGGATTGTGTAATTAAATTTGCAAGAAGACTGGTTATAAATATAGAAAGGATTGGTTTCTTGTTCCCAATGGAATAACCAAGACAAACCAGCCCTTCAATTAGAATTGTTATAGGAAGGGAATAAATCACTTCTTTCTGGAGCGGCGAACGAAAAAGATAATCGCGGAAGTTATTAAGCCGATCAGCAAGAGGATACAAACACATCCCACTACAACATAGATAGTAGAGTTTGGCTCTGCAGGGAAATCTTCATAAGGTGGAGCTGGCGAGCCAGATACTTCTTCGACAGACAGATCATCAGCATTGATCGTGACAAGATATACTGAATCAAAGTCTATTGTCTCAAAGATATTACTACTGCGCGTTTTCCCATCTGAAAATTGGATTTCAAGCCTGTGATAAGGTGCAAAACCATAAGCCACCGCGCTGCAACTGATGGAATCGCAAGCCAATCTCTGCGGACCTAATTCTTCCATAGGCGCTGCATCACTACAATCCGATTGATCGCACTCGTATAGAATCCCCGAGGTGATCGTTATCCCATCCAGTAATTCGAATTCAAACTCCATGCTCGGCTTGGGACCGATATCCGCAAATACAACATAAGTGGGCAGGGATAATGGAATTAGAATGGACAACAAAAGTAATATTCTATATTTAGTCATTTTGTTTCTCCTGCATATTTGTTTTTAAGTACTATTGTGATGAAATACGAAGTGAATTATAACGGGAGGAGCGAAAAGAATATGATTCAGGAGCACCTACCATGACCAAAGATCCCAATTCTGAGAAACCAAAAGATAACTGGGCAAGCGGTGATAAATACGAACCATACGTCGGCCGCTGGAGTCGACTCGTAGCCCGTGAATTTATAGAGTGGCTTGAAATTCCAAAAGGGAGTCAATGGCTGGATGTTGGTTGTGGAACAGGAGCGCTAAGCCAAACCATCCTTCAAGTGGCAGAGCCAGCCAAAGTAACAGGTGTGGATCGTTCAGAGAATTTTGTGGCTTATGCTCAGGCACATACAAAAGATGAACGTGCCGAATTTGAAGTCAGTGACGCGCAAGCTTTGAGATTCGAATCAGCAAGCTTTGACGCAGTTGTATCTGGTCTCGTGCTTAACTTCATTCCGAAGCCTGAGCTTGCCGTTGCAGAAATGACTCGCGTTGCAAAGCAAAGCGGCGTAGTTGCAATATATGTTTGGGATTATGCAGATGGAATGCAGTTCATGCGCCATTTTTGGGATGCAGCGGAAGCGCTTGACCCGAAAGCCGTTGAGCTTGACGAAGGCCGTCGCTTCTCAATTTGTAACCCCGAAGCCCTTGAACAGCTTTTCAAAACATCAGGGCTTCATAATATAGAAGTGAGACCCATCGAAGTCCCAACTAACTTTCGAGACTTTGACGATTACTGGTCACCTTTTCTCGGCGGGCAGGGACCTGCTCCAAGTTATCTGATGTCGTTAAGTGAAGAACAGCGAACCGCACTTAGAGAACGGATACGAGCAGACTTGCCCTTTGCCTCGGATGGTTCAATTCCATTGGTGGCGAGAGCTTGGGCGGTGAAAGGAATGCACTAGCCAGAGCAAGCACCAAAGCTGCGCCATCTATAGCTAGTGCTACAGTTACAAAATTTCTCGAAAAACGCGAAAATTCTGCATCTATCGTATACTAAAGGGTACTTTGTTACCTCTTATTTAATTTAGAAGTTAAGACTTAGCACAATGTCTTTTTCTTGCACCTTTTGTTCTTCTCTCGAACCACCATCGTACACTTCTGCCAGTTGCATTAAGATTTTTGAATTGCTCTCTACCCAGGCTGTTAGAATTTGGAGGTTCTCTTTTGGGATTTCGAATTCAGTTTCCGTTCCAGTCAAAAGCCCGTTTTCTAGTAAATGAGAAATACCTTTTTTGTTCCAACCATTTGGGACACGGTATTTACCTAAAACCTTCTTTAATTCAGTTTCGGATTTGGCACCGCTTTTGACGATCGCTCGAAGTAAGAGGTAGTGAGCGGGATATTTCATAAAGGTTTTTAGTGAATCAATAACAGTTATACCTTCCTTCACAATACCTGAAAATTCTCTTATATTAATACGTATTGATTCGAGTCCTGTTTCTACGGATGTGGGATCTTTACTTCCAGCGCTGATAAGTTCTCGCACTTTTTTCTCTACAGAATTCGTTATGCTTTGCTCAGCGCTTTCTAGCCTTTTGTTTAACGCAACTTCAATCGTAGATATAGAAGTTTCGGCGTTAGGGCGACCAAAACGACCTTGTTCAATAATAGAATCTAACATTTTGTTTGAGAGATGATCCTGCTGAGAGAGCCCAATCTGCACTAAGGTTTTGATCTCTCGAGTAAGCTCTTTGACAGAATCCAGTGCTGAGTTTGATGAATCGTTGAAACGCAGACTAAGCCAGATAGCAAATATACTTAGAATGAGGGAGATAACACCAAGTCCTATATTTAATGCGAGGTTAACAATATCTGTTGTCGTCATATGAATTCCTTATATCTTAATAGAATAATATGTTGTATTTGACAAACGCACCTATCAACATTCTATCTTAAACCATCACCAACTCTGTCGTTGTATCCCTCGATTTCTTCTTTGACATATCCTTCACGTACTGAATATCCCCCGGCCTGTTGTACTTTTCCTTATACGCCGCGCTGACCAAATCTTTTAAGCGCTCACTTCTGGTTTGAACTGCACGAATGGGAAACTCTTTATTTGCAATAACAATGATCCCCTGCGGGTCTTCGAGAAACGTCCGCCACCAACTGCGCGGTTTCATACTATAAGAGCGCACGAACACGCGTCCTTCCACAACGACAGCCCAAATCCCAATGACTTTGTGAGTCGAGTCCGCTCCAGCGCGGATGCCGAGGATCTTTTCTTTTTGAATGGTTACGAGGATGTCACCTGTGAAGGATGTTTTGGATTTCATAATTGTGCATTATATCTCTCAAAACAAAAACCGCAGACTTATCGTCTGCGGTTTTTATTTTAGATATTTCTGTATGTTCCCTATTCCTGAGCCTTCTCCAACAGAATAGTAATAGTTGTTACACCGGTTTCAGTTGTAATCATAATTGTCAGAATCTGGTCGCCCTGCGTAAATTTCATCAGCGCCGTCGTTTCAGTAATGGCGGCCTCCCCGATCAACGCCCAACCTAAGCCTAGAATTTTTTCTTGATAGAATGCTGCCGCATCCGGCAGGCTGGATACAGTATTATACGACAGCAAGCCTGGAATATTTAAGATATTAGATGCATCCGGCAGAAGTGGCGCATTTACCATACCCGCCGGGCAGTCGCCCGGCAGATTGACCGTGACCGGCTGGTTGATGTCAGTTAGTTGATAATCTAATATCAGCGTGCCTTCAATACCTTCGCCAAAGTAATCTGCATTGCCTTTTGTCGTGAGCAAATACTTAACAATGTAGCCTCCATCGGACGCAACCCACATCTCACCGGTTGATTGGGCCATATTGGATTGTCCAAAAGCCTGTTCATCGAAAGTGTAGTGAACCGTTTCTATATCGTTGACCGTTTCACTGCCCGACTCTTCCGCACCAATCACAAAGATCAGGAATCCCGCCGGCTCCAGACGTTCGCGAAGTGAGTTCCCTTCTTCGATTGCAATTGCAGTACATTCATTCTCCCCGTGGCGCTCATAGCTTGCCCCATTCGCTTCAGTCATGAAGACGGGATCGAGATCCACCAGATCTCCTGTTTTCTCGATGGTCAATTGAAGAGCCGCGGGTTCTTTCGCGCTGGACATGACGTAGGTCTTCGACCATTTGTATGCCTGCCCGTCTCGAATTCCATCGAAAGACATGATCAGTATAGCCTTATAGCTGGGCAGATCTGCAAGACCTTCTTTTGTGTCTGGAAAATTGAAGGAGCCGGGGCCGAACTCTACATCCACCTCAACAGAAACTGCTTCCTCTAGCGCCTGCGTACTGGCACGAGTAGGAGTAGGAGTACTACCGGTTAGTGACAGGCAAGCCAACGAAACCAGCAGCGGCATCAGGAACAACAATCCCATAGGCGAGTATCTCAATAAATATGTTTTCATGAGTTTAGTTCTCCACCGGGGTTACGGTGACGATAACATGGCCTGGTATTGCACCTGACGGGCTATCCAGCACTTGTCTCCCCTGCCAAGTGCCCCCAGCCCCGGGCACGGTTAATATGAGCAGGTCGGGCGTCATTCCGTACTGGGTGTCAATCAACGCTGGACCGCATGAACCCTGCTCAGCCAGAGTCGCTGTGCCGAAGACCATCTTCAGGGTAAGCGCCCCGCTTTCGTTTACACTGCCTGTGAGTTTGACCGGGCTTGGCGAAACCGTGTCGGTGTGTGTGCACTCGGAGGGAAGGGTAATGTTGGGAATCCAGCGCGCTTCAGTCGAGCCTGTGTAGCCACCCTCAGAATCTGCTGTCAGAGTTGCCCCATTGATCAGCGCAACAAGGGCGATGCTGCCGCCTGTGCCTTGCACGACGAACCAATTAGAGATCACCCTGACAAGGTATTTGCAGTTTATGACCTTCACCGGCACCGGGAAAACGACGTATTGACCGTCGGCTATGCCCTCAAAAAAAAGAGTCGTTCTGCCAGCCTTCTTTGCTTTGAATGTAAAGGTAGCTGAATGCGGTGGCGGTTCTGCATTAGGATTAACCAAATCAACAACCTCATCAGTACTTCCTGTATTACGGGTCACAGATCCGTTCCTTGTACCAATGAAGTCGCCCACGGTCTTATCTACCGAAAACGCCTGGACATTTATACCTGGAAGCGCAAATGGGTCAGGCAAGTTTTTATCTGTCCAGCCGGGAGGTGCAGAAGTAAATTGTCTGTTTACCTTTACGATATAACTTACTGACTCTCCAACACAGAGCGTAGTCTTAGGATTGACTACATCGATGTAAAGCCTAACATTCGCGCGAGCCGGTGCCGCCTGTGCCGACGGTGTTTGGCCTGCGCCTCCGATGGCGAGAGCCAGCACCAACGCAATGAAGACAATCCGCCAGCGTGGATTCTGATATCCAGCATGCCTAGACGATCCCCTTAAGTTGTGAGAATTTCCATTCATAGTACGTACCTCCAATCGTTCAGATATAAAAGGTTAATCACCCCCGTCATTACTACCTTGACCTCAATTTCATGAAAATTATGTCAAGATCATCTAAACAGTTCATGGGTAAATTCCCCACAAACGGATTGTGCCATCTCCATCTCCTGAGCCTGAAGCAATGAACCTGCCATTCGGCGAGAAGGCAATGCTGCTGATATCGATCCCGGTGTGCCCGCTCAATTTGCGTAGTTCGTTCCCGCTTGCCACATCGTACAAAATGATAGTGCCATCTGGGAATCCCGCGGCCAGTACCGCGCCATTTGGCGATAAAGCTGTTCTGAGGCTATAACTCTTGACGTCCCATTTTAGCTCGCGGAGCTTTTTGCCGCTTGCCAAGTCGAAGAATTCAACACCATTCTCTTCAGCCTCACTGTAAAAATCATAGGAAGCAGTGTGCACCATCAAAATACTGCCATCGGATGAAAAATCTATTTTCCAGAAGTTTTTATCACCAAAATCCAAAATACTCTTAACCGTGCCACTTGCCAATTCCCATAATCTAATTTTATGGTCTCCATCCGCTGAAGCCAGCATTTCTCCATCAGGTGAGAATTTGATTTGACCAATGGGAAAGTTTGTGTCATAGGGACCTAAGACAATATCTGGTTTTAAACTGGACAGTTGCGTACCGTTGGTGAAGTCCCAAAATATTATCAAGCCATCTCGCGTCGGAGTGGCTAGCGTTTGACCATCTGGGGAAAAGGCCGCTGAAGTCATAGAGCCAGCATACTCAAGCGTGCGTAATTGGCCTCCGCTGAGAACGTCATAAAGTGTTATGGTATCGGCAAAATTAAACCATGCCACCAGTGTGGCGCCATCTGGCGAAAAGTCGGTGCCAAATAGTGGGCCCGATTGCCCGATGTTGGCACGTTGGGTTCCGCTAGTTAGATCCCAAAGTCTTAATGTATTGTCACAGGATGTCGAGGCTAGTATTTGGCTGTTAGGTGAGAAAGTCAGATCGAAGATTGAACATCCATGTTCAGTCCAGACGGCGATCTCTACAATTCTTTCTACGTTATCCGAAGAGATGACTGTGCCAAGTTGTGGCAAAGCAGTACCAAGGGTCAACGGAAGAACAGGAGGTATTGTGGGTGAAGGGGAAGGCATTTCTGTTGGGGTAGAAGATGGGAGAGCCGTGGACGAGGGAGTAGCGGACTCTTCCGTATGCAGGGCTGGATCCGTGTCAGAATCGTCCGTCATCACCGGTGCAGGGCTGGCCAGGCTGCATCCTGAGATTAATAAGCTCAGGATCAAAAAGAAGATCGCCGGGGATTGCAGTTTTGTTTTCATGACTCTCCTGCGCTGTCACGGGCGCACCCGGCGACTGCTAAAAGGAATCGCTTAAGCAGAGATAGGAATGCGAGCCTGATCACCTTTGTATGCTGTGTTTAGGATGAACACGAATCATTGATGGAATGAAAACAATCCTCCAGCGAGGATTCTGATTCCCCACATGCGTTGATGAATTGTGAAAATTTCTATTCATGGCACGTACCTCCAAACTCTTACATATAGAAGGAAAATCGCCCCCGTGATGAATACTACAATTGACATCAACTTCGTGAAAATTATGTCTTGATCATTATAGCATCCTATAACAGCTATTCAACGGGTATATTACCTGCTTCAAGAATTTGACATGCTGAAATCGTATTAAACAAAAAACCGCAGGCTCATCGCCTGCGGTTTTTTTGTAAATCTCTTAACGACGGCGTCTACTGCCTCCCGAAAATCCCAAAATGGCAAACAACACTATCGCTCCAATCAGGAAACCAAGGTTATACAGCGGCCCACTGTTGTGGACTTCGTACATTTGTATTTCAGGATTAATAAACGACATGACCAAAGTCACAACCGAGATCAACCCGTGCCATAGTCCCGTGCCGAGACCAGCCACGCGTCCATTTTCTGCAGGCTGACCAACCAGTGGGTTCACGCCAGGCGTAGTGAACTGCATTTCTGAATCAGGCGCATCGAGGTTAACGTCCGTGCCGGGGGCACAGCCCGCCACCAATGCAATCATCAATATGGCAAACAAGGCAAATACAAGTATTTTTTTCATCTTTTCTATCTCCTAAAATATTCAATTTGATTCAATAATGACAAACCCTTCAATAATATAACTAATATCACAAGATTATGTTACTCACATCCATCAGTTGGGGAGATTTTATCTCCGTCACTAGGGGGATAAAAACAAAAACCGCAGATGATTAGTCTGCGGTTTTTGTTTTCCAAATTCTGATACCCTACCCCATCTTTTCGTGTTGTTCCAGATCGGTCAGTAATAAATCCAACGCTCCCACTGAAACTTGTAACTCGCGCAAAGAAAGTCCAAGCGAAACGATCATCAGGATCAATGCAATTGCAAAACTCCATTGTCCGCCCATCAACCATCCTGCGAAAAGTGCGAACATACTGACTACGCAAAAAAGTAAACTCAACACACCAGCGATCTGCATATTGCGGATCAAATGTATACGGTAACGCAGGTTCGCGATCTGGCCAAGCAAAATCTCATCGTCATCATTTTCATAACGAGCATGTAAATTACGAATGATCGAAGCAAGAGTCAAAAATCGATTTGTGTAAGCCAGCATCAATAAAGAAACAGTAGGGAATAATAATGCAGGAGTTGTGAGGGTAATATCCATAAGAAATCCCCTCTCCTTGTAGGAGAGGGCTAGGGTGAGGTAAATTCGTTACACCAACCCAAAATTCACCTGACCCGGATTAACCAACAGCATGGGCACTTGAACACTGAATTGAGGCAAATATGGATTGCTGAGATCCCCATCATAAACAGACATCCAACCCGAATGTGATACATCCAAATGAGTGGCCAGATCCATCTGAGTGGCCATACGCACTTTTCCCTTTAGCAAAAATGAACCAACTACCATGTCCAATGGCTGCATGATACGGTTAGACTCGCTCGCATCATAATCCAATGGATCCTGCTCGGGCGGTGCGAGATGAAAAGCAATAATATGTGAAGTGGGAATATATATCTCCGAATAAGAAAGTGACTTCGGCGGCGTACCCCCAAATAAAATAACCTGTGGTTTATAAAGATGAACATGATTCAAAACGCCCTGCGTCCGCAGCCAGATACTCACGCGCAAATTTTCCTGGATAACAATATCTCCGCGTATGAGCATGTTATTTGTGTACACCATGACCAGTGCTATTTTTTCATCGGGCGCAAGTGGGTTCATAAGTCACTCCTCTAAGATGACTAAATTATACAACACCCTTCCCCGCGAAACAATCAAAGCGTATACTCATATCACCTATATGGCACAAATCAAACGTTGGATCGTTCCGCCTCTCATCACACCCGAAGCTGATTCTGCACTAAGCGCATTTCCTCCCATCCTAAAACAAATCCTCTTTAACCGCGGCTACGCAACCGATGCCGATGCACGCGCCTACCTCAACGCAAAACCAAATTTCAATACTGATCCATTTCAAATGACAGGCATGCACGCAGCAGTTGACCGTATCCGCTTTGCGATTCAAAACAACGAACCCATTGCCATCTATGGTGATTACGATGTTGATGGAGTTACATCCACTGCCTTGCTTGTGCAAGCCTTGCAAATATTAAATGCAAATGTAAGAGGCTATATCCCAAATCGTTTTGAAGAAGGCTACGGCCTCAACAACAATGCATTGGATGAATTAAAAGCAGATGGCGTCAAACTGGTCATCACCGTAGACTGCGGCATTCGTTCCCCAAATGAAGCGCTTCATGCGCGGACCATCGGCCTGGATCTAATTATCAGTGACCATCACCACCCTGCAGAAGGAGACCTACCTCCTGCATTCGCAGTGATCAATCCCAAACAACAAGGTGATATTTATCCTGATAAAGACCTCGCAGGCGTTGGCATTGCCTACAAAATAGCAGAAGCTCTGTTGGACGATAGACCGCAGACCGCAGACAATAGTCAACTGTCTACGGTCAATACCCAACATTTAAATAATCTTCTTGACCTAGTTGCCTTGGGCACCGTTGCAGACCTTGCGCCGCTTGTCGGTGAAAATCGCTTTCTGGTTCGTAAAGGTCTAAGGCAAATGCGTCAGACTACAAGGCAGGGATTATTTTCCCTTGCAGGTGTGGCAGATATAAAATTGGCAAAAGTTAATGCGGGGAATATCGGCTTTTCATTAGGTCCGCGTTTAAATGCAGCTGGTAGATTAAAAGAAGCACTGGCTGCCTTTGAATTATTGATAACGAAGGATGTTGTCCGCGCAGGTGAGCTTGCACAACTGCTAAACATCCAAAACAGTGAACGTCAACGCATTACACGCGATATGCAAAAACGCGCTGAAGAAATAGCCATGAGCGATGACCCAGATGCTTACTTGCTCTTTGCTGCACAGAATGATTTCAATTCAGGTGTGGTTGGGCTTGCAGCTTCCCGCCTCACAGATACTTATTATCGGCCTGCCATCGTTGCATCCATGGGCGAAGAAGAAACACGCGGCTCATGCCGCTCCATTCCAGAGTTCCACATCACTGAGGCACTCGATCAATGTGCTGACCTGCTTGTACGCCATGGAGGTCATGCAGCGGCGGCAGGCTTCACCGTTAAGAATGAGAATTTGTCAGAATTGGTAATGCGATTAAAAGCCATCGCCAAAGAAAAACTATCGAACGAAGACCTCAGGCCCACAGTTACGGCAGAAGCGGAGGTTCTTCTCACTCAGATTCGCCCCGACCTATTTGAGAAGTCATTGAAATATCTTGAACCAACAGGCTATGGAAATCGAGATGCAGCTTTTGTGGCGCGCAATATTAAAGTAAAAAATGCGCGGACAGTCGGCGCAGATGCAAAGCATTTGAAATTATCGCTTGAAGACCCTGAGGGTTATACCCACGATGCAATTGGATTCAGACTAGGTGAATGGAAAAATAAAATGCCGCCGCGTGTAGATATATTATTCACTTATGAAGTGAATGAATACAATGGGCGGATTGGATATCAGTTAAATTTAAAAGATTTGAGGCCTTCGTAGGTCATGCTTGTAGCGTGACGCCTTACGTAAAGTCACGTTGAAAACGTGACCTACTTCGCATTCAACTCATCTTCACGCTCAGGGATGGTAAAGCGGTTGATCGTTGTGTAATCCACCAGGCCGGGTAAAAATTTATTCATAAAAACAGTAACATTCCATAACCATGGGATCACCAACATGCCGCGCGGGTGACGTACCAACTTAACAACCGCGCTGCCCACCTCATCAGCCGTGAGCATCATAAAGTCCGGTGTCTTGGCATTGGTTTTGCGTTTAATACCCGCGTGCGCACTGAATTCAGTTTTGACACCACCGGGGTAAATGAGGGAAACATCAATGCCCCATGGTTTAACTTCACGCCGCAAAGCTTCAGAGAATCCATGCACTGCATGTTTGGATGCCGCATAAATAGTATATGTTGGCGTGCCAACCAAACCAGCCATTGAACACATATTGATAATACTGCCCGCGCGTTGCTTCATCATCACCGGCAAAACCTGCCGCGTGGTTTGGATCACCCCCATTACATTTACATCAATTTGAGCTTGAATATCTTTAATTGGGTCAAGATTCTCAAGCCAGTCGAGTCGGCCAAAGCCTGCATTGTTAACCAATACATCAATGCGCCCGTATTTTTCAAGCGTTTGCATAACCAGGGATTGAATATCTTCAAGCTTGGAAAGGTCAGCTTGCACAACGAAAGCCTGGGCACCGTTGCCCATTGCATTGACCTCGTCCGCGAGCGTTTGCAATTTATCCACACGGCGCGCGGCGAGCACAACTTTTGCTGCTTCACGCGCGAACGCACGTGCAGCAGCCTCGCCAATTCCTGATGAAGCACCAGTAACGATCACGACTTTACCTTTAACATCCATGTGGGTCTCCTTTGGTTATGCGAGCCATTTGAAACGATAAATAATGTCTTTAGACCAACTACTTTAAATTGATTATACGCCTTTCGGTAATATTCAAGCAGGAATTTATAAATGTTTATTTATTTTATTCTTCGATTGATTCCAGGTAAAACTCTTCCCCTGCCAAAATCTTAGCGCCCACACTTCCGCAATGCGGGCAGGTTGTTTCCTTACTTTGAGGATGATATTTTTCAAAACATACCATGCACTGCTGTTCAGCAGGGATAATACGGATATTTAATTTTGTTTCTTGTAAGGCGGTTTGATGAATAAGTTGCTTCCACTGTTGATGAAATTCTTTTTCATCATAAATCAATTCACCAATAACAAATCGTATTGATTCTTGTGGAGACTTTTTCAGTTTTTGAAAAATAGAATTTAGTTTTTGATTTAGCATTAGTGGGTTCGCTTAAAAATGAAGGAAAAGCAACCAACTAACAAACCATGTAAAGGCGAAGGTCAAAATTATTATCATTCCCATTACGCCTTGCTATCTCATCTTGATGGTCATAAAATTCTTTAAGAAAAAGAGAATACTTCTCCCATAATTCTGGACGTTGCAAATCTAAAAGATTAAATAATCTATCGCCATAATGATTCCAAATTAATAACGTTTGTTTTGCCACATATTCACCAAAATAGTTTTCTCCCTTATTTAAGAATTTTTTTGAATCTTGGAAAATAAGAGGAGCATCATAATCACTAAGCGATGTTTGAGGAGGAGGTAAGTCGTCTAAAAACCTTAAAAGATGAAAGGCAGAATGCCAGCAATGACACTGTTGTCCATTCCATTTCATCAAATTACTATCTAATGGAGCATGTAGCCTAGCATAAGTAGTAGATATAAATGGTTCAGTGTAAGGTCTTTCTTGATTCCAACGAAAATCGACAATGCATTTCGTTGATTGGAAAATAGCCCTAGGCATAAATTTAGGATATAAACGCAAATCGATCATTTTGAACCCCCAATAATTAAGATTTATATCTTTTTCAATCTTTTTAATAGATTCAGAAAATGTTTCATTAATAAAGTCATTAACAGATTTTGAAGTATAGTTTTTTACAATAAAGTCTGTTATAAATTTTGAATCAGGGTTTTTTATGTCCATTTTTTTCTCTGAAACTAAATAATAAAAAACACCTCAGGCTGGTCTATAAGCCGCATTCTGTCCGGTGGATCGCTCCACCTGTGCAGTCATCTCTCTGGGCGATGTGTCACCACATCGCTCGGTGCAGCCTACCCGAGGCTGGCCTTTCCCACAAGAGGGAAAGGCACATGCGGAGACGAGCAGTCTCCCATCGTCCACAGACGATTTCGCCTCTGCTTGGCCTTGCTCCCGGCGGGGGTTACCTGGCCATCTGCATTACGGCAGACGCCGGTGGTCTCTTACACCACCTTTTCACCATCACTGCTTCATCCCGAAGGATGGAAACAGCTGTTTGTTTCTGTGGCCCTTTTCCGGCAGGTTCGCGCCTCGCAATAAATGCGGGCGGTTCCCCGCCCCGGTTGCTATCCGACGCCGTGCTTTATGGAGTGCGGACTTTCCTCGATCCCGACAACGCAGGACCGCGACTGCCCAACCAGCCTGAAGTAATTGCATCATACACGTTGGGAGGATGAGAGTCAACCTTAATTCTGAAAAAATCATATTTATGTTGGAATAAATGGCTTATTTGCATAAGTGATGGCATTAAAGGTGGACATTTCAAGAAAAGACATTAAAATAGAGGTCTACTTAATTTTTATTCAAAGGGAAATCATGTGAGCAACTGGCCCGGTAAATTTGTGATCGGTTTAACTGGCAATATCGCCACCGGCAAGAGTGTGGTGCGCCGTATGCTTGAACATCTTGGTGCATATACGATCGATGCAGATGCGTTGACGCATCGTACCTATGCCAAAGGTGCACCGGGCTATCAACAAGTCATTGATAAATTTGGTAAATGGCTGGTCAACAAAGATGGTGAAATTGACCGCAGTAAATTAGGCAACCTCGTCTTCAATGATGCAGAAGGCATGCAGCAACTGGAAGCCATTGTCCACCCGTTGGTACGTCAGGCGGCTGAGATGCTTCTTAAACGAGCTGCCCAACCTGTCGTTGTGATCGAAGCGATCAAATTACTCGAAGGCGATCTGCGTAAGGTGTGTGATTCCATTTGGGTGACGAATGCCCCGGAAGAAGTTCAAGTAGAAAGATTGATTCGCAAACGCGGCTATAATCGTGAGCGTGCTTTGGAAAGAATCCATGCCCAATCTGCACAGAGTGCGAAAGTAGCCGTTGCAAATATTGTCATCACCAACACCGGCTCCTATGATGATCTTTGGAAACAGATAAACGCAGCCTGGAAAGAGATCGTGCCCGGCGCAAGCACAGTAGACACTGAACCAGTTGTTGTAAAACAACCAGTCGCATCAAGCGGTGAATTTTCAGTACAACGCGGCAAGCCGAAGAATTCATCAGCCATTGCAGAATTGATCACACGCTTAAGCAAAGGCAAGCGCAATATGACTTCTGATGATGTGATGGAAGGTTTCGGCGATAAGGCTTATATGCTTCTGCAATTAGATGGGAAACTTATTGGTCTGGCAGGCTGGCAAGTTGAAAACCTTGTCACACGCACCACTGATATATTCCTTGAAGAACATGTCAACCCGCACAAGGCGCTTGAAACTTTAATTAAAGAAGTGGAACAGGCCTCAAGCGAACTGCAAAGCGAAGCTTCACTCGTTTTCCCGATGAATGACCTTGCTGTGCAGGAAGAAATTTGGAAACAGCTTGGCTACGAAAGGCGCACACCTGAAACACTGGGCGTGCAAGCCTGGCAGGATTCTGCAAAAGAATCATTATCCACTGAAAGCACCCTTTTGTTTAAACAATTGCGTCAGGACCGTGTCCTGCGCCCCATTTAAAGTTTAGGTATCAGGTAGTTTTCACTTATTGCATAAATCAAAAAATAATTTATGCAGAACATCATAGAATTCTTCCTTCTCTGATTACTGATATCTATCCCAACAATTTATTCCTGTGACTGAATTCCTCAACAATCTCTTTTTCATATTTCAACGTATCAGTTGGTTAAGCGTATTTGATATTATGCTTGTTACGCTGATCTTCTTCAGCTTGTTGTATTCCATTCGCGATACGCAGGCGATGGCATTGTTAAGAGGAATGATTCTTCTTGTTGTTGTGCTCGTTCTGCTTACCAGCCTTGTGGACCTACCTGCATTTTCATGGATTGCACAAAATTCACTACCGGCATTATTGCTTGCTCTGCCAGTGATCTTTGCCCCAGAGATTCGACGGACATTAGAACGTATCGGTCGAGCCGGGAACGTTTGGCCTGGTACCATCAAATCAACAGATCTGGCCCTCGAGCAGACTATCCGCGCAGTGGTCAGTGCAGCCGCGAGATTATCAGCCCGTAAGCATGGTGCATTGATCATTATGCAAAGATTGGATAATTTGGATGAATTAACTCAGAGCGGCGTCCAAATGAATGCGCGCGTCACACCGGAATTATTGCTGCAGATTTTTTATCCAAATACACCTTTACATGATGGCGGAGTGGTCATCGCCGGGCCGCAAGTGGTTGCAGCGGCATGTGTGCTTCCACTTTCTGCCAGCGGAATTCTAAACCGCTCCCCCGACCGTCAAATGGGATTACGACATCGCGCCGCATTAGGCACCTCTGAAACTAGTGATGCAATTGCTCTCGTTGTTTCCGAAGAAACTGGTTCCATTTCAATTGCACATGCGGGTAGAATGTTACGCCGCCTTGACCCGGACCGTTTGGAAAATATACTAACTGCATTCTTTCGACCAAGCGGCAAAACACATAAACCAAATCTATTTGAAAGAATTTTACCGGGCTTATTCTCCCGAAAAGAAGAAAAATAATGTTTCGTTGGATATCAAAAAATTATCGCACTTTCTTATGGGCATTCGCGCTGTCAATGGCCGTTTGGATCTCTGCAGTCACTTCTGCGGACCCAACAGAGACAGGCATTCTCTCCTCTCCTGTACCCGTTCAGATATTGGGAGGAGATACAGAACTTGTAATTGTTAACAGCAAAGTTCCTGAAGCAGCAGAAGTAACAATTCGTGCACCGCGTTCAGTTTGGGATATGATCGAAGCCGATCCCCAGATCGTACATGCAATTTTAGATCTTTCAGGCTTAAGCTCAGGCGAACACGAGCTTGAACTACAAATACAGATCAGTGTGCAGCCAGTACAGGTCGTATCTGTTGTGCCAGGTACAATAACACTTACTTTAGAACCCATTGACACGAAAACATTAAATATCAATGTAAATGTTTCCGGAGAAGCCGCAATTGGATATCAAGTGGGAGAAGCAAACATCGAGCCGCTGGAAGTGAAAGTTTCCGGCGCCGAGTCTCAGGTCCAGAAAGTGGCGCGGGCCCAGGTTTTGTTAAATCTGGATGGCATCCGCGAAAATTTTGAGCAAACACTTCCCATTGAAATCGTTGATGAAAATGGTCAGATCGTGGATGGTGTGAGCGCCTCCCCTGACTCAATTTCTGTCACGATGCCGGTTAGCCAGCAAGGCGGATATCGTGACGTAGCTGTAAAACTGGTGGTCACAGGGCAGGTTGCAAGCGGTTATCGGCTTACTGATCTTTCGGTTTTTCCACCGGTAGTCACAGTCTTCGCAGGTGACCCGGAACTTGTAAATAATCTGCCAGGCTTTTTGGAAACACTAGTCGTAGATTTACAAAATGCGCAGGAAAATATCAGCTCGCGAGTAGGGTTGAATTTGCCTGAAGGCGTTTCCGTTGTGGGTGAGCAAACTGTATTAATACAAGCCGGCGTTTCTCCAATTGAAAGCAGTGTTACACTAGCAGGTGAAAAAGTAGAGGTAATCGGCCTGGGGAATAGATTAGATGCTCAGGTTTCTCCCTCGACAGTGGATGTAATTCTTTCTGGTCCTCTACCGCTGCTGGATACACTCATCCTGCAGGATGTGCGTGTGACCGTTGACTTGACCGGCTTGGGGGTCGGTACGCATCAAATAATTCCGAAGGTAGAAATATTGATCGCCGATGTTATTGTGGAATCAATACTACCAAATACAATAGAAGTCGTGATTGCTCCGATGGGCACACTGACCGTGACACCGACGCCTTAGTTATTAATCATATATCGTAATTTGGAAATTAAATTAATAAAATGAAACCTATCGTAGCACTAGTAGGCCGGCCAAACGTCGGCAAATCAACATTGTTCAATCGTTTCGCGGGTGAACGCCTCGCCATTGTAGATGATGTGGCCGGCACCACACGTGACCGTTTATTTGGTCAAGCTGAATGGAATGGCCGTTCCTTCAATATTGTTGACACAGGCGGCATTGACCCCGCTCACGGCGGCAAGACTCCGCTTTCAATTGGTTCCGCTGATTTCATTGACGAAATTCGCAAGCAGGCCCAAGTTGCCATTCAGGAAGCAGATGCAATCCTCTTTGTAAATGACGGAGAAACAGGTGTCACTGCACCAGATCGTGAAGTTGCAGAGATCCTGCGTCGTTCTCAAAAGAAATTACCAGACGGCACATTTTTTCCACCAATATTTGTAGTGGTAAATAAATGTGAATCAAGAGAACGCCGTGATCAGGCTGCTGAATTTTATGAGCTGGGACTTGGCGAACCGTTCGCCATTTCCGCCATACATGGCACAAGCACAGGCGATATTCTCGATGCGCTCGTTGCATCTTTTCCTCCTGAAGAAGCTGAGGAGGAAGATGACAGTATCAAGATCGCTATTGTAGGCAAACCAAATGCAGGCAAGTCAAGTTTATTAAACAAGTTGACTGGTGAAGAGCGTGTGATCGTCAGCCCGATTGCAGGCACTACACGTGACTCGATTGATACGCACATGGAATTCGGCGGCTTATCAATAACATTGATCGATACAGCAGGGATTCGTCGCCGCGGCAAGATCGATCACGGTGTGGAACAATATAGTGTTTTGCGCGCATTCAAATCCATTGAACGCTCGGATGTGGCACTGCTGATGATCGATGCAACCACAGGAATCACCGCGCAGGATACCCACATCGCAGGTTTTGTTTTGGACGAATGGAAATCATGCGTGGTATTGGTCAATAAATGGGATGCGATCGAAAAAAATAACGAGACCATGGAAGAATATACGACTAAAATTCAACGTGAATTGAATTTTATGGACTACGTACCCATTCTGTTCATCTCTGCCAAGACCGGACAACGTATGGATCAGGTACTGCCCATGGCTTTGCGTGTTCAGGAAGAACGGCTGGCGCGTCTCACTACATCAACGATCAATGAGATCATTCACAAAGCGCAGGATGCTCATCCACACCCGAGTCATGCGGGACGTGCGTTAAAGATGTTTTATGGAACTCAGGTCCGCTCTGACCCGCCGACATTCCTGATCTACGTCAACGACCCGAAGTTAATGCACTTCTCGTATATCCGTTATCTTGAGAATCAAATCCGTAAGGAATATGGATTTTTAGGCACGCCTATTAGAATTGTTACAAAGGGCAGAAGAGAATAAAACAGCCAACGCTCATCATCGGCGATATTCTGATCATTGCCATTCTTACATTCATGGGCTTCGCTTCTCATGGCGAAGCTAATGTTTCGTTTATTCCTCGAATGATAACTACCTTCTTCCCGCTTTTGGTTGGATGGTTCCTGATTACACCCTGGTTTGGATTGTTCGATGAGCAAGTTACATCAAATCCTAAATTGCTTTGGCGCGTTTTACTTGCTATGTTGTTTGCTGCTCCGCTGGCATCTATCTTACGCTCTACTTTGCTGCATAGTGCCGCTTTGCCAATTTTCACTCTCATCCTCGGGGTCACGAACGGACTTGGACTATTGATATGGAGAGCAATATACACTTTTATCGCAAAACGAAAATAGGCATCATGAGAAAGTAGGTCAGGCTTGTAGCCTGACAATTTTAGAAAACATTAACTTTGGCAGGTTACAAACCTGCCCTACAATAACATCATCCATATTAAGCGGGTAAAATAGTTATCTATGGACGAAACAGCACTCATTCAAACTGCACAAAAAGGCGACCTGGATTCATTCAATACACTCATCCTGCATTATCAGGATGCAGTCTTTCACACGGCGCTTCGTATTCTTGGAGATGAAGACGCCGCTGAAGATGCATCACAGGAAGCTTTCATCTCTGCCTTTCGAAGTATTTCTTCTTTTCGAGGCGGTTCATTCAAGGCCTGGCTCATGCGCACTGTGACCAATGCCTGCTATGATGAATTGCGCCGCCAAAAGCGCAGGCCCACAACTCCACTTGAACCAGAGACCAGCGATGGCGAAGAAATGGATTCGCCAAAATGGCTCGCAGACCCCAACATGACACCCGCACAAAAATCCGAAGCCGACGAACTCGAACATGCAATTCAACATTGTCTTGATGCGCTCCCTACAGATTTTCGCATGGTGGTTGTGCTTGCCGATATTCAAGGCATGGATTACAGCGAAGTAGCAACTGCAGCCAGCGTTCCACTTGGTACGATCAAGAGTCGTCTTGCACGTGCGCGTTTGCGCCTGCGCGAGTGTTTACGCGGCTTCGAGGAACTTTTACCCTCATCTTTTCGTCTGGAAGGGGAAAGTAACTCATGAAAAAATTTAACGATATTGAACAACTCTCCCAATATATAGATGGACAACTCAACTCATCCGATTCCAAGCAACTTGAATCTCGCATCGCTTCGGACCCTGAGCTTGCTTCTGATTTAAATGAAATTCGCGCCGCTCGAGGCATTCTCCGCAAACTGCCTGCCCGCAAAGCACCGCGCAATTTCACGTTGACTCGTCAAATGGTTGGTCTCAAACCACCGTTGCCACAGTCATATTCCTTCTTCCGTTTTTCAAGCGCATTTGCCACAGTATTGCTGGTACTTACATTTGCAGCTAATTCATTAATTCCACGTATAAGCTCTGCAGCACAATCTTTTTCGTTTGGCATGGGCGGTGGTGGTGCACCGGATGCCGCAGAAGCTCCTGCTATGGAAGTTCCAGCCGCAACAGAGGCACCTGCTACAGAGCTTTTTGCAGCCACTGAAGAACCATCCGTTGCACAAGATACTGCCCCGGCTCCCGAGTCACTTGCCACTGAAGAATCAACTCTCAAAGAGGTGCCTGGTGAATCAGCAGACCAGGATCAGGCTCGAGTGCAGAATGAAAATCAAGCGGTTATACCGCCCCTATGGCAGATCGTTTTATTGGTCATTGGTGTGGGTAGTGCAGCAATCGCCTTTATGATGAGCCAAATTGCAAAGAAGAAGTGGAGTTAATGGCAAGAGATAGTCATATCAAATTTTGTCCGCGCTGTGGAGCGGAAGTTACGCGCCAGGATAAATTTGGAATGATACGCCCAGTTTGTTTGCAATGCGGGTGGATACATTTTATTGATCCAAAAGTAGCTGCGGCTGTCCTGATCGAACAGGATGGCCGCATTCTGCTTGTGCGGCGCGCAAATGATCCTTATAAAGGCTTATGGACTTTACCCGCAGGCTTTGTAGATGGCGGAGAAGATCCTGCCCAAGCTGCGGCACGAGAATGTTTGGAAGAGACAGGTTTAGCTGTACACATCTCCCGTGTTTTGGATGTAATCGCTGGCCGTGAACATGACCGCGGCGCAGACTTTATTATTGTCTATCAAGCTGAAATTATCAGCGGTGAATTAATTCCTGCAGATGATGCTGATGCTGCAGAATGGTTCACGCGTGATCAGTTACCACCGTTGGCATTCAAAGCAACACAAAAAGTTTTATCGGGTTAAAACTATAAGTTATAGGCAGTTGTACTGCCGACGTCCAGCACGCTTCGCGCAACTGCTGGAATAACCCCAAATAGTTGTTAAAAAAAGAGTTCGGATTTTTCACTCCGAACTCTTTTTTTCTTTATTATTCTCTTTGATAGGTGATGAATTCGTAACTTTCCTGAACATTGTTATCAAAGTCAACAGCATAGAAGCCGATCGCATATTCTCCATCTACAGGGAAACGGGACTCAAACCAGAAACCTTGTTCACCATACGTGAAGACATCATCGCTCAATGAATAATCATAGGTAGTTTCATCGGTTCCGTTAAAGAAATAAGATTGTACGTAATCGGTAAACTTATCGCCAATTTGGGGAGAGATCGCTACAGCCGTATTAATTCCATCACCATCAGAATCAGGCAAAGCATAGATATTTAACAAGTTTCCATCCGCGTCAAAAACAAGTTTAGCATCTACAGGCGCGGCATCATTAATAGGTGTGTATTGCCCATAAACCGAATAAGTGGTGATGCCATCTGCATTTAAATATTCATCTGGCTCGAACAATGCAAAGGCTTCATGTTCTCCATCTTTTAAGACGTAAAGACTTGGCACCCAATCATAAGTAACTTGAACAGGGCTTTCGCCGTAATCAGGCGCACTGACACCATCCACCGTGGTCGTATTGGGAGCGATCACAAAGGATGTATCACCTATCCAGTAGGCATCGACTTCTGCGTTATAAAAATAGAGGATAAAGTAGATGTAAGAAACATTACCGTTCACTGTCGTAGAAAGTGTAAGTGTTTCATCTCCTACGATCAAATTATCTGAAAGCTGAATCGGTGCGAGGGTTAATTCAGATGCGCCCGGAGCAACGATAGTACTGGTACGAGGCGGAAGATAGGCCTGACCCTCCTCAGGGGTAAATGCCTGCCCGGCATAGTGAAATGCCAGAAATTCATCCCATGAAGATTGCTCAAGAAATTTAGAAGCAGAATCTGCATAGTATGGAGGAAAATCAGAATTGAATTCGGTGTAAATATAAATATCAGAAACAGGAAAATGAAAAGCCATGCCATTTGAACCGCTCATTCTTTGCCCATGTTTTTCAGCAACTACCGAAGAGGCGATGGCAATTTTTAATTGCTGGGCCGCTTGAGCCACTGCGGGGTCACCGGTTTCGCTGGCAAGAATGTCTGCAAAATTTCCGAGATCAATAAATGGAGATGGGGAATCTTCACCAAAGATACTGTAGTAACTACGGGTATATTCTCGTGCCTGCGCAACATAACGCTGGTCCACATTTGCCATGACAGAGATGAACTGATTCATCGCACCGATCACATCTGGAACCCGGGCGCTTTCAATCGCGCTTAATGTTGTATCTGCTTCCACTTCTGCAACGTCTGCAGCTGACACACGTGAAAAAGCAGTATCCTGAATGATATAGGTTGATACGATGGCTTGCGTCGCTTCACGCCCAGTCATGACGGGGTTTTGTGCCAGTTGCCCGAGCCAGGCTGCATAAGACCAGCCTGTCGAAGGGATGACCTCTTCTGAGGCAACCATATAATTGGAATAGGGATAAAGCGAGCCATAGATTTCGATCATGCCCATAAGACAGGCATCAAAACCAATGACCTCAAATTTTTGTCCGTTCATTTTTTGCTGTGCTTGATCGATTGCCCAAATAATCTGGGGCATGGAAAGTTCACTCCCAGCCTGCAAGTCAGAAAAGCCGCCTGTCCAGCCGCCGCCGTGGTCAGAGAGGATGAGCGCATATTTTTTAGCAGGATATTTTTGTATAGTCCATGTAATAAAATCCAGCAGGGTCTGCGGGTTGCCCATATCTGCCTCGCCAAGACTCTCCACTATCGGGGAAGAGATGTGATTGAGATCAGTATCCTGTGTAATTAAGAGTCGACGCGTATCTGTCCAATCGCCATCTCCATTAAATGCACCTTGGGCACGGTCGATCTGGACAACGATATTCAATTGCGGGTTTGAGCCAACTACTTCCATTTCATTGATGTCGTACCACATATCCTCTTCAAGGATATCGTCATCAGCATCGGAATAATAAATGATCGTCCATTCGGGTAGGCCAGAAGTATCGGCTGGAACAAGAGGCTGAGAGGGATCAATTGGATTTGGAATCCCTGTTCCACTGAGCAGCACGTCACCGTAGGAATAAAGTAAAACAACTGTACAACACACACATGCCAGACATATGACAATCGCTGCAATGATCGCCGGTATGCCTAATTTTGAATTTGTCCTGCTCATTATTACTGCCTCCAAAGATGAAGAATTCGATATTCACAGCATAATAGCCGATAGAGGAAGGCAATGCAAGAGGAAAACATTTTTAACATCCGCCTTCAATATTGCATGCTTCTATCAATATGGCTAAAGTACTTCCCCATTGTTTAATTTTAGAGTATCCTTGCGTGGAAAATTTCAAACAAGAGAGATAAGGAGAATGATAAGATGAAATCGCAATATCGAATGTTATCCGCTTTTATTGTTTTATTAGTGGCTATCGGCTGTGTATGCAGCGGCAGCGGTGCTACACCAACCACACCTGCAACCAGCGTTCCCGCTGCAACCAATGAGCCGGCGCCAACCAGCAGTCTACCTGACGTACAACCAACTCAGGAGCAACCGCAGGAACCACAACAACCTCAAACTCAGCAGTTCTTTACTGAGGAATTTGATGCCCCTCTTTCCAGTGACTGGTCCATTCTGACCGTCACCGGTTCAGACGATGCAGATCCCGATAAGGTAACTGTTGAGCCTGAAGATGGAAAACTCGTTTGGAATTTCGACAGTGAGCAGGTTTATTATTATTTGTTCTATGAAGGTCACTCCTACGAGAACGTAACAGTGGAAGTTCAAGCCGACAACCGTGGAAAGAATAACAACTCCATTAGCTTGATCTGCCGCTATGACCCCGAGGTTGGCTGGTACGAGTTCAATATCGCCAATAATGGCTTATACGATATTTTGTATGCCGATGCAACTAGTGACAGTATTGGATATAGCCGAATTACCAATGGCGGATCCAACGATATCAAACAGGGCAAGGATGTCAACGAATATTCCATCACCTGTGACGGGGAAGATCTCACATTGACCATCAACGGCGAAGAAGTCAATAGTGTTCCTGAGAGGAAATATGGACTGAGCGAAGGTGGAGTCGGCGTCTCTGTTTCGTCCTTCAACGTGTTACCAATTCTGGTTGATATGGAATGGTTTAAGATTATCGAGCCATAAAATACAGAAAATAAGTTTCTAATAAATAAAACTTCCATAACTATCATGTGTTTTGGAAGTTTTATTTTGAGTAAGTGTTTTACTTTGTTTGGTTTTAGCGTATCCCTGCAAAAAATAGTAATGGAGAAAAATTATGAAATCGCAGTACCGAATGTTGTTTACTTTTATCGTTTTGATGGTGTTTGTAAGCTTAGCCTGTAATGGTGGCAGCACCCCTGCTGCGCCAACAGCTATTCCTACAAATCCACCCGCTCCTACCAATGAAGCTGCACCAACTAGCAATGTGCCGCAACCTTCATCTAATAATAACGAGCAGCCATCCTCAAATGGTACCAGTTCAGATCTTGTCACATTTGTAGACCAGAACAACCTGCTGGCCTTTGACCTGCCCGGTGACTGGTTCTATGAAAACATTCCAAGTGATGACAACGTTTTCTACACAGATGTATTTACTTCACCAGATGAAACAGCCAAAATAGAAAGTCTGGTATACAACGATGGTGAAGCATTTGTCAAGAATCAGAATGGCAAATTTGCTCTTTATCTGCTGAACACTTATTACAGCAGTACCGGCAATGTAGGCGATATCCGTGTGGCAAGCGATCAAATCATGGATGATGGCTCAGAACGTCTCGAGTGGTCTTCAAAAGGCGGTGGTTATTCTGGCGTATCCTTCTTTGAGGTTCGAGGTAGTGATAACAAAACCTTCCTCATGCTCACAGCCTGGTGGGTAGATGGAACAGATGATGCTGTACTTGATGCAGTTAACAATGCAATTTCATCCTATTACATTCCATAAGTAACAGAAAAAATATTGTAGCATAAAAAAGAGACTGGGTTTTCCAGTCTCTTTTTTATGCTACAATATTTTTATGCTTGATCTTCGTCCATCCCCTATTGCTGGCACATGGTACGAAGCAGACCCCAGAACCCTTGCAGCGAATATCGATTCATATATTAACGATGCACAGCTTCCACAACTTGAGGGAAATATCATCGGAGTTATTGCTCCTCATGCAGGGCATCGCTACTCGGGCCATGTGGCAGGTTATGCTTTCGCATCACTTCGTGATCTTAGCTTTGATCTGATTGCCATTATTTCACCTTATCATAATCACACATCTCATCCCTTACTCACAACATCACATCGAGCCTATTCCACGCCACTGGGAAATGTTGAAGTAGATCAACTTGCGCTTGCAGAGCTTAATGCCGCGCTTGATATTCCTATTACACCGATTGCCAATGATAAGGAACATTCGCTTGAAATTGAACTTCCATTTTTACAACGCGTGATAAAAAATAATTTTAAACTTTTGCCTATCATGATCCATTCACAGAATGTAGAAGTCGCACAAAAATTTGGAGCCGCACTTGCGATTATTCTCAAGAATAAAAACGCCCTCATCGTTGCATCTACAGACCTTTCCCATTTTTACGATCAAAAAACAGCGAATATTCTTGATAAAGAAATACTCAAACGTTTTGAATCCTTCAATCCCAAATCTATTTTTGAAGCAGAACAATCTGGCAAAGGCTTCGCATGTGGTCACGCCGCCGTTGCATCCATGCTATTGGCCGCACAACAGCTCGGTGCAGATAAAGTTGAAATTTTAAAATACGCCACATCAGGCGATATCACAGGTGATTACTCATCCGTTGTTGGGTATGGCGCGGCGGTTGTCTTGAAGAAGATATAATCAATTTATGTTTGCCCGCCTCGCTGTCAACATCTCCACTGTCTCAGGTCTCTTCGATTATTCAGTTCCTCCTGAACTCACATCTCAAATTCAACCAGGCTCCCTGGTCACTGCCCCATTTGGGAATCAGATCGTGCAGGGCGTGGTTTTAGAAATACTTGACTCCCCCTCTGTAAAGAATACAAAATCGATCATTGACATGCTTGACCCTGCACCCGTTCTGACTCAACCTCAGCTTGCTCTTGGGATCCTATTGGCAGACTCTACGCTCAATCCAGTCGCATCTATTGTGAGCATGATGCTTCCAGTTGGCCTTTCTCAACAAGCAGATATAAATTACGAATTACGAGTTGCAAGTTATGAAGACAAATCATCAACAGTTGTGACTCGTTTAGTCAATTTATTAAAAGACCGTGGCACATTACGTGGCCGCCAAATAGATTCACACTTTGCAAAAGTGGACTGGCGCAGGACGGCACAGATCCTTGTTAAAAAAGGGATCCTTTCCACAAAGCATGTTCTTCCGCCGCCTCGGGTAAGGCCAAAATATATTCGCGTTGCGCAGCTATCAGTTCCGCCAGAAGAAGCGTTGGAACAAATGTCAGTTTTGGGGACAAAGCAAACATTGGCACGTCGTCAGGCCGCATTGAAATTTCTCATCCAACAACCTGAAGCAATTAATCTTTCATGGGTCTATGCTGAGACGGGATGCAATCTTGCAGATTTGCAGGAGCTTGAAGAACGCGGGCTGATCCGATTATTTGAAAATGAAATTTTTAGAGATCCGCTGGGAAAGATAGAGAATAGAAAAGAAGAACAGAAGGCAGATAACAGAAAACTTGTACTTACACCTGAACAAGATTCTGCACTTGCCCAAATTATTAATGCAATTACTAATCAGACAGTCTCTAAGCTCCAGTATCTTTTATATGGTGTCACAGGTTCAGGTAAAACTGAAATCTATTTACGCGCTGCAGAAGAGACGATAAAACGAGGCAAACAAGTCATTGTTCTCGTGCCTGAAATCGCGTTGACGCCGCAAACTGTTCATAGGTTTTTAGCGCGCTTTCCCGGGCAGGTTGGACTAATTCATTCAAAGTTATCAGAAGGCGAAAGATACGATACATGGCGCCGCGCACGAAGCGGAAAACTAAAAGTTATCATTGGTGCACGTTCTGCATTATTTTCTCCCCTTCCCAATATTGGCTTGATCGTTGCAGATGAATGCCATGATGGTTCCTATTATCAATCTGAGCCGCCGTTTTATCATGCAGTGACCGCCATACAGGAATATGCGCGTTTATGCGGCGCAGTATGTATTCTCGGTTCCGCCACGCCAAGCATTGAACAAAGATATAAAGCAGAAAATAACGAAATCACAAAACTTGATCTGCCTTATCGTATTGTTGAAGCAGGTCTTCCCCCAGTTGAAACCGTAGATATGCGCGAAGAACTTAAAACAGGTAATCGCGGAATCTTTTCCCGTGCATTGGCTGAGTCTCTAGCTGAAACAATCTCACGCGGCGAGCAAGCCATCTTATTTCTCAACCGCCGTGGTACAGCTACTTATATCTTTTGCAGAGATTGCGGGTATGTTGTGAAATGTCCACGTTGTGAAACGCCCCTTACTTTGCATATAGATGAAAAAGAAAAATTACTTTGTCATCGCTGTGGATATGAACGCCAAATGCCGAAGACCTGCCCTGAATGTAACGGAAAGAATATCCGCGCGTATGGGTTGGGAAGCGAAAAAGTGGAAGCCGAAGTACAAGCTATGTTCCCTCAAGCACAGACATTACGCTGGGATTGGGAAACTACCCGCAAAAAAGATGCACATGAAATGATCCTGACCCACTTCGCCAATCATCAAGCGGATATATTAGTGGGTACACAAATGCTCGCCAAAGGACTCGACCTGCCTTTGGTGACTCTAGTTGGGATCGTGCTTGCAGATGTTGGGTTAAATTTGCCTGACCCATTTGCCAGTGAAAAAGTATTTCAAACTCTTACTCAAGTGGCAGGACGCGCGGGACGTTCTGCACGTGGAGGCAAAGTAATCTTACAAACCTTCATGCCTGAACATTACGCTATTCAGTCCGCTTCACAGCATGATGTAAACGGATTCTATGAGCAAGAATTAAACTATCGCAAACAATTAGGCTATCCACCTTTTACACGACTCGCACGGCTAGAATATCGTCATGCGGACTCTGCCAAAGCGGAGGATGAGTCACAGAAAACTGCGAGCAGGCTCAAAGTTAAGATCGAAGCGGAAGCCCGTCATCAAACAGAATTGATCGGGCCTGTTCCATCATTCTTTTCAAAAATGGATGGAGTTTATCGTTGGCAAATTATTGTTCGCGGCCCTGATCCAGTTTCGTTATTACGCGATATAAAATTAAACGATTGGCGGGTTGAAATTGACCCTGTTAGCTTACTATAAAAATAATTCCTCAGGACTAAATACTGAGGAATTATTTTTTAATCATTCTCGACTTGTTGGTCTGATAAAGTAGGGTCACAAAAACTTGGTGCTTCCGTTAGGAACGGCGCGAAGGTGAGGCGCTTGCCTACACTATCTCCAGTGCCAGGGCCCATACCTGCAGGGCCGCTTGAGTCACCCCAATAATTTCCATCTCCAACAGATGCTCGGCCAAATAATCCACTCGTCCAATTTGGGTCCTTAGGGTCAGTCGTTATATTATTGGCAAAACAGTTGTTATGGATTTGTGCATCTTCCTGAAAATCTACAAATACGCCGCTGGGATGCGCTTCGAGCGTGGCTTGAAAACCTGGAATGCTGGTCAACATGCTGGATGTGTATGGGCTTTCCTGGATCTGTTCAATTGGGTCGCCATCTTCAGGGTCAATGCCCGCAAGGACAGGGTTGTTGACTCCGATTGCACCACCAAAAGAAGGAGCCTCGTTTTGATAAAACTGACTATCAGTAACTGTAAGATTGACATGGCTGGTATACATGCCGCCACCACGAATGCCATTTCCGTCACCCGTGACGCGATTCTTGATAAAGAATCCATCTATAATGACCAATGTGACAGTTTCTGTAAATAAGCCACCACCGTTCCCATCAGATTCATTTCCCTCGAAACGAGTGGATTTAATAATGGACTTGGACGAATCAATAAAGAGTGCGCCGCCATTACCAGTAGTTGTATTGCCAATGAATTCGCTATCTGTAATTTCAATTCTGCCGAGCGTGAAATAAATCGCTCCGCCGTTGTCGGAATGATTATTGATAAAGCGTGTGTTATCCAAAGTGATCGAGGCGCTCATCGAATAAATGGCGCCGCCCCAATCGTCTTCCACGTCTCCATTTTGGATGGTGATGTTATCCATTGTCAGCTTGGAATTGACCATTAATTCAAAAAAGCGGAATGGTTCTGCGCTTTCATCACGCGTGAGAGTTGAGCCATTGCCGTGAATGGTCAATGGAAAAGCAAGTGCAGGAAGTGCAGTTCCTACATCTACAAGGCTGATCAACCATTCATATTGAGGCGGGGTTTGATCTCGTTGGGTGAAAACATATTCTCCGGGCATTAACTCAATTACTGTTTCGCCTACCACCCCTGCAGCGCAGGAATCTTGTGGCTTACCTGCATTGGCTGCAAAAATGGCTTCTGCTAATGAGCATTTTCCATTTTCAACAAATGGATAAACCTCCTGTTCAAGTGTATCTACTTGAATCACACCTTTTACAGGAGCTGCAGGGGTATCAGTGAATATTTCAGCCGCTGAGGGTGTGGATGTAGATTCAGTACTGGTCACAGCTTCTTGAGTAGAGGCAGGTATGGTCGCAGCAGGAACGTTCGTTCCAGTGGACTGACAAGCTATCATCGTCAAAATCAGGATGGAAATTAGAATACCAATATGGCGCATATTTAAGAGTCTCCTTCAAAGTGAGTGATATTTTCCTTGAGAGATCAAATTTTTGCAAGGGATAGTAAATATGCAATATTCATTTTGTTCTCATTTCTTCTCTGTAGGACTCTTAAGCTATTTTCATAAACGATAGGAAATATGCACCAGTGCATAACATTGTAGGGTAATCATCGGTTAAGTTATATATGGAGTTAGGTAGAATACCAGCCCGGTATCCACACGCCGAATATTATAGAGACGAAAGGAGTGTGTTTTATGGACACGTCTCACTATGAAGGTTCATTGTCCTATCTTCCCCTGGCGTAAAAATAAAAACGAATAAAAGAACCAGCTTCAGGTCGATGAATAAGCGGTTCTAACTCTGCGTGAAATATGTTTGTTATTAGTCAAACAACGAAGCAGAAAATTTTCGCTTTTAAAGTTAATAAGGAGTCTACATGTTACCCAGACGAGAACTCAATGCGGGGAAAAGTTATGTGAATGAGAACGAGTGGATCGCACGTGAAGTAGTCGAATTGGAACGCAAGATCGTGAAATATAAAACCTACGATCTAACTACGGGCAAGTTATGCGGCGCAACACAGGAATGCAGTAAGCCGAATTTTATCTATTGGGCTGACCGGGAAGCAACAAATGAAGAGGTAAAGAATTTACAGCACGATGAGGCAGATGCGCTGTATAAAACCGATGAACCAATTCAGGAAACAGAAAGTGATCTGGCTCTCGAACAAATTCAAATGGTGGCCCATAACGAAATGATCAACCGTTATTAACACCCTGTTTCTGAAGCGCAGGTCTACGCCGAAAAATAACACATGGCCTACACTTCTTAACATTTCAAACTATAAAAGGAGATCAAATGAAACTACAAAAAAATATTTTATTAATGTCAGCGCTTATCCTTAGCATAATACTCAGCGCCTGCGGACCCAGTGAGGCTGAACTAACTCCCACGTTAAGTGTGGAAGATGTTCAAACGATGGTCGTCTCGACTCTTGCAAGCGGGATGACACAAACGGCAATTGCCGCCCCAACAAAGACAATTACTCCAACCATCACGCTCGTACCAACGCTTGCATCACCAACTCTTGGAGCGCTCGTAACTCCCTTTGGGACAACTGTTGGTACAGGTGGCGGTGGGACAGTCACCTCTTGTTATGCAATGTCCTTTGTAAGTGATGTGACCATTCCAGATAATACAGCAATGACGCAGGGTCAAGCCTTTACCAAGACATGGAAAGTGAGAAATAGCGGCACCTGTGCATGGGATGCAGGCTTCAAATTCGCCTTTACCAGTGGAGATGCAATGAGCGGCGCGACCTTTACACTGACTCAAGCCGTGGCAGCCAACGCTGAGACGAGTCTTTCCATTAACATGACCGCGCCGAGTAAAGCTGGTTCTATCAAGAGCAGCTGGCGCATGTCTACAGCGGCAGGACAATTCTTCGGTGACGAGGTTTACGTTTTGGTAGTTGTAGGCGGTGGAGCAGCTGCCAGCACAGCTACAACGGGCGCGCCTACAGCCACAGCTACCACTGGAGTTGTGGTACCAACTGCAACTACAGCACCTACGGCAACAGCTACCCCTTAATCTTTTGACTATAATTTAATAGAATCAAAAACGGACGAGGTACCTCGTCCGTTTTTGATTCTAAATTTGCTGATGGTTTTGCTTTAGGCGAAGAGAAATTTTTATGAGACTTTTACGATCCAATGATCCCGGTCTCGGTAAGTGCACGAAGAGTAATTGCCAACCCAACCAGCGATATGAATAGTGCACTGAGCACCGGCAAAATATGGATCAACTTTCCCTGCGATGGAAAACGTTCAAATACCCGTCCTGCGTAAATGAACATCAAGCCGATGGTAGTTAGCGCGCCCGCCAAACCCAGGCTGAAGGCAAACACCAAAATCAATCCAAAACCGATGCGGTTCAGCGCGATTGCACCGAGCAGGACGACCAATGCCGAAGGACAGGGTATTAATCCGCCAGAGATGCCTAGTGCCAGCAAACTACGCCAGGTGACAGGTGTATCATCTGCACCTGGAGGCATGTGGGAGTGATCACCAACTCCATGGTCATGAGAATCGGCATGGTCGTGGTGAGGGTGGTGGCTATCATCATGAGAATGCACATGCCCGTGACTATGAGATTGATAATATGAATGCTCAGCATTAAGCACATATCGGTGCTGATGAGTGATGCCCTTTATATGCGTCTGTTGTAAAACGGGTGAATGCAAACGCGATGGTGTAATAAGAGTTGGTTTGAGTTTATGAAACCAGGCTCCCAAATCAGCTGTTTTATATCGGGTCGTAAGCAGCTTCACTCCAATGCCCATAACGAACAGGCCGGAGAGGAAATTCATCCATGGATACAGTTTCTCAGGCACAATAAATTGAGATGCGAAAAGGGTGATCATCCCTAAGGCAAACACGCCGGCAGTATGTGTGATCGTCGTCGTCAAACCTAGGTAAAGCGCATGCCTGGGTGTGCCGCGTGAACCAACCAAATAAGCACCCACGATCGTTTTGCCATGACCGGGTGTCATGGCGTGCATAGCGCCCCATACAAAGGAAATTGCCAATGCGAACAAAAGGGTGGATGTGTTAATTTCCTCCAACAGGATCAAACGAGTGAAGGCGTCGTTGCGATCTGCCAACGGAGATTCGGTTTGTTCCGCAACTGTCAGAGATTGATTTTGTATCGATATTCCGGCTGATGTAATCTCAAACCCAACCTCCCGCTGGTCGAGTGGGCTGGTGAGCAGGTCCTGAGGATAATCAGTGAGGCGATTACTAAGGCTTGTCGTTGCAAAATCACCTTGCAGTGATATGTGATCGGCAATGACAACAATCTCATTCCAACCAAGGCGGTCAGTAAATGCGTTGTTATTAAAGGAGATGCTGGCGATTTCATTTTTTGAAATTATGGAAGCCTCGAAATTACAGTTCAATCGCAAAGTTGACAGGCCGCCAACTCCAATTGGAAATTCAACGGAGGAAGAGGCCAGTGTTAAAACCGCAGGCTGATTGTTCAGAAACAGGTTCAGGTCAGATTGAAGCGATATACATTTATCTACATGATAGCCGGAGGCTTCGGAAGAATCCGCGAGACCGTTTTTATTCGCATCGAATATGGCAATCTCTTGAAATGCGGAGATTTCAGCCATATCCACAACATAATCAACAAGGACTTTGTCACGGCTGACATTTAATCCAACATATTGATTGATCGTGAAATTGCCTAGCGGGTGCGCAAGAGCCGCTGGAACAAAAATAAAAGAAATGAGCAGGGTTAATATTACAACACTGGTGCGGCGAATTTTTTTCATATCAGCCTCTTATCTGAATTTATTTTGTTTCTGTGTTTTCCAATGCCTGCAGGGTCTCTCGCACTTCATCGGCATAGAGAATGGAAAAATGCGGATTAATCAGCAAGGCCTGCTCAAGATACTCTCGTGCCTGTTGCTGATCACCAAGCTGCAAGGCAATCATCCCCGCATGAAATAATTTCAACGCATCTTGTGTATCAAGCCGCAACGACTCTTTAGAATATTCCTGCGCTTCTTCGTAGTTGCCGGTCTTATAAAGTGCCCACGCCAATACATCAGCCGCATGGATGCTCGGTCGATTCTCGTAAGCCTTGCGAGCCAATGCAAGGGTTTCATTTAAATTTTGATCGTGATCTGCATTGAATAATGCGATTTCCATGTCCATGTCCACACCATTGGCGCGATGGAGTTTCTCGATAGCTGACACAAGTTTATATTGTTGATCAGCCGACTCCTGCTGACCCGTTGCCTGATACAAATCCCCAAGCGTGATCGCAAACTCAGGGAGTGGCATGGTTTCAATGGCTTGATTCAAAAGTTTTACTGCTTCCTTTGTATCCCCCTGAGCGGCGCGGACGCGTCCAAGCCCTGCGATTGCATAAACATAACCAGGCCGGTCTTGAAGTGTGTGCTGATATTCGTCTTCGGCTTGATCCAGATCACCAGTGTTGAAATATAGCGTGGCCAACTGCGTGCGGACCCAGGCAGTATTTTCCGCATTCGGTATGCCGCTATCCACTGCGAGTTGCATCATTTCGAGCGCGCCTTCAGTATCGCCGTGCAATTCTCGAATATAGGAAATGCGTGAATAAGAACTCATATCGGGCCGCAAATCAACCATCGCTTGCAGAGTCTCAGCAGCTTCTGAATAAAGACCTAATTCAATCTGCGAATCAGCAATCACACCATAGGCATACGGACGATCAGGATTGATCTCTCTAGCACGCTCTCCCCATTCGAGGCCCACGAGAAAGTCGTGACGGGCCAAAGCGAGAGCACCCCGCGCACTCATAGAAGCATAATCATCTGGCTGAAGAGTTAGCGCCTTATCAAGCGCCTCCTCAGTCATTTGATAATAAGTTGGGTCACCCGTCTCACGAGCTTTTTGTAGATAAGCCAAGCCAAGCTGGCTGTATGCCTGCCAATCTTCTGGATTTGTTTGAAGCTTATCCTGTAATGTTTGAATCTGAGAATCAGTTGAAGCACTGGTGCGCACTGCAGAGTCAATCGTATAACCTTCCACGTTATTGAAAATAGAAGAAAGTCTATTAGCAGGCGACAGCTTCCACGATACAACAATAATTAGTGTGACAATAAGAGCAAGAGTAATAACACGATTGAAGTTTCGATTTTGGGTAAGAGTTTGCATCGATCTCCTCATTTACTACACGCTTGTGAAGTTAGCCTTTTGAGAGTGAGCCGGTACCAGCCCGGCCCACTCTCTTTTAAATTTTATTTATGGGACTGGATTTTGGTGCACGCGGTTGAAACCATCGAAAGGTGTTGCTAGGAATGGGAATGCACCGGTCAACAGAGCATCGTCGGTATTGATTCCATCACCAGCGAGGGCGCCAACATAGTTGGGGCCGCCAATCACACGTACAGCCACATCTGTCACGTCATCAATCGGACGGCGGCCATTTGGCCAGGCTGCTGCATCTGGAGTGGAGACTCCTGCTGCATCGTGAGCCAACGGACCAAGGCGCATCTGACTGCCAAATGGTGTTGGGGCAACGCTGATATTCAGGCGCAGCAACTCAGACAGACGTTCATCACTTGGTTGATATTTCAAGAGCAGGTCTACCAAATCAGTGCGGTTTGTCTGCGCGGCTGGCACACCGTAGACAAGTTCAAGAGCCAGGGCGAGACGAGGATTCAAGTAGTAATCCAGGAATTGATTCTCTCGTTTAGGATCCAGGCGATTCCAACGATCTTTGTCTTTGGTACCGATAATAGCTTCATTGATCAGCGGGTTGGCTAATCTCTGAATCTGTACCCAGTGGCCTTCATGCTTCACACGATCTTCGTGAAATAGTACTGTCACTGCGCGGCGGCTTGTGCTAGCGTAGGCACCCAGAGTTGGGAAAGCGGTACCATCCGCACCCTCACGATCCTTGGTGAGCCAGTCGGAGGGTATTTCAAGCGCAATCGTATGCACATTGAAACCCGAGAGCATGTCTACGCCAAAGGGATTTGCTGTATCGTTTGCATCTTCTTCAACGGTGAGAAGAGGCAGGGGATAACGGCGCAGGTTAAGGGTATCAAAGACTGCGCCGAGATCAATATAGAACGGGTCCTGGCGTTGGCCCGCAAATACGCGGGCGCCGTTGCCCAAATCGTAAAGACCCTGTGCGGCAAGCGCCTCATAATCGGGCATAGTGCGGGGGCCCACATTGGAAGGAACGGCAAACAAACCGCTAGCCAATACTTTGCGGTGTCCTCTTCGTACCATCGTCACCGTATAAGATTGACGCATGCCCAAACCTTCAGAGCCGGCACCGTCCAGTGCGGTAATGGGAGGTAATGCGACGTAGGAGAGGAACAAACCGGCATCCTTGTTGATACCGCGGAACTCGTTCTTAAATTTGATTTCAAATCGGACATCGTCCGCTTTGCCGTCGGTATTGTTATCCACATCGAAGGCATAGAGCACATTCGGGTCAAATTGATAATAGTTGGGTCCTGAGCTGGGCTCTTCACCGGGGATTACATTCATAATGAAAACGATGTTGTCTTCGCGGCCCGCCTCATAACTGCGGAACATGAAGAAATCGCTAATGTCTGCGGTGGGATCCATGGAGATCAATGGCGCTTCGCGGTGGCTGGCAGCGTTCGATGAAACCGGAGCAAGGCCGAAAGTCAGGGCCATGATCATGAGGCTTAGAATCACAACATTAAAAAACTTACGCATGGTGAACTCCTTTTGTAATGCATGAGAAGGAAAATTTGAAATTTCACATTTGTAATAGAACCATACTGTTTTATCAATCGCATGACCTCCTTCCTGTTGGGTGATGATCAGATTCGAGGGGTATATACCTATCTATAACTACGCAAGTCAATTCACTTTGCATTTCTGTTAATAAAAGCATAACAAAAAGAGTGTTGAGAATCTTTAGGATTCTCAACACTCTTTAAAAACAAAAGTAAGGTTTTTTTACAGGTCGCTATACACTACGATCTCACCTGTAGGCTGTTGATTGCCTCCCTCGGGTTCAATTGAAATCCCAATTGAATTGAACGAACCAATCGCCGACTCAGCTGTCAGGATCAACACAGCCTGTCCATTTTCATCCACTGTTAGAAGGCCTGCGCTGACAGGCCCACCTGCTTCGATAAACCAAACCTGATATGTTTTACCAGGCTCAAGAGTAGCCAGCCCTGCGATCACTAAAATAGCGGAATGGCTATTCGGATCAGCGATCAACTGTCCGTGCGCATCAGGGCGTGAGGTCGTTCCACTTAAAGATATCGTCACCACTCCAGAAGGAGTCACCTGTGGAAGTTTTGCATTGATCTGTTCAAGTGAATTTTCCTGCGCGATGAGCGCGTCGCCAAGAGATGAAACTTGATTCTGTAACCGGGATAGTTGGATGTTTAATATAACGGCCCAAATAATTGCTACGGCCGCTACTCCCAGACTAAAGGCCTGGAAGATATTATTTAGCCGCGTAAGGGGTGGACGAGAAGGTTGCCCCTGCGTCGAAGGGTGAGCGCGTTGGTCCACAGCGACACGCGCCATCAATGCCTGCTTTGTACGAGTTGACGGCTCAACAGGCGGCAAACTATATGGAAGCGAAGAGACCGCGCCTCCCATCTCCTCGATCTGCTGGCGTGCTTCAGGATGCTCAAGCAAATACGATTCGACAAGATCGCGTTCCTCGTCGGTCAGTGCATTGAGTGCATAAAATGGAAGCAATTCCTCGATCTGTTTATTCATCTTCATCCTTCGAACTCTTCTGTATTCAATTCTTCACGTAATTTTTGCAATCCTAAACGGGCGCGGGTGTGAATCGTTCCCAAGGCTTCCCCAGTCGCTTCGGCTATCTCCTGCCGGGTCATACCATAAAAATAAGCCATCTCTATAACCTGCCTCTGCATGCGAGGCAGAGTTTCCAATGCACTACGCACCTGCCGTTCTTTGAGAACTGATTGAGCCTGTTCCGCAACATCCGCATTGGGATCGGGAGTCTGATTAGTAAGGAGGTCAGCATCATTTGCATCAAAAAATATTTGCGGGCGAACGTTACGCCGACGGTAGGCATCAATCGCAAGGTTACGCGCGATCCTGAACAGCCAGCTTGTAAAAGATCCGCGTTGGGGTTGGTAGGTAGTGGCGCTTCGCCATACCCGCCAAAACGTCTCTTGCAAGATATCTTCAGCAGCAGGCTCATCACCAATGACTTTGAGTGAGAGACTTAAAACCATAGCCGCATGACGATCATAGAGGGTTTCAAGCGCGTTGCTATCACCTCGGGCAACCTGGGAAGCCAAAGTCTCGTCGCTCGGCTCGTTAAGAAGCATGCTATTGCCCAAACGTGATAATTCTTTCTCACTCTTTATACGTACAGAAGGGTCAATTGCATTTATTTGCGCGGATTTTACTTGATCGGTCATCCCGTTTTCCTTTCGTATGCTGCGATGAAAATTTTAAAAGGGATCACGTTCCAGCCTGATTATACTTTTGTTCGAGTGATTGTTGGTATTTATTTTAAAATCATCAAAACTCTCCGCTTTACTTACATCCATAGCGGCCGCACCATCTACAACTACTGTACCAACAGCAACCTCTTAATTCTTTATCACTCTATAAATGAATCAAAAAGAGACGGTCAGCTTTCTAAAGCTGACCGTCTCTTTTATAAATTTGCTCAGAAATTTTGCCACTAATTTCTGCGCAGCCCATAACATTTTTTTCATTTAAATATGAAATCGCATTTTTCTCAGCGCTTTGATTGGTAATACCTACTTATGCATTTCTTGAGATAAAACGCCCAACCAAAAATCCCAGGCTCGTGATGATCGTCCAGAGCATTGCGCTCATGAACAATACGCCGATCGGACCTGCCAGGCCACCTACGATCATCCCGGTCAGCGCGATGGGTGTAGCCAGGATAAAAGCAATGAGCACGAGCCAGCGCGCGGCTTTTGTTTTGCTGCGCTGCAATAAGGCGATCAGGATCAAGCCGCCAATTGTCCCCGCTACAAAAAACAGAACATAATCCAGGAGGGAACTATCTGGGTTGGTATTTCCAAATCTAATATAGAAAATGACGAATTGCAAAATTGGCATTAATAAGCCGATCAACGCCGCCCACCAATAGGGAATCTTTTTCTCTACCATGTTAAGTTACTCCTATGTAATTTCAAGACATTATATCCAAAACATAGGCTATGTGTAGAGAAACAAGAACATGCGGACTGGAATCCAGTCCGCATGTTCTGAGATATCGTTATTAAACTTTATAGTTGAGAAGTCTACTCGGGAGGAATAACCAGCCACCAACCGGAGCCACCGGGATCCGGGTTATTATCCCAAGCATGCCAAATTCCGGTCTCTCCACCCCACGCGGCATATTCACTCAAGCCAGTGAGAGGGTTATTGAAGTAGATCGTGATATTGCTTGCATCGTTCGGGTCAACTTCAATACCGGTGACGAGTACAAAATGGGCATTGGAGGTTGGATCATCGAGATGAGTCAACACATCAATGATGACCGGTTCACCATTCTTCAACTTGCGGATCAATAGCGCCAAGCCTTGGTCAGCATTGTATACTGTACCGCTTGAATAGTCAGTTATGTAATGGCGTGTGATCTTCACCATATTGGCTGGGCTAGCAAACGGTGCAGTACCTTCTGTGTAATATCCGGCATCGGCAGCATAAGCAATAACATCTGCCTCATCTAGGATATCTTCAGGATAAGCATAGTTGTAAGCCATGACGATCACAGCTTCACCGCAGGAAGTACCCTGTAATTGTGTAAGTGTGGGCACTAAGTGTGGGCACATCCAGCTTAATAGGCTCATTTTGTATGGTTTGTGCCAGATATTTTCCAGTTACATTATTTGTTCGTATCAAAACAGCAGAGAGCAACGCAACACTAACCAAACTCACAAGAACAAGAGTGAGAAGTGCTATTTTTTTCTTCCCAATTTTTATAATGGTCATAAAATTCTCCTTCTTCTCACATCTATAATCACTCAATATGTATAACGATGTAGAAGGCTTTATGTTCTATTCAAGTTTAATCCTATCAATACAAGTTTAAGATATTCTAATTTATAGTAAAAACATGACTTTGTTAATTTTCTCAATGAACTTTTTAAATGGACTTCTTGCATAAGTACGTTTATTAAGAAGTTTTTTCGGCAGTTGTACTGCCGAACCGTCAGCAGTACAACTACTGACGGAACAAAACAAAGACTTTTGCAAGAGGTCTAATAGATTAGCTTATGCTATACTAAAATTTGCTAATATTTCTTGCTTATTGACGAATCGAGGATTCCGTGAATACTATAAAATCCACATCCCGCTTTACACGTTTCGCAAAGACTACTGCACGTATGACGGGCCGCCCAATTACTTTTGTTGCGGCCTTTATGGTCATCGTGATATGGGCTGTTACCGGACCGCTCTTTAATTACAGCAACACCTGGCAGCTTGTGATCAATACCCTTACTACCACTATCACCTTTTTGATGGTTTTCCTGATCCAGAATACACAGAATCGCGATTCAGAAGCGATGCAGATCAAACTGGATGAATTGATCCGCTCAATAGATGGGGCACATAACGCATTGCTCGATCTGGAAGAACTGGAAGAGGATGATCTTGACCGCATCCGTAATGACTATGAAAATTTGGCTGAACAGGCACGCCAGGCATTGCAAGGTAAAAGGTTGAAGAATGGTACTCCTGAATTACATGAAGCGAAATCCATTAAGAAGGCAGGGAAGCGCAGAGTCAGTAAGCGAGCGTTATAATACATTCAACTTTCAACTATATTTAAAAAGGATAATCAAATGGGACTCTTTGGCTTTGGCAAGAAACCGAATAAAAATGTACCTGTACTTTCAGCGGATGAAGTCCGCCAGCGTTTGCTTGATTTGAATCGAGAGAGCGCTCCGTTCCAAATCATTGACGGGGCAGCTCAAAACGTGGACCTGATCGCCGAGTGGAAGATCGTGGATGCGAAATGGTATGAGATCTTTGCAAAAGCAAATCTCACTAAGGTCTTCCGCATTTACATGAAGTTTGATGCGGCAAAGAATCAAGTGCGCGGCAAGGACGAGGAATTTACCGTGGAATGGCGTGCGGGAGTACCATCGCTTTCGTTCTCAGCTTCCAAATTCCAGGGGCAAATGACCTCGGTAGAGTTTGGCGCGGCGTATGCCTTTACAGAAGAATTCAAGCCCGGCGTGGTCTACAATTATCGCTTCAATACCAATGAACTTAAGAAGCCAATTCAGGAGGCAGTTGCCTCCTGCGGATGGGGTTATAAAGGCGTGGCTTTTGGAAAGCTGTAGTAAATTTTCTGTGAACAAAAGAGACTATCATCTCAATGATAGTCTCTTTTTGATTAAAACCCTTGACAAAGAATATTGAATACTATACAATGCAATCGGTTGCATGAACCAAGGAGCAAATGAGTAGTAAATCGGTCCGCACCCTCTCTGATATTGCCAAGCTGGCTGGAGTTTCTAAATCTACAGTCTCTCGGGCATTAAATGACAGTCCCCTTATCGGTGAGGAAACGAAAGCCCGCATCCGCTCTCTGGCACGCCAGCACAATTTTCAGATCAATGTGCCAGCCCGCCAATTGAGCATGCAGAAAAGCCGCACGATCGCCTTCGTGACCCACGCGTATCACGAAGATTTCTCGGTGGCAGATCTGTTTGGGCTTGAGATCATGGGAGGCATATCCATCGGCTTGGCCAAGCTTGACTATGCCCTACTTGTTATCCATGTGGACCCGCAGGATACAAAATGGATCCATCAGTATTTTGACACAGGGCGTGTAGATGGGTTCATCCTAATGACCTCGACCCGCAAACAATATCATGTAAAAGCTCTCATGGAAGCAGGCGCGCCCTTCATTATTTGGGGTCTGCCCCACCCAAACCAGAAATACTGTTCGGTTACAGGTGATAACTTCAATGGTGGCAAGTTGGCAACGGAACGCTTGATTAGCTTGGACAGGCAGAGAATAGGCTTTATAGGCGGGCCGGCTTACGAGTTGGAGGTGCAGCAACGTCTTGCAGGTTACCAGGATGCGTTGCAAAGAGCAGATATAGATGTGGACGCTGCTCTCATAGACTATGGAGACTTCTCCGATACATCCGGTGCTGAAGCTATGAAACGTCTGTTGAAAAAGGCACCCAAGATGGATGCGGTCTTCGTCAACAGTGACCTGATGGCAATTGCCGCAATGGATGCGATCCGTGAAAGCGGAGGCCGTGTGCCTGAAGATGTGGCAGTCGTCGGCTATGATGATCTATCGATAGCAGCACACAGCAACCCGCCGCTGACAACGATCCGCCAGAACATTCCGTTGGCAGGAAAATTGCTCGCACAGAATCTGATCCAATATCTGCAGAGCGGCATGGTGACAAATGTATCAACTCCCGTTGAGTTGGTTATCAGAAAATCTGCTTAATTTCGTCTCTTTTTTTAGGCGCTCGTGCAACCGATTGCATAAATATATTGTTCAATCAACGTAGAAACAACAAAGGAAAGGAAAATCAAAATGAACATGTACCCATCTTTTACTAATAAGCGCAGCCTTGCATCGTCCAATTTTTACACATTGCGCATGCAAGCTTTGCGAGATTTATTGTGGTCAAAACTGACTGGGAGAAATTCAAAGCTGGCAACTTTTCCCAGGCACACGGAGCGAGGCCATGCAAATCGGAAACTGATTGGTGTAAAGGATATTCACATTGATCACATCATAGGGACACTAAACCGCGATAGCGATTTTGATGACAATTTCCGCCCGCTCGGAAAACACCTGTTTGAGCGTTGGGTTAACATCTTCGCCAATCTTGACCCTGACAGTTGGGAACCCATCCTGGTTCACAAGATCGGCGAACAATATTATGTAGAAGACGGCCACCATCGCGTATCTGTAGCACGTTCGCTTGGAATGCTATTTATTCAAGCCAAGGTTTGGGAATATTCAGTTGAGCAAAAAAAGATAAGGGGATGTAAGCCAATAAGATGCGCTGAAAACAGTTCTGCCAAGGTACCACAGCGCGCAGCGGGGTAATTATTATTTCAAGAGTGTGAGTTTTCTCCTCGACTCTGCCTCCCCAGGTTTGGTGCTAAATCTGGGGAGGCCTTTATTTAAAAATTATCCTCATCTATCAGACAGCGGCTTGCATATTTCGTTGACTTCGCCAGCGAAACCAGATGTATACATTTATGCCAATTGCAGCGATAAGAGCAAACATACCCAGAATGAGCGGTTCACCCCACAGGTCCAGCCAGGAATTGATCTCTGCATTTTCAGGGTCAGCGGGGTCGTAACGTATTTCCACTTCCTTTCCAATCGGAAAGCGTGTGTACTTATTCCACCAGCGATAGTTGTTTTGGCTTCGCACGGAATACTTCTCGCCGTTTACTTTAAAGTCCACTACGGGATAAATATCGGTGAAGGATGAAGAGAGATCATCTTCCACGAAATTGGTTACAGTGCCTGTAACTACCTCCCCGTTCGTGCTCAGTGAATAAGCATGCCAGCCTAACCAACCAGCGAACACAGCCAATAAAAACCACACTAAATTCAAGCCGAGAATCCATGCTACCTGGTTAAGGCAGCCGCCTTGAGTCTTAGTAGTATTATTCGTCTCTGTCATGAAATCTATCCTTAACTGCAGTCAATTTTTTATTTACATCTCCAAATTATCGCATATATTCTGCGTGTGCTATTGGGACATTCGTACTGCCAGCCAACGAAAGAATAAGATAACCAGAAGCATGAGAACAATTTCGAATGTGCGAGATATATCTAAAACCTGGAAAGTAATGAGGAGAATGAAATAATAGAGCAAACTTGCCAGATGAAAGATGCTCTGAAAAATTAGTGAACGAAAATTCAAAGGAGAATAGAGTAAAAATAATCGCTCCAGACCATTCGTCGGTTTGCTTTGACGGCGCGGAAACCAGCGAGTTAACTCACGCCAGCGGATCAACAATATCGGAAGAACGATCACAAGTGCAACTGGAAAGACAATAAATGTCATAATCGACCCGATGGCTGCCGATGTTAATAAATTAACCAGATTTTGATCTGAGCCATCGGAATAAGCAATCGTGCTGACATTTGTAAAATAGATCATCGCTTGAAATATTGTCAGAACAATCAAAGGATATAGTGCGGCTGTACCGCCACGGCGTGAACGCAGACCTCGCAAGGAATAGAAAAGTGCAACAGCCAGGAAGATGCCATTCACACCTGCAAGAATTAACCTGAACCATTGATCCTGACCAAGGTCACCCTGCAAGACTAAGGTTACTAAGGAAATTGAAGATATCAATAATCCGCCTACACCGATAATGCCAGTGAATAAGAAAAAATATTGCAGGGCAGTAACGGCAAACGGGAAAATCTCCTGCGTGCCCGTGGGAGGAACTGCCAATGCCCTCAAGAGGCGTTCTGGTTCGGGGAGAAGTTTTGCCAGCTTATCCATATGACGGACGCCTTGACGAAAATCAATCCATTGGATGCGTTGCAGTGCTGGCTCAATCTCATCAGCAGCTTGCAAAATGATGGGATATACGGCCTGATGATCAGGGTCGTATTTGGTTTGTGTTTTATATGCAGAGATCAAAACAAATGATGCTTCAACCTCCTCCCCATCGAGAGCGAGGCGATGACCGTATTTTTCCAATCCACGAGTTAAGTCTTCCGCATAAATCTCATCTTCAGCAGCATGGTCAATCGCAAACGAGATAGAACGCGGCGTTTGTATCGTTACAGCCAGTGGATGTGCAAATTGGATACGTGCGGCTTGCGGCATGGCACGGCGCTGGATGGCTGGCATAAGCAATACGATCAAAAGCAGCCAGCTTGTAAAAAATGTCGGATAAAGCAAATAACTATAAAAATTCTCAAACTCATTAAAGATGCCGCCTTGTGCAAAAAAGGTAGCAGAAAATAAAGTGAAGAAAGGTAGAAGTAAGAGCGCAGGAATGACCCGCGAGAATATGTAATTTCGTTTATAGATCTGAAACGGTAACGGCACCAAAATATAAGGAACTAGTATTGTCCACCAGGCAGGGACTGAGCCGATCAACACCAACACACTAAGAATCAATGCCAACCAAAATGCGATACTGGCTTTAAATCCACTTTGAGGTGCAACAGACTCTACTGGGGCCTGCGGGGCATTGAGTAAATTTTTCAGCAGCTGAAGGCTCTTCTTGTAATGGATTCGGAAGTCGATCCATTCACATGCTTGCAATTCAAGAGGCAATGGACATGCTTCAAAGATGACAAGGATGATGCGTTTCTTTAATTTCAACGCAAGCCGCCATTCAGGCTCTACATTCGTGGAAGCAATCGAGTCTTTGGATACCACCAAAAGGACAACATCCATTTCAGCAATACCGTTTGTGATCTGCTCCATCCACGGCCTGGCCGGGACAAGACGTTGATAATCAAGCCAGAGTGGATAATCGTTATGTTCGAGATAATCAGCGAAACGATCTACAAATGGAGTTTGACGGCGTGAATAGCTGACAAAAAGTTTTTGCTTCATGCCCAAGCCTCTTATTTCTTTGAAGGTGAAAAGTATGAATCTGATTTTAACCCAAACCTACTTACAAGAAGCCTTAGAGTAAAATCAGATAATAGTATTGTGCATAAATTTGGAGAGAAACAAATGAGTAACGAAAAGAAAATAGATGCAATTCTTATTCACGGTATGGGACGTACACCAGTTGCCATGTCCATTTTAGCGGCGCGGCTGCAGGCATCGAATATTCGACCTCATCTTTTTGGCTATTCTGTAACATTTGAAAAATGGGATGAATGTATTCGCAGGTATGAAAACTTTATCACGAAGCGCACACAAAACAGAGATTACATTGTCGTTGGTCATTCGCTTGGAACAGTGCTAACGCGTGCGGTACTTGCGCAATTGATGCACAAGCCACTAGCCTGTTTTTTTCTTGCTCCTCCAACACAAGTAACTAAAGCGGCGCGCAATTTTGCTCATCGACATATGATCCAACTCTTCATGGGTGATATAGGCAAAGTGCTAGCGGATCAACAATTTATGGAGACCCTGCCTATGCCCAGTGTGCCGACGAAGATCTATGCTGGAGTTGCAGGTCCGCGTGGACGATACTCACCGTTTGGCGAAGAACCCAATGACGGTTTGTTAACGGTGAAAGAGACCCAACTGCCGAGTATCCCCTTGCAAACTGTGCCTTCATTACATACTTTCATTATGAATTCAAAAGTTGTGACTAAAGATATTGTGCAGATAACAAGGTCATATTCGGCTCTACGTATTTAATATTTTATTGTTCGAAGAAAGGATAGTTTGCGCGGCATATTTAGAAGTTCATGATACACGCACCGTGATCTTTGGCGGGCAGGCAGTTCTACGCGGGCGTTGGGAAACGGCCCGTTACCTTATGCCCATGCTGACGTACTCCTCCACAATGTTGACCATCGTCACATTGGTGCACATTGACAAGTTCATCCCGGGCCTCAAACTCAATTCGTGGCTGGCATCTTACATTCTCGCGCCTATTGCGCTGAACTGGTTTTATTGGTGGCATCAAAAAAATGGCGGCACTTGGATAATTACGGGACATGCTGTATTACCTGCCACACGCCTCCTCGCGTTGACTCTCGGTGGGCTGATGCTGACCTTTAGCCTGGTTGCGCTTCTTTTTCCTACTCTGTTTATTGCCTCTGCGCCCTGGCCGATGTCGCCACTGATCATACGTGCCTTCGCATCGATATGGGGCGCATTCAGCATGGGACCGTTATGGTTCGCCCGCGAAAAAGATTGGAATCGCCTCTACCCCGTCGCGGACATGTTGACGCTCATGCCTATTTTCTGGTTATTGATCATTGCCTTCTATCCACATGACCCAGCGATCACCATCGCAGATGTATTGCCTTTGCTAATCCTTCTGGGAATTGTGCTCATCGGCGGGATTGCTTTGCGCGGTTTACAAATGAAAAAGTAAATTTGTGATCACACAACCAAAACGGACTACGATAGTTTGTACATTAACAATGGTAAAGGTTGACGATTATCGACCTTTACTTTTTGTTTACGGGGAAATGATAAATATAAATCGGCTGCTCCGCATCCCGTTATAAAAACCAAATATACATGTCGTATGCTTTGCGAGCAAAGGGCGGGCTGGGGTTATTTAAGAGATTATTTAGTTAGGCTTTGGGTTTTTTTTACAGTGTTTATGTTATGGTCAAAATGCAAGCATAGGACGAAGAGTTTCTAATAAGCACTTTATAGTGAGCAACTCGCCGTTTAAAAATGATTTAACTGTTATTTTCTGCCCGGAGGATTATTATGAATAAAAGTTCGATTATCAACCTCACAGTGAGGTTGGGATTACTTTTGGTGCTCGTCGTAGGCTTGAGCGGATGTGGAAGCACGGCGCAAGACCCATCTGTCGGCTATGGTAAAGATCCAGCGCTTCCAACTCCAGATAAAGCATTGATTCCATTGGTAAATGTCGCTGAAGCTACAGGTTGGGAAGATGGCGAGAAACCAGTACCAGCTGAGGGCATGGAAGTGACCGAGTTCGCCAGCGGATTAGATCACCCGCGCTGGGTGTATGTGCTTCCGAATGGAGATGTACTCGTCGCAGAAACCAATGCTCCAGAACGTCCTGATGATGCCAAGGGAATCAAGGGATGGTTCTTCAAGATCTTTCAGAAGAAGGCTGGAGGCGGTGTACCCAGTGCGAATCGCATTACGCTCTTGCGAGATGAAGATGGAGATGGCGTCGCAGAGTTCCGTTCGACATTCATTAAGGGATTGAACTCACCCTTTGGAATGGCGTTGGTAGGAAACACATTCTATGTAGCAAATACCGATGCGGTTGTATCGTTTCCTTATGAAGAGGGTCAAACTGAAATTACTGATGCCCCTACCAAAATAACAGACATTCCTGCAGGCACAATCAACCACCATTGGACCAAGGGACTGATCGCTAACGATGATGGGTCCAAGCTTTATGTTTCAGTTGGCTCCAACAGTAATGTGGCAGAGAACGGAATGGAGGCGGAGGAAGAGCGTGCAGCGATTTTGGAGGTAGATACTCAAACGGGTACCTATCGTGTCTTTGCTTCTGGCTTGCGTAACCCAGTGGGAATGGCCTGGGAGCCTGAGTTGGATGCATTATGGGCAGTGGTAAATGAACGCGATGAGTTGGGCAATGACCTGGTACCAGATTACATGACCGCAGTGAAGGATGGTGGATTCTATGGCTGGCCTTACAGCTATTATGGAGATCATGTGGATACCCGCGTGGAACCACAGAATCCTGAACTGGTGGCAACGGCCCTCGTACCTGATTATGCATTGGGCTCGCACACCGCTCCACTAGGACTTGCCTCTTCCCTCGGAACCACATTACCTGGCTTTGAGAACGGAATGTTTGTCGGGCAGCACGGTTCGTGGAATCGTGAGCCGCGTAATGGCTATCAAGTGATATTCATACCGTTTACAGATGGCATGCCGTCAGGCGACCCAATCGTTGTTCTTGCAGGATTCTTGGAGGATAATGGTGATGCGAATGGACGGCCTGTAGGTGTTGCGATTGATGGACTCGGCGCGCTTCTGGTGGCAGATGATGTCGGTAACGTTATCTGGAGAGTAAATGCAGCGCCATAAAAAAGTTTTGTAGAATAATTATCAATTAAAAAAGTAGAGGTGAAAAGCCTCTACTTTTTTGATGCATACAATATCACCTATTATTATTTCTGCGCGGCTTGAATATTGACCGTGTAAATTTTTTGTTCAGGCGTGAGCGGGCATGAGTCAATCGGCTGATCGGCTGGGCAACTTACTTCTGCAGATGGCTGCCAACTGACACCGATGAGCAGCACGCCAGAGTCACGTGTCAGGCCAGTGGCCGAACCTGTAGGGCCGTCTGCTCCATACTTTGTAGAGTCCTCTGTCCAGCCAACGAAACCGTTGACCAGTTTTGTCAGAGCATCTTGCGGACTTGAGATAGCAGCTCCGTTTGTTGTTGCCGTCAAACTGCATCCCAGACCTGTTTCGCCGCTTGAATAATCGGTGAAAGGCACACTGGCTTCAAGTGTAAACGTAAGCCCAAGAGATTGACTTGCAGCCTCTTGTAAGATCTGACATACTTCTGCAGAAACTGGCTGATACCCAGAGACGTTTGCATCCGTTGGCACAACGGGATTAGAGGTTGCATCTGTTTCTACTGGAATGGGTGTTGGCGTTAAAGCAGGTGCACATCCAGTTATTAGCAAGAGAGTGAAAATTATGATGATCCTTTGTATTGAATAGTTTCCTATCTTCATGTTTATGATTCCTTTGGGTTGATTTTTTGTGGCTACGTGCAAAAGTATAACTTAAGAAATATCATCAGCCCCCTCCGCCCTAGCGGGCACCTCCCCCCGCAAAGCGTACGACATCCAAATTTTACATATCAATAAAATATTTTGTTGTCGTATTTGCGGGAGGAAGGGTGGGGGTATTTATGGTTTGATATTTAACCCACGTTCAGGTTTCAAATCAAGAGGAAATGCAAAGACAAAAAACCTGCCCTTGGCATTGTCAAAGCATGTCTGGATCGCCAGGTGATAACCGCCGCCGCAATATATCTCATCACCAAGCTCAAGCGATGTAATGGTGTCGCCTGTATCCACATTTTCGAAGAGAGCATCTTCCCGCACTACCAAAGGTTCATAGGCAATATAGCGCCGGGTCTCTGTCACCTGGAATTGCTCCACGTGATCTGAAAATGTGACCGTGATGATGTCATCTTTCTTGAGTTGGCGGACTGCGACACCAGCCTCATATTCATCGGCCAGCAAGGCAATGCTGCCGCAAACGACACGACTGTATTGTGTGACCTCGTTTGGTTTCAGAGAGACAAACAACGAATTGCTTGCGGGCTGCTGCGCGATCACAAATACGAAACTGAGAAAACTAACAAGTATGGGGTACATACGCATAAAACGAAAAGTCCACCCATGGTGTTACTTCAATAAAATTAGTCTATATTAATAAACTCTAACTTTTTAACTGAAAATTTTTGTCTGGATTTTCCCTTACAGGATGCTCACTGTACTGAACGGAACACACATCGTCCCGATGGTCTTTCGAGAGTGCGGTGTAGACAAGAGATGACCCAACAAAGCACCAGTGGAATCTTCGTTGAGGCTTCTGGCTGGTTCTTCAATAAATAAACAAACCAGCCCACTCCTATTTGGAGTGGGCTGGAAGAACTTCTTGCAATAGCTAACCGAAGTTAAACTACGGTATGGTTTGTGGAACCCTGGATCGCTTTCTTGCCGGCTTCCGCAGCGTGAGAGACATTCTCCAACTGTCTGACGAGCAGGTCCTGTCCCTGATGCCCCAAGTCCTGGGCTTTTATCTGCATTTCAACTTTGATCTGATCGGCTTTGGATTTGACCTGCGTCATTGTATCTTTCACCGTTGTGACAGTGCGATCACGCAGCTTAAGCGCTCCGTCCTGAAGTTCGGCGCGGGTCTTCGCTCCGGGTTGGGGAGCAAATAACAGCATCGTTACTGCGCCTACCAGGCCGCCAATTACCATCCCGATGAGGACGGACATTGCATTACCCGACTGTTCTTTATGTTCAAATTCCTGATTATTGGTATTCATCTTTTCCTTCTTTCTAGGCAGTTCCGAGGGAACGGCCCAAACAAGTGCTTGATTTGTTGCTTGGGCGCAAACATACGAGCCTTGAGCTTTCCATAAAGGCAAGCCAATTAATACGCCTACTATAGTGATAACATGCGAAGCGTATAGATTCCATTAACATGAGGTTAGAAATTGCTTATTTCATACGTATTGGGATTAATCCCCCGCGAAGTGTACGACAGGTAAACTCTGCTTTTATTACTAAAAACTTTCCAACCATAGGCCGTGACAACTTCAATCCAACAAGATGCTGTTCCGTCACAACTCCACCTTGAATATCCAAAGTGACACTCACCTTTGCGAAGCACCCTGTGGGTAAAGGTGACTGTCTCTTGAGTTAAAATAAACCTATGCCCTACGCGCGGAAAGATATTCTTACATGGCAAAAAGGAATGTATTACCACATCTATAATCGCGGCGTGAATAAATCTACCCTTTTCCGCGAACCGAAGAATTATCTTTTCGCCATTTCAAAGATCAAGGAATATAGCCTTGCCAATCACTTAACCATAATCGCATATTGCCTTGAGCCGAATCATTATCATTTCCTTACACGGCAGGATGGGGACGAACCAGCGGGAAACCTGCCGCAATTCGTATTCAACAGTTACACCAAAGCCTACAACAAAATGTATCAACACAGCGGCACATTGTTTGAAGGACGTTTTCGCGCAAAGGCTATTCAAACCAAAAGTCATTTATTGCATTTATGTCGATATATTCATGGAAATCCTGTTAAAGATGGTTTAGTTGATGACCCTACTGCATGGCCTTACTCCAATTACCTCGAATGGATCGGTGAACGGAATGGCACACTTGTTGACCGCGATTTTATCGAGAATCAATTTGGAAATGCAGAGGAATATAAAAAGTTTCTCTTTGAATATTTAAAGTCCCGACAGTTGCCTGATGATGTGAAGAAGTTTTTGGATGATTTGGAGAAGTAAGTTTATCCGCCACCCCGCGGACGCGCGTAACCAAAAAGTGACAGTCACCTTAAAGGTGACTGTCACTTGGCTTGGCTGAGAGCCACCCGGCCATATTCGAAACCATCCTCGGGTCCCCAGCGGCTTGCATGACTCCATCTAATGTAATGAAGGATCCAGTTCAAGCTAGGCAGCAATGGCTATTTTTTTACAGTTTGCCATAATATTTGGTTGATATGCCCATCTTGAGACTTTATATTCTCATATGACTTTTGCATGATTTGCTCAAGGATCGGCAGCTCTACAGCGCTCAGCCGCTTGATATAAATACAGTACCCAGTAGTGGTATGTTTACCTAACTTAGACAGCAATTCAGGGTAGCGTGCTGTGCCGTCCATCAAGTAAATGGTAGTCTTACCTTTTTTTGGATGAAAGCCAAGAATATGACCGTCGCCTTCGCGCCCGCTGTCGTATTTGTAATGGTAGCTATCAAACCCGAGAGTGCCCGCATTCCATAGCTTTGGCTTATGCCCGCTTATTCGCTGCATCATTTCAATAAGCACCTGGCTATCTTTTGCGGTTTGCTCATCAAGTGAAGCAATATAGTCTTTGACTGAATTGTCGTTTTTAGGATCTGTCATTTTAACTATCCTCTCATCTTTTTATCGGTTCATAGTAGAGCATTATTGCGCCACAACCAAATGTTTTTGTTTTTAAGAGCTTCAAATCAATTCTGTCCTTGATGTTTTTAAACAAGGGCAAGCCGTTTCCTAAAACAGTTGGCAGAACATTAAGCTGGTATTCATCAATCAAGTCAAGTTGTGTTAACGCTACGATTAAACTTGGGCTGCCCACTAGAATGTTTTTGCCTGTTTGTTGTTTGAGATCTGAAATTTCTTCTTTAATGATTTCCTTTTTCAACGTTGAGTTTTTCCAGGTGACATTATTCAGCGTGCGGGAATAGACAATCTTTGAAATATTATCTATCGATAATGCAAAATCATCCATGGGTTTGTTACCCGTAGGGTCTTTTACGACAGATGGCCAATAACTTTCCATCAATTGATAGGTAATCCTTCCGTAGATAAGGGTGCCTGCATTCCTTAATACCTCACTATAATGTTCATGGATTTCCTCATCTGCAATCCCGGCCTCGTGGTTGCAAAACCCGTCCAGTGTCATATTCATTCCTGCAATTAGTTTTCTCATCGCTATAGCCTCCGAAGGTTACTGTCTAAAAAAATATCATGATTGGAAAAAAATTATGGTTTAAATAGTAACAGACAGAATTATAAAGAACAAATGTTCTGTGGTCAAGTGAGATCAAATGGTTCAGTCTGAACCAGGATGGACCATTCCTTGATATCAGGGATCCTCTCTTACATACAATCCGTAGGGGCGACCCGTCAGGCGCAAACAAAATTGAATCCAAGCATGGACTCATTGCAAGAAATGACCACCAATGTCATTGGAGGGTCGCCCCTACTTATTAAAAAGGAGGCGATTATCCCCTATAATATAAGAATCATGGGTAAAAGAAATTATCTTATCGAAGGAGTCTCTGGCACGGGCAAAACCTCGGTGGCTGAAGAATTGCAGCGGCGTGGTTATCACGTCCTCCACGGTGACCGGGAGTTGAAATATTGGGGCGATCCAAAGACAAGGGAACCGGTAAATGAACCTGTCCATGAGAGCGAGAGGGACAAGGCCGTATGGCAACAGGAACATCAACTTTGGGATATAGACAAAGTTAAATCCGTGATCGCTGATCATAGCAAGGCAATCTCTTTCTTCTGCGGTGGTTCGAGAAATTTTTCAAAATTCATAGATTTATTGGACGGCGTTTTCGTTCTTAATGTTGAAGACATTGAAACAATATATCGGCGGCTTGATGAGCGTGTGGCACGGGATCCAACTGACTTCGGCGGAAAACCAGAGGAGAAGGAACTCGTTGCGCGAATGCATCGAACGAAAGAAGACACACCCAGCAGTGGCATCGTAATCGATGCCACACAGCCGCTCCTCAGCGTGGTGGACGAAATCCTTAGCCACGTCCGACCGTAGGTAGAACGCAGACGTTTATTTTTGTTTAATTTCCAATCTAATAAACCCTAAAGGTCTGCTTTGCTTAAATACGATAATTTAAAGCAATAGATCTGAGCAGTTAGGAAATTTATTTGCGAAAGAGACCTTTAGGGTCTTTCTTTTCAAAAAATATTTAGAAGTTTCTTAATTGAAATTACCCCAAATATCTTAGTTCTCTAGTAAGTTAGATAACCTCAAGAGGAGAATTATTTATCTTTAATTCTAATTTTCTTTTTGCTTCAATATGCCGACTATCAGATTCTGACAGTAAATTTCTCGAGGTAATACCGTTAAGCAGAGCATACAATACTTTTCCATGCATTGCAGTAAATTTAGGTGGAACTGCCTCTCCTATCATTTCGCGAATATTTGAGTGCCCCCATTTCTTAAGTGCATCTCCCCATTTAAATTCTTTTGGAAATGTTTGTAAATAAGCACATTCCAAAGGACTCAACACACGATTCTGATTTGGGTGGATAGTAAAATGACTCCCGACATGGCCACTGGCCGTTGTAATTGTTGCAGCGGGAAGATTTAGATTCATTCTTCTATAACTAGATGTCTTGAAACCCTTAATTAACCTATATCTACCATTCCTTGACTTAATCACGGGGCGAGGTAATGGTCGATTACAGGATGGGCAATTTGCTCGACTCAGTACTATATCGGTTTCTCCACAATTTAAACAAGTCAAGTTTTGCCAAGCACTTGAACCATTATTTTTTGGTATTTCTGCGACCATCTCATATCTTTTAGAATCCCAAACTGGTACAAAATGAAGTCCATTTGCATAATCGCTTTTTGCTGTCTCTAAAGATTTTGCATCAAGAACTGGTAAATTAAAAGACTTAAATGCCTCACCAATGGTAATAGGGCGTTTCTTACTACCTATTGAGTGCGTAGGTTTTGGAAATGGAATAAGTTTTTTTTCATCTAAAATGTTTAAGAATTTGATGTCTTTCCTAATAAAAGTGAAAAAAACTCTTTTCCGTGTTTGAGGAACTCCATATTCACATAAATCTATTAAGAGATAATAAGGCTTGTAGGATGACGCTAAACTAGTAGTTAACAATTCAGCCATAGTAATCGGAGTTTTAGTCTTTGGATCACGTACTAAGCGTCCGAGAAAAGCTGGAACATTCTCCACAACTATCAATTTAGGTCGTAATTCTTTAGCAACTTCAGCAATAATTAGAGATAATAAATTCCTTGTATCTCTCATACCATGGTCAGGGTTATTTGACTTTCCTCTATCGCCTCGGGCGCTACTAAATCCTTGGCATGGCGGACAGGCGCAGAGCAAATCAAGTTCATCACCAAAATTATCTTTATAAGTTTTGACAACATCTCTCCATGTGGTATTTAAGTCGCCCTTAACTAAATGAGCATCTGGATGATTAAGCCCGCAAACCTCTAGTCTGCGTTCATCTAGCTCTGCCATAACCTTAAAATCAAAACCCGCTAATTTATAGCCCACATCTCCCGCACCACAGTTCGAAAACAAGCTTACGGCATTTCTAACAATGCTTTTCTTAATTTTCTTTGGCTGCTTCTGCGTCATTAACTATGAATCCTGCAAATTGTATTGGCATTCTTGGAAAAAGAAAAATGATTAGTTTCTTATATATCAGTGGGTTTACTGTAACAGAACATTTGAACTAATTATAAACCAATTTCTAATTAATACCTTAATTAGGTAATAACATATAAATTAGGTTTCTAGCTTTAAGGCTCAAAAATAAATCTACTTACCTTTTGATACTATTTCGTCCTTTTATTAACTGTATCTATATCCTTATTCCTTGCTTCCATTGCTTCTATCAATTTTTTGACGCGAGGATCATTTGGATTCTTCTTTCGGACTCTACCTAACATTTCCTTGTATATTTTTTCATTTCTTTCTAATAACTCTAACCAAGTATATATTTCATACTCTTGATTAGATTTTATGGCATCCATTAAGCCCTTTGCATCCTCAGTTACTTTACCATTGTAAATTAACAAAGACTTAACAGTTGCTAAAATATTTCTCTCCAATTCACTTTCTTTTATTCGAACATGATAGGCCATTAAGTTATTTAGCCCGCGAAAATCTGCAGGATCTTTTGCTGACTTTATCTCAACAAGTCTTATGCGATCAGAATTGTATAGCAAAATAAAATCAAATCTTTTGTCATCCTTTTCTCTTTTTGTTTTCCCATATCTTTCAAGAATAAAATTGTCTAGATTTTTCTCGCTTTGCAAATCAGAATACATAGGGTCAATTAACCAAGGGTGATCTGCTAAATGTTCGTGTAAAGAAAGGTCTCCCGACTTTGATTTTGTTTCAGTGGCACCACCCTGGACTAGTATTTTCAAAGTACGGATCGCGGAATATTTTACAGACAATTCTTCAAAGGTCAAAACTGCATCTATTAAGTCCCATTCTTTTAGAGCTTCCGCAAAGAGTCTAAGGTCACCATCACCCTCTAATATTTTATTAAGAACCAACCTAATATGATCATGACGATAAGCCGTAACGATAGACTGAATAATATCGTAAACTCTTTCAGTACTGACTTGAGACAGCGTAGAAGCAACCCTATCTACTACTTTTTCTAACTCTTCCCGCGCAGGACCTCTATAGCTTTCTATTTCTTTCTTTATATCAGGTCGCTCATTTGCTATATCTTGTGTTGTTGCTTTTGCTCTAAGCTTCGCCCACTCCTTAAGAGATTCTCGTATCTTTGCTTTACCCCACTCTAACAATACAGTTGCATTCAAATCAGTCCATCGTACGGACGCACGATCAGAAGCTATTACATCAACAGCGCCCTCATCAAGCCAATCAGCTATAACTTCACCAGCCATATACTGTAAACCAAATTGTCCTTCGGTACCACCTGAAGACTTAAAATCAAAAGGCTCTTGAACCGATTTCCCATTCGCAATAACCCCGATACCACGTAGAGCGTCGCTTTTAATTGTAGCCTTTGTGAAGCCTATCCAGTATCTGATTTCTTTTTGGCCTAACGTCTTGGTCTTAATTTTTTCTATAGCCCAGCCAGATTCAGGAAATCTAAATTGGGTAGGTAAATCAAATTTACTAATTTCATGCTCTTCTTTTGACAAAGAATTTACAATTTTTACATAAAAATCTTTTCCAAATATAGCAAATTTTCTACTTAACCTTATTTTAAAATCGTCTAAGTTTACTTCGTCAAACTGTCTGATTTTCTCAAGTATTACTATTGTTCCTTGTTGTATATCAGATTTTTCTTCAACAGAGATTAAGGTAGGATCATACTCACGAAGAACATTTTCATCGTCGTCCTTATCATCATCCCTGCTGTTGGCTTGATCTTTTTCATTGCTTGTATTTTGAGAAGAAGGCTTCGCGTTTCTAATTTCTTTCAAATTAAGTAAAAACTCTGTTTTTTTATAATCAGCATAAGTAATAATATGAACTTGATCGGCAATACCGAAGCCAGCAAGTTTTCCAATCCCCTTTTTTCCTATTACTGTACGCGTCTTGTTTTTAGATTTACTCGACAGTTTGCGACGGTTTCTTCCAATTTTAAGAAAATGATCTCTGCATTCTTCATATGTCATTCCATGACCATCATCTTCTATAATTATTTTTTGGTTATCTAACCCTAGCATTACGTCTAGTGGCAAAGTTATAGTTACATGTTTTGCTTCTGCATCATAGGAATTTGCTAACAATTCTGAAACAGATGAATGCACTTCAGAATATAAATTAATCCCCAAATGTTCAATAATAGCGATTTCGAATGTCAGTTTAAAATCTTTATACAAATCATTTAAAGAATCCATTTTTTTCTCTCCCATGCTTGTATTCTATATAGATAAAAAGAACCAACAATCAAAATCGAGTTTCAACTAATAAATATCTACAAATTATATACTCAAAATGTAGATTATTGAATTAAATTCAACAATCCATTTAATTTAATAATCTCATAATTAATACTCAAATTCTCTGGCCGCCCTTCCCCATTGGGATTGAACCAACAGGTATCGATTCCATAGTCCGCGCCGCCTTGCATATCTGAGGAGAGGCTATCTCCGATGATCAACACGTCACTTTTGGGCGGGTTCCCTGTGCGTGCAAAGGCAGTATCAAAGAAAGCGGCGTGAGGTTTGGCTGCACCGATCTCTTCAGAAATAATGATCTCACTAATGAAATGCTTGATGGTCGAAAGTTCCAGTCGGCTGCGCTGCACGGCTTTCAGTCCGTTGGTGACGATGGCAATTTTGCAAGTCTTGTGCAGAGCATCCAACACTTCGTAGGCTCCGTCGGTCAAGTCTGCACATAAGCCTAACTGCTCGATATATACGAGGCTGAGTTGTTCTGGGTTCGCAGGCACAGCATCAGTCAATGTGAGGGCTTCGAGCAATAACTCAAAACGGCGCACGCGTAAAACTTCCTGCTTAATTTGCTGCCGCTCCAAGTCACTCCATAGCTTTTGATTGATGTTCTGATAGATGGGCATATACTTCGCATCGAAAGTCAGTCCAACGGATTCAAAAGTCTTCAGCAGAGCAGTTGTCTCTGCCTTGTTGTAATCGAAGAGGGTATTGTCCGCATCAAACCAGAGCCAGGGGTAGTGTTTTTTCATACCCCCTCCCAGCCTCCCCCAAATACGACATTGAGACTTTTTATTATCAACATAAATTTGACTGTCGTATTTGGGGGAGGTGCCTGCGGTAGCAGGCGGAGGGGGCCGCTAACATACAGGCCCCGTTGACTTAACGGTATCTTTCAACATCTTCGCCACTACATCGAAGTCGATCTTCTCTGCTTTTGGATAACGAATACAACCTTTTCCCATAGTCACGCCTTTGATGTTCAGGGAACTTCGATGAGTCATCATCACATCTGTGCGCAGGATGTACAGCCCGATGTAATTCTTCTGACTCATGAAACCAACTTCTGCCACGCCATTGCGCGAGTAGGTCGGCCCGCCGTAAAGCATTGCCTCTTCGAAACCTGTCAGGTGCTTAATGCATAGCTCGCGCAGTTTGAGGAGAGCGGCTTTCCGTTCTTCGGGTACTTCTTTCAAATAGGATGTAACGTCTTTGGCTTTACTTTGCATGAGGTGCGTCTTTATCCACAGTTAATTCATCTGCAAATTCATGATTAACATCACGATGATGCTGTTCATCAGCACGGACAACAATGATCACATCCCGTAAGGTTGCATCAGGTTTCAGCTTCCAATAGTCAATGGCAATTTGAGGCGCAGGCCGATTCGGATCAATGCCTCTATCTACATGATCCAGATATTCTGTATAACTGATCACCGCTTCTTCTTCAAAATAACCTACCACGCGATGCGCGGTGCGCGGGGAGAGAATATAAAGCAGAAAAAAACCGTTGAAGAAAGCTCCCTGAGCAAACAGGATCAACAAGCGTTCCAAAAACGTAGGCTTGGAGATCTCGACAAATGTCATCAAGTGCATGCGCTCGTTCTCAGCTTCATCAAGCAGAGTGCTGATCCAGCCGTTGTCACTTTCCATACGGCGCAACGAACGCAGATGTTGCAGCGCGCCGCCCACCATGCCCGGCACAGCTGCGATCGTTTCCAATACCACAGCGCGATGTCCATACCTGCCAGCAAAAAATGTATCTGCGAAGAAACGTGCAAACTTGGTAAAAGCAAGCGCGAGGCGGTCAGAAAAATCCTCTGGCTCGTGATGACTTTGAAGTTCTGAATCGGACATGGTTGACTCCTTCTTACATATGTCGTTGCGATGGATTCTGCCCCCACCGCCCCTTCGGGGCACCTCCCCCAAATACGACATTGAAACTTTTTATATCAACAAAATCTTTTATGTCGAATTTGGGGGAGGCTGGGAGGGGGCACTAACACTCACTAAACCCACAAGCATAGCACTTGCGGCAGCCTTCTTCATTGACTACAGCCGCTTCGCCGCACTCGGGGCAAATATCACCGATCTTCATTTTAGCGCTAGGCGATTCGTTATGATGCCCATTACCGCCGTTCCCGTTTGATTTCACTTCTTCAGTGACAACGCCATTCTTTTCATTTAGATATTGATCAAGTACCTGTCCGATGCCATCTGGCAGGGAACGCACACGATTCGGGCCGAAGCCGAGCGAACGTCCGCCGCCGATACCGATCAACTGCACGACGATCTCGCGCATTCTGTCCACTGGCGCAATTGGAGAAGCCATTCTTAAGATGTATGAAATTAAACGTCCGATAGCTTCGGAGACTGCTGCAATTTCTGAGCCAGCTTTTGCAGTGTTGACAAATGCTTCGAAAGGTTGAGTCCCGCCGTTTTCGTTGATCGTGATAAATGCTTTGCCAACAGGCGTTTCGGTAGTGTATGTTTTGCCGGTCAATGTCTTGGGGCGCGGCTTCTTGGTCTCATGCCACATGGTAGAGGGTTTCGGTTGTACAGAATCAGGTTCCAGCAACGCAGGAGCCGTAACTTTTTTATCCGCAGTAGCTTTTGTTTCCAACACAACGATATCGCGCGAGCCAGTCACATAGACCGTGATGCCCTTACAGCCAAGTTCCCATGCCATCATGTAGGCAGTAGCAACATCGGCTTCGGTTGCACCTTCAAAAAAGTTGACTGTCTTCGAAAGCGAGTTATCTACAAAGGCTTGCAGCGCGCCTTGCATCCGCACATGTTCTTCAGCGGTTACATCGCCCGAAACAACAAACGTATCGCGAATATGTTGTGGAAGTTCAGTGATGTTCTGGCAGGTACCTTCGTTCATCACCTGTTCTACAATTTCCTGGCGCTTCTCTTCACCAAGACCCAATTTCTTTAAGGCTTCATCAAAGCGCGGGCTGGCATAAGTGAGTTTTAGATCTTTGCCATTGTCATTGACATGACGAATATACGCGAGCGCGAAAACGGGTTCGCAGCCATAGCCTTCACAACCTGCAACAGTGGCGATGGTTCCTGTAGGAGCAACAGTGGTCTGTGCGGCATTTCGAATACCGTGAGTTTTGATTCCGCTGGTGATCGCATCCCACTTAACCTCGGGCATGCCCCAGTTATTCTGATACTCAACCAGCGATTTCGGCGCCTGCCATTTCATATCTTTCTGATCGTAAATAGAACCTTCAATTGCAGGGAATGCACCGCGTTCTTCGGCCAATTCTATACTTGTCTTCATCGAGTGATAACGCACGAACTCCATCACCTGCGAGCCGAACTCCTGACCTTCCTTTGAACCATAACGCACGCCCACGTGATACATCAAGTCGGCGAGGCCCATAATGCCGAGGCCGATACGTCTTGCTTTGTGCGCGGCTGCGGTCAACTGTGGAACAGCAGGCACATAGGCATTCGCTTCCACTACATCATCAAGGAAGCGCGTAGATGTCACAACCGATTTACGAAGTAATTCCCAATCAACAGAATTATCAGGTCCGCAGTGCTCATTGAGATTCACAGAACCAAGACAGCAATTTTCATACGGTCCAAGCCATTGCTCGCCGCATGGATTTGTCGCTTCCAATGGATACAAATGCGGAACAGGATTCCCGCGATTGGCTGCATCCAAAAATAACATACCAGGCTCCCCATTATGATGAGCCTGCTTCACGATCTTATTAAATAATTCACGTGCATTGATCGTCTTATAAGTATTGATCTTTATTCCAGCGGCTTCGGCTTGTTCGAGTGTGCCGCTGAATCGTTTTTGTTTCATTTCTTTTAGATCAGGGAAACGCAAAGGCCATTCTTCATTATTCTTCACCGCACGCATGAAAGCATCGGTAATGCCGACGGAGATATTAAAGTTGGTAATTTGATTCTCATTGATCTTGCAAGTAATGAAATCTTCCACATCTGGATGATCAACACGCAGCACAGCCATATTCGCACCGCGTCTTGTGCCGCCTTGTGCGATCTCGCCAAAGGCCTGGTCATATACTTTTAAAAAACCAACGGGGCCAGTGGCCTGCCCTGCGGAGGTAAGCACCATCGAACCATGTGGGCGTAATCTTGAAAATGAAAAACCATTGCCGCCGCCTGTCTGCTGGATCAGTGCGGCATCGCGTAAGGTTTGGAAGATACCTCCCGCATCGCGTCCCATGTCATCGGTGATGGGGAGAACAAAACATGCGGCCAGTTGACCCAGGGGAGTCCCTGCGCCAGTAAAGGTAGGAGAATTCGGAAAGAACTTCTTGCTCGATAACAAATGGTAATACTCAACCGTGCGCTCGTTCACATCCGCGCCCCATTCTTCTTCCACTTTCGCAACATGATGCGCAACACGCCAGAACATCTCTTCCACATTTTCTGCGGGCTTGCCATCGTCGCCACGGCGCACATAACGCTTCATCAATACCTGACGAGCATTATCTGTAAGCGCCGCTTGCGGCAATCCCTTCGCCATCGCAGGCGTAGGCAAGAGACCGTTCTTTACTTTGGGTTCAGCAGATTTCGTAACCATTTGAGACTCTCCTATAAATATTATTCATCTTCCGTAGGGGCGGGGTAACCCCGCCCCTACGATTGGATACAAAAAGGCAAAGACACTACTCCGCCGATACGGATAGGCTTTGCCTTAACTTAATCTTCCAATAACTGATCGATTTCAGTCCGAATGGACTGTAGGTCATCGAGACCTAAATACACAATGGCATAACGAATATAGGCGATCTGATCCGTTTCTTTCAACGTTGACATCACCAAATCACCGACAATACGAGAAGAAACCTCCGCTTTGCCGAGTTTTTGCAATTGCGTTTCCACTTGTCCGATCATGCGCTCAATGTCCGCCGCAGAGACAGGTCTCTTGGCGCAGGAGATACGAATGCCGCGTGCCAGTTTCTCACGGTCAAACTCTTCACGCGCGCCATCTTGTTTAATAAGTAAGGGTGTTGCGAGTATGGGTCTTTCATAACTACTAAAACGCTGCCTGCATTTCAAGCATTCACGACGGCGGCGAATCCCTCCATGACTATCGTGAGATGTATCCAGCACCTTGGAATCATGGTGTTTGCAATACGGACAACGCATTAATATTTCTCCATTATTAGAACAAATGTAATAGCCAGATATGGGCGTTACTGCACTGCATCCCCGTATATATGGCTAAAGTGTTCGGCATTTTAGCACCAACCAAAAACAATTGCAAGAGGCCGTAAGGGTGATGCAATCCTTAAAATATCGCCACTTTGATTTTTTAAGCTAACGATTCTCATGTCATTGCGAGGAGGGTTTACTTCCCGACGAAGCAATCTCCAACATAAACGAGGAGATTGCTTCGGGCCGCTAATATATGCGGAACAAGAGCGCCCTCGCAACGACATATACAAAACAAAAAAAACAGTCTCCAATGGTGGTTCACAATAATATATGCAAAGTTATAATCATTCAATGACCCAGTTACGTTTACGTCAACCATCATTTTTGATTCTAATTACCTTTCTTATCGGCCTACAACTCATTGAACCATCACGCGTGTGGACAATTCTATTTGTTGCATTGAGCGGCATGTTCATTGCTGCGTATCTATGGTCGTGGACGCTTGGCAAGAATCTGCAACTGCGGCGTGAGACTCGTTTGGGATGGGTGCAGGTCGGAGGTCAGATAGAAGAACGTTTTACTTTATCCAACGCTTCTTTATTTCCCGCCTCATGGATCCAATTCAACGACCACTCCACACTTCCAGAATTTAATGCCAGCAGATCGATCAGCATCGGCGCAGGATATTTTGAACAATGGACAGTGAATGCAGTTTGTAAACAACGTGGACTGTTTTATCTCGGCGATGCAAACATTCAGACAGGCGACCCGTTCGGAATATTCGATGTAACCATTCACGCATCACAACGGACCTCGATCCTGGTCCTGCCCCAAATAGCGACTCTGCCCGAACTCTTGATCGCACCAGCGGGCTCCTTTGGTGATGGACGTCCGCGCCGCAATGCATTGGAACAAACCATTCATGCCTCCAGTGTGCGCGAATATTATTATGGTGACAGCACACGAATGATCCATTGGCCCACAACAGCGCGTACCAATAAAGTATTTGTCCGTTTGATGGAAAGCGCGCCCGAAGGCGATTGGTGGATATTGCTTGACCTCGATAAAAAATATATGCTTGGCACAGGCTGGGATGCGATTGAAGAGCAAAGTGTCACACTCGCCGCATCACTTGCAAATTTTGGTTTGCGAAAAAGAAAATCTGTTGGATTAATCACCAACAGCAAAGAGTTAACCTGGCTTACTCCAGACAAAGGCGAAGGGCAAAGGTGGGAGATCTTGCAAGGCCTTGCACTTGCAAAGCCAAGTCAACTTGACCTAAGCACAATTCTTGAACGCACACAGCCGTCACTGGGCAGATATCACAGCTTGATCGTCATCACAGCTTCAACAAATTTGGATTGGTTGAAAACATTAATTCCATTATCCAAACGTGGAGTTGTTCCCACGGTAATGTTGCTTGATACTTCTACTTTTGATAACGATATGTCAGCAGAAAATACGGCTGGTATTTTGAAACAAAGAGGCATTGCCTGTCATGTCATTCCGCGCGGCATGATCCAACTTCCCAAGTCACTCCCCCAACAGCGCAGCAACTGGACTTGGCGGTCTACACCCACAGGTGAGATCGTGCCGATACAAAACTAGAATCATGTCGTTGCGAGGAGCGCTCTTGCTCTTTGCGACGAAGCAATCTCCTAATCCAGTTGGGGATTGCTTCGTCGGGAAGTGCGCCCTCCTCGCAATGACATAAAAATCATGAAAAAACTCTTTACCTTACGTTCACTGTTCTCCCTCACATTATTGCTTATCGCGGCCAGCGCGTTTGTATCGGGCTTGAAAGAAAGCGTGCTCAATGTACAGTATGCAGCAGTTTTTCCCGTTGCTGCATTTGCTGTGACATTAAGTTATATATTTGGGTTTAGTACTTGGTCAGCGCGCCGTGTGTGGTCAATTGTATTGATAACTGGGTTCATCGTTGCATTCATTGAAAGTGCCAGATTAGTTGAGCCAATTAAAATTATCATTCAATCTATTCCACAACTGGAGCTGGGACTCATCCGCTGGGTATTTTATGAGGAAGTTCCAGATATATCTATATTTCAAACACAATTGAATGAAATAATCACTGCATCTAACGCATTGATATCAAGATTATTAAATACAGCGATAGAACATCCATCGGTACGTGAATTTCTATGGGATATTCCTCTGTTGCTTCTAGTCACATGGACAGGCTGGGGAACCAGCAGGCGCAATCAACCTCTCCCCGCGCTTGCGCCTTCGCTTGCATTCCATGCTTTCATTTTAAATTACACAGGCAAAGATACGCTTTCACTACAGATAGCAGTCTTTGTGCTTATCCTGCTTATCGGCATTAATCAAAAATGGAATATCTCACAACAAAAGACGGAGAATTCAGAAAGAGCCGCAAGAGAAACTTATTCCGCTGTTATCGTTTTATCGATTGCACTAGCTATCATTGCAGGGATTACACCATCCATCTCCATCGAAGAGATCGCTCAAAAACTTACAAGCAAAGATGAGATTGCCAAAGCCATCGGTCTGGAAAGAGAAATCGCACAGTCATATTCAGTCTCTGGCCTGCCGCGCCAACATCTGATCGGGTTGAGTCCGAACCTTTCTCAAACCGTTGTATTCACTGTGAAAACGGGAGAACTTGCACCCACAGAAAATGCGATTATCAATGAAGCCGTGCCGCGTCATTACTGGCGCTGGCTGACTTATGATATTTACAATGGTCAGGGCTGGGCAACATCGCCTGTCAAAAATGCTTCATATACGGGGAACGAAGCATTAATCCCATCTTCCAGTGAAAAGTATCAAGTGATTCATCAGCAAGTGGAAAAAGCCTTTACGCAAGACAGCCGTTTATATTGGACAGGTTCCCTTGCCAGTGCGGCTCAGCCATTTAATGCAAGCTGGCGCATATCGCCAGAGTCTCTTTCATTAAGTATAGATCCATTCCTTGGAGCAGATATGCTTGGCGCAATCACTGATGAACAAATCTATCAAGCAGATTCACTGCTCCCTACTGTCAGTGCAAATCAACTCCGTGAGTCCTCACAGGTTTATCCGCAGGAGATTGATACAAGATATTTATCACTGCCCGAAACCGTTCCTCCGCGTGTGCTTGATCTTGCTCAGGAAATTACAGTCAACATCGCCAATCCTTATGACAAAGCAAAAGCGATCGAAAATTATTTGAGAAATTATCCATATTCATTGGATGTAGCGTCTCCTCCGCCGAATCAGGATGTGGCAGATTATTTTTTATTTGATCTGAGAACAGGTTATTGCGATTATTACGCCACATCCATGATCGTGCTAGCTCGCGCCGTCGGACTGCCCACACGATTGGTTATTGGTTATGCAAGTGGAATCTATGACCCTACGACTGCCGAATATACCGTCCATGAAGCGGATGCACATAGCTGGGTGGAGATTTACTTTACTGGGGTCGGCTGGGTCGAATTCGAACCGACAGCGAGTCAATTGCAATTTGCGATTCCAGATAATCTGCCAGAAGAAAGCATTTCATCTCTCAGACCATTTCCAATAGCAACTGAAGGGGGAGCAAATGGCTACGCGCTGGAAAGAAACTTCGCGCAAACAGAATTTTTTCCTATCGCAGTTGGTGTGTTCTTCATAATATTATTTTTCAGCTTATGGTTCCTGCACAGACAGGGGTTATTAAAATCACACAAAACGATCAGCTCGATCTATGACTATATTTTCTATCACGGAAAAAAAATATACAAGGATGCACCTCTGCATGAAACCCCGTCCCTTTTTGCAGACAAATTAAGGAAACAACTCAGAACGGGTTATCCGTTGTTAATTCCCGCGCCAGAGGAAATCAAGCTGTTGACCGATCTTTATATACAGGAAACATTTAGCGCTCACCCTATCACAAAGGATGAGCGCATGAATGCAATTAAAGTTTGGAGAAAATTATTCTGGAGATTGTTGTACGCGCGGTTCGTTCGCTTGTAAGTCGTTCAAAAACTTCATCACAAGCGGGTTGAATTTTTCAGGATGGCATTGATGCGGCACATGTCCACAAATGGGCATAACATGTGAGTCAACAACATTGGGCAGCAATTTACGGATCCGCGGAAATGAAAGTGGGGAAAGAGTTTGGTCACGATTGCCCCAAATGAGCAGAGTCGGCTGGTGGATGTGTGACAGGTCAACGGTTGAGTCAGGAAGCGTGGGCGGGATATTGTATATTCCCGAGGAAGCTCGTGTATAGTCCAGTGCGGTTTGATAGCGAATGTGCGCAGGCAAAACATGTGTTTCGCGATGACCGATGTAATAATTAAAGCTGGTCACATCCACCATTAATCGAAAAAAACGATAAGGCGCACGATGTATTAAATTTGTATTGATCAATTTGCGCCGAAAGGCAACGCGCAGCAGCGGTGAAAGTTGATGAATATCATAAAACGGATTGACAAGCACAATTGCACGCACACGCTCAGGATAACGAAACGCATACTGTAGAGATAATCCCCCACCCAATGAATGACCGATCAGGATCATCGGCTCTGTTTGCTTTAATGCATCGATCCATGCGACGTAATGATCGAAGGTTGTATTAAATGTGTAATCGTGATGATTATCAGGCTTGTGACTCTCTCCATGACCAAACAGGTCAAGCGCATAACCCGCATACCCTGCATTGGCTAATTCAGGTAGGAGATCATCCCAATCATGTAGCGATGCAGCCAGGCCATGAGTAAGTATTACGGGTGCGCCCATCCCTTGCTGCACATAATTTACTTTTAGATCATCGAGTTGTATTGTACGTAGTTCATTCACTTGCAATTCTGTTTCCATATCTCTTTGCTAACTCTCGCCTAAGTACCTTACCAATAAAAGTCCTTGGAAAATCATCCACAAAAATTACAAAACGAGGAACAAGAGCTGATGGCAATCTTCTTTTGCAATATGCCATCACGGATTCGGCACTTGGTTTTTCCTTGCCCGCAATTACAAATGCAAATGGATTCCCCGCCACTGCGACCACAACTACTTCCTTCACCTGTGGAATTTCATAGATCACTTCTTCCACATCACGCGGAAATGCAGGCTTGCCAGGTTTATCGGGATACCACATATCGGCTTTGCGCGCGATGATGCGGAAATAACCATCTTCATCCATTTGCGCCACATCACCTGTCAACAGCCAGCCATCATCCATCAATACAGCTTTTGTAGCTGCTTCATCTTTCCAATATCCCATCATCACCTGTGGCCCGCGGACTGCCAATTCACCGATCTGCCCGGGCTCCACTTCTTTGCGACCCTTTTTGAGATCAACAACTGCGGCTTGTGTAGATGGCAATGGTACACCAATGGTTCCGATTTTACGATCTGTTCCTAACGGGTTGGCATGTGTAATCGGAGATGCTTCCGTCAGACCATAGCCTTCGACAAGTTTTCCCTTTGTAAGTTTCTCAAAAGATTCCTGTACTTCCACGGGCAAAGGAGCAGAGCCGCTGATACAGGCTTTGATGGAACTAATCCCATATTTTCTTACACCACGAAAATTATTGATGGCCACATACATACTGGGTGAACCAGGGAAGATCGTGGGCTTGTAACGTTTGATTGCTTTCAACACATCCAGTGTTTGAAATTGTGTTTTCAAGATCATTGCCGCACCGATTGAAACAGGAACATTCAAAGCAGCGGTCATGCCGTAACTATGAAAGAATGGCACAACACATAAAAATCTTTCCTTGCCTTCTTCTGCTTCAGGCAGCCAGTGACGAGTCTGCAGTGCATTCGCGACAAGGTTACGATGCGAGAGCATAACGCCTTTCGATTGTGCAGTGGTGCCGCCTGTATATTGAATCACAGCAATATCAGCAGGCTGTACATCAACCGTGGGAGATTTATCACTTTGTGCAGAAAGCCATCTCTGCCAACGTAAAGCTCCTGCTAAAGCAAGTCCGCGATTGCGCCAACGTGAGATCAATTGTTTTGGGAGTGATAGATAATCCGCACCATCGGTTAATACAACGTGTGGCAAGCCTGATACCTGCTGAATCTGTTTTGCCAGCCCAGACCAAATGGAAAGCGTAACCAGCATGCTTGCATCAGCATTTTTTACCTGACGGGCAAGTTCTTCTGGTTCGGTCATGGGTGGGATCAATACAACGGTCGCGCCTGCTTTCAATGCTCCGTAAAAACCAACTACCATTTGCGGTACATTCGGTAAAAGCAAAACCACTCGCGCGCCTTTGCCGATCCCTTGTGCGAGCAACGCATTCGCAAAACGGTTTGCTTCATGATTTAGTTTTCGATAAGTAAGTTGTGAGCCTTCAAAATAAATAGCAGGCCGATTTGGAAAATGTCTGACTGACGAACGCAGCAAATGATGAACAGGAATACGTGGCACATCCACCGTATACGGTACGCCTTCTTCATAATGTTTCAACCAGGCACGCCCGCTCTTTAATTCATTGCGTGACACTTTTTTCTTGGAAATGATGGTAGAGGAGTCACGCCATGATTTTTGAGACTCGCCTTTGAGGAAGCGTGCAATCGCACGATTAACTGCATCCCTGCGTTCCAACATGACCATGTGACCGGATGAGCCAATATCAACATCTTCGGCGCCGACAATGGATGCGGCTACCTTCGCAAATAGTGGGCGATCAAAAACAATATCACGGTGTCCGCGAATCACCATGGTTGGGACTTGTAACTTTGTAAAGCTATCCCAACCCGACCATAAGGCCATATTTTTAAAATAAAACTGCTTGATAACATTCAGCGGCGCATGAAGCCATTTCTTTGTGAAAGGACCCAACAACCGTAAGACTGTGTTTGGAAGATTTAATACAAAATTGAGAAGCGGCTTAAGTTTAAATTCTCCTGCTGTGGCAATCAGAATAAGTTTTGATATATGTTTGGGGTGATTGATGGCATAGTCTGTGACAATTGCGCCGCCAAAAGAATGTCCCACCAAAACAAAGGGCGTGGATACTTTTAATTGTGTCAGGACAGTTTCAAGGTCGAGTTGGAGGCGAGGCATGTCATAACCCGAAGTCGGCTTGTCGGAGAGTCCGTGCCCGCGTAAATCAAATGCGATAACGCGGCTATCCAATGCGAACTTTTGCATTTGATATTGCCATTGCTCTGCCTTGCCACCGAAGCCATGAACAAAAACTATGGTGCGTTTCGGAAGCTCAGGCGAAACATCAATGGCTGAAAGGCGCACAAGCCCCTGCGCGTCGGACGAAACACGAATTTCATGACGGTATAAGTCGAGATCGATGTCCATTGATGAAGTGTACAGGACACAGAGAAGATTGTCAATTTGAAAGTATTTAGTTTATATATTTGATGATATATTACACATCATCAAGTATTGGGGAGACCTTCCCTCTTCGAGGACCTTCGGCGGTCATATCTCGGCGAGGGCGGAGTCTCGCGCTGAGCGAGAGAGAAACCATAATGTCTAAATTTAGAAAATATCTTCTTTGGTTGTTACTCATAGGAGTGCCTTATGGAATTTTCATTGTTAGCTCATTAAGACCTCCTGCTAATTTGCCCGCGGTTATTGGCCTCATATCATTTCCAGCATGGTGTTTTCTTCTGAAGAAGAAAAAAATCGAATATGAGATTGTGCAAATTGCGATTCTATTTTCACTTGGAACAAGTGGGGTTGTTTGGGCATCGCTTGCCATAATTCAATCTTTGGGAAAATAATCACTGTTCAAATGTGCCATCAGCTGATTAGGAAGAGGATAATGATGCAACAGAGAGATGAGAATGTCAATTTGAAAGTATTTAAGTAGCTTGTGTAATTGATGATATATTCTGATGCAAAATTAAAATCAGGTGAATATTTATAAAATCTCAAATCGGCGAGGGCGAACACTCCTATATTCCGAAAGTAAAATAGTATATATCTGAGGAAATATGATTACACAAGAACGTATAAACCACATTGTTTCAGAAATATCATCGACCAAACAAGAAGAGATAGCGAACTTACCATTGGAAATAGTAAATATTATCGCTAAGGAAATAGATGCAAAATGTGTCGAGATGTATTTTGTTGATTCGGATAAAGCACTTGCTATGCGTCATGCAGGAAGCGGTGAACTTGGAAAGAGGTTTGACAAATACAACCGTACACGCAACTTAAAAGTGCATAATGAGTTTGGCGGACAGGTTGGCCCCTCAATTGTCTTAGGAGAAGTCAGAGTTGTAGATTGGGACCTAGGTAAATTAATATCATATCCTTTACTACTCAAGCCTTTAAATTCTTATAGCGAATCTCGTCAAGAAATTATTATAGATACGAGGCCAATGTATGAGAGTCCAGACTTTGCTTCAATGCAAGATATTTACTTACTTATTCGATCTGATGAAAATAATATAGGTGCTTTGTGTATGTATTTTGATAATACTGTTGCTACTACAGATAAAGAAATATTATTATTACAAGGTATTGCCGATTTTATTGGTGATTTTGTAAAGTAAATATCCCTTGCTCCGCGTAGCTCTTTGACTCCGTCGAGTATTGCTAGCAGGGGAGAGATGTGGCTTTTCAACAAATTCGTTAATTCAACTTGGGATGAACTACCATGATTGTTTTACTATCGTTCATGTTGTGTCAAAGTTGGTTTCGTATTATTATTGTAATTCTAATCTTTTGGATAAGTGGCTCTCTAGCTTTGAAGGTTTATCGCCATATACTTCATATCGATCATCAGCCTCAAGACTATCTATCACAAGGAGAGATACTAGTACCAATACTAACTTCTATACCTTTGATTGCACTGTTTATGTGGTCATCGCATCAATATTGTTAACGCATAATACGAATTAATGATTGTATGTAACGAGAACTAAGTAATTTAAATCTTTCTCGCTCGGCGTGGTCTCCTGACCACGCCGAGGATTGTGCCAACTTATCTAACCATCTTTGACAAATCCTCCTCACCCTGCTATACTTACATTAATTAAGTTGACTTTCACTGTCGCAATGTCGGCAGTTTGTTTTGAGAACAATCGCAACGTGGCACGGAACTTCCCCTCGCGAGCAAGTCGGCAGGGGTCTTTTTTTATGCCGAGCAAAGTACTGCACCGCAAAATCGACCTTATCCGCCAATGGCGGTCTAAATTATATTTTAAGTTATAAAAAGGAAAACTATAAAAAATGAGTAAGAAAAACAAGTTAAGAATTATCCCGCTCGGGGGCCTGGGCGAAGTGGGAAAGAACATGATGGCCTATGAATTTGCAGGCGACATCATCGTTGTTGATGCAGGAATTATGTTCCCGCAAAATGACATGCTGGGGGTGGATTACATCATCCCCGATTTTGAGTATCTATTAAAAAGAAAAGATCGTGTGCGTGCATTGGTCATTACCCACGGGCATGAAGATCACATCGGCGCGATCCAGCATGTGATCGATCAAATAAACGTCCCCATCTACGCCACCCCGCTCACCCGTGGATTGATCGAAGGCAAATTATTTAGGAACAATTCCCAGCATAAAGCAACCTTCAAAACGATCCAAGCTGGCGAGACATCCAACATTGGTCCATTCAAAGTGGAATATTTCCATGTGAGTCACTCGATCCCCGATGCAGTTGGGCTTGGAATTACGACGCCCGCAGGTTTGGTCGTTCACATGAGCGATTTCAAATTTGATCACACGCCTGTGGATGGCTGGGTAACTGATTTTGCCAAGCTGGCAGAATTCTCCTCGCGCGGCGTTGACCTTTTGCTTTCTGATTCAACCAATGCCGAACGCGCTGGTTGGACTCCATCCGAGAAGATCATTGGCCCCGCATTTGACAAAGTATTTGCAGAAGCACAAGGCCGCGTGATCGTTGCCACATTTGCTTCGTTGATTTCACGCGTACAACAAGTTGCAGATGCAGCCATAAAGAGCGGTCGTAAAATGGCGCTCGCTGGCCCAAGCATGGTGGACAATGTAAAGATCGCGCGCAAGATGAAATATCTGGATATTCCAGATGACATCATCGTGCCGATTGAACAAGCCTTGAACATGCAAGACCATAAAGTAGTTTTGATGTGTACTGGTTCACAAGGCGAACCTTCATCTATTGTAGGCAGACTCTCTGCTGGAACGAATCGTCAATTCGATCTCAAGGGCGGCGATACCGTTGTACTTTCTTCTCACCCAATTCCTGGGAATGAAGAAACGATCAGTAAAACTATTAATCGCCTCTTACGCCGTGGAGCCATTGTGATCCATGACGGCATTGCACCGATTCATGTATCTGGTCATGCCGCGCAGGAAGAGCAAAAACTGCTCGTTAATATTGTGCGCCCGAAACACTTTATGCCCATTCACGGCGAATTACGTCAATTAAGACGTCATGCCCAACTTGCAAAAGAAATGGGCGTTGAAGAACAAAATATCATCGTCGTTGAAAACGGACAGGTGGTTGAGTTGGTTGGCAACAAGATCCAACTTGGCGAACGTATTCCTGGCGGTTATGTATTTGTTGACGGCGAATCAATCGGCGATATAGATCACGACATCATGAAAGAACGCGGCCAGTTGGCACGCAATGGTATTCTATTGATCGACATTAGTTTGGATCAACATTCAGGAAAACTGCTCCACGACCCTGAAATTCTCACTCGCGGATTTGTCTCTCCTGATGAGGCAGAAAAGTTACTGCCCGAAGTCCGCAAACGCGTGATGCAGGCAGTCAATGGCGGTGGGATGAATAGCGAGAAAGACATTATCAACACCATCAAAAGTTATCTGCATCAAGAAACAAGACGCAGGCCGATGGTCTTTGTCACCTTGAGCAAAGCGTAAACTAAAGTGACAGTCACCTTAAAGGTGACTGTCACTTTTTTATCATCTCTGCGATTTGTCGATCTACTTTTCCCATCGGGTAATCATCCAATTCAATCAAACGCACCCACTTCAGATTTTTATTTTTTGGAATCGGAGCAGATTCGCAGAGATAAGCATGAACTGTCACTTTGAAATGAGTGTACGCGTGTTGAACAACTCCAACCGCTTCTTTTCTCTTGACCTTTAGCCTGTATGCGGCGTTAAGAACTTTCGTCAGCTCTTTGGCAGGATTCTCTACGACTCTTCCATTCGGGAATTCCCACATTCCTCCAAGTAACCCATCAGCAGGCCGCTGTGCTAATAACACTCGGCCTCTATTAATTATCACGCCTGCCGCATGGACATAATGCGGTGCCAATTTCTTTGGTTTCAATACAGGGCGCAATTCCTGCGTTCCATTTTTACGGGCTTCACATATTTCCATCAGTGGACAAATCAAACAACGCGGATTCTTTGGGACACAAATTGTTGCACCCAGATCCATGAGGGCTTGGTTGTAATCACCTGCCTGGCCCTTTGGTAAGTTCTGCGCAGCTAATTCCCATAATATTTTTTCACCTACAGGTGAATCTGCAAATACATCTACATCAAATAAACGGGCAAAGACACGTCGCAAGTTGCCATCTAAAGTTGGCTCATCCATGCCAAATGAAATCGAGGCAATTGCGCCAACCGTGTAACGACCGATCCCTGGCAGGCTGCGCAAATCTGTCAGATCACGAGGCAGTTCCCCGTTAAATTTTGATGTGACTATTTTGGCGGCTTTATGCAAATTGCGTGCACGGCTGTAATAGCCAAGTCCTTCCCATGCGTTCAAGACATCATGCTCTGAAGCATTTGCCAATGCTTTGATATTAGGAAATAATTTCATCCATTTTTCAAAATAAGGAATGACCGTCTCCACCCTTGTTTGCTGGAGCATGATTTCCGAAACCCAAACCGCATACGGATCGGGATGATCGCGCCAGGGCATATTCGTCCGCCCGTGTTTGTGATACCAATTGAGCAGAATGCGGGAGAGTTTAGTCATCTATACAAGGCTGCGAAAGCGGCAAACTTTGAAAAGATTGATTCCCAAAATCAATCACGCGGACATCCAGAACATTATCACCCTGACACGCTAATACAATTGCGTCTGCACCTTGAGGAAAATCCAATAGATCTCTTGTAGGGAAAATCAAATTATAGTGAAGATCATTGATCAAAACAAAACCGATACGCGCATAATCTTTTACTGCATAGGCAGGCCATGGATTCGCCGAAGACAACCCCTCATTTCGTCGATATAAACGCGGATATAACATACGTCCTTCCATCAAGATTGTATTTTCTTGTGAAAGGAAGGAATTAATCTCTTCAGCTTGGTATCCATTCGATACAAGTTTTGAAATCATCTGTTCTTGTGAAGCTGTGTAACGCGGCTCGGCAAATCCCTTTGCAAGCCAGGGAAGTGCGCCAATGAAAACGAATGTAAACAGAATAAGGATATATTTGAAATTAAATTTATCTTGTTTGCTAGGCAGCACCCTCAGGGCAGGTGAGCTGCCTGACTCCAAATGCTTCGCTCCAAATAAAATAGAAAGTCCACCTAAAATTTCAATTGCGCCAATTGCAAAGTAAAAATAAAAGACCCAGTCTACGGGCAGGTTATAGCGCCAACTAGAGAAGCGGGCGATACCGTTCGCAAATGCATATCCTAAATTCATCGCCAATGGGACGAGTGCGATCCATTTCAAGCGTCTCCATGATGCACCAAAGCCAACAGCGAGAACTGCAAGATAAAAGATTATCAGGATGAGGTTGTACCATTCCAGCCAACCATCCCAGCTTACCCAATATAAATTGACTGGTTCCAATAAGCCATTAAATTCTTTTATCAAAGGAAGCGCAAGCAAGCCGCCAATTTCGGTGTTCAAAAAGTGACTGGTCATAAACCCAGCTACATACGCAGGGTTCTCAAGTGAAAAGGAAACAAGCCGCTCTCCCACGCTATCTTCTGCAGGATTAAATTGACTCAGATCCAGATTGTCTGTAAATGAATATTGACTGTAAATAACCGCCATTTGACTTGGATCATCAAATGTAAATTTGCCTGTTATGGTGAAGTTATGGATCAACCACGGTAAAACAGTAAGAATCATCATACCGGTAAAAGCGACACCTGCGACGATACATTCTTTTGTTTTACGTTGATATGCAAACCATGTCAAAACAAATAAGGCAGGGAACATGAAAAGAGATTGTGTGCGGAATAATAATAGCAGGCCAAATGCTCCGCCTGCCACAAGCGTGGATTTTAAGTCACGTTTTTCCAACCACCAAACCGCCACAAGACAAATCAACGCGATTCCCATGGCTGTGGAAAAGTCAGTGGTGAATATTTTTGAATTTGCAACCCGTGTATTGGAAGAAATCCATAACCCTACAAGTTCACGGAATATGGCGAATAGTGCAACAGTCACACCTGCGGCGGGAGAATGCAGTTTCTTTGCAAGAAAATAAAGTGTGACAGGGAAAAGCGCTAAAACAAGAGTCTGGGCAGCGATGACGGCGGGATAATTCTGACCGAAGAAGAAATGTAATACTGCAAGAAAGGTCACATATAACGGGCGCGGTGGAATGCCGCCAAAGTAACTTGTGCCGATCAAGATGCTTTGAGAACTGTAATCATAAAAGCCTGCATCTGAATAAGGGAATGGCATATTCGTGGGCGGGCTGATCGGTGCGTAAAAGCTGTTTTGCAAAACGTCCACTGGGACACTGAGCCAAAGAATAGCTGCAGTTAGATAAAGTGCAAGAGGAAGAAAAATATTTTCAAACCGATGTATTTGGTGACTAGTAATTCTTAATTGGTAAATAAGAATCGAGAAACCAATAAGAATCGACAAAACAAATTGCCAGCCAAGAATGGCAACACCGGGTTCACCCCAATAGGCGGTATCTGCTGTAATACCAAGTTTAGTGAAAGAGACAAAGAAGAGAACAGAGAGCAGAAGGCAGAAGGCGATTAGAGCAGAAAGATAAACTGGTTTGCGCTCGAGAAATTCATCTTTATGAAATCCGTTTTTTACGAGCAGGAGAAAAATAGCCGATTGAATTCCAAGGATGAGCAAATACCAAAGCAATGGACTCACCCTATCGTAATAAGGAAGGAGTCGCTCGGGGTTGAGATAACGCAATAGAAACAGAAGCAGGCTAGAGGTTAAAGAAAGAAGCGCAGAGGAGAGAATAAAGGGTGTGCGGGCAATTGAGTTGAATCTGGATAAGTCGCGACGTGCAATGAATCCTAAATAAATTCCCGCAAAAAAGAAGATGACCAGAATCGAGAGCAAGCTGATTCGTGCAAAGGAAATTCCGCTTTCAGAGGGGACTAGTAAAAGCGCAAGAATGGCAAATAGAGACTCAAAGGCCGCGGCAAAGAAAAACCACGGCCATAGGAGAGAAAAGACTTCGGAAGTCTCTTTAAAATTGGAAGCCGCCACGAACAGGTACAACCTTGTGTGAATAATTTTTTACATAACCAAACAGACGTTCCTGCAAGACTGCCCAATCTGATGATGCGAGGATGCTGCGTGCTTGAGATACATCTGATGCGAGCAGGCCAACTTGAATTTGGGGATAGGAACCATACATGGTTGCCCATGCTTCAGCAGGCTGCAAGCCAAGCCTTTGTACACCGGGGACAAATTCACCGATCACGAATTCAAAATATTCCTGATCACGTTCAGCGACGATGTCCCAGGTCATAATTACTTTGACCGACATTATTATCCTTTTTGATATTCCAAAACTACAACGTGTGTTTCATCAGGTAAAGAGGAGCGTGAAACTTTGAGCGAGGGCTGTGCCTCCTGCTTGCTCAATCCCATTTCCTTGATGAATTTACTGATCTCATCAAGGCTTATTTTCGAATCGGGTGTGGAATAGTGCATGGGAATGACAAGATTCGGCTCCAACATGCTGACAACTTCCGCAGCTTTTGCAGCGTTGAGGCTTCCACCACCACCCACAGGTACAAGCGCCACGTTGACAGTACCCAACAATTCGACCTCGCTTTGGGTGGGGATCTTTTGCAAGTCACCAAGGTGTGCAACTGTAAGCCCGTCGTAATCAAATACATAGATCGTGTTGCGGACGTTATCCTTTGCCTTCTTATTAGCTGCGCTGTCCGTTTGGACAGCGGTGATAAATACGCCGCCAATTTCAAATTCACCGGGACCGGTTAGTACATGTGTTGTGCCTTTAATCGCATCGCTATTGTTATGACCAGGAGCATCGTGACTAACGGTAACAATTTCAGCTTTAAGTTTTAGGGGATCATAACCAACTTTTTTATTATCAAATGGATCGGTGATCACGGTGACAAAATTGCGCTCCGTAAGCCGAAAACAGGAATGTCCGTACCAGGTAATTTCCATAAAGTGTTGCCTCCGAACCATAATTATACACGTAATAAAAGCCGCACGTACAAATTGTACGTGCGGCCAGTTCTACATAAAATCTAACTTTTTACGGACAATGTGGCGCGAGTTTATTTGCCTCATTTACCGAACTACTCCAGGAAAATTCTTCATTATCGCTGAAGTAATAGTAGGTTGCGCCATTAGGCATCATCACGACAGTAATGCCGCCGTATCCAGACATAAACGGAGTATAGAACGAACAGGTGTACCCATCTGTTGAAGTGAATTGTTTGGCCCAATAGCCATTGTTGTACTTGAATACTGGTGAGCCGGTTGTATCCAAACCGCGGTCAGATGCGTCATCTTGCATTGAATCTGCGAGCATATCGGTTTGAAGTAACTGCACACTGTTGGCCATGCCATTATCGTTATTGAGCAATTTTGCAACCTTGGCAATATCGTCCTGTGTCCAGAATAGTCCATAGCCACCAAAAGGCGCGCCCGTAGAAGTGTTATCTGTGCGCAAACTGGTCATCGTCCCAGTAGACAGTTTGATGGGCGTGAAGACTTCGTCTCGCACCATGTTGAAAATATCCGCGCTGCCTCCTGCTTGAGATTGGAGGTAATTGTTCATGGCGCGTGTCACAATGAACGTATCTGAAGAGTGATAATTCCAGAAAGTACCGGGAGCCACTTTAGCTGGGAAATTAAACGCCGCAGTGATCTTGCTGGAATATGGTTCTGCTAGGAAGAAGGTCTCCATATAAGAACCACCTTCATCAACCTCGTAGCCGGCTACACGGTAATTTCCGGTTCCCATATCTATCGTGTTGTTGAAGGTTACGTTTGTCCATGAGCCAACACTGCTGCTGTATTCGGGAACATAATCTTTAATGAGTTGGTTATATACACCTGAACCATAGACTTGTCCCAGGCGCATCAGCGCAATACCAGCAAAAGCGGACTTGGCCGTTGAATACGAAGGCGCACGCATACTTCCGCAGAATGCATATGTGCCATAACGCGTTGTACAGCCAGACACATAGTTGGTGCCGTTTATCAACACACCATAATAGGTCATGTGTGCGGCTGTGACTCCGCTGCCAAATACGGATACATTTACACCTGACCCGGGGAAATCAGTAGCAAGTGCGGAGATAGATTTGGTTGGCAAACGGTTACCAACTTCGGTTGCGTGATTGGCTTTATAAGCAGAAGCATTTGTGACTGCGTATGCTGAATATGTCCCGGTCAATTGTCCCCACATGTTGATCTTGTAATAGGCACAAGTTTCCTGCGTAATTTGATAGCGGACCTTGGAAATGCCGCTGGCATTGAAGAGGAAAGTCATCACACCATTTTGTGTACAGTTCGCATTGCGCTGGACGAGAGCAAAAGGAAATGAGGCGCGTGAATAACCATTATCTGTGGTTTCCTTCCAAACACGCCCAGGGCCAACAATGTAATTCCAATAGGCGTGACCCGTATAAGATAATCCCTGTTGAACGGGAATCAAGTGACTGCCATTCTGCACAAACTCAAAACTAAATTCAGGCAAATGTTTGCGCGGATTATCACCATTCCCTGTATACGCATATGTATCTTTGACTTCGCTAAACCCGCCGCTGGTCGCTTCAGCAGATAACTCCAAACGGCCCTCAAAAATATGATCTGGCATGGCAGCGTTGGCTGGCAACGCAAATGCACCATCATCAACTGGAGCAGTGCTGGTGCCAGTTGTGAGATTTGCATAGGTCAATAAAGTACGTGACACTACGCCGGAACCAGTTAGTGGATCACCGGGGACTGTCGACCCGGGAATGGGAGTGGCTGTCGGCCCAATGGGAGTCGCTGTTGCTGTTGGCGTATTAGTGGGAACTGCACCAGATGTACCGCTGACGGTAATATCTTCAGCATAACAATAATCACCCGTGGTTGCGCCATTTCCGCGATAACGGACTTGGAAATTTGCATTTTGATTCGCACCGGAAATATTGGCTGTGGTTCCATTGATAAAAGTTGAATTATCCTGTCCATCGTTCAGTGTACCAATTGCACTCCAGCCTGAACCGGTATTGATCTCTGCATAACAATGGTCTGCACTCTCCAGAGAGGAAGCAGCCATATTCCAGGTAACAGAAATTCCGTTATATCCAACTGTTGAAACCGTTCGCGTAATGGATGCTGTTCCGCGCAATCTAACTGAATTTGCCTGAATAGCCGGTGTAGCGACACCATCCACTGTACCGCTGGCTGTCCAGCCGCTATAACCACTATTGAAATTGGTGAAATAAATTTGAGTTTGTTGAGCCTGCGCAGATTGCGGAATACAGGCTATTATGATCGCAACGATGAGAAACAACGTCATTGCAAAGGTAAAAACAGGTCTTTTCATTTTTATCTCCTTTGGCGAAAGAAAATGATACAGAGGGCAGACCACCCGCCCACCGAAAACAAAACGAGCCGCATCATCCAATAGCAGCTCGTTAGCATTCAAATGAATCAACGGTTATTCAAATGATCTGATTGCCGAAAAAATTTTAGCGGACCAAGTTTTTCAAAACTTCCTTTTTGCAGAGCTCCATCCTGATACATAGGGAACGTATGACCTGAGTCACGCAGCTGCTTGATGGTTTGCGCCAACCCCAATGTTCCATATTCACGTGAACGTGTGGTGTGATCAAGATCAAGCAGTTCGGTCATGAACGTTTGATTGGTGGATGCTTCCTGCAAAATGCGTCCATCTGGATTTATGATCGTGGAGCGCCCGCCGCCCCATTCGCCTATTCCATTTACACTCACAAAATAACATTGGTTGAACAAGGCATTCGCGCGCGCCATCACCAGTTCAAGTTCGCGATCTGATGTGGGCGTAAGTGTAGGTTGAATAATTACTTCCGCGCCCATCCATGCCAGCGTACGTGCCACCTCTGGAAACCACATGTCATAACAAATGCACAAACCAAAACGCCCTACACCTGGAATATCAAATACACAAAATTCATTTCCAGCAGATGTGCCTGCTTCATATGGAAGCCACGGGAACATCTTCCGATATTTTGCAATGATCTCACCCTGCGGTGAAATGACAATCGCCGTGTTATACATCTTGTCACCATCACGTTCCCACATCGATCCAGGCACAAGCCATTGACGAGTCTTTCTCGCCAAAGCACATAACCGATCGGTAAGCGGCCCCGGTATCGGCTCTGAATTTTTTAGATACCAATCCTTATCTTCAGGCGTAACAAATTGAACCAGCCCCGGCACGATCAATTCATGGAATACCACCATGTTCACCCAAGGCAAACCTTTCGCGATATTCAACGCAACGTCAGACATTTTATCCAGCGTCTTCTGCGCGTTAAAAGGCGAGACCGACATCTGCACACCTGCGATTCCAAACAACCGAGTCATAAATGGCTCCTCATTACTCAACAAAATGACAGGCGACAAAGCGCCCGCTTCTTACTTCACGGAAAACTGGTTCTGTTTCCTGACAAATTCCCTGCGCGAGGGGGCAGCGCGTATGAAAGCGGCAACCTGAAGGAGGGTTGACCGGGCTGGGGACATTACCCTCCAACACCGTTAATTTACGTTTCACAATATCTACAACAGGCAAAGGGATCGCACCAAACAATGCCTTTGTATAAGGATGTAAAGGATCATTGAATACATCTTCTGATGGGCCTAACTCCACCAACTTCCCCAAATACATAACACCAATGCGGTCGCTGATGTGCTGGACCACATTAAGGTCATGCGAGATAAACACGTAGGTCAGATTGTTTTCGCGTTGTAGGTCCTGTAATAAATTAATGATCTGTGCTTGTACCGAAACATCCAACGCGGATGTAGGCTCATCCAATACGATCAAACGTGGATTAACCGCCAGTGCACGCGCGATCGCGACACGTTGACATTGCCCGCCTGATAGCTCATGCGGAAAGCGATCCAAATGTTGCTCACCCAGCCCAACCTGCTCCAACAATTGAAGCGCACGAGCACGGACTTCACTTTTTTGCACGATCTTATGCGTGAGCAATGGCTCTGAAATCGCATCCACGATTTTCAAACGCGGACTCAAGGATGAATATGGATTTTGAAAAACGATCTGCATTTCACGACGTATCTGCCTCATCTCATTCCGCGAGAAAGATGTGATCTCACGATCATCAAAAATCACTGCGCCATCTGTCGGCTCGATCAAACGCATTAACATTCTTCCCAAAGTAGTTTTGCCACAACCTGACTCGCCTACTAAACCAAGTACTTCACCTGCAAACACTTCCAAACTCACACCATCTACTGCATAAACGTAGCGTCTCGCAGAACGATTGAAACGTGAAATTAATCCGCCGGGGAGTGAAAAATGCTTCTTGAGGTTTCGCGCAGTAAGTAAAGGTTGATTAGTCATAA
>JACMLM010000072.1 GCA_014379595.1 Anaerolineales bacterium
ATAGAGTCTGCTTGAAAACTGTTTCATGCGTTACACAGGGATACATCCTGCGGATCGTGTGGCAAATTGTTTTTGGGTGGGTTCTTTCATTTTTAATCCCCGGAGGTGTGAGTGAACGCGACTTTGAAATTGGGAGAGCACTTTATTTTTGATCTCTCCGACTGCAATCGTGAGATTTTGATGGATGGCGAGCGAGCTTATTCGCTGTTTGCGCAAGCTGTACGTGACAGCGGCTTGACGGTTGTGGATGAGGGCTTTTACAAGTTTAGCCCGCATGGCTTTACCTGTTTCTTGCTTCTCGCAGAGTCGCATGCAAGTTTGCATGCATGGCCCGAACATGGTTACTGTGCCATTGACCTTTTTACCTGTGCGATTGGCAAGGATATGATGCCTTTGCTGATGCGTATCAAACAGGCTTTTGGTGCAGATGATTTTTCGCTTCGCAAATTAGACCGCGAAGCTTCGGTTGAAACGCATATGCCTATAGCTGTATAGGAATCCAAATGAGTATCTGGTTTACCGAAGAGTTACATCCTTATTATCGTAAAGGAATTCGTATAAAAAAAGTTCTTGCAGATGAACAGACTCAGTTTCAACATTTGCAATTTGTTGAAACTGAGTTTTTTGGCAACGCGATGATTCTCGATGGAATCATCCAGCTGACTGAGCGTGACAATATGGGCTATCACGAAATGATCGTGCATGTGCCCATGCTTGCAGTGGGTCAGCCCAAACGAGTCTTGATCGTTGGCGGTGGTGACGGCGGATCATTGCAGCAGGTTTTGCGATATCCCTCGGTCGAAGAAGTGGTGGTTTGCGAATTAGATCAGCGTGTTGTGGATTTATCCCGCGAACATTTCAACGCCTCCTTTGGCGACCCGTGGACTGATCCTCGTGCCAAGCTGCTCGTGCGCGACGCTTTTGGTTTTCTCGAAGAAAACCCGGGCCAGTTTGATGTGATCATCTCTGACACAACAGATCCCATCGGCATGGCTGAAAGATTGTTCTCTGATGAGTTTTATAAATTAGTAGTGCGGGCATTGGCTCCAAATGGAGCTGCAGCCACACAATGCGAACAGCCTTTCTTCGATACCGAACTGATCAAACAGATTTATACAACAGCCAAATCGTTGATGAAAAACCCTGCATATTACTATGCCAACATTCCCACGTATCCAGGCGGCGGAATTGGTTTTATGTACGTCTCCAATACGCCGTGGGAAAATGGATTAAAGACACCGTATCCGCCCGGGGTGAATAACTATATTAATCCCGAAATCCACAAGGCAGCATTTGCCTTACCAGAGTTTTTTAGAAAGGAACTATATAAGTGAACAAAACTAATTTTGAGCAAGATGTAAAAACAGAAACCGAGACAGAATATTGGGGAGTCTCATCATCAATCGATTTGTACGAATGTGATCTGGCTCTTATGCAAGATGCAGACGCAATTCGCGAGTTTGTGAAAATTCTGTGTGACCGCATCAAGATGCGCCGCTATGGAGAGACTCAAGTTGTCTTCTTCGGCGATGAGCCGAGAGTCCAAGGATTTAGTATGACACAACTGATCGAGACGTCGTTGATCTCTGCTCACTTTGCAGATGCCAGCCGTGCTATTTATCTGGACGTGTTTAGCTGTGCACCTTACGACCCTGAAGATGCGGCAATGTTCCTGAAACTTGTATCTGAAAATATAAGGCGTACTATGTAATTGTGGATAAGTGGGAAATTGCCCATGTAGTTGAGGAAGGAGCAAAATATGAAATCCAAATACAAGAAGATGCTTTCGCAGGCTGTTTCTGTTCTGCTATTGATTTCTTTATTTCTGCCTGCCAGTGTGTTTCCGGTCTATGCCGCGCCGGGCGATCTTACTCGCGTCTCGGTCGATTCGACCGGGGTGGAAGCTAACGGCAATTCTCGTCACAGCCAAATTTCAGGTGATGGCCGTTTTGTAGTCTTTGATTCTTTTGCCACAAATCTGCCGGGGGAAACGGGTGGTCTTTTTCTGAAAGACATCCAGACAAGCGCAATAATTCGTGTTGGCGTTGATGGTGAGGACGCGTCTATCTCTAATGATGGACGCTTTATCGCCTTTGAGTCTTTTGCAAGCAACGAAGTCAGCGGCGATACGAATGGCGTTAGTGATGTTTTCGTATATGACCGCCAAAGCGGAGTGACTACCCGCGTCTCGGTAGATTCGAGTGGTGCCCAATCAAACGCCAAGAGCGTCAACCCAGTCATCTCAGGTGACGGGCGTTTTGTAGCTTTTGAATCAGATGCCACTAATCTGGTCGCCAATGATACAAATGGCGTCACCGATATTTATGTACGTGACAATCAGGCGGGAATAACAGAACGCATCTCTCTCACTAGTGATGGTGCAGGAGCAAATGCGATTTCATTCAATGCATCCATTTCAGGAGATGGGAGTGTTGTAGTTTTTTCTTCAAATGCAACAAATCTGGATGGCAACGATACCAATAACAAGACAGATATTTTTTCGCGAACCCGCTCGAATGGACAGACACTTCGCGTCTCAGTTAACTCGAGTGGAATCGGAGCAGATCAGGGTGCTACGGATGCTTCCATCTCAGCTGATGGTCGTTATGTGTCATTCTCATCCGTTTCGGAGAACCTGCTGAGCCAGGTAGGTCTCGGATTTGAACATGCTTTTGTACGTGATCGTCAGACTGGCATTACCACGCTTGTATCAGCTTACTCTGACGGGAGTCAAATGATAGGGGATTCTTTTGGATCTTTTGTTTCAGCAGATGGGCGTTATGTTGCATTTGAATTCGACGAACGCGGCGATGGGTTGCCCTGGGTCGATGTCACGATCCATGATCGTCAGACTGGCGTAACCAAAGCAGCACCTAACGGTCATTCGAACTCAGCTTTTGACCCTTCTCTTTCAGCAGATGGGCGCTACTTGGCTTATTGGACTGATGCTCCACTTGTAGCTGGCGATACGAATGCAACGAACGACATCTTCTTATATGAGGTCGCATTTACGGTTGACCTCGCCCCAAGCGTTGTTTCAGTTCAAGCAACATGCGGAACTACATGTTCTCCAGCTGCACCTGTGATACCTTTCAGTGTAACTTTCTCTGAAGCTGTAACCGGAGTCACTGTTGATGATTTTGCTTTGAGCGTCACTGGTGGTATTTCTGGCGCGGCTGTAATTGATGTAACTGGTTCAGGAAATGCATATACCGTTAATGTTAATACAGGTACAGGTGATGGTACTCTGCGTTTGGATGTCATTGATAACGATAGTATTCAGGATGCCACTCTCCATGTGTTGGGCGCAATAGGAGCAGGCAATGGCAATTTCAATACAGGTCAAGTGCTCAATGTTGATAAAAGTCAACCAGCAGTCATTAATATTTTACGCGCTGACCCAGACCTGACTTCTGCAAACAGTGTTCATTTCACTGTCAATTTTTCAGAACAAGTAAATGGAGTGGATGTAAGTGACTTTACGATTTCCACAATTGGCAGTATTTCGGGTGCTACTGTCGCAGAGGTAATTGGTTCGGGAACAGCCTACTCCGTTACTGTAAATACAGGTACAGGTGATGGTGCTTTACATGTTGATCTGATTGATAACGACAGCATCACGGATACTGCTGCAAATCCTTTAGGAGGAGCAGGTGCAGGAAATGGGAACTTTACTTCGGGCGAATCATATACCGTTGACAAAAACTCGCCTGTAGTTGTTAGCAGCCTGCGCGCGGATGCGAATCCAACGGCGGCCACAACTGTCCGTTTTACTGTGACTTTTTCCGAAGCTGTAAGAGGCGTAGATGTCAGTGATTTTATAGCAACTGCTAGCGGTATTTCTGGCGCGAGTGTAACAGAAATAAGCCGTGCAGATAATATTTATACAATTACTGTTAATACAGGTACCGGCAATGGTACGATCAGATTGGATGTAATTGACGATGATAGTATCCTGGATTCAGCAAATCACCCTCTTGGAGGGGTTGGCGCTGGAAATGGTGCCTTTGCCATAGGCGAAGTATATACGATCAATAAAGTTGTCATCACTCCTGTCTCTGTAGATTTTAGGTCTACTGGAGCAAGTGATGGCTGGATACTTGAGTCAAGTGAGAACAGCAACATAGGCGGTGAGAAGAATTCCGCTGCACCTGTCTTCAAGCTTGGTGATGATGCAAAGGATCGCCAGTTCCGTTCAGTTTTACATTTCCCAACATATTACCTGCCCGACAATGCTGTAGTGACGCAAGTCATCCTAATGATCAAAAAACAGGACGTGGTTGGCACTGATCCATTTACCACTCATCAGAATATCTCTGTTGATATTCGCAAGGGTTATTTTAGTAACTTTAGCTTCCTCAGTTTTGGATCTTTGCAACTGACAGATTTTCAAGCACCTGCTGATGTGTATTCAGTAGGTACGATTCAGAATAACCCTGTCAGTGGGTGGTATTGGACTACATTAGATAGCAGAGCTTTTGCTAACATCAACCTAACCGATATAACGCAACTCCGCCTTGCTTTCCAACTGGATGACAACGACGATCTCGGTGAGGATCATATCAGGTTCTTTAGTGGCAATTATCCAGAGCAAAGAGACCGTCCGCATTTACTAATAGAATATTACGTGCCGAAATAAATGTCTCAAGATTTCATGGCTTAAGATAAATTAAAGAGTTACTAAGGTAATTAAAGCGATGTCTCCAAGTTCTAAACTTGGAGACATCTTCTATGTAAATCATGTGTTCGTCATATATAAATCAGACAAATAACTGATAACATCGCCATATTATTTAATGGTTGCTTCAAAGGAGAAATAATGGAACCAATTAAGGGTTTGCATCATGTGACGGCTGTGGCGCGCGACCCGCAGCGGAATGTTGATTTTTATCGGAATGTGCTAGGGCAAAGACTAGTCAAGAGAACAGTCAATTTTGATTCGCCGGACACTTATCATTTTTATTTTGCTGATGAAACTGGGACGCCCGGAAGCGTATTAACCTTTTTTGCCTGGCCGAGCATGAAACGCGGTGTACATGGAAACGGCGAAACGAATGCAGTGGCATACAATGTTCCAACAGGTTCGTTTGGATTCTGGCAGGAACACCTCAAGCAAAATGGCATTACACCTGACGCTATCGAAAAACGATTTGATCAGGATGTATTATCGTTCAGTGACCCCGACGGGATGCGTGTAGAATTGATTGCGTCTGCTTCCAAACCAATTGCTCAATTTTGGGAAGAGGGTCCTATTCCAGAGGAATATGCATTGAGCGGCTTTCATAGCGTCACTTTGTGGTTGGACGAAGTAAAGCCAACAGCTGATTTACTTATCAATCAGATGGGCTATCAGGCTACAGGTCAGGAGGGGAGTCGTCATCGCTTCATTGGCGATGCAAACACAATGGGAAATATTGTTGATATTGTCCATCGTCCTGGCAAAATGCAGGCTGGCTTTGGCGCAGGGTCAATTCATCATATTGCATTCCGCGTGCCAAATGATGAAAAGCAACTGGGATATCGATCTCTTCTTAGCGAGGCAGGTTTTCAAGTCACACCTGTGATGGATCGTAGTTATTTCCATTCTATTTATTTTCGCGAACGCGGTGACGTTTTATTTGAGATCGCAACCGATACCCCGGGTTTCTTAATTGACGAACCTGCAGATTCATTAGGTGAAGCTCTCAAATTGCCCGAATGGCTGGAAAAAAATCGTAAGCAGATCGAGCAAAGTATTGCGCCACTTACTTTGAATGCAATTGAAAAAGTGAAATAACTCATGTCACACATAGATCAACCTGTATATTCGGCAGGCGTTAATTTAAAGGATGCCTCGGCTGTGATGATTCTGCTGCATGGCAGGGGTGCCACTGCTGATGATATTCTTTCGCTATCAACACATTTTGATTACCCCGGGCTTGCTTATCTGGCTCCTCAGGCAGAAGGCTACACCTGGTATCCCAATCGATTTATTTTTCCAGTTGAACAAAATGAGCCATATCTTTCTGCCGCATTGACGAAGATCGATGAGATCGTTAAACAGGTGGATGGAAATGGAATTCCTGCTAATAAAATATTCATTGGTGGCTTTTCTCAAGGAGCCTGCCTTGCGAGTGAATATGTGATTCGCAACCCGCGCCGTTATGGGGGGCTACTTGTTTTTAGTGGTGGCTATATTGGTCCGTTGAACGTCCAACGCCAACCAAGTGGTGACTTGACTGGAATGCCAGTTTTCATTGGATGCTCGGATGTTGACCCGCATATTCCGCTTCAACGTGTTCAAGAGACATCTGCTTTGCTCAAGGCTATGGGTGCAGATGTTACTGAAAAAATATATCCGCAAATGGGACATACCATTGTTGATGATGAAATCGAATCGGCTAGAAAAATCATTAATAAAAGCTTATAAAAAATTCCAAGTTCATTTAACAATATTTTGTGTCTATCAGCTATTTACATTTAATAAAGACTTTGATACAAACCTCATAGGAAGATAAATAAAGAAGATTTGGATGAAGAAGCCCGTTTGAGATAAATTTTTCAAATAGAGGAGATATCGTGAAAAAAATGGATAAAACAGGAACACCAGCATCTAATTCAAGTGATGAAATTGCTAAACGAGTTGATGCTCTTTTGAATCAAATGAGTCTTGCAGAGAAGGTTGGTCAGCTTGCGCAGGTTGGTGGCGCAGATTGGAATCAAGGACCCAAACCGGAAGAAATTATTCGCGAGAGAGGGGTCGGTTCAGTTCTCTGGCTCAACGATACAAAGAGATTCAATGCATTACAAAAGATAGCAATGGAAGAAAGCCCATCCAAGATTCCTGTGTTATTTGCATTGGATGTGATTCACGGTTATAAGACGGTCTTCCCTGTGCCACTCGCGATGGCATCTTCATGGGATCCGTCTGTAGCTGAACAAGCTCAGACCATCGCTGCTAAAGAATCTCGTGCCGCTGGTTTACACTGGACATTTGGTCCAATGCTCGATATTGCGCGAGACGCTCGTTGGGGTCGTATTGTGGAAGGTGCAGGTGAAGATCCCTATCTAGGTTCTGCAATGGCGGCTGCACAGGTTCGTGGTTTTCAAGGAGCAGATTTATCAGATCCGGAGCGAGTGTTGGCTTGTGCAAAGCACTTTGCTGGTTATGGCGCTGCAGACGGCGGACGTGATTACGATCCTGTTTACTTGCCAGAAACTCAATTGCGAAATGTATATTTCCCGCCTTTTCAGGCTGCAATAAAAGCAGGCGTGAGCACATTTATGAGTGCTTACATGGATTTGAACAATGTTCCTGCCAATGGCAATCGTTGGTTGTTGCATGATATCTTACGCGAAGAATGGGGCTTTGATGGTTTTGTAATAAGCGATGCATTTGGGGTGTTAAATTTAGTTACGCAAGGTCATGCTAAAGATAAGAGCGACGCGGCTTTTCGTTCATTGAATGCTGGACTGAATATGGATATGGCATCGAATTCCTATTTAGATAGTTTGGAAGCATTGGTGAATAATAATTCTATTTCAATAGAGCAGATTGACGAAATGGTAAAACCGATTTTGACCATCAAAATGAAAATGGGTCTGTTTGAGAATCCCTATGTGGATGAAACATTGTTGGAAAAGGTAATTGCTTTACCAGAACATAAGCAAGCTGCACGCCGAGCGGCACAACGCTCAATGGTATTGTTACGTAACGAAGGTAGTTTGCTTCCGCTTTCAAAAGAATTGAAGAATGTCGCTGTGATTGGTCCGTTAGCAGACTCGATGGAATCAACCGAAGGATCATGGATGGTCTTTGGGCATAAACCAGATGCAGTAACTGTTTTACAGGGTATTCGCAATAAATTATCCGATGCAAAGATTACTTATGCACCCGGCCCAGATATTCGCCGAGATATTCCCCATCCCTTTGGTGAATTCGATGCGACTGCTAAGAAGCCGCGTCAAACACCAGAAGATGCGGATGCCGCTTTCCAAGCTGCTGTAGAAACAGCCCAAAATGCAGATTTGATCATTGCGGTAATGGGTGAAAGCCAGGATATGGCTGGGGAATTCGCATCACGCGCATCCCTCGATTTGCCCGGACGTCAAGAAGAATTGCTCAAAGCTGTTAGTGCTTTGGGTAAGCCGATTGTGTTGGTATTGTTGAATGGGCGACCACTGAGTATTAACTGGGCAGCGGAGCATGTGCCTGCGATACTTGAAGCTTGGGAGCCAGGTTCAGAAGGTGGTAATGCTGTGGCAGATATTCTCTTTGGCGATGTGAACCCGGGCGGCAAACTGCCAGTATGTTTTCCTCGGAACGGCAACCATGCACCGTTGTACTATTCTCGTGTATTGACTCATTTGCCTGAAGATAGACCTAATTACCTCTCCCGCTATTGGGATGGACCAACTACACCTTTGTATCCGTTTGGCTTTGGGTTGAGCTATACCACTTTCTCGATCACCAATCTTAAACTTTCAAGTGGACAAGTCAAAGTAGGGCAATCTGTTACTGTGAATGTGGATGTGACCAACACGGGCAAAGTTGCAGGAGATGAAGTGGTTCAGCTTTACATTCATCAAAAATGGGGAAGTGACTCGCGCCCTATGCGTGAATTGAAAGGCTTCGAACGCATCACTCTTCAACCGAATGAGACAAAGAAAGTGACCTTCCAGCTTGGCCCTGACGAACTAGGTTACTGGAGTACGAATGCTGATAAGTGGATTCAAGATGCAGCACCTTTTGATATTTGGGTTGGTGCTGACTCGCTAGCAACCCTTCACGCGGATTTAGAAGTATTTGGATAAATCTGGGTATTGCTCGTAGATTAAATAACAAACTTCCGAAGTCATTTGACTTCGGAAGTTTACTTTTTACACCAACATTTTCATAGAATCAAATTGATTTGATTCGCGATATACTCGATACTACAAATCAAAAAATGAAAACCGCAAAACAGAATATTATTGTAGTATTTTTGGCAAGTATCTGTATAATGCTATTTTTTGTACTTTTATTTTCAGAGCGAAGAGATGATAATAATTTATCACTCAGATATACATCAACACCTCTACCTTTGATTGATATTTTCACTCCTTGTGAGATTGTTAAGGTAAATGTATTGAAAGGTGATACGCTCGATAACATTGCCGTAAATTACGGGATTTCAAAAGAAATTATCGTCCAATATAACAAACTTGAAACTAATGAATTGTCGAATGGAATGATAGTCTTGATACCTTTGTGTTCTGAATTATCAAAGTAAAAATTTTCTGGACAGATAAAAAAACTGCGACGAATTCGTCGCAGTTTTTTTATTATTACACTAACATTCTGACAGGATTTTCCAGAAACTCTGCCAGCTTTTGCATGAATTGTGCGGCTTCGGCTCCGTCGCTGACGCGATGGTCTACTGAAATAGTAGCTTTCATTCTCCAGCCCGGCTTGATCTGACCGTTATCTACAACAGGAACTTCTCTTGCAGAAGAGATTGCCAAAATCGCAGCTTCTGGCGGATTGATAATGGCAATGAAATCTTCAACATCATACATTCCTAAATTGGATGTAGAGAATGTTGAGCCATCTACATCATCAGGCTTGACCTTGCCCTCGCGGGCGCGACCAGCCATGGCTTTAACCTCGCTTGAAATTTGTCGCAGATGCTTTTGATCAGTGTCTTTGACGACGACAGTCATCAAGCCGCCAGGGACAGTGACTGCCACGGCAACGTTGACATGTCCATATTGAATAACCTCAGTGCCTTTGATTGTTGCATTCAAATTGGGGAATTGACGTAAAGATAAAGCCACGCCTTTGAGAATAAAATCATTGACCGATACTTTTTCGTTATCAGGCAAATACGCATTGACCTGCTTGCGCATGTCCATCAGCGCGTCCATTTTGAATTCGTGAGTCACATAGAAATGTGGAATGGTTGTCTTGGATTCAACAAGTCTGCGGCCAATGGCTTGACGGAGTTTGGTTGTTTGAATGACTTTGTCTTCGACGGACAATGGACTGTAGACTGTGGACGATGGAGCGGTCTGTGGTCTACTGTCTCCGGTCGTTAAAGCAGCTTCCACATCTTTGCGGACAACGCGTCCACCGGGGCCGGTGCCTTGTACATTAGATAAATCCACTTGATTATCTTTTGCAACTTTCTTTGCGAGGGGAGATGCCTTTACTTGACCATTACCACCAGAGGAGGTTTCAGGTGTAGCAGATGTTTGCGAAACAGGAGCAGGCTTTTCTTGAGTCTGAGGCGCAGATTTTTCATCCACTTTTACTTCTGTTTTAGCTTCAGTCTTGGGTGCGCTGTCTGCTGGCTTGGCATCATCCCCCTTTGCTTCGGCTTTAGTTTCAGTCTTAGGTGCGCTGTCTGCTGGCTTGGCATCCACTTTTTCACCTGCTGCACCAACAACTGCAATCGGAGCATTGACAGGAACCATTGTGCCTTGTTCAACCATGTGCTGTAAAACAACGCCGCTTGCAGAAGATTCAACTTCTACGGTGGCTTTATCAGTTTCAATTTCAGCGAGCACGTCGCCTTTGTTGATATTCTCGCCAACTTGTTTCACCCAGCGGACGAGCAAACCCTCAGCCATATCAAAGCCGAGTTTGGGCATGGAAATTGTTTCAGCCATTATTTCAAAACCTCCTTTACAGCCGCGACGATATCAGCTACTTGCGGAAGTGCAGCTTGTTCGAGGGTACGATTATATGGAAGTGGAACTTCTTTTTGCGCCACGCGGATAATGGGTGCATCAACATAATCAAATGCTTCTTCATAAATGCGGCTTACGATTTCACTGCCAACGCCGTAAGACTTCCAGCCTTCTTCAACGACCACGGCGCGATTTGTTTTCTTAAATGATTCTATAACGGGTTCCATATCCAGCGGACGAAGTGTACGAAGATCGACAACTTCAACTTCGATTCCTTCTTTGGATAAATCCTCTGCAGCTTTCATCGAAAGCTCAAGACCTTTGCAATACGTGACGATGGTAACGTCTTTGCCTTCACGTTGTACTTTGGATTTTCCAATTGGGATGGTGAAATCACCTTCAGGCACTTCACCGCGGACTTGATACATGGTTGCATGTTCGAGGAAAAGCACCGGATCATTCGACCTGATAGCTGATTTTAAAAGACCCTTGGCATCTTCCGGCGTCCCAGGCGACACAACCTTCAACCCAGGGAAATGTGCAAAGATTGCATCGGGAGTTTGTGAATGTGTTGCACCAAGCTGACGCCCACCGCCGCCGACTGCACGAATGACCAACGGCAGAGTGAACTGCCCGCCAAACATATAATGAAGTTTGGGTGCTTGATTAACAATGTAATCCATTGCGGAGAAACCAAAATTGATGGTCATCAATTCTGCAACGGGGCGTTGACCAACCATCGCTGCACCAATTGCGCCGCCAATGATCGCATTTTCTGCGATAGGCGTATCTTTGATACGCGCCGCGCCGTATTTATCATAAAAGCCTTTGGTCACGGCATATGCGCCGCCCCAAACACCGACCTCTTCACCCATGATAAACACTTTGGGATCACGGTCCATTTCTTCCATAAGTGCTTGCGAGATTGCCTCGCGGATTGTAATTTTAGGCATAAGTTATTTCCAGCTCTCTTTATTCGGTATCCGCATAAATATTCTTAAATAAATCTTCCATCGCAGGCTCAGGAGAAGCCTCGGCAAATTCAACAGCCTTGACGATTTCCTCTTCTGCCTGTGTATCAATTTCATCAAGCGCTTTTGCAGTTGCAGTCTTCTTCTCGATCAACTGTTTGCGGAAAATACCAATCGGGTCGCTCTCTTCCCACTTCTTCACTTCTTCTTGCTTGCGATATCTTTCAGGGTCGCCCATCGAATGTCCACGGAAGCGATAGGTTGTGATTTCAAGCAAATAAGGCTGGGAATTTTTGCGAACATAATCCAGCGCTTCTTTCGCGGCATCATAAACTTTCATTACATCCATGCCATCCACGCGGGAATTCTTCATGCCATAAGCTTCAGCTTTCAGATGGATCTCTGAAATCGCAGAAGCGCGTTCGACAGTCGTGCCCATGCCATATTGATTGTTCTCACAAACCCACAACACACGCAAGCCCCAGGTTTTGGCAATATTCAATGCCTCATGGAAATAGCCAATATTTGTGGCGCCTTCTCCAAACATGCAAATGGTTATATTGTCATTGCCCGCATACTGGTCACCAATTGCGAATCCTGAAGCAATGGGAAGGTGGCCGCCCACAATAGCATGTCCGCCCCACATATTCTTGGACGTATCTGCCATGTGCATGGATCCGCCTTTACCTTTGGACATGCCCGTTGACTTGCCAAGCAATTCCGCCATAATTTCATTGGCAGGTATGCCGCAATTCAATGCCACACCATGATCACGATAAGCGGTGATCACACGGTCACGCGGCTCACGTGCGGCGATCAAACCTGTGCTAACGGCTTCCTGCCCAATATACAGGTGCATGAAGCCGCCGATCTTGCCCTGCTGATACAGTTCCGCGCCTCGTTCTTCCAGCCTGCGGATCAGCACCATCTGATGATACAGATCAATTTGTTGTTCTTTCTTCATTATATGGAGACTCCGATAATATAGTTGCACGCCCTAAGGCGAAGCATAATTAATTTTTACTCTTGGAAAATAACACCAAAAACCTATTGGTGTTAAGAATTCCTTGATCGAATCGGAGATTATATCAGAGAAAAATGTTCATATTTTCAACCATGGGATTTTTAAAATAGTTATATAAAAACATTGACTCTATATTCATCTATGCTATAAATATATTGATTCGCCAGATCAATATATTATTAATATCAAGGAGAATGATCATGAAACTTACCCCGCCCAAGGAAATTACTTTCGGAATTGCAGTCGTATTAGGTTTGCTCGGTTTATTCAGCTTTCTCGGTGTTTTTACTCTACTCCCCATCGAAGCCTTTTGGCTTTTATTCATCGGCTTTGCTTTATTAGTAGTTGCCCTTTTGGTCAAGGGTCTCTAAGAATTATTCACTGGCGAATTAACAACTCCCCGCGGCCGACGCGGGGAGTTCCTTTTAAGATGAAATCTTAAGATAAAATAAAAATATGAATTGGCTTACTGGTGGACCCCAAGGGGAAGCAAAAAAGCTCATCGCTCAACTTGCAGATTCCAGTAAGCGTGACGTCGTTGCACAAAGTCTGATCAAGATGGGAGATGAAGCTGTGCCATTGTTGATCGATGCGCTTCAGACTCAAGACTTGAACTTGCTTCTGTACTACCAACAGATTCTTGCCCGAATCCCATCTGCAACTCCCGCACTAACAAAAGCTCTTTCTACAGCACATCCACTTATCCGTGGACGTATAGCAGAAGTATTTGCTATTAACAAAGATAAATCTGCCATTCCAGCTTTGCTTGAGGCGTTGAACGGTGAGTACTTTACTGTTCGTTCACGCGCCGCACTGGCGTTAGGAAATATCGGTGATGAGCGTGTCATTCCTGATCTTTTACCTCTATTAAAAGATAAAGAAGTTGAAGTCCGTATTGCCGCATGTACTGCACTTGGTAAATTTAATGATCCTTCTACATTTGACGATATTACGAATGTATTACTCGATGACACGATGATCGAAGTCCGTCAATCTGCGGCACGCGCATTAGGCGATACAAAACATCCAGCTGCGATCCCACTTTTGATGGAAGCGCTGCGCGATTCATTTTGGTGGTTTGAGCGTGAACAATCTGCAAAAGAATTATTAACTGCCATTGAAAAAATGGGAGTTGGAGTTGTTGAACCATTGATCGAAGCACTTGGTGACAAGGAAGGAACAGTCCGCAAATTTGCTGCGACTGTTTTAGGAAATCTAGGCGACATCCGCGCTATAGAAGAGCTAGGTATGACACTTTATGATCTGCATCATGAAGTCAGCCGAGCAGCAGCAGATGCGTTAACAAAGTTTGGCTCAAGATCAGTAGATATACTGCTCGAAGCGCTAAGTCATCCAGAAGCAGGAATTCGTGAATGTGCGATCAATGCGTTGGGAAAAATTCAAGATGTGCGCGTGGCTCCCGCGTTAATTGAAATGCTTCATGATCCTGAAAGAATTGTCAAAAAACAAGCCATGCAGTCGCTTGGTGAATTGCGTGATCAACGTGCATTACCAGTATTACAGGAAATTGCATCCAACCGAGCAGACAGGGAATTATCTGCATTTGCAAAACAGGTGATTAAGAATATGTAGTTAAGGAGTTGATCATGAGTCGTATTCACTCCCTTTTAGCTGTTCAATCTTTGGTAGCAATTCTGGTTTCTATTAATCGCCTTGGTACTTGGACTTTAGGTTATGTACTGCCGAATGAATTTCTCCGCTGGGTGGATCTTAATAACATGCTTGTTCTGCCATTGATCAGCCTCGTGGCATTTTATCTCCTCAAGAAAACAATTGAATATGACTCGCCTGCTCGCGATAGCCGTGCACATCTCGCGATCAACCTTACTTTTATCATTGGCATTTATCTGCTTGCAGCTGGATATGGTGATCATGAAGTGACAAATTACCTTCATCATAGATTTTGTCTTGAAGATTCTTCAAGTGATCTATGCCGCATCGTAATCTTTAACGACGATGAGTTTTCACATTGGATATTTTTTGCAGGTTTTATTATGATGAACGCGGCTTTGCTGTTTTTGCAAAACTTATTTCCATATAGAAGCGAATTATCCAAAACAGATATTGGTTTTCTTATTTTCAACTCCATCTTTCTCGGGGCAGGGATTTTTGCAAATCTCGGTTTTGAAGAAATAGGCTTAGATTTATATGTAATTGTCTTGCTTTCAGTTCTTTCAGTTTATTTTCTATATAAACGAGGAAAGCAGCCATTGTTCATTTATTACACTGCAGCGAATTTGCTTGGTTTGGTTGGCAGCTTGATCGCGCAAGCGTTCAGGTAATTTATATTCCAAGCAGTTTTGAAATGGCTGGTGCAATTCCTGTAAGATCATGAATGTCTTTTTTGAATTCACTTCTTATATTTTTATCCCCAAATAATAAGAACGGCACAGGTGCAGCTGTATGTTTACGGGTGGATAGATCTTCCATGTTGCCGTGATCAGATGTAAGCAGAATGAGACCCTCTTCATTCTGCCAGGTTTCAAGTAAGCCTTTTAACACACTGTCGAATACTTCCAGCTGACTGATTGCTGATTCCATATCTTGTTTGTGGCCCGCATAATCGCTGGCCCAATATTCAAAGAATGAAAAATCATATTGCTTTGCTAGTTCTGCGAGTTTAATCCCCGCTGTGTGAGCGTCAAATAACGGCGCGTTGGGAAAGCCAAGAAAACTATGCCAGCCTTCGCCAGTGAAATCTGCGGAGAGGGCGTGGCCTTCGTAATAATCTTTATCTGTGAAAAGCGGAGGGCCAGCATTTGTAAGTGCGAGGGGGATGGCAGAGTATAAGCGCTTGCCTGAATCAATTCCATCGAAATATCGCGGGGGATAGGCATTAAGCAGTGCAGTTTTTTTATTTGCTTTAATTGTCTTTGAAAAAATAGTTCTTTCATCAAGATAGTGAGCAACTTCGGGGTTTGGTTTCGGACCGTAGTGATATCCCAATTCTGCGGGGATGTTGATTCCTGTCAACAAAACAGATTGCCCCGTTGCAGATTGAGGTAAACCTTTGACTCCAAGGTTTGCATCTACTGCGAGCAGTGAAACAAGCTCGCCTTCAAATGGGGCAGTATTATAGATAAGAGTCTGCCCGCCTAACAAAGATTCTAAATAAGGCATCTTCGCGCGTGCGAATGGATTCTTTTCAGGGTCGTTTTCTCCCAGTCCGATGCCGTCAAGGAAGAGAAAGAGAATCTTCATATGGATGATTGAAAATGTGTGGGTTAAAAGAATGCTGATCGAGACTTGAGTAGGTTTCAGTTTAGGAATGAGGCGGGGTTTTTGCTTGTCAATTCAATTAAGTTCTTTTACAATCACGCAACCAGCCCACGGGCTTTGCTTGGGCAGGATAAAGAACTGCTTTACATCCTACAACTTAAGGAAGGGCTTTTTCAATGAAAGAGTATACCACCGAGTTTCTTCGCAACATTGCGCTGGTTTCGCATGGCGGCGCGGGGAAGACAATGTTGGCGGAGGCGTTCCTACATGCAACGAAGGCAATAACCAGGCAGGGGAAGATTGATGATGGAACGACGGCTTCAGATTATGATGATGAGGAACACCGTCGTAGGATTTCGATTTATTCAAGTGTAATTCCCATTGAGCACCGTGATCATAAAATAAATATTATTGATGCGCCAGGCTACACTGATTTTGTGGGCGAGACCATTTCTGCCCTGAGTGTTGCTGATGGCGCGATTATTTTAATAGATGCAGTGGGGGGCATAGAAGTTGGAACAGAACTTGCGTGGCGATACGCAGATGAATTTAACCTTCCACGTTTTTTTGTTATTAATAAAATGGATCGCGACAATGCAAATTTTGAAGATGCATATCTTGCGATTGAAGCCTTTGTCAAAGCCCATGGAAAGCGCGCGATCAAAGTTCACTTGCCGATCGGTGAGAAGGCTGGGTTCAAAGGTGTGGTGGATATCATCGGTATGAAAGCTTATATGGGAGATGGCAATACAACTGCAGAGATTCCAGTGGATTTACAAGAAGCGGCGGAAAAAGCCCACTTTGCGCTTGTAGAAGCGGCGGCTGAAGGGGAAGACGAATTGATGGAAAAATATTTGGAGAACGGTTCTCTCTCAGACGAAGAAATGGTACGCGGACTTGAAGATGTAGTCTACGCTGGAGAATTCGTCCCCGTGTTCTGTTCAGCTGGTGGACATGAAGTGGGTGCGATAGCATTGCTCAATGACATCATTGACCTTATGCCTTCGCCATTAAATGCTCCCAAGCGCGTTGCACAAGGTAAGAACGGGGAAGAGGAATTGAAACCTTCTGATGCTCAACCGTTGGCTGCCTATGTTTGGAAGACATCGGCTGATCCGTTTGTGGGGAAGATGACATACTTCCGCGTTTTCTCTGGCTCTCTTCAAGCAGATGGGCATGTATGGAATCAAAAGAAAAATGCAGATGAACGTGTCTCTGGTTTGCATTTTCAACGCGGCAAAGAAGCAATCTCAGCAAAGATTATTCATGCAGGGGATATTGCAGTTGTTTCCAAATTAACTGTAACTTCAACGGGCGATACGTTATGTGATAAAGGTCATCCGCTCACAATTGAAAAGCCAAAATTCCCTGCTGCTTTATATAGAGTAGCGGTTACTCCAAAGACACAAGCTGACGCCGCGAAGATTTCGCCAACCCTCACGCGTTTGTGTGAAGAAGATATGACCCTCATCTGGGTGAATGATCACATTACACACGAAACCATTTTGCAAGGTATGGGCGATCAGCACATTGATGTGGCTTTGCACCGAGCTCAAAACAAATTCCAGGTGGGGCTTGCCACACATGAACCGCGCATCCCATATCGTGAAGGGATCACGCGCAAAGCCAGTGGACAATATCGTCACAAAAAACAAAGCGGCGGCTCAGGTCAATTTGGTGAGGTGCATTTGCGGATCGAGCCACTGCCATCTGCTGATTTTGAATTTGCAGATGAACTGGTTGGTATGAATTTGTCCAAGTCTTATTTGCCTCCCATTGAAAAAGGTATTAAGGCCACCATGGAACGCGGTGCCTTTGCAGGCTACCCAATGAGCAATGTAAAAGTCATTGTCTATGATGGTAAGGAACATGAAGTAGATTCCAAGCCTCTCGCTTTTGAAATTGCAGGGCGCGAAGCCTTCAAGCTTGCTGTGCATGATGCAGGTCCTGTGTTGTTTGAGCCGATCATGAATGTCCGTGTTACGGTCCCAGATACAAATATGGGCGATGTAATGAGTGATCTCAATACCCGCCGAGGCCGCGTGCAAGGCACAGACTCAGATCGTGGCAATACTGTTATCGTGGCGCATGTGCCCATGTCTGAGATGACCCGCTACACCACGCAGCTTCGCTCCATTACAGGTGGGCGTGGTTACTTCGCAATGGAATTTGACCACTACGATACAGTTCCCACTCATGTTGCCAGCACGATCATTGACGCTCATAAAAAGGAAATGGAAGCAAAGAAGGAAGAGTAATGCATGTCATTGCGAGGAGGATGCTTTTCCCGACGAAGCAATCTCCAATTATGAATGCATAATTCGTAAACAGTAAAAGGTCCCGAAGTTGAAAAACTTCGGGACCTTTTTTATTTATGGCGAAGCAGCCTGGTGAATAATACGTGACCCTAATTGGTTCCCATTGATCTTTCCGCGTGAAAAATCAAGCACATCATTCCAGGGAATCGTAATTACGCCATTGGGTTTCATGCGGTCAAAAGCTAACATTTCGAATGTATGTACAGTAGCAGGGATTTGACCTGCGACTCGTTCGATCATTTTGTCATCGGCTGAAATTGCCTTCATGAGTTTCACAAAAGTAGATTCAGCCGTACAGCTGTCTGAATAGACCCATTCACAATCTACATGGATACTAATGACAGTCGCCTCTTTTGTAAACCCATTTAGAAGGACTCGCGCATCGATCACGATGAATTTTGCATCCACTGTTTCCAAAAGTGGATCTGTGCCAACCATGGCGCTATTTAACACCTCTACGATCTTTGATGTATTTGGCTCTGGGGTTGGGGTAAGGGTGGAGGGAACGGGAGTCCAGGCAGTTGCTGTGAGAGAACCGATAACGGCCGCCTGAACCTGTGGATCGGAAATATCTGTTGCACATGCGATCATAAGAATTAAGGGCATAAATAACGATATACGTTTCAACATAAATCCTCCATTTTTTTAAGTTGTACTTCATTCACAATTTGCCAGTCAATGATATTTGCCATACGAACCCCATGCGTTTACTAAACGGTCCTCTCATAAATCAATATACATTAATATGTAGAGATTTAGTTTTTGTATTGCAGGCTTATTTAATATTTTTTGTATATTTATAGTAACTTTATACAGCAATTTTCAGAGAATTGCAGATAATTTAATCATTGACAAATCAAGTAAGATACGTAAAATAACTGACATCTATGATGAAAACCATGAAATCCTTTAACTATTGTTTGTGTCTTTCGCGGGGCTCGTAGCCGCCGCCTGAGATACCTCGCAGTCAACACTCAGACGGTTGGACGACCCCCGCTTGCAAGTTTTGCATAGTGTGGCGTTTGTTCGCCGTCTTTTTGTTTACCTGTTGATTGCTTTATTGAAGGATTTTATGGCTGTACTGGAAATGACCGACTCGAATATTATTCCCTTGGATGGGATCGCATCGCACGTAGGCAACACACCCTTAATTCCGCTTCATCGCGTGACCTTGGGCCTGTCTCCTCGTGTAAAAGTATTTTTCAAGGCTGAATGGTTTAACCCGGGCGGCTCGGTCAAAGACCGCCCTGCGTTGAATATTATTAAAACTGCGCTCGCAAACGGTGACTTGTCTAATGGTAAACGGTTGCTTGACTCGACCTCCGGCAATATGGGAATTTCTTATGCCACATTTGGTGCTGCTTTCGGAATCCCCGTCACCTTTGCAATTCCCGGAAGTGCCAGCACTGAGAGATTGACCCTTCTGCGTGCGCTGGGTGCTGAGTTCATCATCACAGATCCATCTGAAGGCTCAGATGGTGCGATCATGGTGGCGCGTCAGTTGGCAGCGGAAAAACCTGACCTGTATTGGTATGCAAATCAATATAACAATCCTGCGAATTGGCAGGCGCATTATTTATCTACTGGGCCGGAGATTCTCGCGCAAACAAAGGGCCAGGTGACTCATTACATTGCCGGGCTGGGTACATCAGGCACGTTGATGGGCACAGGAAAGTATCTGCGCGAGAAATTGCCTAATGTGAAGATTCTATCTTTTCAGCCTGACGCATCCTTTCATGGACTCGAAGGCCTCAAACACATGCCTACCGCAATCAAGCCGGAGATTTATGATGAGTCATTTGCTGGCGAACCTCTTCCAGTTAAGACAGAAGCGGCGCACGAGATGACGTTGCGTCTCGCGAGAGAAGAAGGCCTCTTCGTTGGAATATCATCCGCTGCGGCAGCAGTTGCAGCATTACAGGTCGCGAGTCAATTGGATGAGGGAGTGGTAGTGACAGTCTTCCCTGATGCTGGCTATAAATATTTGAGCGACAAAGCTTTGTGGGAGGGGAAGTAATGCTGGCACTTTCAAGTGAAGTAATTAAGCAGATCAATGCTCATGTTGAGGCAGCCTACCCAGAAGAGGGAGCGGGTTTTTTGATCGGTGTGGAAGGTGAAGTGAAAGAGATATTATCTTTGCCAAATGCGCGTGAAGATGAAGCACGCCATAATCGTTTTTTGATCACACCCGAAGATTATCTCAAAGCTGAATTAAAAGCAGACAGCCTTGGGCTGAGTCTGATCGGTGTTTTTCATTCTCATCCTGATTGCCCGAATGTTCCATCTGAGTATGATCGTGAATGGGCGCAACCTTTTTTCTCTTACATCATTACGCGCGTGGATGAGGGCAAGGCAGTCAATAGCCGATCTTGGAGATTAGTTGAAGATCGTTCGAAATATGAAGAAGAAGAAATAAAAATTTCATAAAACTCTGGAGTCCGACAGCTTGCTGTCGAATTCGCAGGAGCAAGCTCCTGCACTCCAGAGTAAAACAGGATACTAATATGACATCACAAACCTTACAAAAAGTAGATCATTCTATTTTAAAAACAAATCAATATTTTATTATCGGAATAAGTATATTGGCGTTCGTTTTAGATCAGCCAATTCTCGCGGCATTTGTTGCACTCGTCATGGGGATCGGTGCTGTTTTGAAAACTCCAGGCTTCGGCATTATCTATAAATCCATTCTCAAGCCGCGTGGATGGATGAAGCCTGACGTAGTAGACGATAACCCTGAGCCGCATCGTTTTTCACAGATTGTGGGTTTTGTATTTTTGACAGCAGGTTCAATCGCGCTATTTCTCGGTTCATCTGTTTTAGGCTGGACTCTTGTTTGGATCGTGATCGCGCTTGCTTCACTAAATGCTTTCGGCGGCTTTTGCGTTGGCTGCGCCGTCTATTATTGGCTGGCACGTTTGAATGTGCCGGGTTTTGGAAAACAGCCGCCTGCGGGAATTTTCCCTGGTATGAAACCGAAAGCGAATGCGGAGGCAAGAGCATGACCTCTGATATTCTATTGCGTTCAGCGTTTGCAATTGGTATTATTGCTTTAGGACTTGGTGCATATTGGTTGTTGAACCAGCATCTATTAGTGCGCGCAAAAAATAATCTATCCGCTTTGTTTAATACCATGCCGAATAAACCTGTGATCGTATATTTCACCACACCGGATTGCGTGCCGTGCAAAACTGTTCAACGTCCGGCGCTTGACCGTGTTTCCACTTTATTTGGTGAAAAATTACAAGTTGTTGAAATTGACGCCACCGAACGCCCCGACCTTGCGAAGACCTGGGGTGTGATGAGCGTGCCAACAACATTTTTACTGGATGCACGAGGGGAGGCGCGGTACGTCAATAATGGTGTGGCTCGGGTAGAGAAGTTGATGGAACAGATACAGACGTTATAAAATCTTCACCACAAAGTACACAAAGGTCACGACACTTGCGCCGCACGCCAGTGCAGGTGAGGAAAACCTTTATGCTGTTTTCCCTTGGTGTGCTTCGTGCCCTTCGTGTTTAAGTTCTTTAAATAAAATTTTAGGAGACTCTACATGCCAGTTTTAAGAATTCCAACCCCGTTGCGTGCTTATACCAACGGACAAAGTGATGTGACCGTCAGCGGTTCAAACATCTCAGAAGCGCTTGCAGATTTAACGACTCAATATCCCACGATCAAGCCGCACTTGTTCAATGATGGCGGGGAATTACGTCCATTTGTTAATTTATTTGTTGGCGAACATAACATCAAAGACCTGCAAGGGGTGGACACACCCATCAAGGATGGCGAAAAGCTTATGTTGATTCCATCCATTGCGGGAGGTTAACATGCTGCCTGAACTTTCTCGTGACGAAATATTAAGATATTCGCGCCATCTATTGATCCCCGAGGTGGGACTCGATGGTCAACGCAAACTCAAAAATTCATCCGCACTTATTGTTGGCACTGGCGGACTTGGTTCTCCTGTTTCCTTGTATCTTGCTGCGGCAGGTGTAGGGCGTATTGGTCTGGTGGACTATGATGTTGTTGATTCATCTAATTTACAACGTCAGATCATTCACGGTACATCTACCATTGGAAAATTAAAAGTTGAAAGCGCGAAAGCGAAACTTTTGGATTTGAATCCTGATATACAAGTGGATATATACAACGAACCATACACTTCTGAAAATGCCCTGCGCATTGCTAAAGATTATGACATTATCCTTGACGGAACAGATAATTTCCCAACTCGATATTTAACCAACGACGTAGCTGTCTTTCTTGGCAAGCCGAATGTGTATGCTTCTATTTTCCGTTTTGATGGACAGGTAAGCGTTTTTTATGCCAAAGAAGGTCCATGCTATCGCTGTCTTTTCCCTGAGCCACCGCCGCCTGGACTTGTCCCTTCTTGTGCGGAGGGTGGTGTGCTTGGTGTGTTGCCCGGTACGATTGGAACATTGCAAGCCACTGAAGCATTGAAAGTTTTACTCGGCATCGGCGATCCGTTGATCGGCAAATTGCTTTTATACAATGCACTCGATATGACCTTTGACTTTGTGAAGTTAAAGAAGAATCCAAATTGCCGTGTGTGCGGACCGAATGCCGATATTAAAGAATTAATTGATTACGAAGAATTCTGCGGTGTTCCCAGCCATGACCACGAAGATGATTCTGCTGTTTCAAGTGTAGATATCACTGCGGTAGAACTTTCAGAACGTGTGAAAACAAATCACCTTATGTTGTTAGATGTACGTGAACCGCACGAACTAAAAATTTCTTCCATGCCGAATGCTGTGAATATTCCACTCGGTCAACTTGCAGGTCGTTTATCTGAATTAGATAGCGCGGACGATATGGTTGTCTTATGCAAAAGTGGCAGCCGATCCATGCGTGCGCTGGAGTTGCTCACCAGTGCTGGATTTAAGAAAGTAAAGAACCTCAAAGGCGGCATCAACGCCTGGGCGAGAGAAGTAGATACAGAACTGCCAATTTATTAAATCAAATATTCCGTCATTGCGAGGAGGGCCTTAGCCCGACGAAGCAATCCCCAATCGTGTCGGAGATTGCTTCGCCCTATCGGGCTCGCAATGACGAATAGAGGTGTTCAATGAAACGAGTCTTAATTCTTGGCGGCGGATTTGGCGGGATTGCAACGGCTCATCGCCTTAAACAAAAACTTGGGAGTGATGTAGAAGTGATCCTTGTAGATCGCCGTCCATATTTCATGGTGGGATTCCGCAAGAGTTGGGCGCTGATCGGCGAGTCGACTCTTGAAGCGGGGCAAAAGCCCATTGGAAGCTTAAGCAAGATCGGAGTCGATGTGAGGCGGGCGAATGTTGATGCGATTCTTCCAGAGGAGAAGTCTGTTGTTGTTGATGGCGAAAAAATCCACGCGGATGCAATCGTCATCGCGTTGGGTGCAGAATTAATTCCAAATGCTGTCACTGGATTCAAAGAACATGCTTTCAATGTGTATGACCCTGCTGATATTCCGCGTGCACAAAAAGCGATCAGTGAATTTAAAGGTGGGCGGGTAGTGATCGGAATTTTTGGTGCGCCATATAAATGTTCACCTGCACCGTATGAAATGTCTTTGTTGTTGAATGAAAAATTCAAATCGCGCGGCGTGAAAGCAAGTGTTGAAATATTTAGTCCACAGCCGATGTCGTTGCCGATCTTAGGTCAGGCAAGCTGTGACACGATTGAAAGCAGACTCGAAGGAAATGGGATTAAGTTTTATCCGAATCATAAAGCTGCATCCATTGAAGCGGGCGAAGTAGTGTTTGAGAATAAACGAATTGGCTATGATCTTTTGCTGGGGGTGCCGCCGCACAAACCGCCTTTGGTTGTGCGCGAAAGCGGATTGGTAGGAGAATCAGGCTGGGTGGATATCAATGCACGCACAACGGAGACATTATTTGAAGGCGTGTATGCCATTGGTGATGTGACGCAGATCATGCTGACGAATAAAAAGCCTTTGCCTAAAGCTGGCTTATTCGCTGAGTTGATGGGCGAAACGGCTGCAGAAAGAATCGCGGACTCATTTAATGGGCAACACTCTACAGCAACTTTTTCAGGAGAGGGCGGCTGTTATTTGGAAGTAGGCGGTGGAGAAGCGATGATGGTGGAAGGAAGTTTCCTTGCTGAACCTGAGCCGCTTGTAAATTTGACTGAACCATCTAAACAATATTTGGAAGAGAAACGAAAATTTGAGACAGAACGTTTGGAAAAGTGGTTTGGATAATTGAAGAAAGATGAAAGAAGAAAGATAGCTCCCGTCGAAGATTTCGGCGGGAGTTTTTATTATCCTTTCAGTTATAATCCACTCATTGGGATATTCTTATAATGACTCGACCTCTTCGCGTTTTCCTCTGTCATGCTTCGCAAGACAAACTAGTTGTGCACGAGTTATTCACTGCGCTCAAAACTGAAGGCTGGATCGATCCGTGGCTGGACAAAGCAAAAATCCTTCCGGGAAAAGATTGGCGGGCGGTCATTGAAAAAGCCGTAGAAGATGCGGATGTAGTGATTGTTTGCCTTTCAAATCAATCAGTAAGTAAAGAAGGATTTGTTCAGAGGGAAATCAAATATGCATACGATGTTGCCTTGGAGAAACCTGAAGAAACTATTTTCCTAATTCCCTTGCGCTTGGATGACTGTGCTGTGCCAAGAGGACTTCGTTCTTTTCACTGGGTGAATTATTTTGGATTTGAAAAGGAAGAGTCTTATTTTGACTTGCTGAAAGCATTAAAAGAACGTTATGAACAGATATTATCTTTGGAAGAAGAGGAATTGAAGCGCAAGCAGCTTGACCAACAAGAAAAAGAAGAGAAAGCTCGCAAACTTGCCGCTGAACTATATGAACGTGAAAAAATAGCAAGGGAGGAAAACGAAAAAGAAGAACGCGAGAAGAATGAGAAAATTTCACGTGAGAAACAGGAGCGTGAGGCGAAGAAAAAGGAAGCACAGCATTTAAAGCGAAAAAAACAGCGGGAATTTGTTGGCCGAATTTTGAACTCATTTTCATTAAATTCCCGCCGGCTCGGCATTGGTGGAATTATTTTTATTGGATTGATCTTTCTTTTATTTGGCAGAAATTATCTATTTACAAATTTATTTGATTGGTCAAACGCGTCTTTGACTGGCACTTCCCAGCCACAAGTCTCTACTTCAACTGAATCTGTAACATCTACTCAATTCCAAACGATTAATCCCATTTCAACTACTTTTACACTCATTCCTGGAATTGATTCTATTGCGACTGGTGAAGATGAAATGATTTTGATTTATATCCCGGCTGGTGAATTTACTATAGGTAGCCAAAGCAGTAGCCAACCAGATGAACAGCCAATGTATACTCTTTATTTAAATGCTTTCTGGATTGACCAAACTGAAATAACTAATAGACTGTATAAAAAATGTGTAGATGCAGATGTATGTAGCCCTCCAATTCTAAAAAAATCATTTATCCAGAAGTTATATTATGGTATTTCGCAGTTTGATGATTATCCTGTAATTTATGTGAATTGGAATATGGCAACTGCTTATTGTGCTTGGGTGGGTCGTAGATTGCCCACTGAAGCTGAATGGGAAAAAGCTGCGCGTGGTGAAGATGCACTTATTTACCCATGGGGAAATGAGCCACCCAAAAAAGGCAGGTTGAATTACAACAAAATTTATCATGATACAACTGAAGTTGGCAATTTTGCTGGTGGAAACAGTATATATGGTGTGTTCGATATGGCTGGTAACGTCTCGGAATGGGTCAGCAGTTTGTATCAACCTTATCCTTATTATGCTAATGACGGACGTGAGAATTTGAGTTCTTTAGACGACCGAGTAGTGCGTGGCGGCTCATGGGATAGTAGCGATGACTTTGTAAGAGTTTCCAATCGTGAGCGATTTGATCCTACGCTTAATAATGTTTACACAGGTTTTCGTTGTGCCCGCTCAGAATAATTCTGGACACTTATTTCTGGTTTATGTGCTAGTTGCTAATCTCCTATCTTCTACTGCGGTAAAATTACCTCCATAACAAGGAGAGCGAATGCTTGAATTAAACGAATCCAAAGAAAGAAGAGTTTTCAACAATGTGCTTGGGGCAATGGGGAATACACCACTTGTAAGGCTGGAAAGAATAGGGCGCGACTTGCCAGTTCCACTATATGCAAAACTTGAATTTATGAATCCCGGGGGCTCGGTCAAAGATCGGGTGGGGGCGTATATTGTTGAGCAAGCCGAGAAGAGGGGAGAAATCAAGCCAGGCGGAACGATTGTCGAAGCAACTTCAGGGAATACAGGTGTCGGGCTTGCCATTGCTGCGGCATTAAAAGGCTACAAGACTATCTTCGTCATGCCCGATAAGATGAGCAATGAAAAGATCTTATTGCTGCGTGCCTATGGTGCAAAAGTGGTCATCACTCCCACCGCCGTTGGACCTGACGATCCGCGTTCATATTATGAAGTCGCAAAGAAATTTGCGCGTGAAACTCCAAATGCAATTTTAGCAAATCAGTATCACAATCCCGATAATCCGAAAACGCATGAGATCAGTACTGGGCCTGAATTGTGGGACCAGACCGAAGGAAAGCTGACTGATGTCATCATTGGAATTGGTACCGGCGGAACGATCTCCGGTGTGGGTCGTTATCTTAAATCCAAGAATCCAAATATTCAAATCGTGGGCGTGGATATTGAAGGCTCGATTCTCACCGAGATTTGGCAAAACAAAGGAAAGATTCCCCCAGGCGCGTACCCCAAAACTTATAAAGTGGAAGGCATCGGCGAAGATTTCTTGCCGTCCGCAATGGATATTACAGTTGTAGATGCAATTGAACGCGCGGGAGATCGCGAGTCATTTTTGTGGGCGCGTCAATTGGTAAGGCAGGAGGGAATCTTCGCAGGCGGTTCCTCTGGCTCTGCGATTGCAGGCGCGATCAAGTATTGTCGCAAACTCCCTGCGGGACGCATCCCCGTGGTTATCCTTCCTGATTCAGGTTCGCGTTATCTTTCCAAATTCTATGATGATAAGTGGATGCGTGAATTTGGCTTCCTTTCGATGGAATTCGGTGAAACGTCACTGGGTGACCTGTTGCTTGCCAAGCCCAATAAGATGCTGCAAACTGCTGCAGTAGGCGACTCGATCCGCAAAGTGGTATCAGTGATGCATCAGAATGCAGTATCGCAAATGCCAGTTGTCGGCGCAGATGGAACGCTCGTCGGTCTTATCGAAGAAGTGGACCTGCTCAATCACATGCTTGAGAAACATGAACATAATAATGATGAAAAAATAGATGCACTTGTCCAAAATGCGGGCGCAGTGTTCGCGCCGGAGACTCCGCTCGAAGATGCCATGCCTTCGTTGACACAAGGTTATGCATTGATCGTGGTTGAAAATAGCAAGCCGATAGGTATCCTTACAAAGATCGATGTGTTAGATTATGTGGCAGGCAAGATTTAAAAGAAGAGAACAGAGATTAGTTTAAAGTCCCTGAATAATTTAGTTCGGGGACTTTTTGTTTTATTTTCCTGGGTAACCTCTCACAGACGTATCTTAGAACAAATATTCGGGTTATAATTTTTATAACAGAGCGGCGTGGGCCGGTCAATTTATAAAATGGAGGCTGAAATGGATTTTAGTTCTATCAATGGGTTCGCTGTTATTGCATGTGTTTTGGCAAGCATGATTATTGGAAGCGTGTGGTTTGGTCCTAAAGGTTTTTACCCAGCTTGGCAGAAGGCGCTCGGGCAAATTGATAAGAATGACCCCAATGATCAGAATATGGGTCCTGTGGTCAGAATATTTGCCTTTGTCATCATCGCATCTCTCGTGCAGGCTATATTCATGGCTATGGTAGTGAATGCCATGGGCAGCACCACACTCGTCTCCGGTGCGCTGACAGGCTTTCTGTTATGGCTTGGCTTTATCGCCCCAGCAAGTTTGACAAACAAGCTGTTCGCAGACCGCGTCCAGGCCTGGTACTATGAGGTTGGTAACCATCTTGTTACTTTTGTTGTCATGGGCGCAATTTTGGGTGCATGGCAGTAAGAGAAAATTGGAGTGCGGACTTTAGTCCGCAATAATATAACGTTTTTTACAGGTAAAATAAGTGGACGGCCTTAAGCCGTTCACTTATTTTTTAAAGGATAAACATGATCCGCCCATATCGTGAAGAAGATTTTGAAGCCGTTACACAGTTCTGGTTTGATGCAATGGAAGTTGCCATGCCCGGCCTTGCCGAGCGCTTAGGCCACGACCTCGCTGGTGCCCGCGAATATTTCAAGAATGTTGTCTCGGTTGAAAATCAATTATGGGTATACGAGGTGGATACTATACCAGTGGCGTACCTTGGGCTTCAAGAACAATTTGTTGATCGTTTGTATGTGAACCCTGCATATCATCGGCGCGGCATTGGTCAGGCATTGCTTGATTATGCGCGCACATTATCACCACATCATCTCTGGCTGTATACGCATCGTGCAAATACAAATGCACGTTCCTTTTATGAAAAGAATGATTTCGTTGCTGAAAAATTTGGAGTCAGCCCTGCGCCTGAATCTGAACCCGATGTGGAATATCACTGGCGGGCAAAACATTAACATAAATAAATTATGCGCCCCACATATCTTGAAGTCAATTTATCTCAACTAAAACAAAACCTCGAAAACATTCGCAAACACGTTTCACCCGCGAAAGTATTGGTTGTTTTAAAAGCCAATGCCTATGGTCACGGTGTAGATGGTGTTGCGCCATTCATCGCGCCATTTGCAGATTACATCGGCGTAGCAATTGTTGAAGAAGCCATTCATCTTCGCAAGCTGGGAATTACGACTCCGATATTGGTGATGGGTGGGACTCTGCCCGAGCAGCTGCCTGATTTTTTTGAATATGACTTAACCCTCGCCGCTTCTTCTGCTGACCTGTTAACTGCTGCGGAACAATTGGCTGAGTCAACCCGTAAGCCACTCAAAGTGCATCTGAAGATTGATACTGGCATGGAGAGGATTGGAGTCCACGAATACGAGGCTGAAGCATTTATCGAAAAGTCTCTAGCGTGTAGCCATTTAGACATAGAAGGTATATTTACACATTTTGCTAATTCAGAAACTCTGGAGTCAATCGACTTGCCGATTGCGGATAGCTTGCTGTCCGACTCCATAGTAAAACCATCTCTTCAACTTGAACGCTTTGAAGAAGTCTTATCAATATATGAAAAACGCAGTGAACCAACGCCGCGAATTAGGCATACAGCAAATTCTGGAGCAACCCTATTACTACCAGAAAGCTATTACGATATGGTGCGGCCCGGTGTTTTATTTTATGGTGTTTATCCAGCACGTGATGTTGAAAAGATCATCGATGTTAAACCCGCGCTTACATGGAAGTCCAAAGTTGTATATAGCAAAGTAACATTGCCCGGGCGGGCAGTCAGCTATGGGTCGTTGTGGCAGGCCGAGGCGCAGACAAGAATCGTCACTGTCCCGTGCGGCTATGCCGATGGATATTTCCGCCGTATGACAAATCAACCACGGGTCCTTATCAATGGGAAAAAATATCCGCAAGTGGGGAGAATCTGCATGGATCAATTCATGGTCAATGTTGGAGATGATGATGTGAAGGTGGGTGACGAGGCTGTTTTGTTTGGCAATGGAATTACTGCTGAAGATCTTGCAGATTGGGCTGGCACGAATGAATATGAAGTGATGACAAACATCAGTGCGCGCGTGCCAAGAGTATATGTTGAGGGTGCGATACAATAAGAGAATAGTTTGAAGCTGAGGTGTAATTTGAATCGTGTTGTAAAAGAATATGTTAATTTGTTTAGTGTGGCGGGCACTGTCATTGCTCTGGATCAATGGACTAAATGGCTTGTGCGCGAGAATATTGAATTTGGCACGCAATGGCTTCCTGAATCTTTAACTTGGTTGATGCCTTATGCGCGTTTTGTGAATTGGCATAATAGCGGCGCGGCTTTTGGCATGTTCCAAAATGGAAACATGGTTTTTACCATATTGGCTTTCATTGTCATCAGTGCGATTATTTATTACTATCCCCATGTTGAAAAGGAAGATTGGACTTTAAAACTTGCCATGGGTTTACAGCTTGGCGGCGCCGCTGGAAATTTAATTGATCGTTTGCTGGCAGGGAAAGTGACCGATTTTATTTCTATTTCGGTATTTCCAGTTTTCAATATTGCCGATGCTTCAATTTCGATTGGTGTAGTTGTCCTTTTGCTTGGGGTATGGGTCAAAGAGAAACAGGAAAAAGAACGTGCTGCAATGGAAGTAAAGCCGCAGGCTGAGTCCGTGCAGACTGTAGGAGAAGGCAAGTAAAAATGAATACTTTTTTTAAGAAATATTTTTCTTTGTTCTTGACTGTGGGATTCGTGGTTCTCCTCGATCAATGGACAAAATGGCTTGTGCGTTCAAATATTCCATTGAATGGTTCCTGGCTGCCCGATTCATTGACCTGGCTTGAACCCTATGCGCGTGTTGTTTTTATTTATAACAAAGGCGCGGCCTTCGGTATGTTCCAGAATGGGAACATCATTTTTACAGTGATCGCTTTTTTAGTGCTCGGCGGAATTTTGTATCTTTACAACCAGATCAATCCGACCGATTGGATTTTGCGTCTCGCATCCGCTTTGTATTTGGCTGGTGTGCTTGGCAATCTGATCGACCGATTGATGTTTGGTCAGGTAACTGATTTTATTTCTATAGGTACATTTTACATTTTCAACGTGGCAGATGCGAGTATTAATATCGGTGTTGTGCTTTTATTGATCGGATATTGGCGAAATGAAAGAAATAAACCTAGTTCAACTACAGATGAAATGCTTTCATCCAATGGGGGGATTTCATGAGCGACCGAATTGAGAAATTTCGTTATTCAGGTGAGCAGGCAGAACGCCTTGATAAATTTCTGGTCACATGCCTGCCTGAGTTTTCACGTGCCCGCTTGCAAGGGTTGATCGATGATGGTTTTGTTTTGATAAATAATATTCCTGCAAAGAAATCTGGCCAGGCGCTTGAATCAGGTGCCGAGGTGGAAGTTCGCGTACCGCCCCCAGTACCAAGTGGTTTGGTGGGTGAGAATATTCCTCTCAACATTGTTTTTGAAAATGACGAACTGATCGTTGTAAATAAACCTGCTGGCATGGTAGTTCACCCTGCTGCTGGACATGATTCGGGTACGCTGGTACATGCTGTTTTGGGCTATGACCCTGATATGGAAGGTATCGGCGGTGAAGAACGCCCGGGCCTTGTACATCGCCTTGATAAAGAGACATCAGGTTTGATATTGCTTGCTAAGAATGAACGCGCTCATCGCTGGTTGCAGGATCAATTCCGTTTGCGAACTGTTGAGAAAACTTATATTGCACTGGTGGATGGAAAACCGCCTACACCTACGGGACGAGTGGAAGCGTCAATTGGGCGCGACCCAAGCCATAGAAAGAAGATGGCGATTGTCACTGCGGGCAAAGGACGAGAAGCAGTCAGCGAATATAAAACGCTTGAGTCTTTCAAAGAACATACGCTTTTGGAGTTCCATCCATTAACTGGACGCACACATCAAATTAGATTGCATTGCCAGTTTTTGGGCTGTCCAATTGTTGGGGATTCGATTTATGGAAAGAAAAGTGTAACGGTTGATATCAATCGTCATTTTTTACATGCGGCGAAACTTAAGATTGTTTTGCCCAACGAAAAGGAAGCTCGTATTTTTGAAGCTGAATTGCCTGATGAACTGAAGAAAGTATTGGAAGAAGTTAATCGTTAAATTTGTTCTCTCAGAGGTCTAGCCACTGAGAGAAATTATTTTAAGGAGATAAAAATGGAATATATAGACCTTCGCTCAGATACCGTTACCAAACCTACGCCTGAAATGCGCGAAGCAATGGCAGAGGCTGAAGTTGGTGATGATGTTTATATGGATGACCCTACCGTAAATAAATTACAAGAACAAGCAGCTACTATGCTTGGCAAGGAAGATTCGCTTTTTGTTCCTTCGGGCACGATGGGAAATTTGCTTGCACTTCTCGTTCATTGCCAGCGCGGAGATGAGGTGATCGTTGGGGATAAATCTCACATTTATATGAATGAAGCAGGTGGAATGTCTGCATTGGGTGGGATTCATCCGCACCCGATCAAAAATCAAGCTGACGGAACTCTTGCGTTAGATGACATTCTCGCTTCCATTCAGACTGAGGATGTGCATCACACTATCACACGACTCATCTGCCTTGAGAATACTCAAAATGTATGCGGCGGTGTTCCGCTTTCTGTGGAATACACTCAACAGGTTGGAAAGATCGTAAGAGAAAATAATTTACTTTTTCATATTGATGGAGCACGTATTTTCAATGCCGCAGCCGCGCTTAATGTTTCAGTGAAAGAATTGGTTCAGCCAGCTGACTCTGTGATGTTTTGTTTAAGCAAAGGGTTGGGTGCGCCTGTCGGTTCCATGTTGCTTGGCACGCATAAGTTTATCAATCGCGCGCGCCATCTTCGCAAGATGTTGGGGGGAGGAATGCGTCAGGCGGGTGTGTTGGCTGCGGCAGGGCTGATCTCGTTGGAGAAGATGTCCACGCGGCTTGGGCAGGATCATGACCGGGCGAAGAAACTGTTCGATGGGTTGAAGCAGGTTCAGGGATTACATTTAGATGCGACCGAAGGTTCATCCACAAATATGGTTTACTTCAATCTTAAGGATGACGTCAAATTAAGTGTAGATGAAATTATCAGTGAGATGAAGAAGCGCGGTGTGTTGGTCGATTGGGCAGGACCGCGGCGCTTTCGTTTGGTGACTCATTATTGGGTGGATGATGCAGGTGTGGAAAAAACGGTGAAAGCATTTGGCGAAGTATTGAGCTAATTAATTTCTTTTGTTTCATCCCAAAACGCGGTTGCGGGTTCAATTTGATTCCGTCCGCGTTTTTTTGCCGTATAGAGGCGTTTGTCAGCGATATCAATTAATTTTATGATCTTATCTGTCTCAGATGGAAACATCGCTATCCCCATGCTCATGGTTGGAACAGGAATCGTAATGTGACTGGTATTGCGAACTTTGAGGGATGCCATTGTTGCACAAATACGTTCGGCAACTTGCATGGCTTGCGGCCCAGTTGTGTTTGGAAGAGAGACTACGAATTCTTCGCCGCCCCAGCGGCCAACCGCATCCGTATTTTTGATGTGGCTTCGAATAATGTCACATAGGCTGACGAGTATTTCATCCCCGGTAAGATGACCAAAGGTGTCGTTGTATTGTTTGAAGTGATCAATGTCGAGCATAATGAGGCTTAGTGTTTGATTTTGTGCAAGGCATATTTCAGCCTGTTCGCCCAGGGCTTTAATAAAGTATCCGTGATTGTAAACATGTGTGAGGCTGTCAAGCCGCGCCTGTTGTTCGACCAAAGCATGTTGGTAGGTGTTATCCAAAGCAAGTGCGGCACGTTGGGCAATGGTAGATAGTAATTCCATATCGCTACGGTGAAACGCATTTGGACGATAAGACGAGATCGACATAACTCCATCTACATGAACACCGCGCATTGGAACACCCATCCATGAGAGCGATGTTTTTTGCTTTCCGATCACGACCATTTCAACATCATCCAGCTCAACATTTTGCCGCAGATCGGGCAGGAAGAGTTCCTGTTGATTTGTAATGACCCAGTTTGCCAGTGTACCTTTTCTTTTCACTTTTATATTTTCATAAAATTCCCCATCATCATAAAATAATTCAAGATGTATATCTTCTTCATCTGCAATTCCAATGTAATAGGCATCTGCCTCGAGTGCATTCTGAAACGCAGCATTGAGCAGGGAAAAGACCTGGTTTGTGTTCAGCGTGGAGACGATCTGTTTGCTAAGTTCATTGATGATTTCCAGCCTGTTGATTTGTTCCCTTGCTACTTTTTTTAGTTGTTGAATAGTTTCAATCGCCATAAATGATGCGATGACAAGCCCGATATGGGTCATCCACTGAGGGTTAGAGACTTGGTCTTGTAAGCGAGTTATAAAATGAATAGTAGCGGCGCTGAACACAAGGAAATAGGATGGTCCGCGTGTGGATATTATGGAAGTAGACATGGCTGCAATAATGAGGAGCGTATAAAGCAGGTGATCAATTTCCATGGGAATAAGAAATGATATTCCACCCAGCGCGATCCCCAAAATAATAGAGTTTATCCATGTGAAACGTGACTTGTTCAATGAGGTTGTAAAGAAAAAATAATAAAACGCCAGATACAGACACCCAAGAATCCAATAAAGGATGATGGCGATTTTGTAAATTGGATTTAGTGGAGGAAAGTAAATAAGAACAGTGGCAATGGATGCAGATAATATAAAGATGCCCGCTATGATGGAAGGCAGGATCGATACCAGGTTTTCCTGAGGTTTAAATCCTTGATGCTTCTCTTGTTTTTGCATTTTTATTCTGATATCAATAATTGCGTTTGATTTTCGGTGACAAGTTTATCAAATACACTTACGATCTGTGGGTCAAACAAAATTCCAGCCTGCTCGCGTAAATATTCAACGGCCTCAAGCGTTGATATTTTTTGTCTATATGGACGTTTACTGGTTAATGCATCAAAGGCATCTATGATCGAGAACATCCGCGCGAGAATGGGAATCTCCTCGCCGCCCAGCCCGCCAGGATATCCTGTTCCATTCCATCTTTCCTGATGATGACGGATGAGTGGAATGGTATCTTGTAGAAACGGAATCCCTGCCACGATTTTTGCGCCAATGTCCGGGTGTAATTTCATGATCTTCCACTCTTCCTCGCTCAACGGCCCAGGTTTGTGTAAGATCGAATCGCTGATACCGATCTTGCCAATATCATGCAGTAATGATCCGCGCTCCAATACTTTTAGTTGTTGATACGAGAAGCCAAGTGCCTCGCCTAATTTTGCAGCCATATGACTTACACGCAGACTATGTCCCTCTGTTTCACGGTCACGAGCATCCAAAGCAGACATGAGTGCTGCAAGAGTTTGATCGTAGGTAGTCTCAAGCATGTCATATGCAGCTTTAATTTCTTTAGCTTGGCGACGGGACTCTACTAATAAGAGCGAGCGTTCCAGCGCAATTGCAGCCTGGTTAACAAGTGCTTGCAGATCATTAGGGGTGGCTGTGGGTTTGTGCTCATGCTCTTCGGGAACATCCATCCATACTGCGCCGTATTTTTGGATGGGGGTTTGAATCGGTAAACAGGTACGGATGATCGATTGTCCCTGCGAAAAATAAATAAGTTGACCTGATGCCATTGCATCTTTAATAAGCTCCATTGGATGTTTGGAGCCGCTATGTATTCCCGTGGAATCGATCTCTACTTCTGTGGTGATATTTCCCTCTGCATCCAGTAACACAATGCCTGTGGTTGTACTCTTTGCAAGCTTATGAGCTGTCTGGGCTATATCTGAGGCGGCATCTTCCAAATTTTCAGCTTGAATGATCTGATTGCTCAAGCGATAAAGCAGGGAAGTGATGCGCAGAGAAGCTCTTAATTCTTGCTGAAGCCATGTGCTTTCAAATGCCCCTGCTGTTTGAATGGAAAGAAGTTCGGCCAGAGATTCATCATTTTCAGTGAAAAAAACTTCATGCTGTTTACCGAATGCGAAGATCGCCCCAATGTTCATGCGGTGCCAGCGGATTGGAATAATTAGCATGCTCCGCAGCCCGGGGTGATCTATTATTAAATGTGAAGTGGTTCCATACTTTCTTACATCTCGTACACGAAAGGGTTGAACAGCTTGAAATGCCATTTGATTCATATCTTCAGATGAGATGGAGTTTTCCAATGACTCTAGTAAACGAGGGCCGTCGCCTGAAGATGCGCTTTGGGTAAAATTCCTTTCCTGTCCCAATTGAATGTGTACATAGGTGAACCTGGCTTGCAGAATTTCCCTGGCAATCGTAGCAACTTCGCGGGCTGTTGATTCAGGTTCCACCATGGATGAAAGCTGACTTCCTGCCTGAACGAGATTCATCAAACGCTGATGATAACCAGACCGTTCCCAGGAACGGGTAAGTTCTGCGGCTACTGCTTCTGCCAATCCGATATCAATACTGCTGAAACCGCTAAAATTTTCATTGCTAAGTACGATGGCCCCATTTGCATGTCCATTAAATATCAAAGGAATGACGATGGCAGAGAGATTGTTTTCGTTTTCAAAACGAATGTAATCTGTATCACGATTAATATCGTTAATAACCTGTGTTTTTCTCTGACGCACAGCACGGCCAATAACTCCATCTGAAATATTCTGACGATATCCTGTAGGGATCAAATTGGTTTGCTGTCCTGCCGCCGCAAGCAGCATGAACTCCTGACGATCTGGTTCATGGAGATAAATAAGTGCAAGTGTACAATTTAGCGCACGTTCAAGTGTATTCACGGCTAGTTGGGCCGCCACAGGTTGATCCAATTGATTCTCAAGCTGCTGGCTTAACTCCATGAGCAGATTAAGCTGTGCGTTGCGTTTCTTTTCGTTTATTACTTGACGCGCCAGTGCTTTGACCTGATCTGCCTGTGCTGTCATACGAATTCGTGAGCTTTCGCGAGAAAGTAAGAAAGGTTTGATATAACGTGCGAGGCGATCGTTCCATGTGATCAGTTGATCGTCTGCTATTTGATCGTCTTCTTGATCTTCTTCCTCGGTTTTTGTTAGCTCATCCATTAATCCGTTGATCGTCATAATGATGGTTGATACTTGGTAATACGCCACAATGGATATTAGAAGAAAGAATAAGAAAGCCGCTTCACGTGCTGTCACTAGCAACTTGATTTCGGGATCAAGTGAATTATCTATCACTATCAGCAGAGAGCTTAGGAATATCAATAAAGTCAATTCCAGTGTGCTTGCTATCACAACGACCCTATGACCAAGAATATCGTCTTTCGGCAGGCTCAGTCTGTTCCATGGAAGAATGTCACTTACTAAAATCATTCCAGCCAGCAAAGCAGGTCCGATCAAGTTTGCGGCAGATGCAGTAGGGATAAAAATAATACACCATACCAACCACGGAAGAGCCTGAAAGCGTGAAAGAAATTTATTGTATTTTGAAGATGGAAAAATAATCGCAAGCGCACCCAGAAATCCAGCCCCTAAGAATCCGATTATCAAAGGAGTCTTATATGAGGTGAAATCGATTTGCGCGTATTGGTTACTTGATGCGGTTAGTAATAACCCACTTGAAATGCTGATTATGACAAAGGTCACTTTTAGGATATTGATATTTTTCAGACGTTTATTGAGGGGAGTGACCAGAATTAACTGCGCCATGCCAATCAAGAAAAAAATACTGGCTTCTACAAAGCACCCTGCTTGAATGTAAACCCAGGTAAAAATAAAAAAGACTATGGCTGAAATACCCTGTAGAAACGAGGTGTGTTTTTCAGTGGCCCTTAATACAAGTACGATCTGGAGCCAAAGAGCAATCGCATAAGATACTATGCCCAGCAGCACAAATCCCCAATTCAATTGGGCGGCCGCTAATATATTCAAGTGAGAGGGAATTAGCAGCAGGCTTAATCCTGTAAGACCAAATATTCCCGCCGAAAGCGCATTTAAATCATTTTTGGATGAATTCTTCATTGAGTTCGAGGATAGCATAAGAAGCAAATTTTATCTACCTCTTGAAAGGGTCAATTATGATTTCTGATATAATCGCCATTCACATTAGGATTTTATAAAATTGATCATACAGGTCTGACAAATGCAGAATTATATTACTCTTGCTCAAATCGATGCAGCCGCCCAAGCGATAAAACAAAGAATACTTATTCAGCCAATTGTGGGAATCATCCTCGGCTCCGGGCTTAACGATCTGGCTGATTCTGTTCAAAATGCAGTTCATATCCCTTATAGTGACCTGCCCAACTTTCCCGTTTCAACTGTCCAGGGCCATGTGGGACGTTTTGTGATCGGTGAGTTGGAAGGCAAGCCTGTATTGGTCATGCAGGGGCGTATCCATTATTACGAAGGCTACACCATGGATCAGATTACTCTACCCGTGCGTGTGATGCAGCGAATGGGTATTCCAAGCATGATCGTTACCAATGCAGCTGGGGGAGTACATCCCGATTTTCAGCCCGGTGATGTGATGCTTATTACCGATCAATTAAACCTGATGGGTATGTCTGGTTTGAATCCTCTCATGGGACCGAACTTAGATGAAATTGGCCCACGCTTCCCAGATATGAGCCAGCCTTATGATCGTACTTATTGTGATCTTGCTCGTAAAATTGCAAAAGAAAAAGGCATTACCTTACGCGAAGGTGTATATGCTGGTTTGAGCGGCCCATCTTTTGAATCCCCTGCTGACTTACGTTTTTTGCGCCTCGCAGGTACGGATGCAGTGGGTATGTCTACAGTGCCAGAAGTGATTATCGCACGCCACGGCAATATGCGAGTGCTTGGGCTTTCAGGGATTAGCAACAAAGCGAACCTGGATGGTTCCACAATCACAACCCATGAAGAAGTCATGGAAGCCGGCAAAGTAATTACACCTAAAATCGAAAAGATTATTCGTGGTGTATTGCACGGTTTATAAATAAAACTCACACATGGCAGAAATTTATAAATTCCTCGCCTCTTATGAGGTGCTGATCTATATCCTGCTGGCAATTGGCGGTATGTTTTCTTTTCGCTGGTTATGGCGTTCATGGCGTGAATGGCAAACCGCCGTTTATAGTTTGGAACGTCAGTTTTCATCACGTCGTTTGGGGCAGGCCGGCACGATCTCACTATTGATCACCATATTGTTTTGTGTGGAAGTTTTCATGGCATCCTTTATTATTCCTGGTCTTCCTGCAGATGTCTTCCTTACAACCCCAACACTGGATTTAATCTCAACGCCCACAGGCACACTATCCCCGGAGATGATGACTCAATTTGCGAATTTACCTTTGCAAACATCAGTTGCAAGTGTGACGGGATGTACTCCTAATCAGATCATTATTACTTCGCCTGCGCCGGGTGCTGAAGTACAAGGTACAGTTGAATTGATTGGCACGGTTAACATCTCGAATTTTGGATTCTATAAATATGAGGTGGCACCTCTGGGAAGCGATACCTGGGCAACCATCTCTGCCGGGCGTGAGATCAAAATTAATGCCACACTTGGCTCATGGATCACCACAGCTCTAACCCCCGGAGATTATCAATTGCGCCTTGTTGTCACCGATAATCAAGGACTGGCATTGCCCGCTTGTGTTGTGCCTATTCGTGTTGTGCCTGTACAATAAAAATAAAAAATATAAGTCTGGAAAATTCATGCCTGAAATTCAACTTCGACCTACTGTTGCAACCGACCTTCCCCGCTTGATGAACTTTGATCATTCCATTACCAGTGAATCTGTTTGGCAATTGGAATTGCGTCGTGATAACGGACAGGTGACAGCCGCATTCCGCGAGGTACGGTTGCCTCGTTCTGTTTCGCTTACATATCCCCACAATCCTTTTGCGTTGGCTGATGATTGGAAGAGAAAATCCATGATGTATACAGCCTATATCGGACAAGATTCTGCTGGATATATCAGTCTGCTTGAGCGTGGCACAGAATCAGTCGTGTGGGTGACTGATCTCGTGGTGAATGTGGCCGATCGCCGTTTGGGCGTGGCCGCTGCTATGTTGGCGGCTGCGCAAGATTGGGCAGCAGAGAGATCGCATCGTCGACTTATATTGGAGATGCAGTCAAAAAACCTTCCGGGCATCCGCCTTGCACAAAAATTTGGGTATGAGTTCAGCGGGTATAATGACCATTACTACATTAATCAAGATGTGGCTTTGTTTTTTTCCAAAACTATAAAATAAGGATGGCGGCATTAGCTGCTTTATTGTGAGACTTTTCTTGGATGGGTTTGCATGATTAACGGTTGGCCGGAAACACTGCTGGGGGGAATACAAACACTCAACCAGATCCTGACGGCAGGAATTGCCATTCAGGCATTTTCGTTATTTCTATATGCGCTTTCATTTAATTTGCGGGATAGAGTGGCGCGTTCGTTTGCGATCATTTTGCTTTGTGTCGTTGTTGTTTTCACCTCTGAAGCTTTGCAAGACAATACGATCACAAGAGTAACTACTGATATTTTGTTGCGTTTACAGTGGTTTGGGATTGTATATCTCCCGGCAGCCTACTTACATTTATCTGATGCCCTGCTTGTAACAGCTGGCAAACCCTCGCGCGGACGTAGAAGAATAGCTGTACGCGGTATGTATGTCATCTCAACGTTTTTTATCGCGTTACTCGCCTCTGGATATTTGCTTGGCCCGCTCGTTCCAGATGGGAAGCCTGCTCCATATTTACTGCGCACGATGTGGACCGAAGTCTTTACTTTGTTTTACGTTATAGCAATGATATGGGCCGGCACAAATTTTATCCGTGCCTATCGCCTCATGTTGACGAGGTCTGGCCGCCGTCGCATGTTGTATCTCATGGCAGGTGCAACAGCTCCTGCGCTTGGTTCTTATCCATATCTATTATTCGGTTATGAATTTGCATCACAGCATCCATATTTGTTTTGGAGCGTAGCCACCACGATCAATATCTTGGTCGGCGCATTGGTAATTGTGATGGCGTATGCTGTTGCCTTCTTTGGTGTTTCATGGCCAGACCGTGTGATCAAAAGCCGTTTGGTCAAATGGATCATGCGCGGACCCGTGACGGCATCCGCTGCGCTTGCTATGATGGTCGTCGTTCGGCGCGGTGGGGAATTTCTTGGCTCGCCTTATAACGCATTCGTTCCGTTTGTTGTAGTTGTGACAGTTTTACTGCTTGAACATGCCATTACCTTTGCTGCGCCGCTCTGGGAACGCTGGTTATTTTTTGGAAGCGACCGCAGCGAATTAAAACTTCTTCAAAATATTGAAGAACGTTTACTTACACAAAGCGACTTGCAGCAATTTCTTGAGGCCGTGCTTGCAGCAGTACGTGACCATTTACAATCCCCATCTGCTTTTGTGGCCGCATTAGATGATGAAACTTTATCTCCTATCGTAGTAGTAGGCAATCGTAGTATGTTGGATCAGGAAAGTTTGACAGAAGCATTGGAACAGGTCAATGGAGATACGCGGCGCGAGTTCCAATGGGGAAACTTCTGGGTGTTGCCATTACATCATCGCAAACGCGCAGACATGGATCAAGATGAATTGCCTCCATTGCTAGGCTTGCTTGGCGTAGCAAGACGCGATAAGCAAGTGATGGAACACGACCAGCGTGATGCTTTATGGCTGCTTGCAGACCGGGCCGCGCTTGCGCTTGAAGATCGTCAATTACAGCAGCGTGTATTCCGTTCACTGGAGGACCTTCAACCACAAGTGGAATTGATCCAACGGATGCGTGCCGCTGGGCGTTATGATACACGGGTCAGTTTGTTGACTGAACCTCTTCTACAAGAGGCAGACCTTGCGGATTGGGTGAAAGATGCACTTACTCATTATTGGGGCGGCCCGAAACTTACGAACAATCCATTGATCAAACTTCAAGTGGTGCGTGAGCTTGCTGAAAAAGATGATGGTAATTCAGCGAATGCGCTTCGCTCTCTATTGCGTAAAGCAGTAGATCAAGTAAAACCAGGCGGCGACCGAAAATTCACAACAGAATGGATACTCTTTAACATTCTCGAAATGAAATTTATTGAAGGGCGTAAAGTGCGCGATGTCGCATCACGCCTCGCCATGTCTGAAGCGGATCTTTATCGAAAACAACGTGTTGCAGTCGAAGCGGTTGCAAAAGCGATCCTTGAAATGGAAGTAAATCTTCAGGACCAATAATATATGCCTGAATCTCCTCGTACTCGCAAAAAACAATATTCGCAAGTTGAGCCTCAAAATGATTGGCTTGAAAGGCTCACGCGCCTAAATTTACATTTTGGTCGATTTCTGCGTGACTCTATCGGCGTAATTCTGATCGCGTTTGCAGTGATGGCTTTGCTTGCGGTATGGAGCATTACCGAAGGCTTGCTTCTCACGCCGTTCGCCAACATCCTTAAACTTTGGTTTGGTTGGGGCAGTTTTCTTGTGTTGTTCGGAATAGGATATCTTGGATATTCTCTTTTGCGACGCGACGGAAGTGACATCCGTTGGGGACAGATCATTGCCCTCGAACTCGCTTCTCTCTTAACCTTAGGCCTGCTCGCTGTTTTCGGAGGCAATAACCTCATCCGAGCAGAAGACGGTTGGGATGGGGGCCGCCTCGGTTGGGGAATGGTCACATTGGCATGGCAGGCAATGGGTGCGATTTTAGGCACGCTTGTCATTTTGATTCTGTGGGCATTAGCAGTAATGACTGGCCTCAACTTATGGACAAGATTGGAAGCATGGTTATTGCATATTGCTGGCGAAGCTCCAACCGTGACTCTATCTACACCCGTCCCATCAAAAACAGAAAAGAAAAGTGAACAACCCGGTAAAACAGGCGCGCCCACTTCGCGAAAGAAGGCGCAACCTCTGCCTGTGGAATTCCGCACATCTTTAAAAGCTGAAGATAAAAAAGATGAAAAGACTAAAGCACCGCCGCGTGGTGAAGATCTTCCGCCGCTGCAAATCTTATTGGCTGAATCAGCTGTCCGCGCGGATGACCGAACGATAAATCAAACTGCGGGTCTTATCATGAAAACCCTCGCTGAATTTGGCATCCCTGCCACAGTGATTGGCTATCGCGTTGGCCCGGCAGTGACACAGTTTGCTGTACAGCCTGGTTTTCTCAAAAAACCAGGCTCAGATGAAGAGGATGCACAACAAATGAAAGTGCGTGTTGCGCAGATCGCTTCTTTGGAAAAAGATATCGCGCTTGCATTATCTGCCCAGCGTTTGCGTATCGAAGCGCCTGTACCCGGCAAACCTTATGTGGGTATTGAAGTGCCTAACACTCATAGTTCGGTTGTTCGATTGAAGACACTGCTTGAATCAGACGCCTTTTACAAATCGGGTGCGCCGCTAAACATTGCCATTGGACGTGATGTTTCAGGCCACCCTCTAATTGCAGATCTGGCCCGTATGCCGCATTTGCTGATCGCGGGTGCCACAGGTTCCGGTAAATCAGTTTGTATTACATCGATTGCTGCGTGTCTTGCAATGAACAATACACCCGAAGATCTTAGAATGGTAATGATCGATTCCAAGATGGTGGAATTGATCCGCTTTAATGGATTGCCTCATCTATATGGAAAAGTGGAAACTAATCTTGAGCGTATTCTTGGTGTTCTGCGTTGGGTGGTTGTTGAAATGGAACATCGTTATCGCTTGCTTGAAAGCGCTCATGCTCGTGATCTGAGTGCTTATAATCGTAAGGTCACTCGTAAAGCTGACGGGGTAGCATTGCCTCGTATTGTGGTCTTGATCGATGAATTGGCAGACTTGATGATGTCTGCTCCAGATGTAACCGAGCATAACCTTGTACGCCTTGCTCAAATGGCGCGTGCCACGGGTATTCATCTTGTTGTTGCCACACAGCGTCCGTCTACAGATGTGGTGACAGGTCTTATCAAAGCCAACTTCCCTGCACGTTTGGCTTTTGCTGTTGCCTCTGGTATTGATAGTCGCGTTATTTTGGATTACACCGGCGCCGAAACTTTGCTTGGACGCGGTGACATGCTCTTCCTCAATCCTGAAGTGGGCAACCCTGTCCGTGCTCAAGGCGTAATGATCACAGATATGGAAATAGAACGTATTATTTCTCACTGGCAGAAGAACAGCGATCTTCCAGTAGATGATGTTCCACCATGGGAAAAATTGTTACAGGAACCTGGCGAGGGCGAAGATGACGGTTTGATCGAACAGGCCATCTCCATTGTGAGAACAAGTCAGCGTGCATCTGCTTCATTATTACAGCGCCGTCTGCGAGTTGGTTATCCGCGTGCCGCGCGTCTGCTTGACCAGCTTGAAGAAATGGGAATCGTAGGACCCTCTCAAGGCGGCGGCAAAGAGCGCGAAGTGCTTGTTAGTGAAGATGATCTCACTGATGAAGAAAAATCTGACAGATAAATTTAAAATTTCAAAGCTTGTATTGATCATATAGAGGATTTCATTCGTGACCCAGCCCATCAATTCAAAGCCTACTTTTACTGATAGATTGCGTTTGATCTTCAAAGGTATTTTAGATCCGATTGGCACCTTTCTGAATCGCATTGGGTTAACGCCGAATGCCATCACGTTGTTGGGTTTGGTTGGCACAAGCATTGGTGCCTATATTATTTCACAAGGCAAAATGACAACGGGCGGAATTGTTCTTTTACTTTCTGTCCTTGTAGATGCATTGGATGGCACAATGGCCCGCCTGCGCGGCGAATCCAGTGACTTTGGCGCATTCGTTGATTCGGTTAGTGATCGATATGCCGAGTTCATTACCTTCGGCGGACTTTTATATTATTTTCTTTCACAGGAACATTATGCTGGCGCAACTATCACCTTCATTGCTACAGCTGGCTCAGTGCTTGTTTCTTATGTAAAGGCGCGCGCAGAGGGATTAGGCTTTACAGCCAAAGTGGGTATTCTTACACGTGTTGAACGTTACCTTGTTTTAATTCCTTTACTTGTATTCAATCAACCATTGATCGCAGTTTCTTTGATTGCTATTCTGGGGAATATCACAGCCTTTCAACGTATACTCCATGTCCGCGTGCAGGGGCATGAACGTATGCGAAAAGACGCCGAAAACAAAATGTATTTACACTAACTTCATGGATGGACTTTCGCTTGGCCCGTTGTTCTTGCGTTGGAATGGTCTCCTAATTGCCCTCGGTATTTCATTAGGCGCATTGCTTGCAATGCGCGAGGCGAAACGCAGTGATCATGACCCGGAAGTTGTCTATTATCTTTTTTTACCGTTGACGATTTGGGGGACAATTGGTGCACGCCTTTGGCATATTCTCACTCCGCCTCTTTCTTCCGTTGAGCTTGGTCTGACAACCCAGTATTATCTCTCCCATCCACTGGATTCGCTGGCGCTCTGGATCGGTGGTTTTGGAATCCCCGGCGCATTCATCGGCGGAGTATTGGCTTTACTATTTTTCGCATTTAAGAACGAATTGAGCTTTTGGAAATTAGCCGATATCCTTGCGCCCGGCCTTGCTCTTGCTCAAGCGATTGGCCGCTTGGGAAATTACTTTAATCAAGAACTGTATGGCTTGCCCACAACTTTGCCATGGAAAATATTCATCGAACCTGCTTATCGGTTGATCGGTTATGAGACAGTTGAGTACTATCATCCATTGTTTGCTTATGAAGTGATCCTGAACTTTGTGAATATATTCTTCTTGTTTTGGCTCGCTCGTCGTTTTGCAGAGAGACTTAAAGTTGGTGATCTATTTCTCGTTTATCTTGGCTTTTATTCTGTTGTTCGTTTATTGCTTGAATTCCTGCGACTCGATATTGCACTCGTAAACGGAATTAATATCAATCAGGTATTTTTTGCGATCACATTTGCCTGTATGGGGGTTGGTTTATATCTGAAGCATAGGGCCGTACAGGAACTGTAAGGTCTCTGTGAAGACAAATATGCATAGTGGGGAATAAAATGGATGTAAGGTTACGATGGCTTGTCTTGTCGTTTACCTAACTTACTTTCCCTCATTAGTAGATTATAAGGAACTTAAATGATAGAAACTCACGATCTGAGTAAGCAGTTTCATGATTTTATGGCTGTAGACGGTGTTGACCTTTCTGTAGAGTCTGGTCAGATATTGGCCTTATTGGGGCAGAATGGCGCTGGCAAAACTACCACTGTCCGCATGTTGACTGCATTGTTAAATCCAACAAGAGGCTGGGCACGTGTGGCTGGTTATGATGTGGTCAAGAATGGCCATGACGTTCGTGCTTCTGTCGGTGTGTTGACCGAACAGCATGGCTTATACATGCGCATGACAGCCATTGAGTATTTGGATTTTTTTGGACAGATATATAGCCTTTCAACAACTACACGTAAATCGCGCAGTGACCATTTGCTTCAATACTTTGGACTTACCGAGGCCGCACATCGCAGGATCGGCGAATATTCAAAAGGGATGCGTCAAAAACTAGCTTTAGCTCGCGCCATGATGCACGACCCCGGTGTACTTTTACTTGACGAGCCCACTTCAGCCATGGACCCTGAGTCTGCGCGGCTGGTGCGAGATGAGATTGCACGTTTAAAATCTTCCAAGCGCACAATCGTCATATGTTCGCACAATCTCACCGAAGTGGAAGCATTGGCAGATAAGATCGCCATCATTTATCGTGGACGTATTTTGTTGCAAGGCACTTTGGATGAACTAAAGCAAAAGGTGCTTGGGACACCAGAATATGAAATTAAATTTTCTGATGCGTGGGATTCAAGTGGGTTGGAATTGCCAAACGATGTAGATATGCTCTCTCGGACGGCGACCAGTTTGAAGGTGCGTGTGAAGCGGCCGCAGGAATCTAATCCACAAATTTTGAAGGTGTTGTCTGAAAAGTCTGCATCTGTGATGGCATTTCAAGAAGAGCCGCGTTCACTTGAGCAGGTGTATCTAAAAGTAATGGCGGATGCAAAAGGACTTGAGAATGTTCAATAAACTAAAACCTGTTTGGCTTGTAGCGGCGCGTGAATTGCGCGATCAGTTCCGTGATTGGCGCGTGCTGATGCCGATGATCATTCTTATATTTTGTTTTCCGATTCTGATGAATGAGTTTGCGAAACAAACTGTGGATTTTTTGAATCAATACAATGCGAATTTGATTCAGGAACGGCTCGTGCCGTTCTCGATCATGATCATTGGATTTTTTCCAATTACGATTTCGCTGGTAGTTGCACTTGAGTCGTTTGTTGGTGAAAAGGAACGCGGCACGATAGAACCTATGTTAAGCGCCCCGCTTGATAATTGGCAGCTATATTTTGGAAAGCTGTTGGTGGGTGTGATCACGCCTTTAGTTGCAAGCTATCTTTCCATTGGGTTCTATCTTCTAATGATCATACGGCAGGACCTGGTGATGCCATCTCCCAGCGTTATGTTGCAATTGATGTTGTTGACTACTGCACATGCCACATTAATGGTCAGTGCAGCGATTGTAATCTCGGTACAGTCCACTTCAGTAAAAGCTGCGAATTTGCTGGCGTCTTTCATTGTTGTGCCTGTTGCCATTTTGATGCAAGGCGAAGCAGTATTATTGTTCTGGGGAAACGAATTGGTGCTGTGGATGGCTATTGCAGGCGTAATGATCATCTCTTTGTTGTTGATCCGTGTGGGAATTGCCCACTTCCAGCGTGAGTATTTACTGGGACGTGAGATCGATGTAATTAATCTGCGTTGGATCTTGCGTACGTTTTCAAAAAACTTATTAGGCGGCGCACGTTCGTTAGTAGATTGGTATCGAAATGTTTTAGGAAATGCATTAAGACGTATTGCGCCTGCCATTCTTTTTGTGATCTTGATCGCAGGTGTGAGCTTGTGGATGGGCTATGACTGGATTATGGATAATGTGCCACAAGCGATCGCTTCCGCTTCCCCCGAAGCTCTTGAAAGACTTGAAGAGAACGTGGGTGAAATGCCAAATCTCACAAACTCAGATGAGCATCTCAATGCTCCGTTTCTGTTCTTGAATAACACGCGTGCGATTGCTACTATTTTTGTGGCAGGCTTGGTTTCGTTCAGTGTATTGGGAATTATGCTTTACATGGTGAACATCGGCTTGATAGGTGGTTTGTTTGCTATATTTGAATTATTGGGCAGAGATCCCTGGCCGCTGTTTGCATATGGTGTTGCGCCGCACGGTATCTTTGAAATCCCTGCTCTTATGATTGGAAGCGCGGTTGTGCTTTATATAGGTGTTGCCATCGTCACACCGCAAACAGGAAAATCTATGGGCGAGGTGATCCTTGAACTGCTCGCAGATTGGACAAAAGTATTTATAGGTCTCGTTATCCCATTGCTGGCAATCGCTGCGTTGATCGAAGCATATATCACTCCTAATCTTTTAGCGAGCGTCTTAAAGTAAATGAATCAAAACATCCTGCGAGATCATAACTCGCAGGATGTAACTTTATCAATATTACCAGCCTGAAATATAAGGCTCCCACTCGCCGTTATCTGTCAGGTGCCGCCCAAAGATATATGCCGCGTTTGCAGGGGGTTCCTTTGGAATGTGCATGAGGTGCATGTGTGCTTCATCTACTTTACGGCCGCCCTTGCGATGATTACAGGTTGAACAGGCTGCTACCAGATTCGTCCAAGTATGCTGCCCACCCATATGACGTGGAATGACATGATCCACCGTCAATGCTCCATCACGTTTGCCGCAATACTGACAGGTATAATTGTCACGTCTGAACACTTCGCGGCGCGTTAATTTGACGTGTGGTCGTGGTCGATGAACTTGAGATTCAAGTCTGATGATCGAAGGGCGCGGAAGCAGCTGCGAAATTGTGCGAATGTGTCCACGTCCATTAACGATCATACCGGCTTTACCTGCAAGGATCAGGCCAACCGCGCGTCGTGTTGAGCATACATGGATCGGCTCAAAATTAGCATTGAGTACGAGAACTGGTTCTAACATAAAAGCCTTACAACCTGCATGATTATACATCCAGTTAATTGAATTCGTGATTTCGCAAAAGTGCTGAATATTACAGAAGCATTTGAAATGAAGATGCTTATTGTTGGCGGCTCTGGCAGATTCGTAAGACCCAAAAGGCTGGCCGAGTCTGGGTATCAGTTCCAGTTTACAGGTTCGCATGAAGCGTTTATTGATCTATTTAGTTAATGTATAAGGAGAAATATCCTATGAAAAAATTAGTTTTAATACTAGCGGTTTTCCTAGCCGCATGTGCTCCAGCAGTTGAACAACCGTCTGTTGTTTTGCCGATCCTTGCAACAGCTACTGCGTATATTGATCCATCCTACCCCAATGCACAAGTTGAATTGGCGGCGCCGAATCAAACTGCAAGCGGAATCGAAGTTCGCATGGAGCGGGCCTCGGTTGAAGGAAAAAATGTGAATGCCGATGTTTGCTTTACATTGCCTGACCCATCTGATTGGGGCATCTCATCTGCAAGCTTGAATTATGCTGGAACAGTTTTACAGGAATATGGCACAACTCTTGTGAGTGTGCAGGAGCCATCAAATGGTGTAAATGGTTTAAGGTGCGACACGTTAACATTTGTTGTACCGCCTGATGCAGACCTTACGAATGCAACCATTATCATCGATGCCATTGCTGCAACTCCACGTCAAGATGAGTATTGCTCTGTTTATATGCCCAAGATACAACAAGCCATGCTTGAACGCGGCATTGGGATTGTGTTGGAGTGTGTGGATGTAAATGGTCAAGTGACGATGCAGCTCATGAGCATACCGCCAGAAATGACTCAGCAGCAAGCTGAAGAAATTGTTTACAGCCCTGAGTTTTATTCTGTACAAGGTCCGTGGACTTTTTCATTCAATTTGGCACAATAAAACTCTTGTTGTATAATAGCCCAATGTTTGGCATAAGCTTTTCAAAAAAATATTATTATTACACCTATCCATAAAGCCTTTGCGATGGTGTGCTATAAACGCGTCCTCATCATCGCGGGCGCGTTTTTGTTTGCCAATTTGTAGTGTGATTATTATGCTGCACATATCTCGGAGGAAGAATGAATATCGAAGAACAAGTTGAATTATTGATGCAAGGCACGGAATACGGTGATGATGAACTTAAGAAGTCAATGACCAATGAATTGCGTGAACGTTTGGTCATTGCGCAAAAAGAGAATAGACCACTTCAAGTATATTGCGGCTATGACCCTACATCCACTGATTTGCATCTTGGCCACACGATCACCATGCGTAAACTTCGTCAATTTCAGGATTTAGGACACGAAGTCACTTTTCTCATTGGCAGCTACACGGCATTGGTGGGTGATCCTTCGGATAAAAACAAAGCGCGTCCTATCCTGACCGAGGAGAAGGTCGCCGAAAATGCATTGACCTACACCGAGCAGGCGTATCGCGTACTCGATCCTAATAAGACGAAGATCCGCTCTAACGGTGAGTGGCTTTCCGAACTTTCACTTATAGATTTAATTCGGCTTGGTCAAAACTTCACGGTTCAACAATTTCTAGCTCGCGATAACTTTTCTAATCGCTTGGATAGAGGTGAACCAATTTATTTGCATGAGACTTTTTATGCATTGATGCAAGGCTATGACGCCGTTGCAATGAAAACAGATGTGCAGATCGGCGGCTCTGACCAGCTATTCAATATCATCGTCGCTGGGCGTAAACTACAGGAAGCGCTGGGCCAACGACCTTTGGTTGGAATTATTACTGCTATTTTGCCCGGCACTGATGGTGTGCAGAGAATGTCCAAGTCCACAGGCAATATTGTTCCAATCAACACCGGTGCGAATGACATGTTTGGTAAGTTAATGTCCGTACCTGATATGGCAATGAGTTTATATATGCGCCTTGTCACACGTTGGAGTCCGCAGGAGATTGATAAGGTCGAAAAAGATTTGGCGGCAGGCACATTGCATCCGCGTGATGCAAAGATGAAAATGGCAAGTGAGATCACAAGTATCTTCTATGGTGATGCGGAAGCAAAATCTGCTCAAGAGAATTTCATCAAGACTTTTCAACAAAAAGAGATTCCTGATGAAATGCCTGAATATGAATTGCAATCTGGTCAAACAATTGTAGATGTAATTCTTGCATCGAATCTTGCAGAGAGTAAAAGCAAGGCACGGTCTTTAATTGATCAAAAAGGTGTACGGCTGGATGGGGAAGTGCTTGAGCGTGGTGACGCTCCATTTCCGCGTCCCGGAGTTTTACAAGTAGGGAAGCGTCGCTTCTTAAGAGTTAAGTAATCTTTACTTTGTATAAAATTAAAATAAAAAACGAGACTTTTTACAGTCTCGTTTTTAGTAGAGGCGTCGAGGGGATTTGAACCCCTGATGAGGGTTTTGCAGACCCTTGCCTTACCGCTTGGCCACGACGCCATGTAAACAATGAAGGACTGCAAACTGGATGTATTTCATCAATCTGCAATCCTTTGTTTGTTGAGCGGGCGATGGGATTCGAACCCACGACCTTCTCCTTGGCAAGGAGACGTACTACCACTGTACTACGCCCGCATTTTCTTGGCATATTATTTTTGCCGAGAGTGCCGAGACCCAGGATCGAACTGGGGACACCGCGATTTTCAGTCGCGTGCTCTACCAACTGAGCTATCTCGGCATGTATTCTTTTGTTAAGCGTCCGTGATTTTACACGCAGTTATATGTATTGTCAAGAAAAGCATCGAGCAATCGATTAAGAAGCGCTTTTTATTATTCTGCTTCTTGACTTTTGGTGTTCATTTCGATATAATGTTGGGTCGCTGTCCAAGTGGGCGGTTAATGTTGTGATCGATCATCCAAAATAAAAGTCAGGAGAGAAGAATGGCATCTTCTTTGCCCCAAAAAACATACGCACGTATCCCAGTAAAGTTAGATCTTCCGAATTTAATTGAAGTACAACTTGATTCATTTGAAAGACTCAAGAAGGAGGGTTTAGGCGATCTCTTCCATGAGATCTCGCCCATTGAGTCTTATAACAAAGGAATGAAATTATTCTTCCCAAGTCGTGGTCCTGAGTCTCAACAGTGGGGGCTTAAATATTGGTTTGGAGAACCCAAGCATACAATTGAAGAGTGTGTGGAGCGCGATCTCACATATTCTAGTCCATTATATGTTTCAGTTCTTCTCGCCGGCCCTGATGTTCCAGAACCCATTAAGCAGGATATCTTCCTCGGTGACTTTCCTGAGATGACCGACAAGGGTACTTTCATTGTAAATGGTACCGAACGTGTCGTCGTCTCTCAATTGATCCGTTCCCCTGGTGTTTATTTTGAAGCACCAGCAGATCGGGCCACTGGCCGTCCGCTGGCAATGGCAAAGTTAATCCCCGATCGCGGTGCATGGATGGAGTTCGAGACTCGTAAGTCGGACTACATCATCTTAAAGTTTAATCGTAAGCGCACTGTTCCTATTACAGTTTTCCTGCGTGCACTTGCTGCAGTCAGTGATGGGCTTAAAGATTCACCCATCAAGCAAGGTTCAGACGAAGAAATATTATCCATTTTGAAAGATGTGGATAATAACCCTGAGCGTTTGTTTATGGCTTCTACTATTAAGCAAGAGCCAGATTGGGATCTGTCCCATCACACAATTGCTGAAGCAGCATTGATCGAATTCTTCAAGAAGATGCGCCCCGGTGACCCTGCTACACTTGACAACGCGCGCCAGTTTCTTGAAGAGCAGTTATTCGACGTGAGACATTACGATCTCGAGCGTGTGGGTCGTTATAAACTTAATCAGAAACTCGATCTAAATATTCCCATTCCACACCGCACTGTTTCTAAGAGTGACGTGATCCGATTGATCCGCCGCATGATCCAGATCAATAATGGTGCAGAACGGCCTGATGATATTGACCACCTCGGGAACCGCCGCGTTAAGACGGTGGGTGAGTTGATCCAGAATAAATTACGTATTGGTCTGCGTCGGATGGAACGCGTCATCAAAGAGCGTATGTCCATTCGTGACCAGGAACAACTTTCTCCTGTTACATTGGTCAACATTCGTCCGGTTGTAGCTGCATTACGTGAATTTTTTGGTTCATCACAACTTTCACAGTTTATGGATCAGACTAACCCGTTGGCTGAGTTACGTCACAAACGCACGCTTTCAGCGCTAGGCCCTGGCGGTCTTCGCCGTGAACGTGCTGGCTTTGATGTGCGCGATGTCCATCACTCACATTATGGTCGTATCTGTCCCATCGAAACACCCGAAGGTCCAAACATCGGTCTCATTGGTCGTTTGGCTTCCTTTGCTCGTGTGAATGAATATGGTTTTATCGAAACACCTTATCGTAGGGTGTACAAGTCGCTTCCTGCAGATGATGAACGCTTGGAAGGTCTCACATTACGTGAGGATATTTATGACCCCAAGAGCGAGGAATTGCTCTTCAAATCTGGGAGCACCATAGATGCCAAAGCCTTGAAAAAGGTCGCAAAAATTGGCAGCGATGTAAGTATTGTTCCATTTGTATCTGAAGAGATAGTTTATCTTTCTGCGGATGCAGAAGATAAGTACACTATCGCTCAGGCAAATGCTCAGTTAACCGGTAATAAAGAATTCTCTCGCGAGCGTATTTCATGCCGATATCATTCCGGCTTTATGTTCTCAGGTTCGGAAACCATTGACTATATGGATGTTGCTCCTCATCAAGTCGTTGGTATCAGTGCTGCGTTGATCCCATTCCTTGAGCATGATGATGCGAACCGCGCTTTAATGGGTTCGAACATGATGGCTCAAGCTGTTCCATTGGTACGCCCTGAAATTCCGCTTGTATCTACTGGGATGGAAGGTCATGCCGCGCTTGACTCTGGTCAGGTTGTTGTTGCTGAAGTAGATGGTGAAGTTATTTCGGTAACTGGATCCAGCATAACGGTCAAAGAAAAGAGAAGCGGAAACCGCGTTTATCAACTCCGCAAATATCAGCGTTCCAATCAAAGTACTTGTATTGACCAGCGTCCGTCTGTTGTCAAAGGACAGGTGATCAAGGCAGGCGATATCATCGCTGACTCTTCATCTACTGACAGCGGCAAGCTCGCGCTTGGTCAAAATGTGGTTGTAGCCTTCCTTTCATGGGAGGGTGGTAACTTTGAGGATGCCATTCTGCTCTCTGAACGTCTCGTTCAAGAGGACCGTTTCACATCAGTACATATTGAAAAACATGAAGTGGAAGCTCGCGACACGAAGCTTGGTCCTGAAGAAATTACTCGCGACATTCCTAATGTCGGTGATGACGCGATCAAAGACCTCGATGAGAACGGTATCATTCGTATTGGTGCTGAAGTCGGCCCGAATGATATTCTTGTTGGCAAGATTACGCCAAAAGGTGAAAAAGAACTTACACCTGAAGAGCGTTTGTTGCGTGCCATCTTTGGTGAAAAATCTCGTGATGTAAAAGATACTTCGTTGCGTATGCCTCATGGTGAACGTGGCAAAGTTGTTGATGTAAAAGTATTTACCCGTGAAGATAATTCCGATCTTTCCGCGGGTGTAGATATGATGGTGCGTGTCTCTGTTGCTCAACGCCGCAAGATCACTGCAGGCGATAAGATGGCAGGCCGTCATGGTAATAAGGGTGTGGTTTCCAAGGTTGTTCCAGTAGAAGATATGCCATATCTTGAAGATGGTACGCCCGTTGATCTCATCTTGAATCCGTTGGGCGTACCTGGTCGTATGAATATTGGACAGGTCTTGGAAGTTCATCTTGGCTGGGCAGCGAAGCGCATGGGCTTCCGCGCAGTTACTCCTGTGTTTGATGGTGCAAGCGAAGAGCAGATCGAAGCTGAACTCGCACGCGCATGGATCATGGATCAAGCATGGAAAGAAGCTGCTGAACGTGCATGGGAATGGCTCAAAGAACAAGAATACGATGCAAACTCGATTCAAGATGATGATGAAGTTCGACGTTTATATCTTGAGCATTGGTTGAACAAACGTAAATATGATGTCTATAGCTTGAACGATGCAGACTATGCGCGTCATGCGACGGCCAAAGAATGGTTGCGCGAAAAAGGATATGCCAACCCTGAAGAGATTCTGCTTGATGACCGCGATGTAGCGAATCCTGATCCCGAAGTAGATGATATGACTGTGAAAGCATGTCTGCGTTTATGGATGGAAGTCAATGGGATTACACGCCGCGTTGCTGAAGATAAAGTCCTTGATACTGCTCAGGAATTGGCGAAAGAAAAAGGGATTCCATTGCCAACTCTTGGAAAACAAACTTTGCGCGATGGCAAGACGGGTATTCCTTACGACCAGCCTGTAACAGTTGGTGTAATGACAATCCTTAAATTACATCATCTTGTGGAAGATAAAGTTCATGCCCGCTCCACTGGCCCATATAGCTTGGTTACGCAACAGCCTCTTGGCGGTAAAGCACAGTTTGGTGGTCAGCGCTTTGGTGAAATGGAAGTGTGGGCACTGGAAGCATATGGTGCAGCACATACTCTTCAAGAAATGCTCACGGTTAAGTCAGATGATGTTCAAGGTCGCGTCAATACATATGAAGCGATCGTGAAGGGTGAGCCGATTGAAGAACCAAGCATCCCTGCATCTTTCCGAGTTCTTGTAAAGGAACTACAGTCATTAGGACTTGGAGTGGAAGCTATTAATGAAAGCGGCGATGTAGTCAAGTTCGGTAAGGATGAAGAGAAGACGCATCCGCCAAAACACGACACAGGTCTATTGAGTCTCGGAGAGAATCAATCACGAAAGAAGTAGGATTTCCTATTGACTTGGTAGATATGGCATGATAAACTAATCAGCCGTTGCCCAGAAAGCAAGAGTGGCTGCATTGCCCCCACTCGACTCAATTGGTAACTACAAATGAGGCCATCAGGAATTGTTGTTGATGGTCTCATTTCTTGCGAATATTGAAATGATATCTTGAAAGAATTTGTAATCGGAGGCGAATGTGCCGACAGTAAATCAAATGGTCCGCAGGGGCCGCAAAAATAATAAGACAAAAAGCAAGGCTCCGGCTCTGCAGTTCACATTGAACAGCTTTAAGCAGCGCCGCGTACGACAGGATAAAGGCGCGCCGCAAAAGCGCGGTGTGTGTACTGTCGTTCGTACGATGACTCCAAAGAAGCCAAATTCAGCGTTGCGCAAGATCGCGCGTGTGCGTTTGACAAATGGTATTGAAGTCACCGCTTATATCCCCGGCGAAGGTCATCAATTACAGGAACACTCTGTAGTATTGGTCCGTGGTGGCCGTGTAAAAGATTTGCCAGGCGTGCGTTATCACATTGTGCGCGGCTCTCTCGATACAACCGGTGTAGCCAATCGTAAGCAGGGCCGTTCAAAATACGGCGCGAAGCGTCCCAAGTAATTTATAGATGGAGTAGTAAAGCATGCGTAGAGCAAAACCTGAGAAACGGGAAGTCCTTCCCGATATCCGTTTTAATAGCATCAATTTGCAAACCCTGGTACAGCATGTGCTTAAGAGTGGCAAGAAAAGCACCGCTGTTCGTTTGATCTATGGTGCCATGGACTTGATCAAAGAGCGTACTGAGAAGAATCCAATCGATGTCTTTGATGGTGCACTTAAAAATGTTGGCCCTGCAATGGAAGTTCGTCCACGTCGTGTGGGTGGAGCAACCTATCAGGTGCCGATGGAAGTATCTACTGATAGACGTACTACCTTGGCGATTCGCTGGATTCTTTCGGCTGCTAATGATCGTTCCGGAAAGTCATTTTCGGACAAGCTCGCTTCTGAATTGATCGATGCCTCCAATGAGACTGGCTCAGCCATTCGTAAACGTGACGAAACACATAAGATGGCAGAAGCAAATCGTGCTTTCTCCCATTATCGTATTTAGTTTTGATAATAACCTTATTAAGGAAGAGTAGTTAGTATGGCACGCGTGCATCCGCTCGAAAAATACCGAAATATAGGCATTATTGCCCACATTGACGCCGGGAAAACAACGACTACCGAGCGTATCATGTTCTATACCGGCATGACTCACCGTATTGGTTCTGTAGATGATGGTACTACAGTAACTGATTGGATGGTTCAGGAACGAGAACGTGGTATCACTATTGTTTCGGCGGCTGTTTCAGCAGAGTGGAAGGGCTATCAAGTTAATATTATTGATACTCCTGGTCATATTGACTTCACAGCTGAAGTACAACGTTCCTTGCGGGTATTAGATGGCGGTGTTGTGGTATTCGATGCTGTCCAGGGTGTGGAACCACAATCTGAAACTGTATGGCGTCAGGCAGATCGTTATGGCGTGCCGCGCATTTGTTTTGTTAATAAGATGGATCGCGTTGGCGCTTCTTTTGAACGAACCATTGAAACAATCATTGATCGTTTGGGTGCTAATCCAATTCCAATGCAAATCCCTATCGGTTTTGAAGGTGGCTTCAAAGGCGTAGTCGACCTTCTTACAATGAAGGCAGTTATTTGGGAAGATGATTTGGGTAAAGATCCGCATATTGTTGAAATCCCAGAAGATTTGAAAGAACAAGCTCAGGAATATCGCTCAAAAATGGTGGAAAAGATCGCTGAGCTTGATGATGAACTGACAATGAAATTCCTTGAGGCTCAGGAAATCAGTATAGAAGAACTCAAACTTGCTCTTCGCAAGGGTGTGCTTGCAAACAAAACTGCCCCTGTATTTTGTGGATCCTCTTTAAAAAATAAAGGTGTACAAGTACTGCTTGATGCGGTGATTGATTACCTTCCTTCCCCAGCAGATAAGCCAATCATTACAGTATCTGAACCGGGTAGTCCGGAAACTACTTTCGATGTTGCAGCGCAGGATGATGCTCCTTTGGGCGCATTGGTATTCAAGATCGTAACTGATCCTTACGTGGGTCGCCTTGCTTATGTTCGCGTTTACTCAGGTGTTCTGAGCCAGGGGCAAACAGTACAGAATACGACCAAAAAAGGAAAAAAAGAACGTATTGGGCGTTTGATC
>JACMLM010000017.1 GCA_014379595.1 Anaerolineales bacterium
AGCTAGAATTTGAGTGCCAGATTTACTTTGTTGCGCGTCACGCACCAAACGCATGATGCCAGCCAATGCAGTCTGTTCCCCAACTGCTGAAACCTGAACACGTAAACTGCCATCACTGTTGATACTCCCAGCAATGACTTTTGCTCCTGCAATTTTCTTAACTGGCAGTGACTCTCCCGTAATCATTGATTCGTTTACATCAGACTCGCCCTCCGTTACTACACCATCTGCAGGAATACTTGCCCCAGGACGGACAAGTACAAGGTCGCCTGTTTTTAGTGAAGAAACTGGCATGACATGGACGCTACCATCTGGCATGAGGTGTTCCGCAGTATCGGGCATTAATTTCGCCAAGGCAGTCAACGCGCCCGAAGCCTGCCGAACACTTCGCATCTCGATCCAATGACCCAGAAGCATAATATCGATTAATGTAACCAGTTCCCAGAAAAAACCTTCGCCTAAATTAAAAAAGATTGCTATGATGCTGTATATAAAGGATACAGAAATGGCTAGAGAAACAAGCAGCATCATGCCAGGCTGACGATTTCGAATTTCAGGAATCGCCATCTGAATAAATGGTACGCCCCCATAAAGAAAAACGATCACAGAAAACAAGGCAGACACCCATTGACTGCCCAAAAATTCGGGCATCATGAACCCGAACCACATTTGTAGCATGGATGTATAAAGCAGGACTGGAATACTTAAAATTAACGAAACCCAGAAGCGCTTACGGAACATGTCTTCATGTCCGCTGTGGTCTGTATGTTGAGAGTGACCGCCTCCTTGCATAGGGGCTGCGCCTTGCATGGCATGCATATCATGTTGGTTTTTTGGCGCGGCGGCCTGACTCGCATGTTCAGTTTTGAACTCCGCCTCTAAACTGGTGTGGTGACCATGTCCCATTTCGGAATGGTCACCATGTTCATGCTTTTTGTGTGGGTCTGTCATTGCATCTCGATACGTGTATAAAATACTAGGAGGGCACATGCCCTCCTAGTAGAGTTAAAGTGTAATCAAACCTTCAGCAGGGTAATTGATCTCTGCCAGTAAAGCTTTGATAGTCTGCTCGCTCGCAGGCATGTCAAAAGTAATTTCAACTTTTTTAGTAGCTTCATCCGCTTTCACAGATTGAATGCCTTGCAATTCACCTACTTCGGTTTCAATCGTGTGGATGCAATGTCCGCAATGAATCGCGGGGACGTTATAAGTAACTGTGGTCATGGGTTTTTCTCCTTAAGTAATTTACAGTTTTTATTCAGAAACAACGATCAACTCGCCAATCATGCCTGCTTCAATATGACCTTGGACAGAGCAGAAAATCTTGTATGTTCCAGGCTCCAAGGCAGTAAATTGAAGGGTGTTCGTCTGCCCAGCACCAGTGGCAACATGCAAATCGTACGACGCCCCCTCCTCCATACCCTGCATATGATGTTCGGAACCGCTATCTTGTGCAACAACATCGGTTACATCAATTTTCTCGACAACAAAGTCATGCTCAACCAGTCCAGTATTGTTGATCGTCAAAAGCACAGGCTGGTCAACGGGAATAGTGAGTGATGAAGGAGTATAAGAAAAATCGGTCAACTCCAGGGTTATTTCTGTTGCTGGCTTTGAGGCGCCAGCACATGCTGATAACAAAAGAGCAAACATTCCTAGTGCAATTATTTTATGTAACATAAACGGGATCTCCTTGATATAAAATTAAACTTTTGCAGACATTGCAAATACTTCAGTGATCTCTTTCAATACGCGCTCGCGCTCTTTAACATTATTCCCTTTGATCGCAGTAATTACACAAGAATTCAGATGGTTTTCCAAAATCTGTGTGCTAACTTTATTCAACGCAGCATCTATCGCCTGGATCTGGCGAATCACGTCAATACAATATGCATCCTCCTCCACCATGCGGATCACACCACGCAAATGGCCTTCTACAGTTTTCAATCTTCTCATGACATTCTCGTTTTCCATGGTTACCTCTTACCTCTAGAAAATCTCTTTAGGCTTATTCTTACCCCCCCCCTGGGGGATGGGTAGTAAAAATATACAACAAACAGATTCATATGTCAATAGCGGCATACTGATTAAGAATCGGATAAAATACAATGATGAAACATCGCATCTTACTAACCCTTAACCTGCTCCTGTTGCTATTAGCATCCTGCTCCCGAAATACGGGTCTCGATCCTGATGAGCAGATTCGAATATCTGTGGCTTCGACCCTTGCCGCAATTCCAACTATTACATCTGCTCCGCAATCAACACCTTATCCTCAGCCTACTCCCTTCACTTTGGCAGGCTTATTTTGCGAATATCAATTTTGCGTCGGTCATCCCATAGATATGGCCTTCTTCGACGTCAGCGCGCAACAAAACCCTGCCGCTCCAAGCAGCTACGGCCAGGGATTGATCGCCGCGTTTAATGGCAACCTATTCATTCAAGTGTTATGGCAGCTCGCCCCCGGCGCTGCAGACCCCGAATTTGTGCTGGATTTGATCCTAGATGAAACTGACATTCGCGATGGCAACATGGATGTAAAGCTTGTCCGTGACATGAATGTGATGTATACCCCGATTACATCCACGGCAACGCCTTTGCTTCCCTTTGGCGGCTCAGGCGCATGGACTTGCGGCGACCGAGTCTTCGCATGGAAAGTTTATACTCCTCAAGCTGAAACCGCCAGCCCCCTATTTGAAGAAGCCTTATCAAGATTCACCTGCGGACAATAGGAATGCGGACTTTAGTCCGCTACAAGCCTGGAACAACAAAATGTCGGATGAAATCATAATTCGCCACGCAGAATCATCAGACCTTGGTTCATTTCGAGAATTACGATTAGAAGCACTCAAGAATCACCCCACTGCCTTTGGTGCAGATTATGAAGAAACACCAACGCATCCAAATGAATATTGGCAGGAAAGATTGAAGATGAATAGAAATAAAGAGGCTCTTTTCTTTGCCGAGCATAATGGTCAATTAGTGGGAATGACGGGAATCTTCTGCAATTTATCGAAGAAAAGTAGTCACGACTCCATGATTTGGGGAGTATATGTCAGACCTGAATGGCGTGGACAACACTTATCAGAAAGATTAATCCACTCTTGTTTGAAATGGGCAAAAGATCAGGGATTAATAATTGCGGATTTACCACTTACGGCACGGAACCAAAAGCTCTATGCTACGACGGCATATATTACGATGAATATTTGATGGCAATTAAAATTGATTCTAAAATTTAGGAGAATAAACCATGTCTAACGAAGAAATTGACATCATCGCCTTGCGCGCCCGCGTTGCAGAACTTGAAGACCGCCTGGAATATTTATACAAGCGCCTCAACATTGAATATGTTGCAAATCCCAGTGCCGTAGACCCGAGAATAATTGAATATCTTAAAAAGGGCAACAAGATCGAAGCAATAAAAATATATAGAGAAATTCACAATGTTGGGCTTGCAGAGGCCAAGAATGTTGTGGATGGAATTGCAACGAGCTTGGGTTTATAAAACCCTCTTTGCCTCATTCCACAAAATATCCATCTCTTCCAAAGTCATATCCGATAAATTCCTGTTCTGCTTCTTCGTGCCTTGTTCCACGTAAGTAAAACGTTTCTTGAATTTCAAATTCGTCCCCCGTAGCGCCGACTCAGCGTCCACTTTCTTCCAGCGTGCCAAGTTTACGAGTACAAAGAATAAGTCGCCTAATTCATCTGTCACTTCATCAATATTCTGTGCCTGTTTGATCTCCTCAATTTCCTCACGGACTTTATCTAGCACACCGTCCACTTCGGGCCAATCAAAACCAACACGCGCGGCGCGATCTTGATATTCCTGAGCTTGGGTTAATGCAGGCAATGCAGCAGCAACTCCATCTAATAACCCTTTCTCTTCTTTCTTCTCACTTCTTTCTTTTTCTTTTAACCTCTCCCAATTCGTCAACACGCCGTCTACACCCTCAACTTTCACATCTCCAAACACATGCGGATGACGACGAATAAGTTTGTCGTTTATATTCTTGATGACCTGGGTTATTGTAAATTCATTCGCTTCATTTGCAATTTGCGAATTTAAAACAATCTGTAATAATAGATCGCCGAATTCCTCGCGCATGGATTCAGCATCATTTTCGTCTATTGCCGTTAATGTTTCGTAGGCTTCCTCGAGCAAATGAGTTCGCAGGGTTTGGTGAGTCTGCTCCTTGTCCCATGGACAGCCATCTTCTGGCGCTCGTAAATGCGCGACGATCTCAGCGAATGATTCAAAGGATGTTCCTTCACCTAAAGATGGAATATATAAACAAGTTGATGTAGAAAAATTACCAACGTCGATTCCATCTAATCTTTCCTCTTTCGTCTTTCCAACATCTACAACATAAACCTGATGTTCTTTCGGGTATACCGCTAACAAAACCTCTTTTACGTGCAAAGCAAGTTCACTCGAATCAACGCCGATCAACAGCGAAGGCATATCAGGTGGAAATGGCGGCACATGCGCGGATGAAAGACTCTGCGCTTCGAGCAGAGTCAATTTCGAGGGTGGTGTGATGCGAAGCGTCTCAAATGTTGAAGAAATTAAATTGAAGTCCATAAATTCTCCGTTAAAAACGTAATTGGTAATTCGTAAATTACGAATTACCAATTACGAACTGAGTTCGAGTTATGAAAAACTAGCGCTTGGTGTAAGTAGGAGCCTTGCGGGCTTTCTTAAGACCTGGTTTCTTGCGTTCCTTGACGCGGGCGTCACGGGTGAGCAAGCCCTTCTTGCGTAAAGCAGAAGTCCAGTCCGCATTGATGAGTTGGAGTGCGCGGGCAATGCCAAGGCGAACAGATTCAGTCTGGCCGGTGGTACCACCACCGCTGACCAAAACACTCACATCGTATTTTGCGGCTTCCTGACCTACTGCGCCAAATGGGCGCATAATGTCTTCAAAGTCGCCCGAACGCGTAAAAAACGCGGTGAAATCTTTTTCATTTACGGTGTACTTACCGCTGCCGGTCGTCAGGCGCACGCGGGCGGTGCTTTCCTTACGACGTCCAATACCTTCATAATATTGAGCCATATTCACTTACCTCTTTATTCCGAAACTTTCGGAGTTTGAACTTGATGCGGATGATTTGGACCAGCATAGATCTTCAAACGCTTGAGCGTGGAGCGGCCCATACGGTTATGTGGAAGCATACCCCACACGGCATCGCGCAAAGCGCGGTCAGGGTGCTGTGCCAATTGATCACGCAGGGAAATGCTTTTCAAGCCGCCCGGATAACCGGAATGACTATAGTAGATCTTGCTTTCCAGTTTACTGCTGGTTCTGGTGCCGGTCACTGTAACTTTCTCGGTATTCACCACAACCACAAAATCTCCCATCTCCACACCGGGTGTGAAGGTTGGTTTGTGTTTGCCAAGCAAAATATGCGCGATGCGCGCAGCAAAGCGGCCCAGGTTTTGCCCTTCGGCATCCATCACAACCCAGTCACGCTGAATTTCAGCAGCTTTCGGATAATATGTTTTCTGTTGCACTTTCGTCACTCCGTTTCATAATCTAATCACGTGATCCATACTGTACTTCAACTAATGTCAGCCCGTGCGCAGGAGCCAGCCCGGCGAGAAGTTTTCCCTGCTTTGATAAAGCATGTTGGACTTTCTCAACTGAACATTTTCCCTGAGCAACAGACACTTGCACAAAAACCATTCTTCTTACCATGCGATATAAAAACGCATCAGCCTGAACTTCGAACTGCCACTCACCATCAGGCATTTTCTTCCATTCAGCCTTTGTCACCGTGCGCACTGTTGTGCCCTTCGGTGTGGTTGGTGAACCAATAGCGGCAAAATCATGTGTACCCAGAAAGATACTTGCATTCTGTTTAAGAATATCTGCATCCATTTCAGGCCACACCCGCCACACAAATTTATCTCGCAACGGGTCGCGGATCTGTTTACAGATCAATCTGTAACGATATCTGCGTGATACCGCATCAAAGCGTGGATGAGAATCCGCTGAGGCTGGAAGCAGGCTGCTAATAACCAGGTCAGATGGAAGGTCCGCATTGAGCGCCCTAAGCAGTTTATCTGCCGAGTGCGTCCATTCAAAATCGAATGCAGCCACCTGTCCTGTTGCATGAACTCCTGTATCCGTTCTGCCAGCCATAATAACTGATTTCCCAGACCAACCCAAATTGTAGAGCGCTCTTTCCAACTCGCCCTGCACTGTGCGGGAGCTTGCCTGTTTTTGGCTACCGGTAAAGCCGGTGCCATCGTAGGCTAAGATCACTTGGTAACGTGCCATTGCTTTGTTCATTCAGCAGTTGAACTGCTGAATGAGCGGAAACTACTCTTCCACTAACTCAAGAAGAACCATCTCAGCCGCATCGCCGTGGCGAGGGCCAAGCTTTAATACACGAGTATAACCACCGGGTCTTGTTGCAAAACGAGGGGCAATTTCATCGAACAAACGCTTGATGAGTTGGTTATCACCCAATCGGGAAATAGCCAGGCGGCGCGCGCTAAGTTTCTGCGCATCCGTGCCGTTTGCACTATTGCGGGCAAGTGTAATCAAGCGTTCGGCATCACCACGGATCGCGGCGGCTTTGGCTTTGGTGGTCTGAATACGCTCATGCGTAAAGAATTGTTTGATCAGGTTGCGCCTCAGGGCAATGCGTGCTCCCTTGCTGCGTCCTAATGTATAACCTGCTACTGAATGTCGCATCTCTAACTCTCCGAGGATGTTTCGTCTTTCATAAAGCCCTTCTCACGCATTTTGTCGCGAAGTTCGTCTAGACTCTTTTCGCCAAAATTGCGGATGGACATGACTGCGGTCTCGCCTTTTTCAAGGAGGTCGAGTACGTCACCAACATTGGTGATTCCGGTGCGCTTCAATGAGTTGAAGACACGCACTGAAAGGTCAAGGGCTTCCACTGGCGTTTCTGCCAGTTCGCTGCTCAAACGGCTTCCCGATGTTTCACGTTCCACAGCCACTGCCAGCATTTCTTCATTGATACCGGCAACATAGCGCAGGTGGTCAATAAGAATACGAGCGGAGGAACTGAGGGCGCGTTCCGGTGAAATGGTGCCGTCTGTCCAGATCTCTAAGATCAATTTGTCGTAATTTGTGCTCTGACCCACACGGGCAGAAGCCACTTCCCAATTCACACGTTTCACCGGGCTGTAGATCGCATCCACTGGAAGTTCACCGATGGGCATGTGTCCTGCGCGCTCGTTTGAAGGTGAATACCCACGTCCGCGTTCGACGACGAATTCAATATCGTGCTTGGTCTTCGCGCCGTCCACAGTGAAAAGATATGTATCAGGGTTGACGATCTCAACTTCGGCTGGAGTAACAATATCAGCCGCAGTGACTGTTCCCTCGCCGCGTACTTCAAGCTGCATACGGGCACTATCTACGCCGTCCATTTTGATGCGGATCTGTTTGACCTGCAACATAACTTGAACGACATCCTCACGTACCCCTGGAATGTCGCTGAATTCATGCAGGACATCCGCGATGCGCACAGATGAAATAGCAGTTCCCTCAAGAGAGGAAAGCAGAACGCGACGAAGTGCATTACCTAACGTCACGCCGTAGCCACCCTCTAACGGACTAATTGTGAATTTTCCATAATTTCGAGCTTCAGCTTCACGCTCGATTTTTGGCATAACCATGTTCGTGATGATACCTGTCAAGGTTCACCTATCCCTTTTACTAAAGCGCCGGGTCGAGTACCAGACTTACGGTCCAACCTGAAGCGCAACTGGAGGATTAGCGTCTGGAGTAGTATTCGACGATCAATTGTTCGTCGAGACTTCCGTCAATTTCAGCACGTTCTGGCATACGGGCCAAGGAACCAGCCATTGATTTAACATCCCGGCTAAGCCAGCTGGGAGCGTTACGTTTTTCAACATACGCGTTCAAATCTTTGAAGTAGGTCAATTTACCCGAGCCTTCGCGCACGCTCACTACATCACCTTCACTCAGAAGCATGGAAGGTACATCGGTGCGGCGGCCATTTACAGTGAAATGCCCATGCGAGACAAGCAAGCGAGCCTGTGCACGATTGGCAGCAAACCCGAGCCGGAACACCACATTATCTAGGCGGGACTCAAGAATTTGGAGCAATTCCAAACCTGTAAGACCGCGGCCTGTAATCGCCGTATCATAGTAGCGTCGGAACTGACGTTCCATTACGCCATAAATGCGGCGGGCTTTCTGCTTGGCGCGCAACTGACGGGCAAAGTCGGAAACACGTCCGGTACCCATACCTTTGCCTTTGCCGCCGCCTTTACCTGCGGTACGGCCATGTTGGCCAGGGGCAAAGTCACGCTTTTCAAAAGAGCACTTGGGTGTAAAACAACGTTCGCCCTTAAGAAAAAGCTTTTCACCTTCGCGCCTGCAAAGTTTACAAACTGGACTTAAATTTTTTGCCATATGGTAACAACCTCATCTACTACACGCGTCGCTTTTTCGGAGGACGGCAGCCATTATGAGGTACCGGCGTAATATCCGAAATCGAGCGAACTCTCAAACCCATGGACTGAACCGCACGAATAGCGTTCTCGCGTCCAGGGCCAGGGCCTTTTACAAAAAGTTCCACTTCCTGCAAGCCTAGCTGTTGAGCAGCTTTTAATGCCTGTTCAGCAGCAAGGCGGGCAGCAAAGGGAGTACTCTTGCGAGATCCCTTAAAGCCAGCGGAACCAGCTGAACCCCAGGAAATAGTATTACCTTCAGTGTCGGTAACAGTAACAATCGTATTATTGAAGGAAGCAAAAATATGCACCTGTCCGGAGGACAGGGTACGCTTCCCTTTTTTCGCGCCTGATGGGCGGCGGGTGGAACGAACACTCTGAGCCATTTTTCTTATACCTTTCGGACAGGATTATTTCTTGGCGCCCTTACGACGACCACGACCAGCAACTGTTTTCTTGGTGCCTTTTCGAACACGCGCATTTGTCTTTGTGCGCTGGCCTCTTACAGGCAGATTGCGACGATGGCGCAAACCACGATAAGAGCCAATTTCGATCAAGCGTTTAATATTCAATTGAACTTCGCGGCGAAGGTCGCCTTCAACCTTAAAGTTTTTTGAAATAAATTCGCGAATGGCGGAAACATCCGCTTCGCTTAAGTCTTTGATGCGCGTATCAGGATTGACTTTGGTTTGAGCCAAAATCTTCTGTGCACGAGTTGGTCCAATACCAAAAAGGTATGTTAGGCCAACTTCAACCCGTTTATTGCGGGGTAGGTCAACACCTTCAATTCTCGCCATAGGTTAACCCTGTCTCTGCTTATGTTTTGGATTTTCGCAAATGATAAAAATAACTCCCTTGCGCCGAACAATACGGCACTTGGCACAACGCTTGCGAATGGAGGGCGAAACTTTCATTAATTCTAATCTCCTAACTTGCGGCTGGTCTTACGACAGCCAAAGGTCTAATTATACTGTTTGTTTTACTATCCGTCTATACTTTTCGGTTGTCTGTGCGGTTCACAAGACAGTCAGGATGAGAGGTTCTCCTTCGGTGACGGCAATCGTATGTTCAAAATGTGCCGTCAAAGAACCATCAGCAGAGACAACCGTCCACTTATCCGGCAGGACGCGGGTTTCATGCGTCCCAATAAGCACCATAGGTTCAAGAGCGATGGTAATTCCCGGGCGAAGCAAAAAGCCGCTTCCTGCGATACCGATATTTGGTACCTGCGGTCCTTCATGCATTTTCTGCCCGACACCATGACCGGTATATTCACGTGTCACATGGAGACCATTGCTTTCGACATAATTCTGTATCGCTGCCGATATGTCACCTGTGCGTTTGCCTTTGCGCATATTTTCAATGCCTGCATATAACGCGCCTTCAGTGACCTCAAGCAGTTTCGTTGCTTCAGGAGAAATCTCTCCCACTCCGGCAGTGAAAGCGGAGTCTGCAACAAAACCATTATGGATCGTCCCGCAATCTATTGAGACAATATCCCCTTCCTTTAACTTTCGTTTCGGGTGAGGGATACCATGCACCATCTCGTCATTAATACAGACTGTAATGGATGCAGGGAATGGCGGGCGGCCATAATTTTTGAATGGCGATACACATCCGTATGACTTCAGCACTTCCTCAGCAGCCGCGTTGAGGTCTGCTGTTGTCACACCGGGTTGTAAACGTTCTTTTACTGCGGCCAGAACGGTTGCGTTGATGTGCCCTGCTTCCTGCATGATCTTGATCTGCGCAGGGTTCTTGGTATTGATCTGGCGTTCCCAACTCATTGGACGAAACCTACTTTTCAACAGAGCGTTTTATTACTCTGCATACTCACAAATATAATAATTATTTCTTTAAGGCAGAGAGCAGATCTTTTGTTACCTGCTCAACAGCCTGTGCCCCATTGACTTCGACCAGCTTATCTCGCTGACGGTAATATTCAACAAGAGGCATGGTCTGTTCAAGATACACTCGAATACGTTTTGTCACGGTTTCAACTTTATCATCTTCACGTTGATACAATTCGGAACCGTCTATATCGCAAATACCGGCTTGCTTGGGCTGGTTGAATTTTTGATGATAAATATGCCCTTGTGCTCGGCATGTCCAACGCCCGCTTGCACGTACGACGAGAATGGACTCAGCAGCGGTGATATAAGGGACTACATCCACCTGGCCTTTGAATTCAGCAAGCATCATTTCGAGCGCGTCAGCTTGTGCCGGGGTGCGAGGAAATCCGTCGAGGATTGCACCAGCCTCACAGTCAGGGCGATTGAGGCGATCACGGATCATGCTGATCGTCAGATCGTCCGGCACCAGATCGCCTTTATCCAGATAGGATTTGGCGAGTTTTCCAAGCTCTGTTTGATTTTTAATGTTCTCACGAAAGAGGTCTCCAGAAGAGACATGTGCGAGTTTGGTTGTATCGGCCAGAATTTCGGCCTGGGTTCCTTTACCTACACCCGGAGGGCCAAGCAAGACGATAAAGGTCGCCATAAAACTCCTTAGCGGACAAGCAGTGAATCTTTATAACCATGTAATTTGAGTTCAGCATCGATGTTCTGGAAGGTGTCACGTACCACCCCCACAACGATAAGTAAGCCCGAAGATGTAATAAGGAACAATCCGGTTTGCGAGCTGGCAGCGGCCATGTTGAGCGCTGTCAATAATAAGCTAATTAGAAATGGCAAGATCGCGACAAGGCCAAGGAATACTGCGCCAACCAGGGTAATACGTTTCTGAACCGTACTCAAATATTTTTGAGTGGGCGGGCCCGTATGAACGCCCGGGACGGTAGCGCCAGCTTTCTTTAAATTCTCGCCATAATTCTGCTGATCGAACAAAACGGTAGTATAGAAGAATGTAAAAACTACAACCATTGTAAAATAAATTGTCCAGTAACCCCAGTTACTTGTGCTACTGCCGCCAAAAAAGGTCTGCACACTAAGGAAGAAACTGGCAACGCCTGCGTTTTCACTACTTGTAAAATAACTTGCCAGGATCGCGGGGAATTGCAAAATGGCGCTTGCAAAGATCAACGGGATCATGCCTGATAGATTCACCATCAAAGGCAGGGTGCCTTTCACAGGCATGGACATGCGATTACCCATACGGCGACCCGGATACATCACTGGTACGTTTCGGCGGCCCTGTTGCACATAAACGATTGCAAACACGATCAATACAAGGATTATGATGGTAAAGATCAACATAAACCAGCGCGTCCCTTCATCGGCAAGGAGCGACACAAGGCTCGAAGGCAACTGCGAAACGATACCTGCGAAAATAATAAGGGAAAGACCTTGTCCTCGAATACCATATTCAGAGATGAGTTCGCCCAGCCAAATGGCAAACATCGTACCGGCGGTCATTGCTACAAGAACGGTCCATGAACCCATCGCAAGCTCGGGGTCAAGTAATCCAAAGGGCAGGATGGGCTGCCCAATCGACGAATTTATTGATAAAGAATTAAAGATATTGATCTGGCCGATTGCAGATAACGCAGCCATTGGCACGGCAAGATAATATGTCCATTTTTCCTGCCAGCGTCTACCTTCACGTGGATCCTCCTGCATCTTGCGCTGCAGAGAAGGAATGATCGGTATAAGCAATTGCAGAATGATCTGAGCAGTAATATATGGATATACACCCATTGATAACAATGAAAAATTAGAGACTGTTCCACCGGAAAGTAGGTCAAGAAAACCTACAAAGTTTCCACCTGCAGATCCTGCAGAAAGAAAGGCTTCGAGAATCTCGCGATTGACACCTGGAGCTGGAACATTTGCCGCAAGACGATAGATCGTCAAGATAACAAACGTGATGACCAATTTACGGCGAATATCTTCCGATTTCCAAAGGTAATGCCAGGCCGAAAAAGTGCTCTTCATGCAATGTATCCTTTAAAAGGGGTTAGGCGATCAATTCAACAGTGCCGCCAGCCTTTTCGATCTTGGCTTTGGCACCTGCACTTACGCGATGTACACGCACTTTGAGAGCTACTGTCATTTCACCGCGGCCAAGCACAACTACAGGGTTACGCATGTCGCGTAAGAGATGTGCATTTTCAAGAGCTTCCGGAGTTACATCCGAATCGGCTTTGAAAAACTGGGAAAGTTGATCAAGGTTCACTTCATTATAGAAAACCTGATTTGGCGGAGTGAATCCTTCACCACGCATGAATGGCAAGCGGCGGAAGAATGGCAGGTTACCACCCTGGCGATAAGCATGACCGCCTTCGCCGGAGCGCGAACCCTGACCCTTGGTACCACGGCCAGCAGTTTTACCCTGCCCTGCCGAAATACCGCGGCCAACACGTTTTCGATTCTTTTTTGACCCAACATTGGGTACGAGATCATGGAGCTTCATAATTTAACCTACTCTTCGATCTTGAGCAAATGAATGATCTTATTCAACATACCGCGCAAAGCAGGTGTGTCTTTATGCTCAACAGTTTGATGTAAACGGCGCAGGCCAAGCGCCTTGACAGTGGCCTTTTGATCCTTGGGAAAACCAATATCGCTTTTAACCCAGGTCACGCGCAAGGTTTTGCCGGAAGTTTCTTTCTTAGGCATGTTGCTTCCTCCGCTCCCAGAATGGTAATAACTCTTCCGGGCGCTTGCCGCGACGAGCCGCTTCAAGTGCTGGTGAGCGCAGGCCATCGAGTGCGCCAAAGGTTGCCATTACCACGTTCAGCACATTCGCGCTTCCCATAGACTTGGTCAGGATGTCGCGTATTCCGGCTACCTCTAATACAGCACGTACACCACCGGCTGCAATAACGCCAGTACCGGCGGAAGCAGGTTTAAGGAATACTTTTGCTCCAGCCACTTTACCTAAAGATTCGTGAGGAATAGTGGTACTGGATAAATTGACCAGACGTAAGTCTCTGCGGGCACGTTCCGATGCCTTGCGCATTGCGTCGGGAACTGCGTTTGCCTTGCCAACGCCCATCCCAATGGTGCCTTTCTTATCGCCGACAACAACTGTCACACGAAACTGGAAACGGCGACCACCTTTGACAACTTTCGCGACACGAGCAATCTCGATCACGCGTTCTTCAAATGCATCCTGTGTTTCAAACGGCTGCTTATCATTAAATTGTTGCTTTTCTGCCATAACTTTCTCCATGTAGTAACGAATAAATCGTTACAAAACACCTAGAATTGCAAGCCGCCTTCGCGCGCACCATCGGCTAAAGCCTTAATACGCCCGACATAACGGAAGCCACCACGGTCAAATACTACAGACGAAATACCTTTAGACGCAGCGCGTTCAGCGACTGCCTTTCCAATAGCTTTTGCCTGTTCGATCTTCTTCATGCCCTTCATCTTCTCGCGCAGTTCTTTATCAACTGTGGAGGCAGAGATAAGGGTGTTACCTTCATTATCATCAACAATCTGGGCATAGATCCCAGTGAGACTCTTAAACACATTCAAGCGCGGGCGGGCAGCAGTGCCAGACACATGTTTGCGAACACGCACATGACGGCGTTCACGAGCGACAGAACGACTCTTGTTCTTAGCCATGGTTTACTTGGCTCCTTTTCCGGCCTTACCAGCTTTGCGACGAATCTTTTCACCTTGATATCGTATACCTTTACCATGATATGGTTCAGGTGGACGTACCTTGCGAATATTCGCAGCGATCTGGCCGACCAGTTCTTTATCGAAGCCTAGCACTTTGATCTGGCGAGTCTTCGCATCTGTTTCAAATGACACGCCGGTTGGGGGTTCCATCTTAACCGGGTGTGAATAACCAACATGCAGGGCGAGGTTCTTCCCATCCATTTCAGCACGGTAGCCCACGCCTTCCACTTCGAGAACCACTTCAAAACCCTTGCTTACGCCATGAATCATATTCGCGAGCACAGCGCGTGTAGTACCATGTAAAGCACGTTCCGCAGGTTCTTCCGAATTACGGGTAATATTCAATTGATTATTCTCCATCTTGATACCAATCAAGCGAGAGAATGATCTCATTAATTCACCCTTCGGGCCTTTCACGCGGACATCAAAACCATTTACATCCACCTGCACGCCACTGGGAATATCTACTGGCAAACGACCTATTCTAGACACAGTAAACCTCCTACCAGACCTTGCAGATGATCTCGCCGCCCACGCCCAACTGTCGAGCGCGTACGCCGGTCATGACACCCTTGGGAGTCGAGAGAATGGCAACGCCAATACCCGAAAGCACCCATGGAATATCCGTTTTCTTGGTGTAGATGCGGCGACCAGGTTTGCTAACACGTTCCAAACCAGAAAGCACCGCACGTCGTTGGCGACGTTCGCCAACATACTTAAGCTTCACACGCAGAACCTTTTGTCCTTCGTGTTCACTATCCACTACTTCCAAACCTTCGAGAAAGCCTTCATCTTTTAGGATTTTGGCGATCTCTACTTTAATCTTTGAGTTGGGCATTGCAACCTGAGCATGGCCAGCCATGACAGCATTGCGAATGCGGGTCAACATATCAGCGATCGGATCAGTAAATGACATAATCTACCTCCACCTGTTACCAGGACGCCTTGATGACACCGGGGATTTTTCCCGTCAACGCCAATTCGCGGAAGCAAATGCGGCATAAGCCAAAGCGACGAATGAAACCGCGCGGCCGACCACAACGCTGACAACGATTACGTACCTGCACAGCATATTTGCGGCGCAGTTCACGATACTGCATACATTTTTTTGCCATAGGTTAAGCATCCTTCTTGCTACTGAACGGCATCCCAAGCAATTGCAATAACGCTCGGGCTTGATCATCATTTTTGGCAGAAGTCACAATGGTAACTTCCATACCGCGTAATTTATCGATCTTGTCGTACTCGATCTCAGGAAAAACCAACTGATCTTTAAGACCCAGTGTGTAATTTCCACGACCATCAAACGCATTTGCCGAAACGCCACGGAAATCGCGGACGCGAGGCAAAGCAATGTTAATAAGGCGGTCAATGAAAGCCCACATACGAGCACCACGCAAAGTTACCTTTGCTCCGATCAGACGACCTTCGCGCAATTTAAAGTTCGCAATGCTCTTGCGTGCCTTGGTCTGTACAGGTTTCTGTGCGGCAATCTGGGACAAATCAGCAGTTGCTGCATCCATGGCTTTCGGATTATCCATCGCTTCACCAAGCCCGATGTTCAAAACGATCTTTTCAATACGCGGCACCTGCATTACGTTTTTGAAACCGAACGACTTGAACAGGGACGGGGCTACTTCATTTTTATAGAGTTCTTGCATTCTATTCATCTTTTAATCGCTCCACGGCCTAATCAATCGTGGCCTCACAGTTCTTGCAAACACGATGAGCGCCTTCGTCATCACGTTGAACACTGACACGGGTAGGTTCGCTGCATTTAGGGCAAACAAGCCTCACATTCGAAATATCGATCGGTCCTTCAAACTCAATGCGCCCGGGTTTCATATTGCGGCCCTGCTGAGTTTGCACCTGCTTCTGATGTTTGGTACGAATGTTCACACCTTGCACAACTACACGGCGGTCATCAAGAATTACATTGACCACTTCACCGCGCTTGCCTTTGTCTTCGAGGCGGCCACTGATCACTTCTACTGTATCGCCTTTTCGTATCTTTACTTTCATTCTTTGCTCCTACAGTACTTCCGGGGCCAGCGACACGATCTTCATGTAGCCCATGTCGCGCAATTCACGTGCAACGGGTCCAAAGATACGAGTGCCCCTCGGGTTTTCGCCATCAGCATCCAGGATGACTGCAGCGTTATCATCAAAGCGGATATATGAACCATCTTCGCGGCGCCATTCTTTTGTACAACGCACGATAACGGCTTTTACCACTTCGCTTTTCTTTACAGAACCTTGCGGCGCAGCAGCTTTCACAGTTGCAACTACGATATCGCCAATCGATCCATACTTGCGCCTTGAACCACCCAACACATGGATGACCAGTAGTTCGCGAGCGCCAGTATTATCGGCCACTTTCAATCGAGACTCATGCTGAATCATGGCTTATTCTCCTACGCCTTGATCAGCAGTTCGCGTCTCACGCTTGACAATAGCTTCAACAGCCCAGCGCTTATCGCGCGATAACGGGCGGGTTTCCACGATCTCAACTTGATCACCGATCTGACAGCCGATCTCATCATGCGCTTTTACACGCGTGCTTGAGTACACAACCTTCTTATAAAGAGGATGGCGAAACTTGCGAGTGATCTCCACCACGACCGTTTTGGTCATTTTATTGCTGGTAACCACACCAGTCATACGACGACGATTATTCATTAAGCACCTTCCACAGCGGCGCGTTCGGCCTCGCGCAGAATCGTTTCCATGCGAGCGATGTCGCGGCGCAAGACATTCAAGTGACTCGAGTCAGTTAGCTGGCCGGTTACCTGTTGAAAGCGCAATTTCATCATCTCTTCACGTGAATCCGCCAGTTTTTTACGGATTTCTTCAGCCGCCATTTTGCGAACGTCTTCCACTTTCATAGCTTTCATATTATTCTCCTCCTTCAAAGCGGGCAACAACCTTGGTCTTGATGGAGAATTTGTACTGAGCGCTCTTCAAAGCGGCAACTGCTATCTCTGCAGCCAAACCACTGACCTCGAACATAATACGGCCAGGCTTAACCGGAGCAACATAGTATTCCACATTACCTTTACCAGAACCCATGCGGGTTTCTGGCGGCTTGTGTGTGAAAGGCTTGGATGGGAAAATACGAATCCAGATCTTTCCACGACGTTTCATACCACGAACGATGGTACGACGAGCCGCTTCAATTTGACGGGCTGTAATCCAGCCCGGTTCCAGCGCCTGCAGACCAAATTCGCCGAAGGCAACATCCGCACCGCGGAGAGCTTTGCCTGTCATACGACCGCGCATCTGCTTGCGCCACTTTACACGTTTTGGCATCAACATATCAAAAACCTCATCTCAAGCAACGTCGCGACTACTCGCTGACGTACACGCCTTCTGTCGCTTCGACTTTTTCTTCAACATCAGGCTGAACTTCGCCCTTATAGATCCACACTTTAATACCGATCTGGCCATAAGTGGTAGAAGCTTCAGTTGTTGCGAAATCAAGATTAGCACGCAAGGTCTGCAAAGGCACACGACCTTCGCGCAACCATACATCGCGGGACATTTCTGCGCCGCCCAAGCGACCACCAACAAGGATCTTGATCCCTTCGGCACCCTGCTTGATGGCTTGCTGAATGGCTCGTTTCATCGCACGGCGGTAGGCAATACGACGTTCGAGCTGGTCAGCAATATTCTTGGCGACCAACATTGCGTCTGTATCGGGTGAGGAGATCTCTTTGATATCCAATTCGATCTTCTTGCCGACCAGAGTTTCAAGTGCCTGGCGAATTTTCTTCACGCCTTCACCTTTACGGCCGATCAAAATGCCGGGCTTGGCAGTATGAATGGCAATGCGAACTTTGCCGGGCGTGCGCTCCACGTCAATGCGGGAGATACCTGCCTTACCATCTATTACAGCATCGGGCATTTGTTTGCGAAGCCCGCGGACCTTTTCACTGGCAGCCCAACCACCCTTTGAGAATTTGCCAAGTAACAAAGTGCGAATGGCAAAATCCTGGTGTAACTGCTGGCGATAAGTATTTCCTTCAGCGAACCAACGGCCGCCCCAGGGTTGATTGATTCCCAAACGGAAACCAACGGGATGTACTTTACGACCCATAAATTCTCCTTAAGCTCCGCGCTCGCGTAATATGAGGGTTACATGTGAACTGCGGCGCAATATCGGCTTGAAACGACCACGAGCACCGAAACGTCTCCACTTGCGAGTGGGCGCTTCATCAGCCGTAATCTTGGCTACGAATAAATCGTCACGGCTGACGCCAAAATTTTCTTCGGCGTTTGCCACTGCAGATGCAACCAACTTTTGTACAGGCAATGCGGCGCGCTTATTAACGAAGCGAAGGATTTCTAATGCTTCATTTGCGCTCTTGCCGCGAACCATATCGATTACGATACGAACTTTCTGCGCGGAAAGGGAGAGATTATTAATTTTTGCATGAATATCACTCATATCTAACTCTCCTTACGCCGCAGCGGCTTTCTCACTGGTTTGATGACCACGGAAAGTGCGTGTCGGGGCAAATTCGCCTAATCGGTGACCGACCATGTTTTCGGTAATATAGATCGGTACATGGCGGCGTCCATCATGAACCGCAATTGTGTGCCCCACCATCTGAGGAAATATCACAGAGGCCCGGCTCCAGGTGCGGATGACTTTCTTTTCACTTTTCTGATTCATGGCCTCGATACGTTTGAGCAGTTTTGGCTCAATGAAAGGGCCTTTCTTTAATGATCTTGACATATATACGTACCTCGTCTAATTCTTAGCGGCTCGTCTTATTACGACGGCGCACGATATATTGATCAGTCTTCTTGTTGCGGCGGGTCTTTTTGCCGAGAGTGGGTTTACCCCACGGGCTCTTAGGACCAGCAAGACCGATTGGCTGGCGACCTTCACCACCACCATGTGGATGGTCGCGCGGACTCATTGCAGAACCGCGGACCGTAGGACGAATACCCATGTGACGCTTGCGTCCTGCTTTACCAAGTTTGACGTTTCCATGATCAAGATTACCAACCTGACCAATCGTTGCATAACAGACTTGATGAATGAGGCGAACTTCACCAGAAGGCATGCGGACTTGAGCAAAATCGCCCTCTTTAGCAAGTAACTGTGCTGCGCCACCCGCAGAACGAACCATCTGTGCGCCTTTGCCTTCCTTCATTTCAATATTGTGGATCAAAGTACCCACAGGAATATTGCTGATGGGAAGAGAATTACCAGGACGAATTTCAGCATTCGGACCAGATAAAACATTGTCGCCAACTTTCAGGTCCAAAGGAGCGATGATGTATCGCTTCTCGCCATCCGCATAAAACAGAAGGGCAATGCGTGCAGTGCGGTTTGGATCATATTCAATCGCCGCTACTTTGGCAGGAATATCATGCTTGTCGCGCTTGAAATCAACGATACGAATGAAGCGACGAGCACCTCCACCACGATGTCGAACTGTAACGCGACCATGAGCATTACGACCGCCATGTCTTGGTCTGGTTATCAACAAAGAACGTTCTGGCGTGCTCTTGGTGATCTCTTCAAATGTATGACCGGTCATATCGCGCATACCGGGTGTTATTGGTTTATATTTTTTAACTGCCATTATTGCACCCCTTCAAAGATTTCGAGGGGTTTGCTTCCATCAGCAAGGGTCACAATGGCCTTCTTGAAAGCAGGGCGGCGTACTAACAAACGACGAGATTTAGTACGGCGGCCACGCTTGGCAGGCGCATTGAGGATATTCACGCGCGCCACAGTAACATCAAACAGGGTTTCCACCGCGTCCTTCACCATGGTACGAGTCGCTTCATCAGCGACAACAAAAGCATACTGACTTAGTTTGCTTGATTGATAGCTGGATTTCTCAGTGACCAACGGGCGGACGAGGACATCATACATAGTAGTCATGTCTCTCTCCTATCCGAGGTGCGCCACTAACGCATCAATTGTTTTGAGCGGCAGGACGACCTTGTCAAAATTAAGTATGTCGCGCACATTCAAGTAGCTTGCGAGCAATACTTTTGCATTTTCAATGTTATCGGCAGAACGCATGACAGTGTCATAATTCTGATCTTTAGCAGGCATCAGCACCAAAACTGTGGATATGCCAACCAAATTACCCAACGCCTCGACCATAAAACGAGTCTTGGCTTCTTTGAGATCAAGTTCATCTACAACTACGATACCGGCTTCTGCAGCTTTTGCAGACAATGCGGATCGTAAAGCAGCTTGACGCATTTTCTTGGGCATACGTTGTTCATAACTGCGAGGATGGGGTGTATGAATACGACCACCACCGACCCATTGCGCTGCATTCGTTGACCCCTGGCGGGCACGGCCCGTTCCTTTTTGTTTCCAAGGCTTTCGACCACCACCACGAACCTCTGACCGAACTTTCGTCTGATGTGTACCAAGACGTGCGTTCGCCATTTGGCGGGTATAGGCCTGATGCATCAGGTCAATATTTACAGGGGCTTCAAAAAGTTTCGCGGGCAAATCCATTTCGCGAACTTTCTCTCCCTTCAAATCAAGAACATCTATTTTCATGGTTAATATGGCTCCCGTTTCCTTCGCGCCTACTGCTTGCGCGATTCCTTGATCATGACGAGACTACCCTTGCCACCAGGAACAGCGCCATTAATGGCGAGCAAATTACGTTCCGCATCCACCATGACAATTTTGATATTCTGAGCGGTAACTCGATCCACACCCATATGGCCTGAATTTCGGTGTCCTTTATAGACGCGACCTGGTGTAGTACCTGATCCACTAGAACCAGGTGCACGATTACGATCAGATGTACCGTGTGTGGCATTCATACCATGGAAGTGATAGCGCTTTACAACACCGGCAAAACCTTTACCTTTGCTAACACCAGTCACATCCACACGCTCACCTACAGCAAAAGCATCGACAACAGTAACTTTGTCACCAACTTTTAATCCATGATCCTTTACACGAAATTCGCGCAGGAAGCGCACAGGTGAAATCTCATTGACCTTCAAGTGTCCAAGTTGACCGCCTGTAAGACGTTTTGGATTCACTTCGCCAAAGCCCAGTTGCACGGAAGAATAACCCTCTTTCTCCGGCATACGTACCTGGGTAACATAACATGGCCCAGCTTCGATGAGTGTTACTGTATAGGCAACACCTTGTTCATCGAAGATCTGGGTCATGCCAATCTTCTTTCCAATTAGCCCTTTCAACATACTCAATTTTCTCCTTTAGAAGATATTGACGAGACTGCCAGCCTGGGCGTAGGCCACATCATCTCCGTGCAGCGCAGTCAGAAAGTCTGGTGCGAAGCGGTTGTGTCGGTTCTACAACACAGACCTACTCTTGCGCTGTCTCAATAATCCGAAAATTATCGGATTTATTTACTATTTAAATCTTTATCTCTATATCGACACCTGCAGGCAGGTTCAAGCGCATCAACATATCAATAGTCTTTGAATCTGGATCCAAAACATCTATCAAACGATTGTGCGTACGGATCTCAAAGTGTTCGTGAGAGTCCTTGTCAATAAAAGCCGAGCGTCGTATTGTAAAGCGTTCCTTCTTGCTTGGCAAGGGTACGGGTCCAACTACATGAGCGCCAGTACGTTCGGCAGTCTCAACAATACGTTTTGCAGACTGATCAAGAACCCGATGATCATATGCTTTAAGGCGGATACGGATTTTCTGTTTAGCCATCATATCTCACCTATTCAAGAATTTTAGTCACGACACCAGCGCCGACGGTGAGACCGCCTTCACGGATGGCGAACTTGGAACCCTGCTCAAGCGCAACAGGCACGATCAACTCAACTGTCAGGTTCACATTGTCACCTGGCATCACCATCTCCACACCTTCA
>JACMLM010000018.1 GCA_014379595.1 Anaerolineales bacterium
CAGGCTCAATGGGGATGTTGCCCTCTGCCAGTTTGGGCCGCATGGACGACGCGTCAGGTGTCGGCTTATATGAACCGATTCACGGGTCTGCGCCAGATATTGCAGGCAAGCAGATCGCAAATCCGATTGGCACGATTCTCTCGTCAGCCTTGATGTTACGTTATTCACTAAAATTAGAAATGGAAGCAGTCGCAATTGAAAAAGCTGTTGAGCAAACGATCACAGACGGTGCCCGGACTGTGGATATCGGTGGCAAGTTAACAACCCGTCAGATGACGGATGAAATTATCAAAAATTTATAAGGAGAATTAAGCTATGGGAATGGAATCCAAATTTATCTGGAAGAATGGCGAACTTGTGCCATTTGAACAAGCAACACTGCACTTTCTTACACCTGCACTGCATTATGGTGCAGCAGTGTTTGAAGGTATTCGATCATATAACACGCCAAAAGGGCCAGCCATATTTCGTTTGCGCGAACACGTTGAAAGATTATTTGACTCGGCACGCGTGCTTGGCTTTCGTGAATTTCCGTGGGATGTGGATGATTTGGTCAAAGCGCATAAAGATACTGTCCGCGCCAATGGATTCACAGATTGTTATGTGCGTCCATTGATATATCTTGATCAAGGTGGCTGGAATTTGAATGTAGACAGTGGCAAACCTTCCTTGATGATCGCAGTTTGGGAATGGAATAATTATCTCGGTGATGAAGCACTTGCAAAAGGTATCCGAGCAAATGTTTCTTCTTTCACGCGCCAGCACCCGAATGTTTCGATGACCAAGGCGAAGATCGCGGGAAATTATGCCAATAGCATCCTTGCAAAAACTGAATCGGAACGTAATGGGTTTCAAGAAGCGATCATGCTCGATCCGCAGGGATATGTTGGAGAATGCACAGGTGAAAATCTTTTTATTGTCCGTGATGGAAAAATTTTCACTCCAGCCACTGCGCCCGTGCTGGAAGGTATCACACGGCAATCTCTTACAACAATTGCTAATGACTTGGGATATCAAGTTACCGAAGTGCCGATTTCACGCGATCAGCTTTATATTGCAGATGAAGTTTTTGTGTGTGGCACAGCCGCCGAATGCATTGGCTTGAGCGAGATCGATTTCCGCAAAATCGGTAATGGCAGTACTGGTCCTATCACTAAAAAGATTCAGGATGTATATCACGATGCGATTCGCGGTAAGATCGCGAAGTATGAGGCGTGGTGCGATTGCGTTGGATAAAGCAAAACATCTAATAGATAGTTGTAATATGTAGAAATCATGGAGGTTCTAGGTTCCTGCATAGATTTTGAGAAACTTAAATATGGAGCGAAAATATTGCTTCCGTTGAGTATATTTTTATGAAATATCGGTATATAAGGAATATATGAGTAAATCACTGAATCGAAGAGACCTTTTGAAACTTATGGCTGTTCTGCCGAGCGTGTATCTCTCGCGTTTTTTTCAGAAGCCATCCCATTCCTATCTTGATTCAGAGTTGAAGAATGTGATCATTATTGTTTTTGATGCATTGTCTGCAACAAATATATCCCTCTATGGATATCAGCGTGAGACAATGCCGAACCTGGCCAGGATGGCAGAAAAGGCGACGGTCTATCATCGTCATTACGCAGGTGGCAACTTCACGACGCCGGGAACCGCTTCACTGCTCACCGGAACTTATCCGTGGACTCATCGGGCGATGCGTTTAAGCAGCAGGATCTCACGCGATAGAAGAAGGAACAATATCTTTAATGTTTTCGATCGTCATTATCGGTTTGCCTATACTCATAATCCGATCGCAGATATTCATTTGCAGGATTTTAGTGATAATATTGATCGACTGAAACCGCAAAGTGAATTGTTTCTCAAGAACAATCTGGCTTTTGACAGGTTGTTTCCCAAAGATTATGATCTGGCATCGGTAGCATGGGAAAGGATAGTGAATAAACGCGAAGATGGGCATTCATACTCATTGTTGTTTTCGAATCTTTATGAAGCGTATACTCGGGGGATCATAAAAGATCTCTCCGAGCTCTTTCCAGTAGGCGTACCCAAGGCAAGTGGTAACGATTTTCTCTTGGAGCAAAGCGTGGATTGGGTAATAACACAACTCGACGACGTTCCACGACCCTTTCTTGGCTATTTTCACGTTTTACCACCCCATCATCCATATAGCCCACGACGTGATTATGTTGGTCGGTTTCGAGATGACAGCGTTGGTTATTTGATCAACAAGCCAAAGAGTATCTTCAGTGAAATTAGCGGAGATGTCAATTTAAAATATCAAGGCAAAGAGCGCCAACAGTATGATGAATTTATTTTATACGCAGATGGAGAGTTGGGGAGAATTTATGATTACCTGCGTGAAAGTAAGTTGGTGGATAATACCTGGATCGTTTTCACTTCGGATCATGGCGAAATGTTTGAAAGAGGAATATTTCAACATAGGACTCCCGTCTTATATGAGCCAGTGATTCGAGTACCCCTATTGATTATGGAACCGGGTCAGCAGGAGAGGCGGGATATCCATACTACAACTAGTGCTGTGGATGTGCTCCCGACTCTGCTAAAGGTCACAGGACAGGAGATTCCTGACTGGACCGAAGGTGTTGTGCTTCCACCATTTTCCGAGACAACTCCGCTGGAAGACCGCAACGTCTACGCTCTGGATGCCACAGCGAGCCCGGAAGATGGAACTTTAAACCCCGCAACCGTTATGATGGTTAAGGGAAAATATAAGCTGACGTATTATTATGGATATGAACAACTTGAAAATAGTGGACCCTTGTTCGAGCTTTACGATCTGGAAAGCGACCCCGAGGAAATGAGTAATCTCTTTGATTCTAGTTCTGAGATTTCCCAAGATCTTCAGCGCGAACTGTTGGATAAATACAAGCAAGTCAATAAACCTCATTTAAATAGTTGAGGTGGGTTCGTCTTTAGCGGGGACGGTACTTTTATTTGGAGACATAATCCTATGTTATAATCTTGCCGCCTTCAAAAAAAGGCACACTTTGCCCGGGACGGGCAATAAGCGTCCCTGAGCGGGTTCGTATCCCCGCTAAACTCATTCCGTTCCGCGCCAGTTTTGTATTTGCACTGTGCGTTGGAGAACGGCAAAAGTTAAGGAGTAATAAATGGCTGTCATTTCTATGAAAGCCCTACTTGAGAGCGGCGTCCACTTTGGACATCGCACAAACAAGTGGGACCCCCGTATGAAACCGTATATCTTCACTGAGCGTAACGGTATTCATATTATTGACCTGCAACAAACTGTCAAGTTATTGAATCAGGGCTTTAACGTCATTCGCGATACAGTTGTGAATGGCGGCAATGTTTTGTTCGTGGGTACCAAACGTCAGGCACAAGAAACCGTGGCTGAAGAAGCTGCCCGCTGCGGTATGCCTTATGTGACTGAACGCTGGATGGGTGGTATGTTGACCAACTGGACCACCATGTACAAGCGTATTCAGGAATTGGAACGCCTCGAGAAATTGCGCGATACAGATGAAATTAATCATCTCACCAAAAAAGAAGGTTTGCTCATCCAACGTGAAATTACACGTTTGAGCACACGTCTATCTGGTGCCCGTGTGATGAAGCGCCGCCCTGACATGCTTTTCATTGTAGATGTGGGACGTGAAGAAGCTGCAGTTCGCGAAGCTAATTTGTTGAAGATCCCTATTGTTGCATTGGTTGACACCAACTGCAATCCTCAAAATGTTGATTATGTAATTCCTTCCAATGATGATGCCATTCGCGCCATCAAACTGCTGGTTGCCAAAGTTGCAGATGCTGTCCTCGAAGGCAAAGCCATGCGTAAAGAAGAAGAGCCCGAACAGCCTGAGGATTCTAAATCGGATGGCAGGTCCAAGTCCCGCGCATCGCGTAAGCCAATTGTAGAAACCGAGCAGGATGAGAACGTGGGTGACGATGCCTTATTGGGCGAATCCACGCTGGCGAAGTTGAACGTCAGTCGTAAGGTGGAAGATGTTCCTGTAGTAAGCGATGCATCTGTTGCAAAAGTAGAAGATGTTCCTGCGGTAAGTGAAGCACCTGTTGCAGAAGCAGAAGATGCCCCTATAGAAAGTGACGCACCTCTTACAGAAGAAGAGGCCTCTGCTGAGGCTTCCGCAAACGCGGAATAGTCAATAAGAATAAGAAGGTTAAGGATAGTGAAATGGAAATAACAACACAGATGATCAAGGAATTGCGTGCCGCAACCAGTGCTCCCATGTTGGATTGCCGCAAAGCCTTGCAGGAAGCGAACGGAGATTATCAAAAGGCTGTCGATTGGTTGCGTGAAAAAGGTATGGCTACTGCTGCCAAACGCGCCGGCCGTGATGCTTCTAATGGCATCGTTGAAATGTACTCTCACGGTGGTGGACGAGTAGGTGTAATGGTTGAAGTCAACTGTGAGACCGATTTTGTTGCACGTGCCGAGCAATTCCGTAACCTGGCGCATGAGATTGCTTTACAAATTGCAGCTAGCTCGCCCAAATACATCACAGCGGATGAAATCCCTGCTGAAGAACTTGAGCATGAAGCTCAAATAGCACGTGCTCGTGCTGTTGATGAAGGCAAACCTGAGAACGTAATGGCAAAGATCGTGGAAGGCCGCGTTGAGAAATATAAAGACGAAGTTTGCTTATTGCGTCAGACTTATATTCGCGATGAATCACTTACGATCGAGAAACTCATTTTGCAAAATATTGCAGCCATCGGCGAAAGCGTTATAGTGCGTCGCTTCCAGCGTTGGGAGCTGGGTGAAAGCACCAATCAATAATTAGTTTAAAAGCCAGCCTTCGGGTTGGCTTTTTTTATAAATGATATAAACTATAAACATACTAGTTGAATTAATCTGGAGGCACGAATGGCTGACTTAAAATATAAACGAATCCTTCTCAAGTTGAGCGGCGAAGCGCTGGCTGGCAAATCGGGGTTTGGAATTGACGTGGATGAAGCTGAATCCATTGCCAGCCGTATAAAGGAAGTTCACGAAATGGGTGTTCAAGTATCTATCGTCATTGGCGGCGGGAATCTATGGCGCGGTAAACAGGGGCTTGAGCATGGCATGGATCGGGCTACTGCAGATCATATGGGTATGCTCGGCACTGTGATGAATGCGCTGACCGTGATGGATGCACTTGAACGGGCGGGCGTATATACGCGGGTCATGTCTGCGATCGAGATGCGTGCAATTGCAGAACCTTATATTCGCCGCCGTGCAATCCGCCACCTTGAAAAAGGACGCGTAATAATATTCAGTGCAGGTACGGGCAATCCATATTTTTCAACCGATACAGCTGCTGCATTACGTGCCACCGAACTTGGCGTAGACGTGGTCATTAAAGCCACAAAAGTGGACGGGGTGTATGATGCAGACCCTAAAACGAATCCAGATGCAAAGAAGTTCAATACGATGACATATATTGATTTTCTAAATCGTCGTTTGACGATTATGGACAGCACGGCAGTGACACTTTGCATGGACAATAATCTTCCGATCCTGGTACTGAACTATTGGGATAAAAGCGCTTTGACAAATGCTTTGCGGGGCGATGCGATTGGCACGTTGGTAAGTGGGGATTAAATTTGATTTAGGCATAGTCTTTCGTTTTTCATTAGACCTCTTGCAAAAGTCTTTGTTGTGTTCCGTCAGTAGTTGTACTGCTGACGGTTCGGCACGCTTCGCGAACTACCGAAAAAACTTCTTAATAAACGTACTTATGCAAGAAGTCCATTATTTTAATAGGATGAAAAACGAAAGATTTTTGCAGAATAACAGCTATATTTTCCTGAGAGTCTATCAATTTTTTACAATTCCTATCGTTTATAACTGCTCCCATAGCATAAATTCTTGTTTTAAGGTATCCTTGAACGGTAGTCATTTTTCATGTAGTGCTGCATAAATAGTTAATCTAAATTATTTTCATACCCGTAATTTCTTTTATTAAGTTTGATAATTTATTCAATAAGCGGTAGGAGGACGACAGTGAGTCTCGATGAAATTAAAGGTCTATTGAAAGATGCAGAATCCCGAATGAATGGAGCGATCCATTCTCTTTCAGATGATCTTGCCAGTATTCGTACAGGGCGTGCAAGTCCTGCACTCGTGGAAAGACTCTCGGTGGAATATTATGGTGCTCCCACACCTCTTATGCAGCTTGCGTCGATCAGTGTTCCTGAACCACGCTCATTGCTGATTAAGCCTTTTGATGCAGCTTCCATAAAGGATATTGAAAAAGCGATTCAATCCTCAAACCTCGGCCTGAATCCAAATTCCGATGGAAAGGTGATTCACCTGAACCTGCCTCCACTGGACGAAGAACGCCGTCGTGGGTTGGTAAAACAAATGACGCATCGCCTTGAAGAAGCGCGAATTGCTGTACGAAATATTCGCCGCGATCTGCATAACGATATACGTGATTATGAGAAAGAAAAAATGATCACAGAAGATGACCGCATTCGAGGGGAAGAAGATCTTCAAAAGTTGACCGATAAATTCGTTGAAGATATTGCCAAACTCGGCTATACCAAAGAACAAGAGATCATGGAAGTGTAATTTCATTTTCTTTTGTGATGCCATGTCTGGCTTAAGAAGAGTGTTTAAATAGTATCGCACAAGCGCAGCAGTCCCGCGGATAATTGGCTAAACTAAAGTTATAAAATTCACTCCTCATTCCACAAGAAAATTTAGTAAATTATGAGATAAGCGATAATACATGGCTGAAATTCCCTCGACAATCCCTCTTGAAAAAATTCCTCAACACGTTGCCATCATCATGGATGGCAACGGACGTTGGGCGATTCAACGTGGCTTTCCTCGTTTGGCTGGTCATAAGGCAGGGACTGAGAACCTGCGTCGTACCATTCGTTCTACTGTTGAGTTTGGAGTCAAGTACTTAACCATCTATGCATTTTCAACAGAGAATTGGGGGCGGCCGCCTGAGGAAGTACAGGGATTAATGTTCATCCTTCAGGATGTAATTGACCGTGAATTAAATGAATTGCATAAAGAAGGTGTACAGCTGCGCCATATCGGGCGGCTGGAAAAGTTGGACCCGAAGATCCAGAAAAAAGTTTTGAAAGCCATCGAACTGACAAAGAATAATGACCGTCTTATATTAAATGTGGCATTTAACTACAGCGGACGTGATGAGATCGTATGCGCCATCCAAAAGATGATCAAAGATGGAATCGCAGCTGAAGATGTGACCGATGAAATGGTCAACAAATATCTTTTCACAGCTGGCACGCCCGACCCTGACCTGATCATCCGCACTTCGGGTGAACTGCGCTTGAGCAATTTTCTGATCTGGCAGGCAGCATATTCAGAATGGTTTATTACCCCCAAGTTCTGGCCCGATTTTGACAAGGAAGAATATCGCCGTGCATTAGAGACGTATGCTCAACGTGACAGGCGTTATGGGAAAGTATCGTCCGCAGAACTTCAGGAATCCAATGCGTAGAAGGTTGATCACAGCCCTCGGTCTCACTTTAATAGGTATGCCCGCCATCATCATTGGCGGCTTCTTTTATTTTCTCTTGATGGCTATATTTCTTGTCGGTGCAACATGGGAATATATACAGTTATTTCGCGGCGTAAAACTGGACCCGCAAGTCCATATCACCATTGGCGGCGTGGCTTTGATCATCACCACACGTATGTTCTTTCCAGAATATGCCATGCCTGTTTTTGTGGCGGCTATTCTGGCTGCGATGGCATATCATCTTATTGCTTATGAGCGCGGCCGTGATCAGGCCGCGCTTGATTTTGCCATTACTATTACAGGGCTTGTATACATTGGCTGGATCGGCGCATATTTGTTTGACTTGCGTAATCTTCCTGATGGCGGCTGGTGGTTCATGATCGCACTGCCTTCGGTATGGCTTTCTGATTCAGGTGCATATTCAATTGGTCGTGCTTATGGCAAACATAAAATGGCGCCGCGCCTTAGCCCAAAGAAAAGCTGGGAAGGATATGCTGCCAGTATGTTCACAGGTATGATCGGCGGCGCGTTTCTTGTATATGCCTATTCCACATTCGGAAATTTTTCAGGGAATATCACCATTTTACAAGGCGCATTACTTGGGCTTGTGATGGGAACACTTACACCATTGGGCGATCTGGGCGAGAGCATGATTAAGCGTCAATCTGGGATTAAAGATTCAAGCGATATTATCCCTGGTCACGGCGGCTTCTTTGATCGGATTGATACATGGTTGTGGGGTGCAGTGATCGGTTATTATTTTATCGTGTTCTTTATCCTATAAGTTTCGGAGGACAATATGAAAGTCCTTGGTACAACTCCAACCCGTAACCTCGCGCTTGAATTGGCGCGCGTCACTGAAGCCGCGGCAATGCTGGCAGGCCGCTATATGGGACGAGGCGATAAAGAAGGGGCGGATCAGGCTGCAGTTAATGCGATGCGCTTAGTCCTCAGTACAGTGGATATGAACGGGATCATCGTCATTGGTGAAGGGGAAAAGGATAAAGCGCCGATGTTGTTCAATGGCGAAAAAGTTGGTAACGGTTCTCAGCCAGACGTAGATGTTGCTGTGGACCCCATTGACGGAACTCGCCCTTTGGCATTTGGCCGCTCAAACTCACTGGCGATGGTGGCTCTCGCGCCGCGCGGTACGATGTTTGACCCTGGCCCATTCCTTTACATGAATAAACTTGCCGTTGGTCCTGAATCAAAAGGATTGATCGATATCGAGAAACCCATCATTGAGAATCTCAAAGCCATTGCCAAAGCAAAAGGGAAACACATCGAGGATTTAACGACTATCATCCTTGACCGTCCGCGTCATGATGACATGGTTGCTGAGATCCGTAAGGCCGGCGCACGCATCCGTCAGATACCCGATGGTGATGTGGCCGCTGCGTTGATGACATCATGGCCTGATTCAGGCGTTGATGTTTTATTCGGTATTGGCGGCACACCGGAAGGAGTGCTTACTGCTTGTGCACTGAGCGCGATGGGTGGCGAAATTCAAGGCAAACTGTATGCGCGCGATGAGGACGAATTGCGCCGCGGCCGTGAAGCAGGTTATGATTTTGATAAAGTACTGACGATGAATGATCTTGTTTCATCAGAAGATGTATTCTTCGCAGCCACAGGCATCACAGACGGTGAGTTGTTAAAAGGTGTGCGTTATTATGGCGATAGAATTACTACCGAAACTCTCGTAGTACGCGGGTTGACAGGAACCATTCGCCAGATCAATGCCACGCACAGTACAGAGAAGTTGGATAATTTAAGTTCGATCCATTATTAGTTCAACATCTAAAGTGCGTCGCACCTGACTGAACGAGATAATTCAACTCGAGTGGACTTATCTCGTTAAATAAGAAAAATCTACCCGTCAAGTGCGACGCACCCTCATGTTCATCCTCGCCTTGACATTCCTTCGCGTTATCCTTATAATGTCGTTCGCTTTCCTGGCTAGCTCAATTGGCAGAGCGAGCGGCTGTTAACCGCTAGGTTCTAGGTTCAAGTCCTAGGCCAGGAGCCAAAGTAAAACTCCGAGTTCTTAAAGAACTCGGAGTTTTTTGTTTTATGTGTTGTTTATTTAATGTTGGCCACGCGTTTCCAACGTGCGGACTCTTCCTTAAGCAAGTGGAATGTGCTTATTGAGCAGGCCACGGAATTTCCGCTGGACCAGCGTAGCCATGTTTCTCTTGAATATACACACGTCCACGGGAAGGTTGATCACAGCCGGCTTGATCCACAAATGAAATAAAAGGGAATCTTGAGCCGAGAGTTTCAAAAATGATTTCGCCATTTTCGCATCGCCACACTTCGACAATATATGGGAACATGTTTTCATCTTCATATTTGCCCGGGCTGACGATGATCTCAATCCATGAAACAGTCACTTCGTCACCTTCACGTGTGGCACTTAAAACTGTTGTTGGCCCATAATAAGGCGAGACAGGAATCTTAAATCCATCGGGGTACATCACTTTGAGATGCTTCGGGTCGCCTTCGGCTTGCACAAATTCAGAATTGACCCAACACTTTTGCGGACTATTTTCTACCAAAACCCAATTGTTTCCATCCGTACGGCCTATAAGACGCATGGGTGTTTTGTTATTGAAGGCAATCAAATACAGATAATTTGCGCCTGGTCCATAACGACAAACAAGTTTATCTGCTGTGACAACAGCTTTCATACTATCTACAACGGGAACAGGAGAAGGTGTGATGGTCTCAATAGGTGGGATTGGAGTAAAAGTTTCAGTTGGAGGGACTAAAGTAGGAACTAATGTATCTGTTGGCTGAATGACTTCCGCAGGTGTATTTGTAAGGAGAGTTTCATTTGGTGTTTCGTTGGAAGTCTCAGTTACTGCCGCAGATGGAAGCGAGCAGGCCAGAATAGAAATCAAGAGAAGAGAAGTTATTAAAATCTTTTTCATTTTCTGTACCTTTAAATTTTATTCCATTCCATGAATTTTATTTCTTCAATGTCTTGTGTAAGGAGCAGTGTCAGTTTGTCCTTGCGACCAGGTCGAGTGTAGATCTTGTAAAGTGCATCTTTCGCTTCACGAACTTTTGCAACGAGATTTACTTTTTTATTGACCACCGCAAGCAAGTCCAGCCGTTTGACAAAGATGAATGATTTTTCTTTTTCAAATGCGATCAAGTCTGCTTTACCGAACAGCCAGCCTGTATCCTTCGGACGGACACCATGTAGCTCGACCCAAGTCTTGTCAGATTGCAAACCTTCATCGCTTCGGCTGACGCGTTTGCGGCTTTTCACTTCCACTTTGAAGGTGTCATTTTCTTTTTCGATCAAATAATCCCAATGCTCATCAATATTTTCATCCTTCGATGAAGCTGAAATTTTCCATCCTGATTTAACAGCAAGAACGATAAAAAGCTGTTCGGCATTTTCACCCAGTTCAAGTGAGTCTTTTTTATCGAACTTATTACGGGAATTCGTATGTGACATTATTTTTTCTTTGAAGCTTTAGTTTTTATCTCAGGAGCAATGCCTAGGATTCTTTTGCGAGCGAGTTCGCAATATTTCTTGTCTATGTCAAGGCCGATACCTTTGCGGCTGTTTTCAACTGCGGCAAGCATGGTTGTACCGCTTCCACTAAATGGGTCAAGAACAACATCATCTACATAACTAAAAAGTTTGATACATCTGCGCGGTAATTCAATCGGAAAGGGCGCGGGGTGACCAATTCTCTTTTTGCTTTCGCCATTGAAGGTCCATAGGCCGTTCGTCCAATCCATGAATTCGTTTCGTTCAATATCAGAGATCTTGCTTCCGCTTGTTTTTTTCCACTTTTCTTTATACAACACAACGATCAATTCAACTGGTGCAATTACGTATGGCGCAGATGCACTTTTCCACGAACCCCATGCTGTCCTGCGCGAAATATTGCCTTCGTTCCAAATGATCGTGGAGTGATAATGAAAGCCAACTTCCTTTGCAATCGTGGTCAAATCTGCGCCTACACTTTGCTGCCCGCCTTTATTTTTATCAAGCGGAACATTCAAGCAAAAGCGGCCATCTTCTTTCAACCATTCAAAACAGCGCGTCATCCATTTTTTGCTGAATTCCAAATAATCTGTATAAGAAACATCATCTTTATGTGAATTGTATTGAATATCCACATTGTAAGGCGGTGATGTGATCACAAGGTCAACGCTATTATCCTCTACCAATGATGTGGTCAAAACATCATCATGAATAAGCCTAAATTTTTCGTTTTGAAAATGGATCCCAGACGATTTCATATTTGGATTATAGCCCACGCCTTATCCGTTTTGCGTGTCCAGATTTCCATCCAGAGCTTGTTCGATCAAATCCTTTAGAATGGAAAAAGGCTGTGAACCTTCTACTTTGAATCCATTGATGAAAAATGTCGGCGTCGCATAAACTCCAGTCGCTTCTGCCTCCGCTATATCCTGCTCCACCGTCCCTTTATGTTTTTCTTCGCTCAAACAGGATTCGAACTCTTCCATATTCAAGTCAAGTGCTTTCGCATATTTGATTAATTTCTCTTTCGTAAAATCACCCACGTTTTCGCCAGTCCAGTTCGTGAATAGCGTATCATGATATTGCCAAAATTTATTCTGGTCACCTGCACAATATGCACCTTCTGATGCCCAAACGGATTCAGGCCCAATGATCGGAAAAGCACGGTATTCAAAATACACTTTACCCGTGTTGACGTATTCTTTAATGAATTGTGGTTCAGTTTCATTCCAAAACTTCAGACAATATGGGCATTGAAAATCGCCATACTCAATAATATGAACGGGAGCATTAGGATCGCCCATTGTGTTGTTTTGCGTTACAGCCTGTGGAGATTCTTCTACAATCCGAATTTTTTCTGGAATAAACTGCTTGACGAATTCTGGACCAGCATAAATTAAAGCACCTACAAAAACCGCCGCACAGAGGAATATCCCGCATCCTCCTATCCCGATCCATATTTTCCAATTTGGCTTGGGCGTCTCTTGTGTTGGTTCTTGTGGAAAATGTTCTTCGATCATTTTTTGCTCCTGTGATGTTTTCAAATTGTACCGTGAAATAAAAGGACTCCATTTTCCTTATAATTACTTATCCAAAACTTATACAAACATCACAAACGAAATCCTTTTTTTCGTTATAATCCTATATATGAATACTACATTTATAACTCAGCGCGATCTGCCAAAACAGATAATCGCCGCACTCACAGGCGGGCTTATTTTATTCTTCGGAATTACCTTTTTCTGGACGGTTGGCTATCAACTTGCGTATGCAGGCCGTATCTTCCCCGGTGTTTCTGTTGCAGGTGTTGATCTTTCCGGTCTCTCACCAAATGATGCTGCACTGAGGTTAAGCCAGACGCTTTCCTACCCAATTACTGGAAAGGTATTATTCCGCGATGCAGATAAAGTATGGGTCGCATCGCCAGCAGAATTAGGCATGGTCTTTGATCCTTCTGCAAGTTCATTAGCTGCTTATAAATTTGGGCGTTCTGGCGGCTTGTTCGGCGCACTCGCCGGTCAGATCAGTGCCCGCGGACTCGGCTCAGATGTTGCGCCTGTGGTCATCTTTGACCAGCGTGTAGCATATAACTATTTGCAAAATATCGCTGTGCAGGTTGACCAACAAGTTGTGGAAGCAAGCCTGTATGTGGACGGTACAAATGTTGTCGCACAGCCCGGTCAACTGGGGCGTTTGGTTAATCTTGATGCCACACTAATTTATCTGGGTGCACAACTCCAATCTTTTCGCGATGGGGAAGTGGCTCTGATCATTCAAGAGGCCGCGCCGAAATTACTGGATGTTTCATCACAGGCTGATGCGGCGCGACGTATCCTAAGCCAGCCGTTGACGATTACTGTCCCCAACTATCGCGAAGGCGACCCCGGCCCGTGGACATACGATATTCCAGTAGTTGCAAATATGATCGCTGTCAATGTTGTTGAAAATGGTGGCATTGCTGAAATGCAGGTAGGGCTTGACACGGCAGCATTGACTCAAACTTTGACTGAACTTAAAACGTTTGTAGATCGTCAACCCGCCAATGCGCGTTTTATCTTCAACGATGAAACTGCTCAACTCGAAGCCTTCCAAGCCTCAAATGTTGGCCGCTCAATGGATGTGGCCGCCAGTGTTACAGCTATTAACGATGCACTCCTACGGGGCGAGCATACTGTCGCGCTTACAGTATCTGAAACACAACCAGCCGTTGCAGATACTGCTACTGGTGCGGACCTGGGAATTAAACAAGAGATCATTTCTTATACAACTTACTTCTACGGCTCAAGTAATGAGCGTATTCAGAATATACTGGCAGCATCAGAACCGTTTCATGGTTTGTTGGTTGCCCCCGGTGAGACCTTTTCAATGGGCAATGCGCTTGGTGATGTAAGTCTTGAAAATGGATTTGCCGAAGCACTTATCATTTATGGTGGGCGCACAATTAAAGGCGTAGGCGGCGGTGTATGTCAGGTAAGCACTACCTTATTTCGTGCGGTTTTCTTCGCAGGTTTTCCAGTGGTAGAACGGTATCCTCATGCATATCGTGTTTCTTATTATGAAAAAACTGCCAGTAACAATATTGATCCACGTATGGCTGGGCTGGACGCGACTGTATACTTTCCGCTTGTGGATTTTAAATTCACCAATGATACGCCTCACTGGTTATTAATGGAAACCTACGTGAATGTAGATGCTCGTACACTCACCTGGAAAATTTATTCAACTTCCGATGGACGAAGCGTTACATGGGATACGACGGGTCCATCCAATGTTGTCCCTGCTCCATCTCCGCTATTTGAAGAGAACACAGAATTAAGAAAGAACGAAATCAATCAAGTCGACTATTCTGCCCAGGGTGCAGATGTTAATGTCACACGTACGGTTTGGAAGGATGGCCAGGTGTATTTTACAGATGAGGTCCCAACCCACTATGAACCCTGGCAGGCTGTCTGTGAGTATGGTCCCGGCACCGAAGACCCCGAAAAGAGAGCTAAAAAGAGTAACTTGTGTCTCTCACCTAATTCCTAATCAGAATATGGACTTTAGTATGTAAGCAATGCAGATGGTACAATCTTTTCTTGAAAAGGAGATTACATGGTAAGCACTGAACTACTTGAAATTTTACGTTGCCCTAATTGCGTCCGTGAAAAAGACGGTATGCTTGTTTTACATAAAGATACCTGGCTTATTTGCCAGGATTGCAGCCGCAAATATCCAATTGTAGATGACATCCCTGTAATGTTGATCGACGAAGGGGATAAGTGGATCAACACAGCGCAGGATGCACTTCCTGTTCCACCACCTGCCAAATAAATTATGCAAGATTTGCTGGCTGAATTAACCAGTGGAGACGACACCCGCGCAGAAAAATCTATTCCAGCGATTTTAGAATTGGGAATAGATGGGATGCCAGCGTTACTAGAATTGACTCGCGCCGAAGAAACTGATTCTCGTTGGTGGGCGGTCCGTGCCCTGGCAGCATCGTCTCACACACGGACCGAAGACCTGCTGCCGCTCCTCAACGACTCAGCTCCGGAAGTACGTGCCGCTGCTGCGCTAGGCATAAGTGATCACCCACATGAAAGTGCAATCCCCTCGTTGATCAAAGCTCTCGCAGATGAAGATTCACTTACAGCGGGTTTAGCAGGAAATGCCCTGGTGAAAATTGGATGTCCCTCGGTGCTAAGCCTGCTTGAGGTTATGAAAGAAGCGCCGACAGCTATCAAAATACGGGCTTTGCGTGCATTAGCTGAAATTCGCGATCACCGTGCAATCCCCATAATGATGAAATCACTAAGTGAAGAATCTGCGCTGTTGCAGTATTGGGCGCAGGAAGGCCTGGAACGACTTGGGCTGGATATGGTATATATTAAGCCCTGAGGTTATGAAAATATGAATCGATTTGAATTTTTGAAAAAAATAAAATTCCCCAAATTTGGCCGCCCATCTCTTAAGCAAGGTATTTTTTGGGGAGTGGCAATAGTAATAAGTATTATCGCATTTGTCGTTGTGCGTAACTTTACAACTTGCTTTGAAGTTGCAAACTTGCCAGGCATTTCTCCTGCAAGTTGTGCTGGTGGCGGGGAAGGTACAACTGAGTTCGTTGAAAACCCTGAGGGTACACCGATTCCGCAGGCTCCGCCTACGCCCGTTATTATTCCTGAAGCGGCGTTACCTCCTGCCTGGGATGGTGCCAGCCGTATCAATATCCTCTTTATTGGCTTGGATGCACGCGATATTGGGCAAGTTGGTCCTCCACGTTCTGATACATTGATGTTGCTTACCATTGATCCACTTAGTAAGACAGCTGGGATGTTATCTATCCCGCGTGATATGTGGGTGAATATTCCGGGTTTTGGATATAGTCGTATTAATACTGCATATGCCAGCGGCGAAGGCTCCCAATTACCGGGCGGCGGCCCGGCTCTTTCTATGAAAACCGTTTCCCAGTTTATCGGCGTTCCAGTAGATTATTATGTGCAGGTCGACTTTGGCGTGTTCATTGCTCTTGTTGAAGAGTTGATTGATACCGCAGGTTGTATTGAAGTCTATCCTACTGAAACGCTCACCCTTGACCCGATCGGTTCGGGCACAGATAAAGTTAAACTCACAACAGGTGGTGTCAGAGAATTGTGTAAGGGTTGGATCGTGCTGGCTTATGCCCGCAACCGTAAAACTTCAGGCGGTGATTTTGATCGTGCCAAACGCCAACAGGAAGTGATCCTTGCCCTGCAAAAAAAGGTGTTTGATCCTGCGATATTCCCAGCCATGATAGCCCAGGCACCGCAGATGTACCAGAAGTTTTCCTACGGTATTAAAACAAATATGTCTATTGAGGATGCCATCAAGTTAGCTGTACTCGGCAAGGATATTTCAGCTCAGAGTATCAAGAAGGGTGTAATTGATACTACCATGGTTACATTTGATAATACTGTTCTTGGAGGAGAGGCTGCCAGCGTCATGAAACCGATCGCGGATAAGATCCGAATATTGCGAGATGAGATATTCACCTCAACTGGCCCGCTTAGCCCCATTGCCCAAGGTGACCCCGCTTCATTAATGCGTGCAGAAGAAGCACGTGTGCGAATTGTAGATGGAACTTTCACCCCCGGTCTTGATCAACGTGCAGGTCAATTTTTCCAATCTCAGGGAATGAGTGTAACTGAAATTGGTGCAGCCGACGGCGTTTATAACTCAACGATTGTCGTGGTATATGGCCCTAAGCTTTATACCTTAAGATATTTACAAAGTGTATTTGGAATTTCCCATACACAGATCAGATTTGCTCCTGACCCGAATTCCACAGTAGATATTGAGATCAGGCTTGGTTCGGACCTTGCAGGCAGCATTCCGTAGTGGCTCTCAAAATTAAATAAAAAATCCCACAGTAAGAAACTGTGGGATTTTTTTATTAGAAAAGGGGGAAAGTTATGCCCAACCCTGATTGCGAATGAAATCGCTGATTACAGGGATCTTCACATCCTGACCTTGATAGGCTTGATAAGCCCACCACAGCAAGACGAGGAATAAAATCGAGCCACAGCCCAGAGTAACCGTTGAAATAATGGTGATTACTATGGTTGCAACAATGGATTGCACTGCATTGAACTTCACGTATGGACGATTCTTTTTATCTTCCATAACAAGAGCAACGATTGCAATAATAGGGATCAAATAGCCGAGCATCGCCCACAGTTTATCGTCACTGGTAATATCAGATGACATTGGTTCTTGAGACATGATTTATTCCTCCGAATAAGTTGGTTTGATTTTCAATTATTTTACAACCTTTCAAGGTAAAACGCAAATCCATTGTTTCATACTTTGGTACTGTGCATTTGTGTTCGTTCCAATTTTAGATAACAGGAAGTAAAATCACATGATGTCCATTCGAGCAGTATTCATGGGATCGCCTGATTTTGCATTGCCAACGTTGCGTATCCTTTCGCAGAACTATAACGTCGTTGGTGTGGTTACACAGCCAGACCGTGCTTCAGGCCGTGGGCGTGAGTTGAAATCGCCGCCAGTAAAAACTCTTGCGCTTGAACTAAATATCCCGATCATGCAGCCAGAAAAATTGCGCACTCCTGAGTCTATGGAACAACTGCGCGCGTGGAATCCTGATTTGATCGTTGTTGCGGCGTTTGGTCAGATCCTCAAAAAAGATGTCTTGGATCTGCCGCGTTATGGTTGTATCAACGTGCATGCTTCATTGCTTCCACGCTGGCGGGGCGCGGCGCCTATTAATGCAGCGATCCTTGCCGGGGATGAAGAAACAGGCGTGACCATTATGCAAATGGATGTGGGACTC
>JACMLM010000019.1 GCA_014379595.1 Anaerolineales bacterium
AATTAGCGAAGAAAATGATAGATATATAAGAATGGAAACCTTCGTTTACAAGGATTGCATGCTGGTATTTCTGACTTTTTTAACGCTAATTAGTATCAATCTGCCTTATGGTTATCGTGCATAATGCACCGTATTTCCTCGAATAATCAACCGCACAAAGGAGTGGTATGTTATGTCACTTGGTGTCGTCTCTTCAGAGAAGAACGTAAGATGGACCACATCTCCCAGTTCAGGTTTGCCACTTTTCGTGTTCGTCGTGTCATAGGTTTGCGCAATATTATGGAGCGCTGCTGGATCAAAGTTGAATTCAAATTTGCCATCAATTACCGGGATTGTGCTTTGCATCAAGACTGCACCAGGAATGATCACCGCGAAATTGATCTCCTTGGCAGTGCTGTTTCCAACAAATTTAGTCCCTTTTGCAGAGTCAAATTTAGAAAGTGCCGGCAGGTTGAAAGTGATACCCGTCGCGCCTGCTGGCTTTTCTTTTTCGATTACATACATCTCCCCGCCTTCTTGCGGCATGCCGGGAACCAGAGCCTTGTATCCATTCCAATCACTGTCAATGGTGTACCGATATACGCCCGGCACGTCCAGCGTCCAACGATCTTTGCCAACAAAAGAGCCCGTTGAGTCTGCAATACCTGACGCAACAACCTTTCGCCCGTCGGGATAGGTGAGTGTGAAGGTTATGTTAAGAGGCACCATAGGGTCAATTTGTAATGCAGGGGCAAATGAAGTGCCAACATCGTACACCATCCCTGGCCTAGCATTCATGGCAAGAAAGACTCTCGCTATTTGTCCCGTTGAACCTAGGATGTCTTCTGAGCCTGGTGCGATGACGCGATTGTCCTTCGAATCTTTTGGTAGAATGAACGCATTCGCCATATAGCCAGCATAAAGTGGTGCTTCATCTTTCTTTCGAATGACCACACCGCCAAGTAAGCGATAAATATCTCCGGGTGCATCACCATTACTTGATGAGTTGATCTGTCCACCGAAATTAGTGCTACTGGTTGGCCAGTATGGTGCGCGTGCGCCGTTTTCGCCAACAAGAAAGCGCCCCATAAAGCCAGGTCGCGGTGCGCTGGCATAATAGTACATCCAATCGGTGATATATTCAGGAAAAAGATGTGGTGAATATCCATTGGATGTTTGAATTCGCACGTTCGTCAAGCCAATTCCTTGAATTTTCGGATCGTATGGAGCAGGGTTATCCTTGGTTGCCCAAGACATCACAGGCTCTATTTTGTTGGCGCCCTGCCCTTCGCTGGCGATTAAAAGTACGTCGCCTGAGTTGTAAGGAAAATTAATGTGCTCAAGCTTTGTTTCACCTGTTTGGGGATCAGACCACCCCTCAAGGTTCGTATCGCCTCGCTCCACCAGATTTTTTCCTACTTGTACCATTTTACCATGAGCCACAATGGATGTGTCTTGTGGATATATAACGCCGGTGTGGCGCATAGATTCAACCCAAAGATGTCCGTCGGCATCTGTATACTTGGCAAGGACTTTCGCGCTGTATTCGCCTGGTGCATCAAACATCAGCGGTTTCATGCCTTGAGCAGCACCGAAAACTCCACTGAGGGATGCTTTTCCTGAGTATGAAACTGTTTTTACATTTTTCGGATCTGAATTAACATATAATGATGCGGTCACTTCAACATCAGCAGGGACTGCAGGGGAAAAGCCAATGTCACGCCCATAGCGATTTCCAACAGGGTAAGACTGACCTTGGAACGTAGCGGTTGCCAGAGTCATCCGCTTCGCTATCCAAAATTTGTATGTTCCTCCACCATCATAACGATTGCCATAAGTGTCTGCTATCCATCCTGTTGCTTTGACGATGTACTCTCCATACATCTGCGGTTTCCACTGTGTGAACTTTGTGTTTTTTGTTGTGGGAAATTGCCCCGCTTTTGCAATAAATGGTGATGAGCCGAGATCTGTAGTTATGCCGTCAGGGGAGGTCACTTGAATCGAAAGAATTCCCTTGGTGTAATCCCATGGAATATTCTGGCGATCATCAATCAAGTCCGTTGGAAACTGCGGTTCAAGATTGTAGGAAAGTTTGTTTTTCGTGTTGTTCTCGTCGTACAATGGCAAAATTACATCGTCTTGAATAATATTGCGCGCAGAAAGTCCAAAGTTTGGCTTGTCTTCTTCTGCAACCATGCCGCGATATCCATTGGAATTGTAATTGCCAAGAAGTACCCAGGGAATGCGTGGCCTAATCGTACTGGCATCAACCATTTGGCCATTGACGTGTTTGGCGCTGGCTTGGATAGGTGGCGAGTAGGATTCTGAGTCACAAGGTCCCTTTGGAAATCCGCGCTGTGCAAACGCTTGACCATTTAGATTGCTTAGTTTCTTGTTTGCGGTGACACCATAGTCAAAACGCAGGCGATACAAGCCAGGGGGTAGATCGTCGGGGAGTTTGGTTGAAATATTGAAGGTGATAAGACACCCATCCGTTGTTTTTTCCGTCGCCGACAGTGGCACCGTCACAAGTTCATCTACAGGCGTGCGAAATCCATAGCCGTAGCGTTTCGTCACGGCGCCTTGTACTCCTCCTTCAATGGGTAGACCTGTCGCGGTAAAAAGCGTTGACATTTTCTCGTCACTGGCTAAACGGATGACGCCGCCAGCATCAAATGTACGTTCCGCAGTAACAAGCATTACGAATCCATCCGTTTTAATCTTCTTTTCGGCCAGTTTTTCTAGATGCGCGTCGCTAATTCGAAGCGTTGTTTGAAACTGCAACTGTGCACCAGATTGCCATTTTATAGGCAATGCAGCGATATCCGAAGTCCAGTCTCCATATTCCGTATTGCCCGCGTCGATCATGTGAATGTTCGCCGATTCAGTCATTATTAGATCGGGATTTACCGTGGTTGAGGTGATTATTATGGTATTTGAGTTCGCGTACCATTGAACATTGGCACCAAGCGATTCACTTAAGAATCTTAATGGAACGAAAGTTCTATCTTTTATGATTTGGGCAGGGGCATCAAGCCCTATTTTCATTCCATTAATAACTGCATTTGTATTCCCTATCTTTAATTCAATAATTCGATCTTCTTTTGTTGCAATCACTGTTTTTGTTTTGGCATCCCAATCAATTTTTATATTTAAAGCTTCTGCTATGGCTCGAAGAGGTATTAATGTCCTCTCGTTCTCAATAAACGGAGCCGTCTCAAAGGTCATGTATTGATTATTTAGCATCACTTTAATATTCGTGTCAGCGAAAGTATGTATTGGTAGACATAAGGTTGTAATAAAAAAGAACATAAGTAGTATTTTTTTCATTTTTTCTCCCCCAATCTAAATTTTATAAAATGAGTACATAGAGTAGCCAAAAAATTTGTGGTACATAGAAATGGAATTGAATTAGCATAGCATAACTTAAATTAAATTAACTTAACTTAACTTAACTAGTATTGCAATAACATTTTACCATAAGTAATTGATTACTGTAAAGACATCCACTCTCGAAATTTTAGAAAGGACTAGTCTAACTTTACACTTGCATATATCGGGAGTATTCTATACTCACCTGCACCATCCATCTTTGCCGATTCATTAATTGCTTCAGGAATTTCTCTAAAAAAAGCTTGAAATATAAGTACCTAGTAGAAACTAAACATTGTTGGTATTACATATATCCGATATTTTCTTTGTTATGAAATTTGAGCTGGTTAATAATATAACTGCCACTACCGACTTCATAAGCCCAACGGCTGTTGCATATGAAAAACGCTGTTCCCGAGTACCCATTTTATAAACATAAGTATCAATAACTTTACTATGGCTGATATTTAGTGCATTTTGTAAAACATATACATGGTCAAAGCCTGTATTGAGTGGTCCACTTATTCTTAATATTAAAAGAGTAACGATAGTTGTTGATATTGATGGTATCGTCACATACCACATTCTTTTAAACCTACCTGCCCCGTCAATTATGGCAGCTTCGTGTAACTCTTTTTTAACACCAGCAATGTCTGCTAAGTATATTATTGCCGCCCACCCCAGTTCCTTCACGAGCCAAGTTATAACCTGTATATAATAGAAATATTTAGGTTCTCCCATAAAGAATATGGATTCCTTAATGAGTTTAAAATTTAATAGTACATTATTCACTACACCTGTTTTATATAGTTTCTATCCTTTAAACCTATAGGATTCTAAACACTTCATCAATTTTCTTCATTCGCTTATTCTTTGGCGTGTAAGCAGGAACACCTACAGGTATAATACTAATAAACTTCTGTTCCAATGGCACCCCTAAAATCTCATTTATTTCCTTACCTGCAATTGCGGGTTCATTCATCCAGCATGCTCCATAACCCTTTTCATGGATAGCAAGTAGCATATTTTGTATTGCAGCTCCTATAGAAAGGATATCATAGTTTGCAAAAATGTTCATGATCCCCTCGTCGTCATATCCATGCCCCTTTAATGCAGATATAAATATAGAATCGTAAAAATCTGCTTTTGTCATAAATACTGCTATGACAACTGGCGCATTGGCAAAAAAGCTTACCATTTTTCTTTTAGAAGAGATGTAGTCCTGAGATAATTCATCCCCTTTAATCTCCAAAATGCTCTCTATTTTTTTTATAACTGTTAATTCAATTTGTTTTATAATATTCCGGTCTTTTATAGCGATAAATTTCCAACATTGGCTGTTACAACCGCTTGGCGCACTGACGGCAGCATGAATGAAATATTCAATATCCGATTCAGGCACATCTATCTCCTCAAATTTTCTAATACTCCTTCTTGTAGACGCTAAATCTAAAAAACTTTTCATAGAATCCTCCTCTTGCATCATGGAATACACTCCCTTTCCTTTTTTTCGCATTTATTTAGTACCTTTTCAAGTATTACCTATACTGAATATAATATTTTTAACATGTATAAAATCATGACTTCCTTTCTATTGCCACTTTTCGTGTTCGTCGTATGGTAGGTTTGTGCAATGTCATGAAGCGCCGCCGGGCCGAAGGTGAATTCGAATTTGCCATCGATCACCGGGATTGTGTCTTGTACTTAGTGTTCATCCTATATACTAAAAACTTCATTGATAGAAGCCTCAAGCTTTTCAAACCAGTAAGATTGAATTACCTCATCATTTTTATATGAAGTGAAAACATCAATCTGAAAGTCCTTAAACCCATAAAGCAGCACAGTCTGCTTCACAGGGTCTACCACCCAAAATTCCTTGACGCCTGACAACATGTAA
>JACMLM010000002.1 GCA_014379595.1 Anaerolineales bacterium
CCACACAAATATGGCCGATATCGCCAGCGGAACCATCACTGCCGCGGTGGATCTTTCCATTAGAGATAATCCCCGCACCGATCCCGGTGCCTATTTTGATAAAAATAAAATGATCGACGTTTGCGCCATCTCCGGCGCGCTGTTCTCCCAATGCCATAATATTCACATCATTGTCTACAACTACAAACGCTGATGGAAATGCTTCTTTGAAGAAGCCTCGAATACGAAAGTTTTCCCACTTGGGCATTAGCGGGGGAGCTACCAGTACTCCCTGCGCAAAATCAACGGGACCCGGTACTCCTATTCCGATTCCGAGGATCTGACCTGGGGTTGCTCCCTGTGCAATTACCATCTCAGTGATCAATTCACTACAGCGGCCTAGAACAGACTCCGGTCTCAAATGAACGTCTGTTGGCTCTGAACGTTGCTGAACAACTAACCCTGTTACATCTGCTATCGCAATTTGCAAGTTAATGGCTCCGATATCAATTCCTACAATGTAACCAAGTTGGGTGTTGATGCGTAATAATCCTGGTTTGCGTCCGCCTTGTGAGACACCTTCGCCTATTTCTACTAAAAGGCCCCTGTTGACGAGACTACGTATTTCCTGTGAGGCCTTTGCTTTTGACCATCCAGTAATACTAGTAATTTCACTCCTTGAGATGCGCCCTTGGCGGCGTAAAGCCCGCATGATTTCAGCTTCAGCTGAATCGACCAATATTGGAGCTATTAAACCGGATTTGTTACTTATAGCAGAAGAATAATCTTTACTCACGAATTTAAGCCTCTACATCGGAATCTTTTTATCTCACAACCGGCAATGTAAAATTCATTATATCGCGCGACTTTGATAAATCAATAGCCAAACATCAAAAAAACTAAGAACTTCGTTCATTTTGTGAACGAAGTTCTTATGCAACCTTGACAAGAAGATGGGGGTACTATATTATAATCGTAATTAGATCCATCTAATGGAAAATTGGTTAATTTTGGGCGATTATAAGATGTTAATAGCCAGTTTCCTTGCTCATCCAAGAAAAGTTAAAAGTTTTCTATTAGCAAATTTAGATCGATCTAAGAAACATTGTGCCAAACTCAAAACTTACATTTTATAGTTTTGAGCTCTATTTTCAGAATGGCAATATCCTGACAAGGAGGCACCTTAAAGATAATAACTCATCATAGAACTTTCCCTGGTCTGTTTAATTCTAAATCCAAAATAATGTTATGAAAGAGGAGATTGAATCAGATGAATAAGTTCAAGTTATTAAGCATACTCATGTTGATCGCCGTTATGTTGTCTGCCTGCGGAGGCGGTGCTGCTGCTACTGAAGCACCCGCTGAAGGTGGAAACAATACACTGGTGTTTATTCCCGGTTCAGCGTCAAACCCATCCCAGGCTTTTGGTTTCAAAATGTTCCAAAAGCACGCCGCAGAATATAACTTTGATGTCAGTATGTTAGACGGCAAAGCAGATGTTGCAGAACAAACCAAAGCTATTAACAATGCTGTGGCGCAAGGCGCCGACGTCATTATCGTTAACCCTAACGATGCTCTGGCAATCGTCCCGGCTATGAAAGCCGCACAGGAAGCTGGCGTGGTTGTCGGTATTTTCATGGCAGCCGCAGCCCCTGGTGATTCCACGTTCTTTGTAGCTGTTGATGATAAGCAGGCAGGTGGAGTTGTTGTACAGGGAATCCTGGATCTGTTCCCAGATGGCGCAACTGGCGTTGAAATCGGTGGCCAGGCTGGTCATCCAGCTGCAATTGATCGCCATGACGGATTCACAACAGCTCTTGCGGACCATCCAGAAATCAAAGTGTTGGATTATCAGAATCCCCAGCAGTGGGATGCGGCTATGGCGCAAGCCATTGCAGAAGACATGGTCACCAAGTATGGCGATGAAATCCAGTTTGTCTTTTGCCATTGGGATAATGGTGCTACCGGTGTGATCAATGCCCTCAAAGCCGCTGGCATGGAAGATGTATTGGTATTCGGTGTTGATGGCAATGCAGTCGCATTTGAACAGGTTCAGAGTTGGAAAAACTATAATTCGATTGGTCAGAATGTAGAAACAATCGCCATGAAATCCATGGAAATTGCCAACCTTTTCCTCGCTAAAGATGCTTCAGCTAAATTTGATAATATCGTTCCGTTCGATCTCATTACCAAGGACACTTTTGGTAATTTCACTCCTCCCGAATGGTAATAGTCTAAGATAAAATAAATCTCATCCCTGAATTTCAGGGATGAGATTTATTCTGAATCTCTGCGGTTCTCTACCATACATCCAAGATGCAAGTTTGTACGGTAGAGAAACTTTTTGTATAAGGAATTTTCCATGGATAAAAACCATTCTGATCCAATTCTTGAAATCAAAGAGGTAAGCAAAGCCTTTCCAGGTGTAAAAGCATTAGATCGAGTGTCCCTGGAAGTTTTCAGAGGCACTATTCATGGAATCGTCGGAGAAAACGGGGCAGGAAAGTCCACGTTGATGAAAATATTATCCGGGGTCTATCAAAAAGATAGCGGAGAAATTTTCTTTGATGGAAATAAGATTGAAGATATTACTCCAGTTCAATCAATGAAAATGGGATTAAGTATTATTTATCAGGAGTTAAATCTAGTTAATACAATGACTGTAGGGGAAAATGTTTTCTTAGGCAGGTTTAGTGAAATGGGTGGAAGAAAAGAAGTGCACGCAAAAGCGCGTGTTCTACTGGATAGCATAGGATGCAAAATTGATACAGAAAAAGAAGTTTCTGAATTAAGTGTTTCAGATAAACAAATGATCGAAATTGCAAAGGCGTTATCTTTTGATTCGAAACTTATTATTATGGATGAGCCCAGTAGTAGTCTTACGGCCGATGAAATGCAGGAATTAATAAAAATTATCCATGATCTAAAAAATAAAGGAATTTCAATCATTTATATAACCCATAAATTAGATGAAATATTTAATTTTTGCGATGTTGTTACTGTCATGCGAGACGGTCACGTGATTGCTACGAGAAATATTGATGCAATATCTCGAAATGAAATGATTTCCATGATGGTTGGTAGAACGATTGAAAATGAATATCCTCCTCGTCCAAATAGTGTTGGCGAAATGATTTTGGAAGTTGAAGATATTAATACAAAATTATTAAAAAATGTGCACTTCAACTTAAAAAAAGGTGAAATATTAGGGTTCGTGGGGCTGGTAGGTTCTGGAAGAACAGAAACTGTAAGAGCACTTTTTGGAGCAGATAAGGTCAAGAAAAAGAGTATAAAGGTGGATGGAAAGTTCGTTAACATAAATAATCCAATAGATGCGATCAAAAATGGTCTTGCGATGGTACCTGAGGATAGGAAAATTCAGGGATTATTACTGCAGTTTTCGGTCGATAAAAATATTTCACTAGCCAGCCTGGGTGAATTGACTTATTATGGTTTTATCAACGAGAAGAAAGAAAGAGATATTAGCGAAAGACAAATTAAAGCCCTTAATGTTAAAACACCCTCTGGAAAAACCAGAATTCAGCTGCTTTCCGGTGGGAATCAACAAAAAGCCATCCTGGGTAGATGGCTGGAATTAAAACCAAAAATATTAGTTCTTGATGAGCCTACAAAGGGTATTGATGTGGGTGCTAAATATGAAATTTATTTATTAATGAAGAAAATCGTTGAAGAGGGTGGCTCGATTATTTTAATTTCGTCTGAATTGCCTGAAGTATTAAACATGAGCAATAGAGTAATTACAATTTGCAATGGAAGAATCACCGGTGAATTTGATCCATTGCTGGCTTCGGCTGATGAAATTATGGCAAAAGCTTTTGAATTCTAACAGGAAAAAAACAGTGAACAAAAAAATAACAACACAATCGATAATTGCTTTCGCCAGGAATAATCTCATTATATTGGGAATCTTTATATTAGCGATTATTACATCTTTTGTTGAACCAAATTTCCTTACTGTTGGGAATCTTCAAAATATCATGCGTCAGTTTGGCCCCCTGATCATGTTGTCGCTTGGAATGACATTTATTATTATGGGAGGTTTTATTGACCTATCCGTTGGCGGTATTATCTCTCTTGTGGCTGTTGTTACCGTATCGCTGATTGACCCCATTGGACAAGTTGCTGCCTTAATGGTTGGCGTTGTAATTGGATTAATTTGCGGACTACTAAACAGCTTTCTGATTATCAAAGGCGGCGCCTTCAAGCAGTCAGAGGCTTTATTTTTAACGTATGGTATGAGTGTGGTCTTTACTGCAGTGGCATTAATTTATACTGCCGCCGCACCTGTATTTCTTACTTATTCAAAAACTGATTATTCAATCTTTACTGCAATAGGCGAGAGGTTTGTTGGTCCAGTTTCAGTATCTTTCATCATTTTCCTCGTATGTCTCCTTATTCTCTATATCATAGAGAGTAGAACTCATATTGGAAGGTCGATTTGTTTGACCGGGGGAAATATGACAGCTGCACGTTTGGCTGGGATTCCAACGGAAAAAACCATTGTTTTTATTTATGCAGTTTCAGGGATAATGGCAGCGATTGGAGCAGTGGTTTTAGCATCAAGAGTTACCATAGCATCACCTATTATGGGAAAAGGTTATGAGACTCAGGCAATTTTAGCTGTGGTTGTTGGTGGAACAGCCTTACTGGGAGGGAAGGGCAGCGTTCTTCGGACGGTCATTGGAACTTTGTTAATCATAATGATGTCCAATTGTCTAAACCTTCTGGGCGTTACAACTTATATACAGTACATGCTTAGAGGTGCAATCTTAATCCTGGCAATTTGGCTGGATAACCGGAAACAATATTCGGAAGGAAACTGACGATGAACACAAAAATAACAGAACCCATAAAGAATATTTTTTCTGCACAGAAGGCTCCTATAGCCATGCTGCTGATATTCATTACCATGCTGTTTTTTAAAACCCCATTCTATACAAGGTACAACCTTATCGACCTGATTAACTCGAATTCCACCCTGTTGATCGTTGCTATGGGATTTACTGTGGTTTTGGTTGCAGGCGGCGTTGATTTATCCGTTGGCGGAGTGATGACCGTTTCCGGTATTATTGCCATCAAATTAATTAATTCAGGTGTTTCAATACCAGTTGCGGTACTTGTCTCAATCCTGTTTGGAGCTGCAATTGGCGCGATAAACGGATATTTAACCGTTTATCAAAACACGGAGCCTTTTATTATTACATTGGGAATGGGCGTGTTGCTGACAGGGGTGGCGCAAGAATTAACCACGGCCCGTCCGATTTCAGGTGAAAATCCTGCTTTTCAAAACCTTGCAAATTACAAATTATTTGGTGTAGTGCCAGCCTTGGTGCTAGTGATGATCGTTACCGTGATTGTTGTTGTTTGGCTGTTGCGAAGCACATCATTTGGTAGAAATTGTTACGCAATTGGTGGCGATTATGAAGTGGCAAAGTATTCGGGAATAAATGTTTTACCAACTAAAACTTTGACCTTCGTTATTAGTGGTGTGACTGCTGCAATTGCTGGAGTAATGTTGTCGTCATGGGTTAATTCAGGCAATTCAACTTATGGTGATCAAACTGCATTGTATATAGCTTCTGCTGTTGTGGTTGGCGGCACTTCATTTGCAGGTGGTATTGGTGGAGCTTTTAAGTCTCTGCTTGGCGTCATGTTTATTGGTATCCTATCAAATGCATTCAATATGCTTAATATCGATTCGTATATACAGCAACTCCTCGTGGGACTTTTTATTGTGGGTATTATTTGGCTTGATTGTTATGCTAGAAAAGTAAAAAGGGAAACTGTTTAACAATAGGGAGTGGCCGTTGGTGTATAAAACGATGAATAGGCAGAATACTCGCATCGATTATCGGAAAGGTTAAGCAGTCTTTGCAGAAGGAACTACTTTTTAGCTTTCCGGCATTCCCAAAGGGATCATCCGCTTCAGTAGCACAACAACGAATAAATGCCTGAATAACCTGCGTCTCTAACAGACGCCCAGACCGGGGGTCACTGAAAATCGTTTTGAATTAACCGATACTCGTTTCTGGGTGATACACGCTAGCCTCTTTCCAAGCTTTTCGATCCATGCCTATCTCCATTGTTTATGTAGGTTTGTACACAGAGAAGAAAAAGTTAAGAATATACCTACTATAAAATGATAATTACTTGAGCAAAATACTATGCCAAACCTGAAACAAACCTCAAAACGCGTGACGCTGCTTGATGTTGCCAATGCTTCGGGGCTTTCACGTGCCACCGTGTCGCTGGTGTTGCGCGATAGTCCGTTGGTAGCCGAGGGCACTCGTAAACGTGTTCAGGGAGTGATGCAAGATCTCGGTTATGTTTATCATCGCGCTGCAGCGAATATGCGATCACAGAAATCGCACACCGTAGGCCTGGTTGTTGCTGACATTACCAATCCATTTTTTGCGGAAATGACAGTGAGTATTGGAGCCCAGCTGGACAGGGCCAATTATGTTTCACTCCTATTTAATACGTCGGAAATGTTAAGTAAGCAGGAACAGCTGTTATCCACCATGCAGGAATATTCTGCTGATGGCATTTTATTATGTCCGGCACGCGGTACCCCGCTGGCGACAATTGAAAAACTTCAAAGATCCCGATTGCCTTTTGTCCTCTTTGCGCGTTATCTCCCCGGCATTGAGGCGGATTACGTGGGTGCGGATAATATAGTCGGGGCAAGAGTCGCAGTGGAACACCTGATCTCACTGGGTCACCGCAAGATTGCTTTTATCGGTGGTCCACTGAATATATCCTCACGGAAAGAGCGCGAACAGGGTTGGCGGCAAGCGCAAACAAATCACCACTTGCCTATCAATGAATCGTTCGTTGTGACTACGTCAACAACGCGTGAAGGTGGTTCCGATGCCATTCGTCAACTTTTGCAACTCCCTGATAAACCTACAGCCTGCCTGTGTTTCAATGATGTTATGGCCTTTGGTGTAATGCTTGGCCTGCAGTCGATGAGATTGCAGCCAGGGAGTGACTTCGCTGTAATTGGTTTTGATGATGTTGCTGAATCAGCGATGACACACCCTACGCTTACCACTATGGCAGTCTCGCCCCGGCAAATTGGTGAAGAAGCTGTGCAATTGTTGCTCAATCTTATTGAAAACCCTGATCAATTGCCCCGGAAAATTATTCTACAACCACAACTCGTTATTCGAGAATCCTGTGGTTATCACCTTCACTGAGTAGTGAGTTAATGAAATTGGGAGAAAGTAAACCTTCATATATTTCATCCACTCAGAAGGTTGGCTAATATGGTTAGCTGTAGTAAAAAAAGACGCCATCAAATGGCGTCCTTTTTTGCCTATATATGGCAGTGCAATAAATCTTTCTCGCTATATTTAGGTGCCCCAGCCAGGAGTCGAACCCGGAACCTACTGATCCGAAGTCAGGCGCTCTATCCATTGAGCTACTGAGGCAGAACCAAAATTATACACGATTTGTCTTTAGGAGATAAAAATACAGCACTAAACTCTTGAAGGCTTGTTTACTACATGAAATTACTACTTATTGTGCAACCCTCGCAAGTACTGTCTTTTGTTTTGATTTGCTTACAGTATCAATACTCTGGTGTCATATATATGCAACTCTTAAGGGGTTCAAAAAATGCCCACATGGCAAGCTGCATGATAGAATCAATTATCTCTTTTTGAAAGGATATTTTTTCATGGCAGATATTAAGGCATTTAGCGAGCGTGTAGCAGAGAATTTGGAGAAAGTTATTGTGGGGAAACGACAGTCAATTGAATTGATCGTGATTGGTTTACTATGTCAGGGACATGTGTTGATCGAGGATGTGCCTGGTGTGGGGAAGACAATGTTGGCGCGCAGTTTGGCACGTTCGTTGGATTGCGAATTTAATCGTATCCAATTTACTCCCGATATGCTTCCAAGTGACGTAACGGGCGTTTCCATTTACAACCAACAAAAGAATAAATTTGAATTTCGCCCTGGGCCTGTGATTGGTCAGATCATTCTTGCAGACGAGATCAACCGTGCTACGCCGAAAACTCAAGCCGCGCTTCTAGAAGCCATGGAAGAACGTCAGGTAACAGTGGATGGCACGACACATATTTTGCCAAAACCATTCATGGTCATGGCAACACAGAATCCGATTGAATATGAAGGGACATTTCCGCTTCCGGAAGCACAATTGGATCGCTTCCTGCTTCGTTTGCGATTGGGTTATCCGTCTATGTCTGATGAGATACGCGTATTAGATGATCAGCAATTACAGCATCCGCTTGTCACATTAAAGTCTGTTGTAAAACTAAAAGAGATTTTGCAGGCAATCGATGATGTGAAACAGATTTTTATTTCCCCGCTCATCAAAAAATATATTGTTGAATTGACAACAAAGACTCGCCAGAGTACGGATGTATATCTAGGAGCAAGCCCACGTGGCAGCCTTTCTTTGGCTCGCGCAGGGCAGGCTCGTGCCGCATTAATGGGACGCGATCACGTCCTGCCAGATGATATTCAGGCATTAGCCTCAGCAGTGCTGGCCCATCGAATTATTGTGAGTCCTGCTGCCCGCTTGCGTGACCTCAGTTCAGACCGCATCGTGCAGGAAGTTGTCCATGCTACGCCGGTGCCGGGCGGGGAATTTGCAACTGAGTCTACGAGAAAGAAGTCTGCTAAATGAGATCTGGGCGAATCCTTATCGCCCTGTTATTAGTTGTTGGCATCGTAGGGACTATGGTCACAGGTGCCACAGTCTATTCCCGTTTTCTTTATCTAGGCATTTTGTTGGGGGTAGGAGCATGGGTATGGACTCGCTGGGTGGCAAGTGGCTTACGTTTGAAAAGAAATGCTCGCGTGCAACGCGCAAATGTGGGAGATATCTTTGAAGAGCACTTTGAAGTAATAAATGGCAGCCGCGTCATTGCTCCATGGATAGAAGTTCTTAATCAATCTGCGATTCCATTTCTTTCCGGGTCACGTATCCTGACATTAGTCATTGGCCGCCAAAAACGGACTTATCTGGCGCGTACATGGCTTACGCAGCGCGGTGCTTTTCCACTTGGCCCTACGCGTGTTTCCACAGGTGATCCGTTTGGTGTATTTCGTTCATGGAAAGAGATAGCCGCTATACAGACTCTTGTTGTGCTCCCAATGCTTTTTGAAATAAAGTCTTTTCTATTCCCGCCCGGCCTTTTGCCCGGCGGACAAGTAATTCGTAGAAAATCTTCGGATATCACTCCTCATGCGGCGGGCGTGCGTGAATATGTCCACGGTGATGCTGTGAAAAGAATTCACTGGCCTACGAGCATTCGCCGCAATCATTTGATGGTGAAGGAATTCGAACAAGATCCGCAAGCCGAAGTATGGCTATATCTTGATTCGCAGAAAAACGTTCACGCTGAAAAACAGTATAAACATGATGAAGTATCTGTGGAGTCAATGTTGTTTGGGCGAAGACCAAAGTTTCAATTGCCGCCATCCACACTGGAATATTCGATCAGTATCACAGCTTCATTGGCCCATTATTTTATTGCTCAACGTCGTTCAGTAGGATACGTAAGCGCAGGACAGGCTTTTACTGTTCATCATGCCGAACGAAGCGAGAGGCAGGAAGCCAAGATATTAGAAACACTTGCATTCGTTGAAGCCAATGGTGACCTTTCCATTGCAGCGCTTGTTGCTGCGCAGGCTTCACAATTGCCGCAAGGCTCAAGCGCGATTCTTATTACACCCACAACGCGCCCCGACCTTTTGCTTGCAGTGGATGATCTGCAAAGACGTTATCTTCGTCCCGTTGTTGTATTATTGGATACAGAAACATTTGGCGGACAATCTGGAACTGATAAACTTGTCCGTTCGTTACGCGAGCGGCGTGTGCCTGTTTGTTTAGTCGCCTGTAATGCAGACCTCGCGCAGGCGCTTTCAGAACTTCCTTCAAACTTCACTTCACAGGATATGCGTACATGGCAAAGCCCCGTGTTGTCACAATAGATTTAAATTTTCAAAATAAGACGCACGCCATTGCGTCTTATTTGATTCGATATGATGACGGCGCAGTCTTGATCGAAAGCGGGCCTGGCTCGACTCTTTCTGCACTGGAAACTGGTCTTGCGAATGAAGGTTTATCTCCCCGAGACATTACCCATGTGCTGCTCACGCATATTCACCTTGACCATGCAGGTGGAGCGGGTTGGTTGTCACGTCAGGGAGCGCAGATAGTTGTCCATCCAAATGGCGCACCGCATTTATTAAATCCTGAAAAACTCATTGCGAGTGCTGCACGTATTTATGGAGATAGGATGCAAACACTCTGGGGTGAATTCCTGCCTGTTGCGGAGAATCAACTCACAGTCCCGAAAGATGCGGAAGAAATCCTCATTGGCAATTTGAAATTTTTGGTGATCAATACGCCCGGTCATGCAGATCATCATTATTCCTATCAATTTGAAGATATTTGTTTTAGTGGAGATGTAGGCGGGGTGCGGATACCTGGCTTTCAATATTTGCGTGTGCCCATGCCGCCGCCTGAATTGCATTTTGGAAAATGGCGTGAAAGTATTACACGTTTAAGGGAATTAAAGTTCACGAAAATTGCGCCAACCCATTTTGGGATTTTTGATGATGCCCAATGGCATTTAAGTGAGTTGGAAAGAAATATAAATGAAACAGAAAAGTGGCTTGAAGAAATAATGCCAGCCGACCCATCGTTGGATGAATTACGCGAAAAATTTTCCGCATGGATGCAGGAGCAAAGCCTTACTCAAAATTTGAGTGGTGATGTGATAAAAGCATATAGTTTGGCAAACCCGTTAGGTATGAGCGCAGATGGGTTGATGCGATATTGGAAAAAGGTGAAGATGGCAGGCTGATAATTCAACATATGTCGTAAATGATTTATGATGTATGAAGTAGGATAAATTTTAAAAATGAGGAGTAAGTATGAAAGATTTTCTTGCGATTTCCGATTATTCATCGGATGAAATTCAGGATATGCTTGATCTTGCGGTCAAGTTAAAGAAACAATATTTCAAGAAAGGCAACAAGCCGATCTTCAAAGGCAAGGTGCTCGGAATGATCTTCCAGAAGCCTAGTCTGCGTACGCGTATTTCGTTTGATATGGCCATGAGGCATTGTGGCGGTGACGCGCTTTATCTTTCACCGAATGAGATTGGGCTGGGCAAGCGTGAATCTATTGCGGATGTGGCTCGTGTGCTTTCCGGGTATGTACAGGCGCTTATGGCGCGCGTGTTTAACCATGAGCACGTTGTAGAGCTTGCAAAATGGGCGGATATCCCCGTAGTTAATGGGCTAAGCGATTACAACCATCCATGTCAGGGCCTGGCAGATGCGTTGACCATTCAAGAAAAATTTGGCAAGAAAGCCAAAGGTTTAAACATAAGCTATGTGGGTGATGGAAATAATGTAACCGTTTCCCTAATACATGTTTCTGCTTTGCTTGGCTGGAATGTTACAATGGCGACTCCTGAAGGCTACGATATGAATCCCAAGGCAGTTGAAATAGCTAAAGATATTGCGAAAAAAACAAAAAGTAAATTGAATTTTCTACGCGACCCGCATGAGGCTGTTAAAGGCGCACATGTAATTTATACTGATACGTGGACTTCAATGGGACAGGAAGAAGAAACGGCCAAGCGTGAAAAAGTTTTTCCTCCGTATCAGGTCAATGCGAATTTGGTTGGAGAAGCGGATAAAGATGTGATCGTGATGCACTGTCTGCCAGCCCATCGCAATCAAGAGTTGACAGATGATGTTGCCGACGGAGAACATTCAGTCATCTTCCAACAGGCTCATAATCGTCTACATGCCCAGAAGGCGATTCTCGCGCGTTTATTTGAAGTGGCGTAAAAACATTTAAACACGAAGAGCACAAAGTATACAAAGGGATTCCCTCCATCCCTTGCTCTTCCTTCGTGACCTTGGTGTCATTTGTGTTTAATTCTTTAAAAAGGTGAACTTATGAATACACAAGATTATATAAAAATTGAAGAACAGTACGGCGCACATAATTATCATCCATTGGATGTGGTGATCGAGAAAGCGGAAGGGGTGTGGGTCTATGATGTAGAGGGAAAGAAATACCTTGATTGTTTGAGTGCTTACTCGGCAGTCAATCAGGGACATGTTCATCCTGAAATCTTGAAGGCATTGATGGATCAGGCCAGCCGCGTTACCTTGACTTCGCGTGCTTTCCGTAATGACCAATTGCCGCTTCTATATAAAGAATTGTCTGAGATGACAGGGTACGAAATGTCTTTGCCCATGAACTCAGGAGCCGAAGCTATTGAAACAGCTGTGAAGCTCGCACGCAAGTGGGCGTATCAAGTAAAGAAAGTTCCTCGTCATCAAGCGGAGATCATTGTTGCGGCAGGCAACTTCCA